>NZ_JADQAQ010000103.1 GCF_022129445.1 Photobacterium sp. Ph5
GGCGGACTGTTAATCCGTATGTCGCTGGTTCAAGTCCAGCAGGAGGAGCCAAATAGAAAAGCCCGCAAGCAATTGCGGGCTTTTTTACGTCTGTAAAAAATCACTAAAAAAATGCTCGGTGACCAAACGGTGACCAAATTAGTGACCACCATTTTTCGTAGGCTTTAATCATTATCTTATCGGTTAGCACTGTCGTTATTAGATAATCTAATCAGTTTCGCTGCCTTTCTGGATTTCAAACAACTCACCTACCGTAATATCTAAGTAATCGCAAAGCTGCTCAATTACTTCAAGATCAACTCGTGTTGCTGTTTCGTTATATAAGCGTGTAATTGTGCCTCTATTTATTCCCGTATTTCTTGATATATCAGAAATTTTTAATTTTTTTTCGCCCATTAGCTTAGATAAATGGCACTTCAGCATGCTCTTCTCCTGATAAAAATAGTCCCCTATAGGTTAAAAATGGTTGCAATAGGTCAATATTGTGTTACATTTTGTTCTGTAGGAGAGCATTTAAGATTTTTGTAAATCAAATCGAGTTATAGGAGATTGTACGATGGACAATACCTATCTTACAACAGCAGAGCTAGCAGCTCGTATCAAATATGATGAGCGTGTCATTCGTGAACGATTAAAAGATTCTGTTTTATTTGAAGGCGTGCACTACATTCGCCCATTTGGAGGACGAAAGATTTTATTTATTTGGGAACGTGTTGAAGAAGAAATGTTGATTGGCGTTTCTATTGAATCTTTATTAACGGGTAAATAGGGTGATTTTATGGGATCAATAAATACTCGTAATGGTAAGTTAGTTATTGATTTTAGGTATCGAGGTCAGCGTTGCCGAGAGCAAACCCAGTTAGCGGATACCCCACACAATAGAAAGCGACTCACTTTACTCGCTAACAAAATAGAAGCTGAGATCACTCTTGGTTGCTTTGAGTATCAAAAGTATTTTTCTCAAAGTAAGTTGTGTGAAAAATTTAGAGCAATGGAGCATCGAGAGAGAGTATCCTCTCAATATCATAACGCACCGTATAGTCCTAGCTTGGCTGAGTTTGCTGATATTTGGTTAGCTGAAAAAGTGATCGAATGGTCAAAGGGGCATTATATTGATGTTTCTGGCGTTATTGAAAAATACTTACTTCCCACCTTTGGTAATCAAAAGATTAGCTCTATTACCAAGCAGAAAATTTTGCAGTTTCGCTCTATTTTATCTCAAGTTCCAGGACGAAAGGGGGAATACCTAAGCTCTTCTAGAATCAATCACATTATGACGCCATTGCGTCAGTTATTGAATGAAGCAGCAAATCGGTATGACTTTAACTCACCATGGAAAAATATTAAGGCGTTAAAAGTTGGTCGAACAGTCATTGATCCCTTTCATTTAGACGAAGTTGAACATTTTTTAAATGTCGTCCCGAGAGATTATCAAACCTATTATATCACCCGCTTTTTTACAGGGATGAGAACGGGGGAAATTGATGGACTACAGTGGAAAGATATCGATTTCGTAAATAAAACGATCAAGGTAAAACAAGCACTTTCTAGTAACGAACTAAAAGATCTGAAAACTGAAAGTTCATACCGAGATATTGATTTAATTGATCGTGTTGTTGATGTTCTACAAGAACATAAGAAGAGTAAACACACAACTTCTACTTTTGTGTTTGTAAACAGCAAAGGTAAACCATTTTGTTATCCTGTCGTGTCTCGAACTATTTGGTATCCCACGCTTGATGCTGCAGGTCTTCGTCACCGCAACCCTTATCAAACTAGGCACACCTATGCGACGTTATTGCTTGCCTCAGGTGAAGCTCCTGAGTGGATAGCAAAGCAGATGGGGCACAGTACAACCACCATGTTATTTCGTGTTTATTCTCGCTTTGTTCCTAACCTTACACGCCGTGATGGTAGTGCTTTTGAACACTTTCTAAATAATGGGGGACGTTAGTATGCAAATCTCATCTTTAACCGTTCATTGTGCGAGTTTATGCTTAGATGTTGTCAACCAAGAGGATTTTGAGAAACTAACGATTGTTGATATTAAAAACTGGCAAGATGAATTGTATTTGTATATTGAAAATCGAATAGAAATTGTTAAGTGTAGTGATGAAAAACAACACTTGTTTATTACTGCTATACGTGACGAAGTGTTAATGATCTTAATGCTGAGTAAAGAAAATCCATGTGCAAGAGATCCGTATTGGATCCTTGAAAAAATGCAGCGAAAAATAGCATTAAGCTCTCATCTTTATATTAATAATAGCGATCTTTGAGCTTCCTTACCTAGTGTGTAATAACATTTACGGCAGTATGATAAATTGTAATTTAATCACATATTATCAATGTATTATCCCTTGTAGGATATCTCATTATATTAAATAGCCCGATTTCAGATAATAAGTGCGACACTCATGGAAAGGTGTAGAAGAGGAAGCCAACTGCTGAAAGTGGTACGCTCTTCTCGCCAAAGAAACAAGTAGTACTACCATGAGTTATCAACAGTTGATCGAAAGGAGAGGATACCAGATTGCTACCCTTTTGGAACTGGGAATTTCAACCTCTGTAATTGCCCAAAAAGTGAAGTGCCACCGTGCAACGGTTTATCGTGAGTTAAAAAGAAACCGAGTATGCGGCTAATATTGCCGCAAGCACACTCACGCGTCTTCTGAATAAAGCAGGAGCATCAATCAGCCATGAATGGATTTATTATCGCTATGTTACTCAAGACAAACGTCAAGTTGGTAAGCTCTATAGCAATTTAAGGCAAGGACATAAGCGATATCGTAAAGGGCTGTGAAAGAGAAGGCTCCAACGATTAAAAATGCAGTATCGAATGATGACCATCGATTGTCGATAGCCGAGAACGCTTTGGAGACTGGGAAATCGACACTATATTAGGCAGGTACGACACAGGTGCAATCGTCACCGTCTTAGAGCGAAAGAGTCGATTCTATTTAGCCAAAAAAGTAACGTAAAAATCAGCAAATTCGGTGACGAAGGCGACAATAGAAATGCTCATGTCATACAAGGATTTCGTACTGTAGTGGTCAATAAATACTGGCCACAGTTTTAGAGGTTAACCAATATAATCG
>NZ_JADQAQ010000008.1 GCF_022129445.1 Photobacterium sp. Ph5
ATTAAATACACTTGGATTTTTACACATCTATAGGATCGTTCAACTGATCATTTTTGTCTTAACTGATCGGCATTAGCTCTTATAGAGCTCTTTTTTGTTAAACGAGCCTCATAATTTTACCTCTGTTTAAAATTCTTATTTTTAAATTGCTAGTATGGATATACATCAATAAGGAAACGAATATGGACATTGCAGAGCTTGAGCAGGAATTAAAAAAAATCTCGCAGCCTTATGAGATAAAATCTTATGGTTTAGACATTAAGTTTGGCTTTCTCTTAGGCAGTTTTTCAGTGTATTACGATAAGAAACGCGACGATTTACGATTTGGCTCGCCACTGAGGTGGATATTATATCTAATTTCATTCAGTGCATTAGGCTATCTTATGATGAGCTTCGACTATTCTCCACTGGGAGCATCTCTACTGTTTATCACTGTGATTATAAATTTTGTTTTTGCCGTTATCAGAGAACTGCGAATTTATAGACTACAAAAACGGCTCTATATCCAATAACATCCTTTCTTTAAATCTGCATTATTGATGATTTTTATATATTGTTTCAATTGATAAAAGATCGCTTATTTCCTTTTATGGTAGACTCACGGCTCTTACTTGTATCGAAAGTTATAAGTGTTTTTACTGTTAGGAAATCATTATGTCGTTTCAATCCCTAAACCTTCATCCCAATTTGTTAAAAGCATTGACTGAATTAGGTTATTCAACACCTACAGATGTGCAGCAACAAGCAATTCCATTGGCATTGAAAGGTGACGATGTAATGGCAGGTGCACAAACTGGCACAGGTAAAACAGCAGCATTTGCACTTCCACTATTACAACGCTTAATGACTTTACCATCGCAAGCTGAGCAGGTATCGACAGCGGTCGAAAATAATCAAAAATTACGTAATAAAATTCGTGCTTTAATTTTGACTCCAACACGAGAATTAGCTCAACAAGTATTTGATAGTATTACAACGTATGCCAAATATACCGAGTTAAAAGTGGCGGTTGCTTATGGCGGTACGAGTATGAATGTACAAGTTAAAGCCTTAAATGCAGGCGCTGAAATTTTAGTCGCGACACCTGGACGTTTACTTGATCACGTCTTTAATGGTTCTGTCTCTCTATCTGAAGTTGAAACGTTTGTATTAGATGAAGCCGATCGTATGTTAGACATGGGTTTCATTGTTGATATTCAACGTATTATGAAGCGAATGCCGCCTGAGCGTCAGACATTATTTTTCTCTGCTACTTTTTCAAAGCAAGTTAAAAAGCTAGCATTTGATATTCTCACCAACCCTAAAATGGTAGAAGTGACGCCAGCAAATACTGCTGCGGAAACCGTTGAACAAATGGTTTATCCTGTTGATAAACATCGTAAAGCTGAATTACTTGCGTATTTAATTGGTTCTCGTAATTGGCGACAGGTACTGGTTTTCACCAAAACTAAGCAGGGCTCTGATCAGTTAGCAAAAGATTTGGGTCTAGATGGTATTAAAGCATCATCGATCAATGGTGACAAAAGCCAAGGTGCGCGCCAACGTGCATTAGATGATTTCAAATCAGGTAAGACTCGTGTATTAGTCGCGACTGATGTTGCTGCCAGAGGTTTGGATATTGAGCAACTCGAATATGTGGTCAACTTTGATATGCCCTTTAAAGCGGAAGATTATGTTCACCGTATTGGTCGTACAGGTCGAGCAGGGATGACAGGACATGCGATTACTTTGATGAGCCTTGATGAAGAATGGGCATTAAAAGCGATTGAAGATTTATTAGATAGCCGTCTACCACAGCAATGGCTTGAAGGTTATGAGCCTAATCCTGCATTAATAGAAACTCAATCTGTTCATCGTGGTGCGGCAGCCGAAAAGCGACGAGCAAAGTCGAAAAGCAAAATCCATCAGAACAGAGGTAAGCATAGAAGTCGTCGATAATATACGCTTAAACGATAATGATAAAATCAAGATAACCTATTGTTTTATTAGTGTTAATTTTAGGCGTTAAAAGTATAATAAGGTTTGCAGATTGACGATTATCTTATTGTTATTATCGTTGAGCTTTGCTAGTTTCACTATTAACTTACATGCATATTTTTTGCTTTATTTGTCTTTGAGGTTTTCATGGCAGGTTTAACAAAACCAGTCCGTTATACTGTATTCTTTCTTGTTATTTTTACTTGTATTGTTTACGTGTGGTTTATGCTTGGCGGTGCAAAGAAAGAGTACATTGTTACTCCTGTGAATAGCACATACCGAATTATTGATGATACTGCACAAAATGGTGCAACTGAGGCGTCTTTAAAGATAGATAGAAACGGTGCATTGCTTGAATGTAAAATAGTTAATAAAGCACAATGGCCTTTTTGTGAGATTGCAATTTCACTGACTGACTCAGTTGATAAAGGCATTGATCTTAGTGATTATGATCATGTTGGAATTGATATTGATTATGACAGTCCTCTAGAGGGAGAAAGAGTACGTATTTATTTACGTAATTTTGATCCAGCTTATGCGAAGCTATCAGATCCAATTTCATTAAAGTTTAATGCGATTGAGTATGCGCCTGGAGAAGATAAAGGGTTAACTATGTTTCCTCTTCGCTCTTTTCAAGTTTTATCATGGTGGATAGCAGATTATGAAGTGCCTGTTGATAAATCCAATAGGCAATTTGATAATATCTCCGTTATTGAAGTTGCTACAGGCAGCTATGTTAAAGAAGCTAATTATACGATTAAGCTAAAGAAGCTTATTTTTTATGGTGAAAGGATCAGTGAACAAGCGCTAGTTAAATTATTGCTATCACTGTGGGTGATAACAGCGATATTTTTTATCATTATTGATCGTATTTATCTAAGAAAAAAGATTAAAGAAACGGAAGAACGTACACAACGTTTACGTGACGCTAACCGTGCTTTGTACGAGAAAAGTTTGGTGTTTGAAGAGCTAGCATTCACGGATCCCTTGACGCGAACCCGTAATAGACATGAAATTAATGAGTGGTTAGCAGAAGTTACAACACACTCAATTGTTAACAATATTTCTTTTTCAATGATATTTATCGATATCGACCACTTTAAACAAGTGAATGACAAGTATGGTCATCGATTAGGTGATGAAGTATTAAGACGATTTGCAAGTTTGATCAATAAACGTGTACGAAAATCTGATGTTTTTGCTCGTTGGGGAGGGGAAGAGTTTGTGATTTTCTGCCCAGCAACACCTTTAGGTGCTACAGCTGAACTCGCTGAATCGATACGTGAATGTATTGATAATGCAGTATGGGATAACGGGATGAAAATAACGTGTAGTCTAGGTGTCGCCGAGCTTGAAAATGAAGATTATAGCCATTTTATTGAGCGCGCTGATAAGGCACTAATGAAAGCAAAAGAGCGTGGAAGAAATCGCGTTGAGATCGCTTGGAACGAGCGACAATTATAAGTTAATTAGATGATGTAAAAAAGCCGTGTTGATACTATCAACACGGCTTTTTCTTTGGTTACAATTAGATGACTAATTTTCCTGTGGCAAGTAAGTAGATGCCGAATGCTGAGATAGTAATAAGGAATGCGACAAAATAGATTTCTTTACCAACAAAAATAGGTTTATTTTGTTCTCGTTTCGCTTTAATAAAGAAAAATAGGCCAGGTAAATACAAAATTGCAGATAATAGCAAATGATGTAAACCAGATGCATATAGAAGCCAAATACCGTATACCGTTGCAAAAATACCAACCCAAAGTAAAGCACCTCTATTTTTTGTTTTTATCGCTAATTTTAGGGTGTAAGCAGCGACTAAAAAGTAGGGGATTAAAATCATTTCAGAAGCAATGATTAAAATACTGTTGTAGGTTCCGCCAGCAAAAGTCACTGCAAATAAAGAGACTTGAATACAAATAGTTGTTAGGTTTAATGCCGTAACAGCAGTGCCGGCGTCATTTTGCTTCTTATAAATTTTAGGAAATACATTGTTATTAGCTGCAAGGAATGGTGCTTCCGTTGCCAAAACCGTCCAACTAAGAAAAGCACCACAAACTGAAATTAATAGCCCACAACCGATTAATACAGCCCCCCATGGGCCAAGGATGTGTTCTAACACTTTAGCCATAGATGGGTTTTGTAACTTCGCGAGTTCTGGTGTACTGATTACACCCATAGAAAGAAGTGTGACAAAAATATAGATAATAAGAGCGGTTAATAGGCCGAGAATAGTTGCTCGACCGATATCTTTACGTTCTCTAGCACGTGATGAAACGACAACAGCACCTTCAACACCAATAAATACCCATACCGTAATCAACATAGTAGACTTAACTTGCTCAAGTAGACCATGTTTTGGACCAAATTCAATACCAGTAAAATCAAAAATGAACGTGTGCCACTTGAAGGCAAGCATGGTAAAGAAGATAAATAAGAAGAGTGGTACTAATTTAGCAATGGTTGTTACCATATTAATAGTCGCTGCTGTTTTAACACCACGTAAAATTAAGAAGTAGACTAACCATAAAACAATAGAAGCACCAGTAATCGACTGCCAAGTATTCCCTAAACCAAAAATTACATCATTTGGCTTATCAAAAAACATGCCTAATGTACTAAATACAATGACTAAATAGGAAACATTCGCAAGCATTGCGCTAAGCCAATAGCCCCAAGCGGAACAAAATCCTATATAATCACCGAAGCCTGCTTGTGCGTAACCAAATACACCACTATTGATTTCAGGCTTTAATAGAGAAAGATATTGAAATGATAGAGCAAGAAAGATCATGCCAATACCGGTGATCATCCATCCAATCATTACAGCTGCTGGACTTGCAACCAGTGCCATATTCTGAGGAAGGCTAAACACGCCGGCACCAATCATTGAGCCGATCACGAGTGCTGTTAGCGCTCCTAATCCAAGCTTATTATCCATGTTTTAACCTAATCTTTATTTATTATATAAATAAGATTATATGGGCTTTTTTAACATCTAAAAACTATTATCGTAATAAAACCGTTGAGTTGTATGTTTATTTGGCATAAATAAGATTTTTTATTGAATTTTTTAACGTTAATTCTGTAAAAACATACAAATTTAACCATTATTTAATTACGATATTGGATTACACCAGCTTAATGTACGGTTAAATGAGTTGTTATTGTTTTGTTTAATACAAACGCCATTGCCTTTCCGTTTATAGCTGCAGAATTCATAAGGGGAGTATCAAATTGTTCTATTTCTCCTGCAACAATAACGGCACTGCAATTTCCCATCTCTAAAGCCTTAACCATCAAATTATGTTTACTTTGATGAGCCGGTGTTTTTAACAACAAAACTTTGTTGATGTTGATTCCAGCATTTTCCAATAATGATTTATCGATTAATGCGTCATAACCAATAAACATAATCCAACGATTTTCACTATTGGCCTTTTTTAATAGTCGTAAGAAATACGCTAGTTGAGTTTGCTGCTCTGCACTATAACTCACTTCAATTGGGTGTCCGACCGCAGCTGAAAATGGTTGCTGGGCTGAATCTGCTGCAAATGTTGATTTGTAAACTTGTGAAGCAGTAATTGATGTGTGGTAGTTCATTAGTGCTTTCCTCGACCAGTGGTTATATATACATACTGTATGTGTATACAGTAGTTTTATTTGCCGAGTGATGCAAGAACTTTTTGTATTTAATTCTATCTATAAGTGTAAATTTAAATAGGCATTAAAAAGGTCGGTTTTTTGTGTAACTTATTGTATCTATAGTTTTTTATTTTAGGTTTTATTATGATTACAATGAAGGTCGAGTTCATTGGTAACAAAGAAAACAATTACATTTAAAAGAGTAGAAGGTGATCACAAGCTGTTTATACAGGTGCGCTTGATATTGTGTATTTAAAGAAAAGATATTGATTATAGAAGAATGCTCTGTACGCTTATTGTACTATTCAGTTTGTGTGAGATTTGAACGTTCTTGTTTTCGGTGTTTACTGGGGGTAATAAGGCATTTATAAAAATTCGATAAATCAGGTTGTTGACTTATTTGAAATATGAATATCAAAGAAAACAGAGTTTATTAATGGTTTAATCAAAGGCTCACGTTGTTTGGCAGACCTTTGATAGCCTTGATGAAATGTTAGAAATACCCACTTGTGGCGTGTGAAATAAGTGGTGTTGTATGCATTATGATAGTAAGAGATATAAAAAAGCGCCTAAAAATTAGACGCTATTTTATTAGATATTAGTCAAAAATTTTTATACGCAATAAGCAACAACTGCTTTTTCGTAAGTAAAGCCAGAGTCATTTTCAACCCAGCATTCAATGCAACGACCTTCAATATCATCTGTTGTGATGCAATCTTCAACAATACCGAACTTTCCATTCGTTAAGGCAACAACAATATCCATATTATACCTCGAAATTAATTTACAAAAACCACTGCTTGTTAACGTATTTTTATCAAGTTGTGTTAACTATGGTCAATCTCTTTATTGGGTTTTATTGATGCTTCTAGCAGTAATGTTGGTGTTATGTGATATCGAGTACATATTTTACTAGTAGATGCTTTCATAGATAGCAATAATACCGCAGATTAAACACAAGATAAGAGCAGCATATCTAATTTTTTCCTTCGGTAATGATTGGGTTGTTTTGAGTGCTAACCAATACCCAAGCCATGCACTAGGAATTAGTGGTAGAGTGATCCAAAGCTTATCTAGTGACAGAAAACCGACGGGTATTTGAGCAGTTAAAGAAATAATCGAACTAAAGACAAAGAATGCAGATAGGTTACCACGTAATTGGTTAGCTTCTTGATGCTGTAATAAGATTGCCATTGGTGGTCCACCAATAGCGGAGCTTGTTCCAAATAAACCAGAGAAAAAACCAGCAATAACCATTCTACGCGGCGTCGGCTCAATCCGGTAAGGTAAGACACTTACAACTACGGCAAGTAGTACCAGTAAGCCAATCCATAATGTCAGAACATGCGACGAAACATAAAGGAGTAGAGCCGCACCTGCAATTGAACCTGGAACGCGTCCTAAAATTGCCATTTTTAAGCCACCAATTTCAATACTACTACGATGTTTTAAGGCGTTAAGTAATGAGATAAACAACGCAATAAGGCAAATAGGGGCTGGAACATACTGGGGAGCATAAACAATTAAAAGAGGAGCTGAAACAATAGCTAAACCAAAGCCGATAGCCGTTTGGACATAAGATCCGATAAATATCACTGTGATCGCAAGTAAAGTTGTGGGTTCAATAGTCATTATATTTATGTAGTAGTTTGAATATGGAAGGTTACATAGATTATGTAAATACTAAATCAAATTAATACTAATAATGGGCAAAGTAAAACAGTAAATGAAAATGTGGATAATTAGCCACATTTAATTAACTTTATGTTGCAAATTTTGCTTTTAGTGGATTTTTTTACTGATAAAATGTAGCTGATATTATCAGAGGTATACATGAGTTATTTATTAAAAACAACGTTAAAACACGTTATTGGGTCAGTATTAACAGTCTCTATTTTGAGCTTTTCTAGCATAAGTTTAGCGGAAACTTCGGCAGTTAATTCAGCGATTGAATATGCGAAAAAACAACTAGGGGCAAAAGTTGGCGTTTCTGTATTAGATGGTAAAGGAGAACAGCTGTTTAGCTATAACAGTGATCAACGTTTTCCGTTAATGAGTACTTTTAAAACACTAGCTTGTGCAAAGTTACTACATGATAACCAAATTAATAATGGCATGATGGATAAAGTTTATCCAATCAAGGCTGATGCAATTTTAGAGTATGCGCCAGTATTTAAAGATAAAGTCGGCACTGAGGTATCGTTAAAAGAAGCGTGTTTTGCGACCATGACGACCAGTGATAATTCAGCTGCTAATTTAGTACTAAGTCATATTGGTGGTCCTGCTGGCGTAACGAAATTTTTGATTGATAATGGTGACAACGTAACAAGATTGGATCGTATTGAACCATTACTCAATGAAGCAATACCAGGCGATAAACGTGATACCACAACGCCTTATGCGATGAATAAAACTATTACCAATCTAGTTTTAGGTAATGCTTTAAACGATACCTCAAAACAACAACTGAACGACTGGATGAAAGCGAATAAAGTTTCGAATGGCTTGTTGCGCTCAGTACTGCCAAAAGGTTGGGAGATTGCAGATCGCTCAGGCGCAGGTGGTCATGGCTCACGTGGTATTACTGCTGTGGTATGGAATGAACAACAACAACCGTTAGTGATCAGTATTTATCTAACAGGTACTAAAGCGAGTATTCCTGAGCGTGATAAAGAAATAGCTCAAATTGGTCAGGCCATTTTGCAACAGTTTGGGGCTTAAAAGACCGGAATACAAAAGCACAATGTAATATAAGTTGTGCTTTTTTATTTCTTGATGGTGGTAACGTTTTTTAACGTCATGTTTGCTATTTAATGCTCAATCAATAGGATGTAGAAATATTCCATAATTAATGCACGCAAAGGATAGCTATAGTGAAAATTAGAGGTTTTAGTCTTATTGAACTAGTTATCATCATCGTTATTATTGGAATTATAGCTGTTTTTGTTGCGCCTAAGTTTTTAAATATCAGTAGAGATGCGCGCATTGCTTTATTAAAAGGCGTGAAGTCTTCATTGATGACGTCAAGTGATTTTGTCCATACTCGGGCCACTGTTCTTGGCGTTGAACATGATCCTAATAAGTCAATGATCGATGCTGGTGATGTTAATATAGAAATTGTTATGGGTTATCCAACAGGGCATTGGATGCGTAGTATGCGCTATTTACTGACTCTTAATGATATATCCTATACAAGAGGTCGAAATACTCAATGCCAGTCGGAGTGGTGTGGTTTGGGAAATCAACGCACGGTACCGAGTGGTCAAATCTCACCATTACCAGCAGGGAATACGACACCTAAAGTTGGTAAAATATTTCCTCGTGGTTTTAGTTATAACGACCAATGTGGTGTTTATTTTGTAAATTATTATGATGGAAAACCGCCAGTGGTCGGTATTGAAAGTAAAGATTGTTAATATACTTATTAATATTATTAGATGTATAAATATAATGAGTATTCTCGGTATAATGTCGCGTTGTTAATAATTGAGTTTAATTATTAATAGTAGGTTTTTATGCTTACAATTGCTTACATGTCGATTGCTATTCCTACCTTACACATATCGTTATTTCTCCAATATATAGTATGAACTTTGTTACTATTTACGCCTTCATTTAACTGTGGTGTGTGCATGTTTCGTTCAAAAAAAGCAAATAAACCGTATCAGCAGATACTTGTTTATTTGTTGGTCTTTTTATCTGTTTTAATCAGTTTGTTTTTAACGCGATTATTTTCAATTGAACATGAGTCTTTTTCGATCATGTCGATTGCAAGCGCTGTGATGGTGGTTGTTTTTATCTTTTTTAAATGGCGCATCGTTTACGCAGTAGGATTAAGTGTATTTAGTTATTATTGCTTGTTTGTTGGCAAAGAAATTAATGTAGCATTTGCGATGGCGATATTTACAACAATATTTCCTTTTTTATTTTCACATCTGTTTATCCGTTTATATCAACAATATGAAAATAAAAGCTACAGTATAGTGATCAGCCTTTATTTTGTGGTTATTGGCGTCTTATTGCCGTTATCTACCTACGTCACAGCGATGATCATTAGCTTTTTCGCTGGCTCAGAGCCATTAGCATTTAACTTTATGGCGTATTCCATCTTGGGTGGGATGTTAACGCAACTATCATTAACACCCAGTGTATTGGTCCTATTCTTATTAGTTTTTACAAAATTAGGTTACAAGTCTAAATATCTTGAATATAGCAGTGAAATTCGACAGTCAAAGAATACAGATCCAAGTTATCTTTTATGGCTGTCGACATTCATTATTATCACAGTTGTCGCTATTAGCTATCATAATGCATTAGTCAGTTATTCATTGTGTTTTGTGCTATTGATCTTGGTGATTTTGGGCTTTGGTCGTTTTGGTTTAGTGCAACCCTTGATGATGGCCACTTTTGTCACACTAGTGATGCTGACAGCAAGCCTAGAACGCGCTAATACTATGGGGATGCTGGATGAGCAATTTTATGGCTTGCTGGTGGTGCTAGCCGTGATGCTTTCGTTGTGTTACGCCATTGCACTATCAGTTATTAAGAACTTTGAATTGCTTCGTCAGCAAATCAAATTAGAGAGAATTGATCCATATACAGAGCTGTTTAATATAAAGCAGTTAGAAGAAGATCTTAGTGAGCAACAGCAAGCTGTGATTGTTTATCTTGATTTGATGCCAACGATGTCAAAACTAAGTGAGTTGGGTTATCAAGGTAAAGCACAGTTGATTTTTCAATTAAATAACTACTTAACAGTAAAGAACAAAAATGTGTTCCGCTGTTACCGACCACCATTTTCCATTGGTATTCTTGGCTTTGCGATTTCAGATGAAAATATTGATAGCAAGTTAAATGTTTTAGTATCGCAGTTGAAAAGGTTTCAATTTTACTGGGGGGATACCTCTGTCAGTTTGGTTTCTCCAACCTTACATTGTGCGAAAATCACTCAAGAGGGTGATATCTCAGCGGTTGTTTCTCAGCTGTGTGGTCAACCATCAGCGTTAAACACAAGCATTCATTGGGTTGAAGAGCAAGCGCCTTTAGTTAGTAAAGTAGATATGCTGGAATATATTCAAAATGTATTTAAAAACAATCTTTTTGAGCTTAACTGTCAGCCATATTTAAAACTCAATGGTAAGAAAGAAAAAGGTCATAGCTTTGAAGTATTGCTACGTATTAACCCACAAGATGGAATGACGCAGGTAGTAACGCCAGCAGAGTTCTTCCCAATGATAAATCTGTTTGAATTAGAATCAGAATTGGATCGTTGGGTTGTAACTCATACCTTTAAGCTACTGAATGAACACATTACAGATTGGAAGCATATCGAGAAGTGCGCCATTAACTTAACGGCAAAATCGTTATCATCACCAACATTGGCGAAAGATATTATTCAGTTAGCTGAACGGTATACGATTCCGCTGAAAAGGATCTGTTTTGAGATCACTGAATCTTCAGCGTTGCAGTCAGAAGAGCAGGCGATTGAAACAATTCAATTATTGCGTCGAGCTGGCAGCAAGATTGCGTTGGATGACTTTGGTACAGGCTACGCAAGTTTCTCGTATTTACGTCGCTTACCATTAGATATATTAAAAATTGATGGTGAGTTTATTCGTGATTTACCGGTGTCTGAAACCGATCGCTTGATTGTAGAATCGCTCAGTAATGTTGCTAAAGACATTGGTTTAGAAACGGTTGCTGAGTTTGTAGAAACAGAAGAGCATATCAACTTAGTGAAATTACACGATATCACCTACGCGCAAGGTTATGGTGTTGCTAAACCAAGACCACTCAAAGCCTTCTTAATTGAAATTATGAGAAAATAGTCATAGAAGCTATCGCAAGAAGCTTCATTTACTCCCAATAGTTGAACATCAATTATTGGGGGTATTTTATTAAGGAACATGCCTTCTATATAAAAAATCAATCACCCAGCGGTTGTCTGTCGAGTCCTCCACGATGAGCATCAAGGGCTACTTTTAATCGTCGTAGTTTGTCTCTTGAACGTCGTTTGTTTTTAACCGCAATGGCCATTGATATTACATCAACCAGTGCCAGCATGGCGTAGCGTGAAGCTGATGGTTTATAGATAAAGTCTGTTTCTTGATGTTTAATAGGTAGCACTAAACTGGCCAATTCCGCGAGTGGGGTATTTATCGGGGTAATAGCAATAATTTTTAAGCCATACTCTTTGGCTAACTGCGCGGTTTCAACCACGATTGGCGTGTAACCTGTAGATGAAATCATCACTAAAACATCACTACTTTCGGCGGTTGCGGCTATCATTCGTGATAACAGCCCATCGTTATAAGCTACGACTGGGTAGCCTAATCTAAATAGACGGTGCTGCATTTCTTGCGCAGCAATCGTTGAGCCGCCGCCCATTCCAATAGCAACGACTTGCCGCGCGTTGTGTAACCAGTCTGCAGCGGTATCAATATCTTTTTCGACAATTAAACTGCGGTTTACATCTAACGACTGTTTGATTGATTCATAAATACCTTGATAACCACTTTGATCTGGTGGCTCTAGAATAAATCGCTGACCGACAGATAAGCTTTGCGCGAGTTTAATTTTCATGTCGCGTACGTTCTTACACCCAATCGCTTTAGCAAAGCGAGTAATAGAAGCTTCACTAACATCAGCACCTTGCGCTAATTCGGTAATACTGGCATTTGCTGCACCTTGAATGTCATCCATGATCCATTGTGCGACTTTTTTTTCTGCGTCACGAAGGGCACTAAAACGCTCTGTGATTTGAGAAATAATATCGACGTCTACACTCACATTGTTTTCCTCTGTTAATTAGTACGTTTAAAACCACGTTTTTACCCAGTGAGTGACGCGATCGTTATCATCAGATACTGCGACAGCACGCCATTTATCAAAGGTTAGACAAGGGTGAGAAGTTGAAAAGACTAAGACATCTCCCACTTGCAGGTCGCAATCGCTTGAAACAGAGAGAAATGCATGTTGATCCATCACAGCCGTTGTCTTTACCTGATCAAAAGTAACAGGTTCACCATCACGATAAGCTCTTTCAAGAATAGGTAATCCAGCATCAAAAGCAGCATCACGTTTGCCAAAGCCGACAATCACTTTATTCGGCTCTGGTCGAGAAACCACATACGCCCAAAGCTCCAGTGCAGATGCTAAATCACCACCTAAATTACACGCCATTCCCTGATTTTTTTCAGCACGTTGCATGATTTGATTTTGCGCATCAAGATAAATGCCCGTGTCATGGATGGCATAACAACCGGGACGAATAACAGCCTCTAGCTCTCGATGCTTATTAAAGCATTCAGCAACAACGTCATACCAAGCAGAGCCAGCGCCTGTGACTAATGGTATTTCTTGAATGAGGTGTTCTTGTTGTAATTGGATGGTGATTGCAATAGTTCGATTGAGAAAGTCTCTGACTTGTTGTTCTGCATTATTGCCATGAATAACTCCTTCGTAGACTTCAATACCTCTTAAGTTTAAGTGGGGGCTTTGGTGAATTTGTTGTGCTAACGCCATGATTTCTTGCGCTGTGCGACAACCGCAGCGACCGCCATCAACACCCATCTCAATTAATATATTCAGTTTTTGCTCATGGCTGGCAAAGAAGTCTGCCAAGGCTTCAACATTGCGTTTTGAGTCGACACAACAATAAAAGTCCACATCATAATGTTTGATTAATTGCGAGATGATCATCATGTTTGCGCGACCCACTAATTGATTCGCCATAATGATATTTTTTGCCCCGCTGAGTACGGCTATTTGGGCCTGAGCTGGGCTTGCAATAGTGATACCCCATGCGCCGTGTTCAAGTTGTTGACGGAAAAAGGCTGGTGTCATGGTCGTTTTACCATGGGGAGCCAATTTCACGTTATGGTGATTAGCGAATCGTTGCATCCACTGAAGGTTATTATCCAGTAAAGAGGCTTTGATCACTGCGGCTGGCAGAGCAATCTCTTCATCGATTAGGCTGTAATGCTGTTTTGACTCAGACGTAATAGGCTGAGCTTTTTCACCAAAATCTGGGGTAGTAAAGCAATTATCATGATAGTTTTTATCATACTCAAAGAGATTCTTATCCATGCATCACCTTTTCTAACATAAGTTAAGTTGTTGATACTTATTTTATAAATATTAAAAGGGTAAGTTACGTGTTAGAAACTATCAAACAATTGTTACATTTTTGTGTGTTTTGTCACTGATTATAATCCGATCTTCTTTACTATATTTGCATCTTATAAATTTCGAGCGTGTTCAGTATGCTGTGCGATACCATCATTAAAAAAGCAGTTATTGTTGACGGTACTGGCGCGGCATCGTTCATTGCCGATGTCGCCATATGTCAGGATCGTATTCAAGCGATTGGTCAATTAGATGGTTATGACGCTAAGCAAGTGATTCATGCTGAAGGTTTAGTGCTGTCACCAGGTTTTATTGATGTTCATACCCATGATGATACCAATGTGATCCGTGCTCCTGAGTGTCTTTCTAAAATTAGCCAAGGTGTAACAACCGTGATAGTGGGCAATTGTGGCATTAGTGCGAGCCCGACGATTCTTAAGGGTGAGCCACCGGAGCCCATGAACTTATTGGGTAAGAAAGACGATTTTCAATATTCAACTTTTGGCGATTATGTAAAAGCGGTGCAAGCAGCCGAGCCTGCGGTGAATGTTGCAGCGTTGGTGGGGCATACCACATTACGCAATAACGTCATGGATGATTTGCAACGTACTGCAACAGAATCAGAAATTGAATCTATGCGTGAGAGTTTAACTCAAGCGATGAAGCAAGGTGCATTGGGATTAAGTTCAGGTTTAGCTTACCAAAGTGCAAAAGCAGCAACTGCAGATGAAGTCATGAGGTTGGCAACTGTGCTAAGTCAATATGGTGGTATTTATACAACCCATATGCGTACAGAGTTTGAAGCGATCATAAGTGCGATGGAAGAAGCCTTCGAAACAGGAAAATATGCACAAGTACCTGTGGTTATCTCTCACTTAAAATGTGCAGGGGCTGGCAATTGGGGGCGTACTAAAGAAGTATTAGCATTAATGGATAAAGTCTCAGAGTATCAAGATGTTGCTTGTGATTGTTATCCGTATTCAGCCAGTTCTTCAATGCTTGATTTAAATCAAGTTACGGATGATTTTGATATTTTTATTACTTGGTCAGAACCCAAACCAGAACTAGCAGGTAAAACCCTAAAGGTGATAGCTGAAGAGTTAAATCTTTCGTTAATGGATGCAGCAAAAGCATTACAACCTGCAGGGGCTGTTTATCACTGCATGGATGAAGACGATGTAAAACGAGTTTTAAAATATAAATTGACCATGGTGGGGTCTGATGGTTTACCGAATGATCCGAAGCCACACCCTCGTTTATGGGGAGCCTTTCCGCGAGTATTAGGTCAATACTGCCGTGAAGAGCAGTTATTTTCATTAGAAGAAGCGGTCCATAAAATGACGGGAATGTCGGCTAATCGATATCAATTAAAAGATCGTGGTGAAATAAAAATAGGGGCGTTTGCCGATTTAGTTTTATTTGATCCTGATACCATAAAAGATACCGCCACATTTCAAAATTCAATATCTATTGCTAAGGGTATAGAAAGCGTATTTGTAAATGGACAATTAACATATTCAAATGGCAACGTCAGTGGCAAAAGAAAAGGTGTATTTTTATTTAGAAATAACACCCATTAAAATAATTAAAAAAATATATTTAGATAATAACTAATTACCGGTGGAGAGTAGTATGTCAATCAAACGTTATGGTGTAGAGGGCGGGGTAGGTACTGGAGGTCAACACTTGCCATTTGCTCGTGCAACTGAGGCAGGAGGGTTCCTTTATGTCTCTGGTCAAACACCAATGATTGATGGTGAGGTAGTAGAAGGCGGAATCGTTGACCAGTCTCGTTTAGCGATCCAAAACTGTATCGATATCATGGACGAAGCAGGCTATACCCTTGCTGATGTAATGCATGTAAAAGTCGTGCTTACTGATGCCCGTTATTTCCAATCTTTCAATAAAGTGTTTCGTGAATTTTTTGGTGAACATCCACCAGCACGTATTTGCATGGTGTGTGATTTGGTTGTTGATGTAAAAGTCGAAGTCGATGTGACTTGTTACCGAGAAGACCGCCGTTAATTCCAGATTTAAGGTTTATTTGGAGTGCCTAAATGCCATCTCTTCGATAATTTAGGCACTCTTTTTTTATTTATATAATTACATATCGAGTTTTCAATTGATGCTTAACTCCGCTGAAACCAAAATCGCATTTTTTGGTGAGTGTATGATCGAACTTAGCGGCGATCCTATTCGCAAAGGCTTTGGTGGCGATACATTAAATACTGCGCTTTATCTTTCAAGATTAACTCGCCAACACGCAGTACATGTTTCTTATGCGACAGGGTTAGGTGTCGACACATTATCTCAAGAACTACTGGAAATATGGCGTCAAGAAGGTATCCACACCAATTTGGTTGAAACCTTTGCTCAGCAATTACCCGGTTTATACATGGTGCAAACGGATGAAGTTGGTGAGCGGAGCTTTCTCTATTGGCGAGATAACTCGGCAGCAAAACGCTATTTTTCAACCTCATCACTGAATAAATTAGAAATTGCATTACGAGATCAGCAATATGATTACTTTTACCTGAGCGGTATTAGTCTTGCTATTTTAGACCAAGCAAGCCGCTTGCGACTTAAACACCTGCTTGAAGCTTTTTCGCAAATAGGTGGAAAGATTATCTTTGATAATAACTATCGCCCTAAATTATGGTCGAGCGAAGAAGCGCAATATTGGTATAGCGAAATCTTACCGCTTGTTGATATCGCGTTAATCACAGAAGACGATGATGTATTGGTGTGGGGAGATGATGAAAGCGTTGCTGCTCGTTGTTTACGCATGGGCTGTAACGAAATAGTGATCAAACGAGGCAGTGAACCTTGCCTGCTTATTTGGCGACAAGATAAATATGTTCACCACGCTTATGTCGCGACAGAGCATGTTAGTCATGTGATTGATACTTGTGCTGCAGGTGACTCTTTTGCTGCGGGTTATTTAGCTGGACGAGTTACAGGCAAAAGTTATCAAGACTCAGCAACGTTAGGGCATGCTTTAGCAGCAATTGTGATCCAACATTCAGGCGCGATTATCCCCGAAAATGCAATGAAACATTTAACGTTACCCTCATAAAGTGCATAGCGTTGTTCTTTTGAATACGAGAAGTGATTGAGTCAGTGGCTGAATATTTCAGACGCTGACTGATATTGGTGAAAACAACATTGTGAGTTAATTGCCTAAAATGCAATACGTTTTCAGTTGTACAATATAATAAATAGCAGGTTATAACACATGTATAAAGGGACATTAGCATTACTTATTTCTAGTTTATTCACTCTTCCAACGGCAGCGATAGCAATGACGGCAAATAGCGATTTAAATTTAATGCCTTATCCACAGAATGTGGCTCTTAAAGAAGGTAAAGTCACTTTGGATAAATCTTTTTCGATTTATATCAAAGGTTATAATTCGCCCCGTGTTCAATTCAATACTAAAAGAGTCATGGAGCGACTTTATCGTCAGACAGGGTTGCCGATGTTGAACTGGCAAGCACAATCTGAACAAGACGCGACGTTAGTGATTAATATTCATCATCGCCCCAAATCAGATGTTCAGAATATTGATAGTGACGAGTCCTATACGCTTGATGTTGGTAACGGTAAAATTGTAATTAATGCTGAGCGTCCTTATGGTGCATTTCATGGTCTAGAAACCTTGCTTCAAATGGTTTCTACGGACGCTACTGGTTATTTTGTTCCTGCTGTTTCTATTCAAGATAAGCCACGCTTTCCTTGGCGTGGGGTATCTTATGATACTTCAAGACATTTCATTGAGCTTGATGTGATCCTTCGTCAGTTAGATGCAATGGCATCAGCTAAACTCAATGTTTTCCATTGGCATATCTGGGACGATCAAGGAATCCGAATTCAGCTTGATAACTACCAAAAACTTTGGCGTGAGACTGCCGATGGTAATTTCTATACCAAGGCGCAAATTCGTCAAGTTGTCGATTATGCGCGTAATTTAGGTATTCGTGTTATTCCAGAAATATCATTACCAGGTCATGCTTCAGCGGTGGCTCATGCTTATCCTGAATTAATGTCTGGCATAGGAAAACAACAATACCCTCAGCAACGTGGATGGGGGGTATTTGAACCCTTAATGGATCCAACTAATCCCGAACTTTATGAAATGCTAGCGAGTGTGTTTGATGAAGTCGTCGCGTTATTTCCTGATGAGTATTTCCATATTGGTGGGGATGAGCCTAATTATCAGCAGTGGCGTGATAATCCGAAAATTCAGCAATTTATTAAAGATAATCATATTGATGGTGAACGCGGCTTACAGTCTTATCTTAATACTAAAGTAGAAAAGATGTTGGCAGAGCGCGGTAAGAAAATGACTGGATGGGATGAAATCTGGCATAAAGACTTACCTAAATCGATAGTGATCCAAAGCTGGCAAGGTCATGACAGTATAGGTCGTGCCGCAAAAGAAGGGTATCAAGGTATTCTTTCAACGGGCTATTACCTTGATCAACCACAACCGACAAGTTATCACTATCGAAACGATCCTATGCCTAAAGGGATCACTGTGGATGACAAACTTCATCAAGGCGAGGAATTCGAGACTTACGAATGGGTGAAGCCTAGAAGTAAAGGCGGTCCACGCACAGGTAACTTAACTATTATTACCGCTGTTAATGGTAGTTATCGTGCATTTACAGACTACAACGGTAAGTCTCGTGAAGAGGTGTACATTCTTGAGTATATGCCAGGCGTTAAATTTCGAGGGCATTTCGATAATTTCATGTCATATACCGAATTTAATTACGATTTTTCCAATGACAAACTTGCAGACAGCAGTTATCAGTTAATCGGTAATGTGCGCTGGCCTGCAACAGGTCAACTTATTGCAAGTAGTGATATGACAGGAACTCAGATCCCAGAACCTAATGGGGGCTATCCAGCAGAATTAACAGAAAAAGAACAAGCATTGATTTTAGGCGGTGAAATCACAATATGGGGCGAAAACCTCGATTCTATGACGATTGAACACCGTTTATGGCCGCGAAGTTACGCAGTTGCAGAGCGTTTGTGGTCAAGCCAAGCGTTAACCGATGAGCGCAGCATGTATAAGCGGATGAAAGCAATCGATACATGGTCAGAAATATCCGTTGGGTTACGCCATCATGCGGATGCAAACATGATGCTAAAACGTCTTGCTAATGGTGCAGATGAAAGCGCGTTACAAACCTTAGCCAAGTATGTTGAGCCAGCTCAATATTATGCACGTCATTGGGAGAAGTGGAATTCGACACCAACGAAAGGCGATTTATATAACCAGTATGAGCGTTTAAATCGCTTTGCTGATGCATTGCCTGTTGAAAGTTTGGCAGTGTATGAGATGAATGATCTGGTTTCACGTATTAGTAAGGGGGATATGTCAGCCCTTGATACGCTAAATATGCATTACTTAACAGTTAAGTTAGCCGCGCAGCAAGTCAAACCGATCTTTGCTAACAATATTGCTGCTGTAAATACTATGCCTATGACTGATGCTGTTATAGCGGTTGCAGATCTCGGAATGAACCTGATTGATAAAATAAAACAGGGAAGTAAGTTATCAGAGCAAGAGGTAGCGGCTTATCATCAAATTATTGATAAAAATGCCGTCATATTTGACGAAACTATCGTTGCTATCGTCTCGCCAACTAAGCAGTTACTTCACATTTTAGAAAATCATTAAACGAAGTCGTTGCCGTCTGTTTATTCAGGCGGCATTTTAATGATTGATAACGCATTTATTTATGAAGGTTTCCATGACAAAACAATCCCCCTTACATTTTTATGTAGGCACTTATACTGATGCACCGAGTGATAGTCATGGTGTTATTGGTATTTCCCTTGATCCTCAATCTGGCGTATTAACGTTAAACAATGAGATAGTGCCTGATACGTTGCAACAACAGCATAATCCATCTTATCTTGCTTCGACTCAAAACGGGTTATATACATTTAATGAAGTTGATCGACACAATGGTGCACAGCTTCATTTTTCTAATAATAAAACGCGTTGTTCTTTAGCTATTGCTGGGGATTATCCTTGTCATATTGATGAAAAAGATAAGCTTTTGGCGGTGGCGAACTATGGTTCAGGCAATGTCACTGTTTATGGTTTAGATGAAGAAGGTCAACCGACGGAGTGTATCGCAGATTTATTTGTTGATGGCTGTGGACCAAATGTTAATCGTCAAGAAGCCCCTCATGCACATCAAGTAACATTTCTAAAGCATACCAATCAGTTAGCTGCTGTTGATTTAGGCAGTGATTGCATTTATTTCTACGATTATGATGTCAACACGTTAGCATTTACCTTACATCAAACGCTGAACATGCCAGCGGGATCTGGCCCTCGACATCTTGTTTTTAGCCATGATGAATCAATCGGCTATGTTGCGTGTGAACTGTCTGAAACGCTTGTTGTGATCACAAAACAAGATGGCTGTTGGGAGCAAGCATCACAACAAGCACTGCTTGTTAATGAAGAAAATAAACAAGCGGCATCTGCTATTTACTTATCACCAGATGAACGCTTTTTATATGTTTCTTGTCGTGCTCAAAACAAGATTAGTTGTTTTAATGTAGACGGTGAAAACGTTACTCAATTAGCCGCTGTTGATTGTGGCGGGGCATTCCCTCGTGATTTTGTGATTTCCCAAAATGGCGAATGGTTGCTGGTGGCGAATCAACATTCTAACGATATTCTTAGCTATCACCGTAATGTTGAAACGGGCGCTATTAAAGCAACAGGTTATCGTTGTAAGGTCGGTGCTCCTGTATGCCTTATCGAGATGCTTTCACGATAATCAAATTGCTATTAACGTCTTAAAAGCCATAGTGTTGACTGTGGCTTTTTTGTACCTTAAAAACGTATAGTTTGTTGTTAAATGAATTTAGGAAACCACAATGGATTTGTTTGCTGATCAAGGTGAGTGGATAACAATCAATGATGGATTACTCTATTGGCATCCACAGTTTTTGAATTTACAGCAGTCTGAACAGTATTTTAAGCAACTGAAAAACGAACTGAACTGGCAACAAGAACACATTACGCTATTTGGTAAGTCAGTGCTTCAGCCGAGGTTACAAACATGGCTCGGTGATGCTGTTTATACTTATTCAGGGCTTACCATGCATCCACAACCTTGGACATCGGCAGTATTAGATTTAAAAGCACAGTGTGAGCAGCAAGCACAAACGTCGTTTAACTCTGTGCTTGGTAATTTATACCGTGATGGTGAAGATTACATGGGGTGGCATCAAGACAATGAGCGTGAATTAGGCCATCAACCTGTTATTGCTTCTTTAAGCTTTGGTGCAACACGACAGTTCGTGTTTAAACATAAAATAACCAAAGAGAAAATAGCCTTTCAATTAACACCGGGATCTTTGCTGATAATGGCAGGAGAGACCCAGCAGTATTGGCAACATGCACTACCCAAGACTAAACGCGTCAATGAGGCACGCATAAACCTGACCTTTCGTTATATTAATCAGTAACTGAAGGTATGATCACGTTCGATTGAAATGGCTATCATCAAAACGTTCTATTTTGATAACTCATTCTAATTAATCAATTATTACAATCCCTATCTCCACCTTCACAGGGTAAACTCATTGACAATAAGGGAGGGGGATATGTATTTTTTCAATTTGAAAGCCTTGTTGCTTGATTTAAAACACAATAATGTCACTGAGTGGGAATCTGCGTTGTATGTTTTGATTCCGGTTATTGTGATGATGCTGTATTCGTATTACCTACCACAAACAGATTCGTTAGAATCAATCGCTGAGAACGTCATTTTTATAATTAACTTTATTATTTTATTTTTTGTGAATGGCGGAAATAACGGAAAAAACTTTTTAATTAAATACTTTTCGTTAAGTTGGGTTGTAGGGTGGCGAGTTGCAATCTTTTACCTCGTTCCATTTATGTTTGTATTTTTTGGTCTTATGTATTTTGTTTTTCCCGATTATTTAAAACATGATACCTACGGCTTATTAGTATTTGGTATTGCCTTTGAAGTGTTTTATCTGTTTTTTATGATTAAAGCATTTAGAGCAACGTTACAAACAACGAGTCCTGCTTATAGCTAATAAAGCCGATGAAAAAAGAGTTAGCCTTTGTTGGCTAACTCTTTTTGATCGAATGAAGCGCAATAGACTATTCGTAACGTTGAGCTAATATCCGATCTATACGGTTATTTTCTAATGTTAGAATACGGAATTGCCAACCTTGCCAGCGAATACAGTCATCCAATTTAGGTAAATCATCTAATAGCCACACTAACATACCGCTCAATGTGTGGTAGCCGCCGTCTTCTTCATCTGGAAGTTTGTTAATTTCCAGGAGATCTTTAAATACAGTGATCGGCATCATGCCATCTAAATTCCAACTGCCGTCTGGGTTTTGCTCTGACCAAACATCTTTTGGATTATCAGGGGTAAATTTACCGGCTAATGCCTCTAAAATATCTTGAGAAGTCACGATACCTTGGATATCACCATATTCATCAACCACGAAAGCAAAGTCTGTACCTGAGCTTTGGAACATTTCTAATAGCGTTGTACCTGTCCAGTTTTCTGGTACGAAAACGGGAGGGGTTAAGTAATCTAAAATTGATAGCGGATTTTCAGCCGTATTATCATTGATAAACTGTAATAACTGCTTGGCATTTAATGTGCCTTTTAAATCGCTGAAGCCGTTATTTCCAACAGGAAGGCAAGCATGTGTACTTGAGAGCAATTTTTGTAAATAGCTCTCAGGCGAATAATTTAAATCAAGATACGCAATTTCATTTCGTGGCGTCATCATTGAAGATACTTTTCGGTCATCGAAATTAAATACATTACGCATCATGTTATGTTCATGCTGGTGGATCACACCAGACTGAGAACCTTCCGCGATCACTGCACGGATATCATCTTCTGTTAGTGCTGAACTGTCGTCTTTACCTTTGCCCAATAAACGTAATAGTAAATCGGTTGAGTTTGCCAATAGCCAGACAAATGGACGAGAAATAAAAGCAATAACCGCAATGGGACGGGCGAAAAATATCGCAATAGATACAGCGTTTACTTGACCTAATCGTTTAGGAACTAATTCACCAATAACAATTGATACATACGTTAAAACAATGACCGCAATTGCTGAAGCAGTAAAGCCAACCGATTTAGCTGGAAAACCAAATTCGATTAACCAATGCGAAATAGGGCCAGCTAAAGCAGCTTCGCCAATAACACCGTTCATAATTCCAATAACAGTGATACCGATCTGCATTGTTGATAGAAATTGCGTGGGAGATTCACCTAGCTCTATTGCTTTTTGAGCAGAGATATTCCCTTCGTCTGCTAATCGCTGTAAACGGTTTTTCTTTGCTGTGACAAGTGCTATCTCAGACATAGCAAATAATCCATTAATAATGATCAAACAGACCAAAATAATGATACTCATTTATTTCTCCTAGAAACCTTGGACACCATAGGGTGGGAATAAAAATAGGTGCGCATATAACGTGAATAAAGGAAAGTCTATTCACACATTGTAGGTGATTATATCTATAGTATGCCTATAAGGTTAATTAAAAATTAACCTTTATTGGTTTTTGGTAAGAAATAAATTACGCATTCGTTTGGATACTAGACAGAAGTGAAAATAATAGGTGTAATTTATTTAAACAATGAAACTAAAGTGTGATGAGGTTGTTTGGGCTTATGGGGTGTTATCATAATAGCTATCATAGCCAATGCTAATTCATTGAACTTGTTATGTTTGGTATAGTCTACGTTTAACTTTCTTTGTTACAGTAAACAAAGATCACCGTTAAGTGGAATACATGAGGATATCAGTGTGAAAAAAATTCAACTTGGCCTTGTTGCAGTTACAACGGCATTATTACTAACAGGCTGTGGCGAAGCAAAAATCACCGGTACGCCAATTAAGAATGTCGATTCTATCGCGGTGACATCCGCAGAAGATATTGATGTGTTTTGTCCTACAGGTATTTGTACTTTTGAATTAACGGCTTCTAAACCTGTTACCGCAACTGTCACTATGCATTACGATTACACCAAGCTATATACCAAGATTGAAGGTGTTGACGTTATTGGGGAAGGGGCAAAAAATGCTAAAGTTGTCGATGATGATCAGTTTACTGTCGATATTAGCAGTGCAGATAAGCCTGTGAAAATTCAAGTGATTGATTATTACCGAAACTAAATAAAATTTATGCGTTATCAAAAAGCAGCGATCATTAGTCGCTGTTTTTTAGATTGAAATACTCTAAATATTTAAAGCAATGAACCTCTACTAATAAACGCCAGCCATTTGTTATTATGGTTCACATGTTGTCTGTTTTATTTATAAAAAGTCATGAAACGAAATATTTATGCACATATGGGCTGTTTTCAATAGTTTACTTTTTATCTTGGTATTTTTTGTCATTACAGTGGTGTGTGTTTTTTGCACAGTAGCAAATAGGCTGATTACAAAGTAAACAAGCCATCTAACTGTTTTAAAAGTGAATGAAATATAAAACTAAAAATATATCGCATTCATCATTTATTTTTTACTTATTGTTTATTCACTGTTTCTTACTTTTCTGTTTGAAGTCATCTCTTGATTTAGTGCTTTAATTTTTCTTTTATCGTTAATTAAGTGTGTAATAGCCATTATTGGGTGTTTATACATCATTCTAGGACCTGAATAATGCATAATTGTTTGTGATTTGACCTTTTCTTGAGCTTTGTAGCAATGAATAGGGCACTGTCGACATGTTGGCTTATTGATACCATAAGGACAACGATCTAGCCTTTGTTTTACGTAGCTTTTGAAAGATTCACAGTCTTCACATAAATTAACTTTTTTACATTTATCATTATGGTGGCGTGAGCAATAAATTTCAATCATTGCTGAAATAGTCAAAAATTCACGATTTAATTTACCTAGCAGCTTAAAGTTAGTGTTTATAGTCATCGGTTTGTATTTCTTAATTAATTCTATCTAGGATGTCAATTATACAAACATGTATATAAAATGATATTTAAGTTTTAGAGGGTGAATATGAAATTAAATCGTGTTTTTAATGATAAATAGCATCATCTTTGTTACCAAATTGAAAAAAAGTATCAGTTTTTTAAAGAAACATAAGGCGATGGGTTGATTTAAATAGGCTAGAGCAGTAGTATCCACGCCTCGATTTTTATGGTGGTGTATATGAGCAGATTTGAGTGCCTTGAAAGAATTGTCGACGAATATCGTAAAAAAGTTCGTGACGCTGAGTTTAACCGTCAGAACGATAGCGAAGTTGCTAAAGTTCTTGTTTTACTAGTCGGTAACTCTATGTTCAGTCTGGCTGATGAATTTGCTGATTGGGTTAATCGTGGTGGCGATCGTAGCTACGGTGGTAAGTTCTTCGTTTCTAAGCAACTGATGACGTTGTTAGAGCCTGTAACTTTCCGTGGTGTAACAGTACGTCGTGATTCGATTAAACTATTCAGAATTTCGTAAGCTGAATGGATTCAATCGGTATTCCATGACTCCAATGTAGAATTGGAAAACGGATTTTTGATCTTGATGTTTATCGGGGTCGGCAGCAGGGGATGCGAGTGCATCCCTTTCGCTTTTCTGGCGTTATGTAATATCGGTTTTCACAAAGTCACTATCTCGTCTCAGTGACTGTGGTTTAGATAAAATTAAATCGTTTTATTGAAAGCTTTAATTAAGACAGAGGTATCCATTCTTCCGAGCCCTTCGTTTTGTAATAAGCCATAACGTTTATCAACTGCGTCCGTCAGTGGTAATTCAAGATCGTGTTTTTTCGCTTCATCTAAACAAAAGCCCAGATCTTTACGCATCCAATCAATAGCAAAGCCAAAATCAAATTTGTCTTCAGCCATGGTTGTAGCGCGATTTTCCATCTGCCAAGAGCCCGCCGCCCCATGTTTTAGAACGCTAACAACCTGTTCGATATCAAGGTTTGATTTTTGTGCCAGCGTTAATGCTTCACTCAATCCTTGCAGTACACCTGCAATACAAATTTGATTCACCATTTTACAGCGTTGACCTTGTCCATAACCGCCAACCAATACCGCTTGTTTCGCGTAGCTGTTTAAAATCGGTAATACGCCATCAAAAACAGCTTGTTCGCCACCGCACATGATAGTCAGTGCACCATTTTCAGCACCTGCTTGACCACCAGAAACTGGCGCATCAATAAAGTTAACGCCTTGCGCTAAGCATGCTTTCGCCAACTCTTCAGCAAGTTCCGCAGAGGTCGTCGTATGATCAACAAGGGTAGAGCCCGCTTTCATGCCAGCTAAAACGCCGTCAGCGCCAAATACAACGCTGCGAACGTCATTATCGTTACCAACACAAAGAGCAACCACATCGCGGTTCTGAGCGGCTTCACGCGGCGTTTCACTGTATTGTCCTGAAAACTCCGATGCCCATTGCTGCGCTTTAGAGGTTGTACGGTTATACACAGTGGTGTCGAAACCTGAATTAAACAGGTGACGTGCCATTGGGAAGCCCATTACACCCAAACCAATAAAAGCGATACTTGTTGTCATAGGTTTCTCCTTACCAAATACAGTAAAATTGAGTTATGTCATTATGTGATATGTTATCAGCGAACAATGCGCTGATTCATAAAGCGATAGCAAGCTGAACGTTTGTTCTTAAAGGTTTTAACTACCTTTGTAACTTAAGATTTTATCCATTTGTGCTAATCGTTAGCTAAATGGTTACCAAATGATGGTTAGTACACTAGGGGTTACATTGACATATGTCAATTTGTTTATTTAATGTATCATTTTGCGTGTAATTTAGTTAAAGTTGGTTAAGTGATTGGCGATAATGATAAATATAGGATCAGACTGTGAGTGTCGCTAAATATAAACAAATAGCAAAAACAATAGAGGCACGCATAGACAATGGTGAATATCCGAAAGGATTTAAATTGCCAACACACCGCGTACTTGCGGATGAATTAAACACCACACCCGCGACGGTAGCTAAAGCATATCAGTTACTGGTAGATAAAAATCGCGTGGAATCATTTGTTGGGCGTGGAACATTTGTTTGCGCACCATCAAGACTCAGCGATGTCATTCAACCTGCTGATGATGAAACTGATTTTAACTTCTCTATCTTGCAACCTTGCTTGTCTCACAACCTGTCTTCGCTGCGTGATGCTATGATGAATGCAGCAGATCACCTCAGTTGTCATTTAATGGGTTATACCGAAAACTCAGGTCACGAGAGCCACCGTTTGGCTGCTGTAACATGGGCCAAAAAATTTGGTTTAGCAGGGGGGAACGTTAATAACACGTTGCTGACGAATGGCGCACAGCATGGCTTATCGTTACTTATTCATACGTTAACAGAGCCTGGTGATACCATCGCAGTAGAAGCCTTAACTTATCCCGGTATTATGGCGATTGCTCAAGCAGCAGGCCGCCATGTGGTAGGGGTTAAACTTGACGAGCAGGGGATGTGCCCTGATGATTTGCAACAAGTGATCACTCAACACCTACCTAAATTAGCTATTGTCGTGCCATCTCATCAAAACCCGACTGGTATCACCATGCCACCCGTAAGACGAGATGCTATTGCAACAGTGATTGAACGAAATAATATTTGGTTAGTTGAAGATGACATTTATGGCTTTTTAAATCCAGATCCTATCGCCGCGATCAGTAATCGTATTCCACAGTATAGCTTTCATATTTCAGGTTTATCAAAAGCTCTTAGCCCTGCGTTACGTTGTGGTTTTTTAAAAGTACCCGAAGCACATATTGCGGTTTTACAAGCCACTATTCGCGCTAACATTTGGCTATCGTCACCGCTAAATTACATTGCTGCAACGAAATTAATTGAGAGTGGTGAAGCCTTTAAATTAGCAGATAACCAGCGTGAGATCGCCTGTAAAAGGCAACAAATAGCCCGCGATATTTTAAGCCATGATGGAAAGGAAACTGGCTTTCAAATCTGGTGGCCGTTGCCTCAACATTGGCAACAAGAACGCTTTGTAATGGAAGCAAAAAGCCAAGGGTTAATTGTCAGTAGTGGACGTTATTTTAATGTAAATGGCGACGATCCCCAGCATATTCGTTTGTCACTGATGGCTATCAATTCTGAAAAGCGGTTACAGCAAGGTTTAACATTATTGCGCGATTTAGCTCGCTCTGAAGTCAGCAGCGTTATCCCGTTTTAAGCGGAAAAGATAGCAAGATTGATAGTCACAGTGTTGTTATAAAAAGCGACTGTTAGCAGTCTTTGAAAGCCAGTGACATATGTTATTATTTCAGCATTATTATTTTAATTAGAAAAAGTCGAGTCATAAAATGGATGCAGAATTTTGGCACTCACGCTGGGCAGAAAATCGAATTGGTTTTCACTTATCAGATGTTAACCCGTTACTGATCAAGCATTGGTCGGCGTTAAATGCACAACGTGATGATCGCGTGTTTGTCCCTATGTGTGGCAAGTCGGAAGATCTTGTGTGGTTAGCACAAAAACATGATCACGTGATTGGGGTTGAACTGAGTGATATTGCAGTTAAAGCCTTTTTTGCAGAAAACCTGTATACACCTTTAGTGACAGGTGTTGGTCATCAACATCTTTACGAATTTGATGAAATTTCGATTTACCAAGGTGACTACTTCACGCTAAATATCGATCCTGTTGATGTGGTTTATGACCGCGCAGCATTAATTGCAATGCCAGAAGACATGCGACAAATGTACGTCGAAAAACTATTGTCGTTGGTTAAAACTGGCGGTCGTATTTTGTTGGTAACGTTAGACTACCCACAAGATGAATTAGCAGGGCCTCCTTTCTCTGTGCCAAAAGCAGACGTTGAAGCATTATTTTCGGGTTGTAAAGTGACGCATCTTGAACGTGATGATGCCGATGAAAATCACCCTCGTCGCCAACGCGGTTTATCACGATTTGCCGAAGAAGTATGGCTAATTGAAGTATAAGTTGTTGTTATAAAATACAGATAAAAATAAAGGCATGGGTTCTTATTATTAGAAAACATGCCTTTTTGCTTATAGAGAAATTGTAATATGCTGGTTTAAACGTGGTTAATTGAAAATAACTTCAACATCACCAGCAGCATTGACGGCATCATTTACTGCGCTATCAATATCTTCTCGACGTGTAAGCGCGACACCTAAACGACGACGACCATTAATTTCAGGTTTACCAAATAATCGGATCTGCGTTTGTGGACGAGAAAGTGCAGGTAACAGATTATCGAAACTGATGTTTGATGATACACCTTCAGCAAGGATCACTGCAGAGGCTGATGGGCCATATTGGGTGATATGCTGAATGGGTAAACCAAGGAAAGCGCGAACGTGAAGCGCAAATTCTGATAACTCTTGTGAAATCAGCGTCACCATACCCGTATCATGTGGACGAGGGGAGACTTCGCTAAACAATACCGTATCGCCTTTAATAAATAGCTCAACACCAAATAAACCAAAACCGCCAAGTGCGTTTACTACTTTTTCTGCCACATCCTGTGCCGCTTTTAATGCTGCTTCAGACATCTGTTGTGGTTGCCACGACTCACGGTAATCCCCATCTTCTTGACGATGACCAATAGGTGCACAGAAATGCACACCATCAATCGCACGAACAGTTAATAAGGTGATTTCGTAATCAAAATCGACAAATCCTTCAATGATCACACGACCTGCACCGGCACGACCGCCTTCTTGCGCGTATTGCCAAGCAGATTCAATATCAGCCTCGGTTTTAATCACGCTTTGACCTTTACCTGATGAGCTCATAATTGGTTTTACGACACATGGCATACCAACGCGAAGTACCGCTGCAGAGAAATCATCAAATTGATCGGCAAATTCATAAGGCGATGTAGGAATAGATAAGGTTTCAGCGGCTAAGCAACGAATACCTTCTCGGTTCATTGTCAGTTTCGTCGCATTCGCGGTAGGAACAACGTTAACACCTTGCAGCTCTAATTCGACAAGCGTGTCAGTGGCAATGGCTTCAATTTCAGGAACAACGTAGTCGGGCTTTTCTAGTTCAATAAGGTGTTTTAATGCCTCGCCATCAAGCATATCAATTACATGGCTACGATGTGCAACTTGCATTGCAGGGGCATTGGGGTAGCGATCTGCGGCAATCACTTCAATGCCTAAACGTTGGCATTCAATCGCGACTTCTTTACCAAGTTCGCCAGAGCCTAAAAGTAAAACACGTGTTGCATTTGAACCATTAGCTGTACCTAACATTATTATTCCTTACTATTTATGCTGGATAGTGTTGGTTGAGCGTGATAATACCTTGTTTTTTCATTTAAGCAAACGTTTGCGTCAGGGTTTTAGCTAAACTCGAAATATAAATAGTATGGGGCGTCTGAAAGGGATAATAAAAAACCGCCAGCAATGTGGCGGTTTCATCAGTGATCTTAGATTGTATGACACATTATCAAATGTGTTACTTGCGCTTTTCCCACTGGGTGATAAATGCCACTGAAGCAATAATAATCGCTGCACCTAACCATAGTCGACCCGGTGGTACCCAACCAAATACAAGCCAACCGCCTAACACGTTTAGCGGTAATTTTGCGTGGTCGAAGGGTTGAACAAATGAGGCATCAGCAACAGCATAAGCTTTAGCTATCGCCCATTGCGCAAGTGCTGTTAATAGCCCTGCTGCGATGATTAATGTCCAAGTCGTACCGCCTGTTGGCATATTAAAATCAGGTAGAGCCAGTAACAAGTTAAATGGCGTGATCAGAATAAGTAAATACATCACAACAGTGGTTGGTGATTCTGTATTAGATTGCTTTTTCACCATCAGAGAATAACCTGCCCAGAAAACGGCAGCACCGACAGGCAATAATGTCGCAATACTAAATGAATCAGACCACGGCTCTAAAATGATCATTGCACCAATAAAGCCAGCAAGAGTTGCACACCAACGTGCAGCGCCCACTTTTTCTTTCAGTAATACGCCAGAGCCGATAGTGGCAAATAACGGTGAGGTCATAAGTAGTGCAATACCTTGCCAAATAGGTACAGGATAAGCAAGTGCCCATAACCAAAGTTGGATACCAATTACCGCAAGAAACACGCGGAAACAATGTTGGAAAAATTGCTTTGTCTTTAATGAACGGCGAATACCCATGGTTCTGAGCCATGGCAGCATAGCCACTAATGCAATAAAGTATTGGATCAACGCAAAAGTGGTTGAAGACACATGGAGTTTAATACTGAGAAATTGTGCAAGGCTGTTTACAATCGCAAAGGCAAGGCCTGCGGAAAGCATCCATCCGGCACCTTGGACTGGGTTATGAACTGGGGTGTGTGAATCAGACATGAAATTGGTTTCGTCAAAAAAGCGTAGCGTGATAATACGCTTTTGTTTTTAGATAGCCAATATAACTGATTGAGTTGAACGTCTTAGGCAATAAAAAACCGCCTATTACAGCGGTCTTGCATCACAATATATTGCTCGTGATAATGATTAGTAAGCAACATACGTCATTTGAATATCAGGATTTAGTGCTTCTAATAGTGCTTGAGTACGAGCTAATTGACTGATTTGGCTTTCTGCACTTTCGACTAATGCCGCTTCAACCAGTTCAGATAACTTGTAACCTGACATATTCATATTAATCAGTGCGACTTGTAGTGGAGGAAGGCTAGGGTTAAATGCTGCGTTCTCTGCATACATACCAACAAAAACACGACCATCTTTAGCTTTTAATGCAACACCACTGAAGTTCTTTGAGTATGGCGCATGAGAGCGATTGGCTGCATTGCAAGCGGCAACAGCAAGCTCTGACTGCTCAGCAATCGTAATACCATTATCAATATCGCTTAATAGCGCATCTTCAATTCCAAGATCGGCAGGACCGAAAGATTCAGGAAGGTATTGCTGTAGGGTCATTGGTTGACGTTCAGGAAGCTGAATAATTAACTCTTTTGCCGTATTCAATTCATTCATGAACTGCCGACAGTGACCGCAAGGGCTGTAGTTAATCGTTACGTCTTTAATGCCTGTTTCACCTTTGATCCAAGCATGGCTAATAGCTGATTGTTCTGCGTGAATAGTACACGCCATACTTGCGCCTGCAAATTCCATATTTGCACCGAAATATAGGCGACCAGATGTACCACGGACAATAGCACCAACATAGAAATTAGAAATAGGGACAACAGCGTAAGCAGCAGCAACAGGAAGGAGAGCAAGGCGAAGATCAGTATCAGATAAATTAGTTTGGGAAACTAACTGTTCAAATTGTTCAGGACTAATTGTCGAATCGAAATCTTTATCTTCAATAATTGGTCGTAAAGCTGATGCAAGCTCTTTAGGTAATTGACCTAATGCATCCATAACTTTTGCGTGCATTGGGGTGTTACTCCGTATTGTTGATGGAGAAACATTCTAAGTTAATTGTCATTAATCAAGTGTGATACAGATCACATTAACAATGACAAAACCCTAACGGTTACATTATCGAGAGCGAGCTCACACATGTAAATGTAATTTTTCATGTAATAAATAGTTATCAAAACATTATGAGCTTAAAACGAATAAGAATTAGCGCTTTAAGCTCACATGGACGAAATAGGTATAATTTAGTGGAAAAATAGGTGTTCTAGTATCGGAAACATGAGGGGAGCGAGTAACGTTGTCATGATCCCACAGATCACCAATGCCAACGAACTAAATGCACCTTCTTGATAATCTTCTTCTACTGCTTTTGCTGTCCCTAAAGCATGAGATACCGTACCAATAGATAACCCTTTTGCTAATGGGTGATGAATACGAAATAGCTTCATTACCGGATAACCAAGCACTGCACCAAATAAACCAACAATAATCACCATAGCTGCTGTAATAGCAGGAATGCCCCCGATTTGCTGAGAGGCAGCCATCGCAAGTGGTGTGGTAATTGATTTAGGTAAAATACTGGCAGCGAGTTGGGCATCGGCTCCCATCAAAAACGCAATACTTGTACCAAACGTCATCGATAATATGCTACCGACAAAGCATGCTGTTAAGATTGTTTTCCATTTACGCTTAATGAGCGGTAGTTGTTGATAAAGCGGCAAGGCTAATGCCACAACAGCAGGACCTAATAGATAGTTAATTATTTCGTTATCAGCAAAGTAGGTTTCATATGGCACCTGTAACCAACGCAGGGCAGCAATTAAAATAATTAGTGAAATTAATAACGGATTAAAAAGAGGATTACGTATTTTCATCGCTAAATAGCGCATGCTGTAAAATACCACTAGCGTTGCAACTAACCAGATCATGACTCTTTTTCCTTATGGTGAAGCGCAAGGCCGATCACAAGCAATACAATTAAAGTGCTGCCTAATGTGCTCGCAAAGATGATAGTTGCATTGTGCTCAATTAAACCGAGATAGTTCATCAAGCCGACACCAACAGGCACAAACAGCAATGCCATGTGCTTGATAAGTAAATTACAGGTTTTATCGACCCATTTTGTTTTGCATATACCAGTGATAAGACCAAAGAACAACAAGAACAAGCCAATAATACTGCCTGGAATTGGCAAGTGAGTTAGATGTTGTATGCCTTGACCTAATAAAAAGCAAAACATAACAATGGCAAAAGATCGTATGTAATCCATAGTAAAAAAAGTAATGCTAGAAAGTTTGATTCATCATACAAATAAATGAGCCATTTGTCACACAAAAAAGATCGGTATTTAGATAAATGATAAAAAGCTTTAGATAGCGAAATATTTATTGATGATTAATTCCACAACAATAGCCCAATTAGCGTGGCAAGTGTCAGAAGAATCGCAACTTTTATCCAAATATAATCAACGACAAGCGGTTTAAACCATGTTTTTTCGAATAATAATGGCTTTTTGCAAGAGGGAGAAGGTGTTGGGCGGGGACGAGTAGTAAAAGGTAATCGACGTGACGTTTTTGTTGGTAACGGGACGCGAAAACCATAGTGAGGGACAACATGGATAGGTATCGCCATTACTCCGTTACATTGTAACTTACCTGTAAGTGATACCAGCAGTAAATTCAAATCATAATTGTGATCACTGGTTTCTTCAAACGCATCTAATGACGTAAACGTTTTACGGTAGAGTGAATCAGCCCCAATCACTTCACCTGCAAAGAGACATAATACTTCTAATAATCGAGATTCCTCTCGTGTTAACAAAGTTTGTGTGTGATCTTTCCAGATCAATAGATGCTTTTCAGGAAAAAAATCTATTTCATCGTAGCTATAGCATTTTAATAAGGTTTGCGTTGTCATTGTGCGCACCTACCGTTTCATAGATCCGTATCGTAACGGTATCAATAATAATTCTACTATTGATGAACTTAAATCAGAGAGCTTGTATCTCGTTTGTCTTTAAGTGTTAACGGGAATGCCTTAATCATCAAATAAATCACTACATATAAATCTTAAAAAAAAGAAGCCTATTCGTGACATTCAAAAAGAAAGTCACGTAATAGGCTTCATTTATCGCTATCGTATTAGTAAAAAGGCTTAAACCAATTTAGAAACATAGTCATAGAGGGATTGTAAAACTTTCATCTTACTTTCGTCAGATTCATGCTCGTAGGCGACAGCCTCAAAGTTTTCCATATACTTTGGCATATTCATTTCAAAGAAATCCTGACAATGATGCTTCCAGCGTACTTGCTCTTCATAACTTAACGTCATTGGGAAGTTACGGGCACGATAGCGAAATAACAACGGCTTAATACGTTTGTCATCGACATTGATTTCAAGTGAAGCTAACTGATCGGGTGCTGTTTCACGGATAATATCCATGGTTGAGCGGTCAGCAGTAGAGAAGAACCCATCGTAGAGCATCGCATCAACATTATCGTTAGCCGCATATTCACGTTTAACACTAAACATTTCGATTAACTTTTCACGAATTTCAGGGTGCTGCTTAATTAAGGTAAGGTTCTTTAAACATTGCTCTCTATCAATCCCTAAACGTGCGGCATCTTCTGCCTTTAATGTTTTAGCTGGAGCAAGAACAGGGCACTTATTCAAATGCACTTCTTTAACGGGCACTGGTAATTCATCAGGCGCTAAATCAATACGCTTAGTATATAAACGTTCACGCAGTTGGTCGGCATCAAGTTCAATTAATGGGGTAGGATCAAGCGCAAGGTTCACTGTAATAACAGCGTTCTTATTATCAGGATGCCATGCCACCGGCACAATCCAGCTAGTATTGCCACAATCAGTACCAAACATGCCAGAGATATGCACTAACGGCGTTAAGTTAACAATATCGATTAATTCTTGTAGCTTGCGTTTGTGACGTAAATCAAACAGGTAATCAAACAACTTAGGTTGATTAGTTTTAATGATTTTTGCCAGCTCGATTGTCGCGTAAACATCAGCCATTGCATCGTGCGCATTAGCGTGTTCAATGCCATTGGCAATAGATAACTTTTCTAGTTTAAAGCTAGGACGATCTTCATCATCAAGCGGCCAGTTGACACCCTCTGGGCGCAATGCGTAACAAGTACGCATAATATCTAATAAATCCCAACGCGAGTTACCATTTTGCCACGCCCAACCGTATGGGTCGAAGAAGTTACGGTATAAGGTATAGCGCGTCACTTCATCATCAAAACGAACGTTGTTGTAACCAATGACACACGTATTGGGTTTTGACAGTTCAGCATGAATGGCTTCAATAAACTCAGGCTCAGATAAGCCTTTTTCCATCGCTTCTTGCGGTGTAATACCGGTGATTAAACACGCTTCAGGTGACGGTAAGTAATCGGCTGGTGGCTTACAGTAAATAACGAGTGGCTCACCAATAATGTTCATGTCCATATCAGTACGGACACCCGCAAACTGGCAAGGACGATCATTGGCAGGGCTTGCGCCAAACGTTTCGTAGTCAATCCAATAAAGTGTTGCTTGGTTCTTATCGTTCATAAATCATCCATAGCCATTACGGTTGTTATTATTACTCTTTATCTAAGCAATGGCTTGTTGTTAAAACCGCTTATAAATTCAGCAGTTTATTGTATTTAAGTCGTTAAACGCTTCAGAGTAAAACCCTAAGCACGCATAACATTAAGTATCCCGTATTTAAGGGCAAATAGGCAAGGCGAGAGGCGGATAAATTCGAGTAGGTATGATTTTATTTTATTAATAACAGCGTACTTACTTAATATAAATAAAACGATGGTTTACATGCATAGCACCTGTCTCGATTCAAAATCTAATCATCGATAAACCCTTATCCAGACTGACTTGAAGCCACTTTTCATTATAAAACTCAGTTAAAAGTTCTGCAGTCGATAATGCATGGTGAAAAGGTAACAGCAGAACAGACTGCTGAGCGTTGTGAGTTGTCGAGTTCCTGAGCCAGTACTTTGCTGAAGACGATTTTGGAGAGGGGTTATTTGTATCAAACATTAACACCTATTCTTTATAGTGGTATTGAATGCGTATACCAGAAATAAAAACCAATCATTTCTTGTTTTATCCTACTTTCGTAGGTTAAAATAGGAAATAACGTTGCAGTTTATCGAATTAATTATTTTTGAGTGAGAGTGTTTTTATGGCTACAAATGTTTTAAAAATTGAAAATTATGAAGTTAGTTCTTCTGTAGTCAAAAATGTTGAGATTGAAGCATCTATTTTTAGACAGTCGGTACTAAATGGTATTAACGAGTTTAAAAAAGTTAATAAATTTCACCCGATTACTGCTGCAGGTTCTCGTGCTTGGAGTGAGATTGTTGCTACTTTTAGACAGCTTGTTGTAACGCAAGATGCAAATTGGAAGTCAGAACATATGTGTGGCATGCCAATACTAGTAAATTCTCAGCTATTAACCACAATAATTATTACAAGTGGCGATAAAAACACAGGAATGCAAAATGAAACACCGCGTACTAAGAATGAAAAAGGTCAAGTAACAAAAAATATTGTTGGTCAAAATTATAGTTTATTTGAGGAACCAAATGAGACTGTAAGCTCTTTTACTGCTATTGATCCTCATCAAACATGGGTATTTTTATACTATTTAGATAAAGAAGCGAAAGAAGTACGATTTGAATTATCTTTGCCTTTAGGAACAAGCCTTGCTGGTTCATCAGGTAAAATTAAAATTTCAGATTGGAAAACGCGTGTGATTTTTCCATCAGTACCATTTAATGGTGATGATATTGATGTAGTAGATACATCGTTTACTGATGATTCTGATTTCTTTGAAGTAATTAAGAAAAAGTAAATAATATGTTAGGCAAATTCAATCCATCAAGGTTAAAGCTTGCGCGAACAAGACGTAAACTTACTATAAAAGGTTTAGCCGAAAAAGTAGGGCTAACACCAAGGATGGTTTCTGAATATGAGAAAGATTATTGTAAAAACTGTCCACCAGAAGGTACGATTGATGCGTTTTCTAAGGCTTTAAATTATCCCGCAGAGTTTTTTTTAGACCCAGAACCAATAGAAGCTGTTGCAAAAGAAACTGTGTCGTTTAGATCATTAAAGAGTATGAAAGCCGCTGATGAACATGCCGCTATTAGCGCTGGTGAGTTAGGGGTAATAATAAATGCCTACTTTGAAGAAACATTCAGCTTGCCAGAATCAAATGTACCAGACTATCGGGGTATTGAAGCTGAAATAGCCGCAGAGGCATTAAGAGATGAGTGGAACTTGGGGTGCCACAGTATAAGTAATATGGTCCATTTATTAGAAAAGAATGGTGTTAGAGTTTTTTCATTGTCAGAAAATACACAAGATGTTGATGCATTTTCGTTTTGGAAGGATGGTGTGCCTTATGTATTTCTTAATACTCAAAAGTCTGGTGAGCGAAGTCGATTTGATGCCGCCCATGAATTAGGGCATTTGATATTACATAAACATGGCGTGCCTCAAGGGAAAAATATAGAAGCTGAAGCTGATAAATTTGCATCCTTTTTTTTGATGCCTAGAGTTACTTTATTACCATTATCAGGTAAAGCGATAACTATTGATTCTATTTTGAAGTTAAAACATAAATGGAAGGTCTCAGCAATGGCTTTGATCGTACATTTAAAAACAGTTGAGATATTAAGCGATTGGCAATATAAAACATTAATTGTTACTGCTAGTAAATTAGGTTTGAGAACAAAAGAAATAAATGGAATCGAGCGTGAAAAATCATTAATTATTGATAAGTTGCTTAAAGCACTTGAAAATGACGGTATATATCTAAAGTCATTATCAAGATTGTTGAAACTACCTATTGATGAGTTATTAGCACTGATCTTCAAGGTAGGAACAATTTCATACAATGATAAACCTAGTTCTATACAGAACACCACTTCTAAGCCAGTTCTTCGATTAGTTAAATAAATTTAATAGGCCACTTGTAATATTATAAGTGGCCTAGGCTCTTTTGGGCGCATAGAAATCTAAAACGAGTCCAACTCTTGGGAAATAAAAATTTTCGACTCTCTTGGTCACCACCACCGAGTTTAGTGATATAGACTTTTTTCGGTGGTGACGGGTATAGCGTGATGCGTAACTCTTTATTAGCCCTACTAAATAGGTCAAAAAGTACTTAATAAATGAAGTACAGATTCAAAAGAGCTTCTTGATATTTCGCAAGCATCTCCTCGCGTATTCATTGATTGTCTTATTGCTTTAACGAAAGATTCACTATCTAAATTATCATCAGTAAAAAGTTTTCTATCTAGAGTGATACCTGCGGGGGCACTCCAAATGTATTCAAATTGATCACCACTGGGTTTATTGAATGTAATAAACTGAGTGTAATTCTTAGTTTCTGGGGATTGTGTTTTAGAGTTTAACCATTCCTCATCAAAACCTTGGTATGGTGGTTTTATTGAGTAATTTAAATGGTAGCCTTTATTTACTTTTCTGATATCAATTAAATTTAAAGCCCAAGATATTTCTTCATTAGTTAAATACCCACCTCGACTTTTTTTAAATTGAGCTTTTATATTATTGCTATATGGATATACAGCTCGACCAGGTTCGCAATGATCAAACCTCACGAATATAACATAATCACCATCGAGTATATTCATTATGTTCTTGGGATGATTGTTATCTCTAAATGCCCAAATATCATATGGTCTTCCGTGATTTAGGTAATGTTGATTAGAAGCGCCAACAATACAAATCACCCAAAATTTTTCACCACTAAGTCTAGTTGGTTTACTGCCTAATTTATTTGCAAGAGCCTGAGAAACAATGGCATAGGATTTTTTTGTAAACCATTTTTTGAAATCTTCAGGGCATAAATAAACGACAGGTATTTTCCCATTATCTAAATATTCAGGAGAATATTTATCATCTTTAACAGCAACAACAAAGCCTTGTGATATTGTATTATTATAATGCTCAAATCTCTCTGGTTGTTGCTCGAAATCTTTAACACTCCATTTCATTTCTATATTAAGTTTTGGTAGGCCAGATGTGGGCATTGGATATAGTACGAAGTCAGTAATATGACTGCCGCCATCTGTTTTTTGACCAACTCTAACTTCTGGATTTAATCCTTTAACAATATTTGTAAATGCATACGAATGATATTTGGTAGGTAACAATATTTTTCTATCTTTTGTATCAGAAAGCATAAAACGCTCAAAGTAGTATTGTTGTAATACCTTTTCATCAATAAGTTTTTTAGAGTTATAAAACATTTACTTTCCCATTGTTGTACGAAGGCTACTGAAAAATTTACCAGTGGTCACGTGGAAGGTTTTAAGGCTATGATTAATAATATTAATTGTGATTTTTACGATGGATGAACACTTCACTCTATTAACTGTTTTTTTTATCAATATACATTTAATTATACATTAATAGAAAGTGATTTTTTAACAAACTGAGCTTCTAAAATTAATTAATATCTCATTGATGTCGTCGTATTTTTCACGAAAAGTAATAATTACAGGACTCACTTAAAAGGGGGGGAAGTGAATTATTATTAAATTTACAATTAGATAATAAAGTAATATTTTTTGCTCATATCTATTTTTCCATCGTAGTTTTATACGGTTATAACTTGTCTTATGAATTTTAAATGCTTAAAGAGGATTAATAAGGAAGTATGCTAGAAAGAAAACTTCTGTGACTGAAGAGTGACTTTTGTTGTATATCTCTTTGTTTAATAATAAGTAAGATTAAAATGCATACCTATTTATTAATCTTAGGTGTGTTAGATGTCTAAAAAGTTTTGGGGTTACCGAATTGATAAGACAAAAATTGATTTCTTCCGTCAGGAATTAGAAGAAGGAAGGTTAAGACAGGGCTGGGGCTGGAAAGATGAGCAGAATTTAAGACAGCTTACTATGGATAGCGGCGCTCGTCGCAATCTACCTATTTTCCGTAAGGTTAAAAAAGGAGACATATTGTTAGTTCCGCGTTTACCAACGTGGAATGAAGTGGCGATTGTAGAAGCAACTCAAGACTTCTCTGAGGGCTATGATTTCTCAATCGATCCTAAGTTAGGAGATTTTGGTCATATTTTTCCTGCACGTTTGATTAAAAGTTTTAATAGAAAAAATACCAATGTGTTAGGGGATCTAAGAGCCAGCTTGAAGCAAGTTAACCGCTTTTGGAATATGAGTCATTGCAAAGACAGTATCGAAAGCTGCTTAATCATGATGAGTTGCTGGTTGATTCTATTGGCTTCTCTGACCGCTTTAATAATCTTCTCACTGACAATATCAGTAAATCGTTAGAACAAACGGACTTCTATACAAATTTCTACCGACAAATGAATGAGCAATTCTCTAATGAAGAATGGGAATATGCATTAGTTGAGGGGATCCGAAAAATTTTGCCTGAACCGATTTTAGTAGAGCGTACGGGTGGAGTTTTAGAGAAAGAGCATGGAACTGATATTCTTATTACATTGCCGGGTTTGCTCGGTAAGAGTTATGGCATTGCCATTCAGGTAAAAGATTATCGTGGGTTAATGAGTGATGGGGCGATAAAACAGATTCAAAAAGCGGATTCTTGGAATAATGAGAATTTAACGATTATTGATAAATACGTAATTGTGACCCAATGTTCAAAAGATGATCATCCTGAGGACTTCCAGAATACTGATGGTGTCACTATTTTATTTGCAGAGCAGTTAGAAAGCTTACTTAAAGATATTGCTGCTGGGTTTATTGGTTTGGATAAAAACTAATATTTAGGCTATTTCTAAGAAGCTAATTCAACTTATTGTTCCGAATATGTTGAATGAGTTTGTGTCGAATGCGATATAACGCACGACTATGTGCATATATCGTCGTAGCACGTTTACCTTACAAGGCTAGGTGCGTAAGGTGCTGTTTTAAATTTAAATGGCAGGCAACTTGTCTTCGCGCCTACACCAAGATGGAGTAAATGTGAGTACTGCAGCGATATTTCTGATTTTATATCTGATCCCCGTACTGTCTTTTGCGGGAACGATTGGTACTTATATGTTGCTTCATGGTGAGAGTCTTAGCCATCCTCTCATCAATGTTGTTTTGCTGATAGTCGCTTCTGGTTTTATCGTTTCATCTTATCTTTCTGTAAAGCTGATCTCTAAGTTAGTTAGCGAGAAAGTGATGTATTTGGGCATCGTTTTTACTGTATTAGCTTGGCTATTAGCGGCTATCGCGGTGGTGTTTTATCTTGTGATGTTTAAAGAACTCTTCAGTATTTAGGCGGTATTCAATAGATCAATACATACTGGTGAAAGTATAAAAAAGAACCAAAATCATGCTTAAGCTACTCTTGTACTAACTGTGATTGTCTTGAAAATACCTACCTTCTTTGCTTATAAACTTTCAACAACATCCCTTCAATGAATCCTTTCGTTACCAAAAGTGTTTATTTACATGCTTATAGGCAATTAATGTGTTCATAATTGATCTAATTATGAAATAAAGTTACAAAAGTTAACTTGGTTCATAATAAAAAATAAAATTATAACAAATATGTTACGTGTGAAATGAGGCGTTGTAGGGTGGATTATCTGCTCTTAAAAGCGATGCGTTTAGTTGAGATAAAGCATCGTGCTATCTGGAGCAGATATTTGTATTAAGAAGTAAAGTCAGTACAGAAACAGACATGAGATAAATGAATGGCTCTATTCTTCATCTTATGTGTGTAGAAGTGTATGGCAAATATAAGAAAGGAAGATCAATGCGCGCTCAAAAAGTAGTTGTTATTACAGGTGGTGGAAGAGGAATTGGCGCTGCAGCGGCCAAGTTATTTGCCAAAGAAGGCTATGCCGTTTGTATCAATTATAAATCGAACTCAGAGGCAGCCAATACACTTGCCCAAGGGATCATTGCTGAAGGTGGTCGGTGTATTACGGTTCAAGCAGATGTTTCTAACGAAGCTGACGTTATTCGTATGTTCTCGACTGTTGATAAGGAATTAGGCGCGATATCGGTTCTTGTTAATAATGCTGGGATCTTAAAGCAGCAATCACGATTAGAAGAAATGACTGCAGATCGGATTAACGAAATACTGTTTAATAATGTTACCAGTTACTTTATTTGTAGTAGAGAAGCTGTGAAGCGTATGTCTACTCGTCATGGTGGTAATGGCGGAGTGATCGTTAATGTATCCTCTGGTGCGGCACGTACGGGCTCACCAAATGAATATATCGATTACGCAGCGTCAAAAGGGGCAATTGATACCTTAACCAAAGGGTTATCATTAGAAGTAGCAGCCGAAGGGATCCGTGTAAACTGTGTGCGGCCGGGGTTAATTCATACCGAGATGCATGCCGATGGTGGTGAGCCAGAACGTATAGAAAGGTTGAAGAGTAAAATTCCTTTGCAAAGAGGTGGAGAACCGGAAGAAGTCGCAGAAGCCATTTACTGGTTAGCCTCAGAGAAATCATCATTTTCGACTGGAAACTACCTTGATTTATCGGGTGGTTTATAACATCAAGCTGTTAGTGATGGTTTAATTCGATCGTTATTTCAGTCCGTTGGATAAGAAAACCCAAACACTTGTATACAAAGTGTTTGGGTTTAAGTTTGTATTGAAAATTATAAGCTACGTTTAAACCGTTATTAATATCTCACTTATCCATATATTGCTATTTTTGTAATAATATAATTAAGGTGTTATTTTTTATTAAGTCCAGAAAAATTAATAGGTGTTTTACCTTGCTCAATTAATGCCCATGCTTTGCCAACGCCATCACCCGTAAAGTTATTCTTAGCTGTATCTTTAAACCAGTAATAAACAGGTAAACCGTCGTATGTTAATTGAAGTTTATGTAATTCATTATTATAGACACCGCCATAAGCTTTATCTTTAGATGTTAAGCTTTTAAGCTGTACCATTGAAACGGTTGCGGCTGGCCAGCGAGCTAAGCATGAGCCTAAAGGTTTATTATCTTCCTTAGTTGTACATTTTGGTGGAATAGAACCTTGCTTATAATCTTTAATAAAAGTATATAACGCTAATCCATCTTTACCTGTTAATAAATTACCATTGACGGTATTTTTAAATACTGGTGTCGTCTCATGATAAAGATCTGATGCAAAGGCACTTGCACTTAAAGACATAACCATTAATGTTGATGCGACTAATGTTTTTACACCCATAGCTATTATTCCATTGTTTTAATTGATATTTAATTTTTAACACGTTGAGTTAGTTAGCAAAATCATCTTGCTCAAGATTATCCCAGTCAATACAAGTACTTTCCATTGCTAATGTTTTTTCGTGTTTTTGTGCTTTGTTCTCTTTTTCAATTCTGATAATCAATAATATTTTTTCTTTTAGATCTAACTGCAATTGTTTTAGTTCTAAAATGTCATCAAAGTTATGTTCAAGTTGTATTATTGCTTTATCTAATGCGTTGTATTGTGAACATAATGAAGAGAATTTTGTATTTTTCTCTTTAAGCTCAATGACAATATCTTCATATCCAGAAAGCATAATAAAATCTCCTAATATTAATTATTTTTTAGTATAAATAGTGATGATGTTTATGGATATTCAATTACGTTTAAATGTAAGTTAAGAAAATGAATACAGTTATATTTAAAGTAATTAGAATAAAAATAATGATTGATGAAAAGTAATTTATGCGCAGATATAAAAACACCTAAACGTTGATAAACAATGTTTAGGTGTTTATTTAAAAAGGAGTGTAATTTACAGGCAGATTTCAAACCCTTCAAAGTTTGGTGCACCTAAATAAATATCTTTATTACCGCGAGCATTAGCATGAGCTTTACGGAATGCTTCTGATTGGGTCCAGTCTTCGAACGCTTGGCGAGAATCCCATACTGAGTGCGATGCAAACAGGGTGTACTCATCGTTTGATGCACCTTGAAGCAAGTTGAATGATTGAAAACCCGGTACGGTATCTAGGTAGGTATCGCGGTTCTTCCAGATATCGATAAATTCTTGCTCAGAGCCTAAACGGATTTTAAAACGATTCATTGCTATATACATGATGACTTCCTTTATTAACTTCAGTTTTTATTTTTGTTTTGCCACTATTACAGTATTGGCTAATGCAAGCTAGCAGCAAAAATACAATATTTGTTTACGTTTTATACCCAAGTAACTTCCACTATAAAACATGAAACATAATGTACGCCCGTTGAATAAACCAAAAAGACGCCATGACCCCCATGGTGTATAAAGGTACTTTTTGAAACAACGTATGATGAAATAGAGGCACTTTAGCGCACAATTTCAATAGCACGATAAGAAACGATAAGAAGATCAATTGCCCAATCTCAACCCCGATATTAAAACAGGCGAGGGCTAACGGAATGCTGGTTTGGCTTAATCCTACTTCTTTTAATGCGCTGGCAAACCCCAACCCATGTAACAAACCAAAGGAAAACGAAATTATCCATGGAAATTTTCGGCTTAATGTTGGATGTCGTTTATCATAAGGGCGTGTAAGCTCGTAACACAAAAACAAAATACTCAGTGCAATTCCCGTTTCTACAGGGGGTTCTGGAATGTGTACCAGATTAAGCGCAGACAAACTTAACGTAATACTGTGGGCTAAAGTAAAACAGGTTATGGCTTTTAAGAAGGTTTTAAAATCGCGCGTAAATAACAATAAGCCCGCCACAAACATTAGGTGATCAATCCCCGTTAATATATGGGTGATACCAAGCGTGACAAAGAGCTTTATCGTTGTCCAAATCGAGATCTTATCGGTTAAATGTAGGCGGTTGTGCCCTTTATACAGCGCAAGCGTACTAACTTGTCCGTCTTTTTGCGTTAACTGCGTGAGTAGTTGGCCTGTTTTTAGCCCGTTAAATACAAGAGTTGGTGATGATGCATTCGCTTTAAGTTGCAGAAAATAATCTTGTTCATCCATTCCGAAACCATTGTCACTTCGCTGTGATGACAATAAACGTACCGTACCACCATTAGTTAAGGTTGGTGTAATTTTCGTATGTTCTCCTGCAATCACCGGAAGCTTTAATGCCAACTTATATTGTTGATTATCTAGCTGCGTGATCAAACCCACAGAGGGTTGATAAGGATGCGCCATTGCTAATGGTGTCATTATTACCGAAACCATGACGCCAACGACTGTGCCAACAACTAAGCGCCACATAAAATAAGAGATGTGCTTATACATTGTTTAATAGTGTCTTTGTGTTAACGGTAAAATCTGAACCTGCGGGTAATGCTATGTGATATTGCTTAATAACGGCGGCTATTTTGTTATTAACATCATCATGGGCAAAATCGTGTGCCAATTGCTGCTTGGCCTGTTTAAAACTCAATATGCCTGCTTTTTGATAATCGAGTACCTTTACTGCTATCGCGCCAAAAGGAGTATCAATCGGTGTAGACCATTGGTTGGGTGCTAGTGCTGCTAATACGTCTACTGTTTTTGTACCTAGCTTTGCCAGTAATGCCTGTTTACTCACATCGCTTAAACATTGCTGAGAATCCATCGTAGAAATGGGGTGATGAACTTCTTGTGGTGTTAAAAAGTGATAGCACAATGAGTACATATCGGGATGTTTATAATGCTGTTTATGCGTTAAATAGTCTTGATGTAATAAGGTTGTGTTGGTGGCATTGATCTTAGCTAACTGAGATACATAAGACAGGTAACGTTGCATCAACATTTCATTTAAGTTTGGATCGCCTTTCTCCAAGCCTAATTTTAATGCCTGTTGAGACAGCATTTGTTTTAACACCACATGGTTAATGTCTTTGTTTAGTGCTGTACTCGACGGGGGTGAACCAAAATAAAGCGTATCGTCTTTTTTTTGTTGCTGCACTTGTGACGGTGTCACTGAAATAGTATTCACAGAAGCTGACGAGTAATACTGTGAATAACCAATAAACAGCACAGTGCCAGCGATAAGGAAATGCGAGAAGGGATCTTGAATGAACCGCTTAAGCCAATAGCAGACTTTTTCAAACATGTTACGGGATCTTTTCTTATATTAAATAATGCCCTATAAGAATACCCACGCTAACTGTATGAGTGTTGAATGTTGACTGCCTGTAGATTTTTACCTTTGGTGATGTTACGTTTTTTATCAATTAGATAAGAATGTTTTTAAAGTTACATTCTTATTGAATACGTTGATACAAACATTTGGCATAACAGAAATTAGGAATACAGAGATGGATTTTCAAGTTGAACTTAATGGAGAGATTGAAGAAACCGAAGTTATCGCATTGTACCAGGCGAATGAATGGTCTTCAGCAGATAAACCAAAACAACTATTAGCTGCATTACGTAATTCTCATACCTTGGTTACTGCTCGTGCTAACGGTAGGTTAGTCGGAGTGGGGAACGCCATCACTGACGGTCATCTTGTTGTGTATTATCCTCATATGCTTGTCCACCCTTTACATCAGGGTCTTGGCATTGGTCGTAAAATGATGGAAGCAATGTTGTCTGTATACAGTGGATTTCACCAACAAATGTTGACTGCCGATGGTGAAGCCATTGCGTTTTATCAAGCGCTTGGCTTTGAACGAGCTGGTAAAACAGAATCAATGTGGGTGTATGAAGGCACAGAGCATTAAAATTTAAGAATGTTATTTCTAGCAACGGGAGAAACATGGAAGTACAGCTTAAACAAATCGAAGCGGAATCACGTCATATTTTGGAAAACATGTTTCCTTATTACGTTTATGACATGTCTGAGTTTATGGGGTGGAGTCCAAACGCAGAGGGTGTATACGCGTTTAAGGCTGAATCTTTAGATAGTTATTGGTCTCACGCTGATCATATTCCTTATTTTATTTATGCCGATCAAGAGCTCGCTGGGTTTGTATTAGTGCGTAAGTATCCCACTAATCAAAACGTATTTGATATCGAACAGTTTTTTGTATTACGAAAATTCAAAGGGCAGGGAATTGGCAAAAGCGCTTTTAAAGATGTTGTTACTCGTTACCCTGGCCAATGGCAGATCCGAGTGCTTAAAGAAAATGAATCTGGCCTTAGATTCTGGCTTTCAGCGATAAAAAATATCATCGGTGTTAACTTCAATTTGGGGGTAGATATAGATATTGATTTAGAAATGCATTTCATACGTTTTGAAACAAAAAAACAATAAACGACATGCTGTAGAAGTTATAAAAATAAAACCGCTATTGCAGCGGCTTTATTTATTAAATGTATAGTGAGCTTATTTCTTATTAGCCATTAGAAGCTAGCTTTTCAGCGAATGATAATTGAGATGCTTTTTCTGTAAATACAATGCTTGAATCATGGTCGCCTGCAATTCCATTTTGTACTACACGTTGAGCATTAGTGGCATGTGTATGTGGCGCCTGAAAGGATACATTACCAGTAAAGTCACCATCTGCAGCAGACACACCATAAGACGTTGATAAGATAAGGGCCATAGTGATAGTTTTTAGTGTCTTTTTCATTACTTAATACCTTTATTGATATCTGTACTGTTAGCCTCGTGATAGTTAATTCTAATTATCAATACATACGTTATTTTTATATAAGATGAATCTATCTATTCGTTCGGTTAACAGTATTTAAAATTAATTTGAGAAGGTGAATACCTTGTCGAGATGTGTAGTCTATGACAATGACATATAAGAATATATAAAGTATATTTTAGTTAAAATATCACTAATACTTATGTGTTGATCGAGCTATGAAGTCAAAACTAGATTTGAATTTACTGGTGGTTTTCTTAGAAGTGTATCGGCTTCGTTCCATTACGTTAGCGTCAGAATCATTAGGTTTAACGCAACCTGGAGTGAGTGGTGCATTAAAGCGATTACAGTCTCAGTTAGGTACGCCGCTTTTTATTAGGGAAGGGAGAGGAATCAGTCCAACGCATGCCGCAATACAATTAGCGAATGAGGTTGAACCGGCGTTAACTCAGGTAGAGAGTGCATTAGGGAATGTGTCGGGGTTTGATATTCAATCACACCGTTCTTTTACGGTGTATGTAAATGAAATTATTATGCATATTGTGCGTTCTAAAATTGAAGCAGATACAACATTGGGTAATTGTTCGATTCATCTTCATATGACGCCTAATAGAGAAGATGAATTATTACACCAACTTAGTTTGCAGAAAGCTGATTTAGCGATTGATATTGGTGTACGCTCTAACTCTGCTTTCTTCTATCAACCATTTGTTGATGATGATGTTGTGGTTGTATGTCGTAAAGGGCATCCAAGAGTTCATCAATCCATTTCTCGAGAACAATTTGAGTCTGAGAAAAGAATCTCGATCCAACAAAGGCGAATGGACTTGCTCGAAATGAATTACTTCACTGATGAAAGCTTATTGCCGAAAGAAATAACCTGTGAGGGAGCATCAACATTATCAATGTTGGCGTTGGTTTCAGAAAGTGATTCTATAGCGACGGTGAGTGCATTAATGGCGAAAAAATACGCGAAGCTTTTTAACCTACAAATAATGCCTCTTCCTTTTGTTTCAAAACCATTTAAACATTTTATGGTATGGCATAAGCGTAGTGATAATAACCCTGCAAACAAGTGGCTGAGAAATAAACTCAGTGAAATATTGTGATATTGTTATTAACACTCATGACGTAACTAAAATCCTAGATACTAGTTTTATATAAAAATGGATGTTTTTATGGTCATACTTTATATCGTCAGAGTTGCAAGCTTATATTTGCTTAGAACAAATAGTCAATATTGTATTAGCGTATTTTTTATGTATTTAAATGGCTATCAACGATAGCCTAAACAAATAAATTGAAAATAAAGATCTTTTAAACTGCAATGGTCGTTAATCAGGATTATTTTATTCGGTACTTACCTTCTTCATTCTCGAAAATACTAAAAGTTGTTATCAAGTGTATGATATTTTAGTATTACATATATTATGACAGTAATTTTTATGGTTGTATTTTACGTAAACGCTTGATACGGCTAATACGAACGGCCAGTTTATAAGGATATATTATGGTTGATTTACCTGATGAAAATCAGAAAAGGTATATTTCAGTTTTAAGTAAAAAGATGGATTTAGGGCGTACCTTGAATGTACTTGGGCATTTGAGTGTCGGTTTATCTAAACAACTGTCTGAAGATGAAGGTGCTTATCTAGATTATGTTGATTTGGATGGTAATGTACATCCGAGTTTATCGCATTATCCATTCATTGTGTTGAAAGCTGATAATTCAAATAAATTACGTAAAGTAAGAGAAGAGGCTTTGAGCCGTGGTATTAAATTCACTGATTTTACAAGTACTATGATAGATGGGGGATCAACAGAACAGCAACTGAGGACGAAAGAAACGAAAGAAGCTGATTTGGAGTACTTGGGAGTCTGTTTGTTTGGTGATACTGAAGTATTACGAGAATTTACTAAAAAGTTCAGTTTGTATAAGTAGTGTATTGTATTACAAATTACCCAAGCAGTCGCATGAAATACTCAAAATTCTTACTTTAGTTGCTGATGTTTTCTTTTTAGATAAATAATAATCACGCGACGCTATACAAAATATATCGCGTGATTTGTAATGCATTTAATCGAACAACGCAATAATTAAAAACCTTTTCTTAATGTTATGTCGCATTGTTGACGATTATTGCATGAACGAATGGTTATGTATGGGATCAAGGATGAAACCAAATTTAGATTTGAATTTGCTGGTGGTATTTTTAGAAGTGTATCGGCTTCAATCTATTACATTAGCATCAGAATCATTAGGTTTAACACAACCTGGGGTAAGTGGCGTATTAAAGCGATTACAATCCCAGTTAGGAACGCCTCTTTTTGTAAGAGAAGGGCGCGGAATTAGCCCAACACATGCCGCAATTAAATTAGCGAATGAGATAGAGCCAGCGCTAACAACAGTACAAAGTGCGTTAGGTAATATCGCGGGTTTTGATATTCAAAATCATCACACGTTTACGGTATATGTAAATGAGGTGGTTATGCACACGATTAGAAATAAAATTGAGCTCGACCCAACAATGGGTAATTGCAAAATTAATCTCTATATGACGCCCAATACAGAAGAAGAGTTGCTATCTCAGCTAAGTTTACAGAAAGCAGATTTAGCCATTGATATTGGTTTACGCAGTAATCCGTCTTTTTCTTATCAATCATTTATCGATGATGAAGTTGTTGTAGTCTGTCGCAAAGAACACCCCAACATCCAACAGACAATCACTCAAACGCAGTTTTATGCTGAAAAAACAATCTTCATGCAGAAAAGACGAATAGACTTACTTGAAATGAATTATTTCTCTGATGAGCGTTTTCTGCCAAGAAATTTAGACTGTGAAACCGCATCTATTGTTTCAATCTTAACGTTAGTGTCAGAGAGCAACGCCATTGCGCCAGTTAGCCGACTAATGGCTGAAAAATATGCCTCATTATTTAACCTACAAATTCTGCCTTTACCATTTTCTTCTAAACCTTTTAAACACATCATGATGTGGCATAAGCGCGATGAACATAACTCAGCTAACCAATGGTTAAGAAATAAACTCAGCGAAATATTGTGACATTGTCACTAATTTAGTAAGGGAGCTTATCATTAGCAAATGTATGAAGGCGTCACTATCCGTTGAAGATACAGCAACTCGTGATTTGGTTGATGCTATACACGCTCTCAAACCGAGCTATTAATCGTTGGGTATCGCTTTCAAGAGTTGGAATGGTTGGGTAAGCATAAAAATGGTTCAGCGAACACTGTGCTGAACCATATCATTGTTGTTTAAAGTTTTATTGCGGTTACTTCAGGCTTGCTAAAATCGTTTCCGCTTTACTCGCTTCAAATTGTTTTGGCTCTTCAACGTTTAGCTGAGTTACTACGCCATTGTCAACAACCATTGCATAACGTTGAGAACGAATACCACCGAAGTTATCTGTGTCCATTTCAAGCCCTAATGCTTTAGTAAAGCTACCATCACCATCGCCCAACATCATAATTTCAGATGCGTTTTGCGCTTCACCCCAAGCCTGCATTACAAAGGCATCGTTAACAGATACACACGCAATAATGTCGACGCCCGTTGCTTTGATCTCATCTGCTAGCACGACATAACCCGGTAAATGGGCTTCAGAGCAAGTAGGAGTAAATGCCCCTGGTACAGCAAACAGCACAACACGTTTGTTGGCAAAAAGCTCAGCGGTATCGTGTTTAACCATACCGTCATGTGTGAGTTCACTTAGCACTGCGGCTGGTAATGTTTGGCCTTTTTCGATCATCGTTTACTTTCCTTGTTGTATTAGTTTGAAACAGTGTAGCGAGGAATTTATCTCACGGCTAATTTTGCTGGTGGAATAGGAGACGTAATGAGGATTGTTAGTGACAAAAGTGATGTTGAAACATATGCCATATAACAAGGTAAATTAAAAAGGGTGGACAAAAAACATTTGGCTTTGTTCGTGACTAACAAGTTTAGCCAACTAATCTTTGCCGTTTATTTTCAGCGTCATAGCTAGGTAGTATTTTGAACTCCATCGAAGTATATCCTTATCGTTTTGCATCGAAAAATAGGCGGTGTTAGCTTGTTATTTATACAATACCAATTATGGGGGGGATATGTTCAAGTGTCCAAATTGCGCAGAGCCCTTGACTGTGAGGGACAAGTTCAACTTCAGTTCTGGAAAACTAATAGTATGCAAAAAATGCTCTCATGAGTTAAAACTATTTAAGGTTTATTATTTAGCTATCTTATTTATTGCAGCTTCGGGCAGTCGCTTTTTAGTCAATCAATGCGGATTTAACGAGTTAAGTGCAGCAGGACTAATGTTTGTATGTTGTTTTTTGTTATTTAGATGCCAACCAATTAGGAAAGCGAAGTGAGAACAAGGCAATAAATGGGATGCTTTGTCACTGAGGCTGCTTTTCAAAGTGTTGTGAATACAAAGAACTCAAGATGTTTTGGATGGTTTGATATACGCCCCTTATTGAGACGTTATATAGATTTGCAGTTGAGTGCGTGTTTGTAGACTTTTGTATACGGCGCTTCAATTAAAACAATGGAACCTCGTAATGGATAATTTTGAGTATCAATTATACTGCGATAATTGTGGGAAAATTACACGTCATAATCATCAAGTATTAGGTGAAAGCAATCAGGTTCAAAAGGCTAAAAGCGGCTTTATTTCTGGAGCTAAGCGCTTTCTCAATCTATGTTTCGGAGAGCCTTTAGAAAAAGCAGTGTTTGAAAAAAACGAATACATTTGCTCCACCTGTGGGGCTGCATTCAATAAATCGACTGATATGCCGGATTTTTCTGGGCATGATGATTAGTAGCTCTTAATTCAGGAATAAATTAGAGCGAAAGTAATGTCGCAAGGCATTGGAGTTACTATATAACAAGGCTTTTTAAGGCGGACAAAAAACGTGGGCGAATTTTTTTAAACCAGTCTCACTGATTATGGCTGTAATTTCGCTGAGGCGTGCGTTTATATGCTATAAAAACAACGTAATACAATTAAATGGAGTTAAGTATTGAATTTTGAAATTCTAAATGATGAAAATGCCTTAGTTTTAGAAACACTTATTTCTGGTGTGCGAAAGCATAATGAATCCACTTTAGGTTATGAGAAAAAGCAGTCATTATCTGTAATCTATCGTGATGAAAATAATAATCTCATTGGTGGCATTACAGGCTTTACTATTTATAAACATTTTTTAATTAATGTACTTTGGGTTGATGAAAAAGAAAGAAATAAAGGGATAGCTCGTAAGTTGATGGAACACTCAGAAATTGAAGCAAAGATGAGAGGGTGTATTGCTGCACAAGTTGATACTTTATCAATACAGGCTCCTAACTTTTATCAAAAAATGGGATTTGAGATTAAAGGTAAAATTCCTGGTTTTACAGAGAGCCATGATCGATATTTTCTAATGAAGAAATATTAGTTTAAACGGTGTTATCCTTAATTTTCCTAATAGCTACCAGCGTAAATAAAGTAACCTACTAATACATTTCTGTCATATAAATGAGTTTGCTATTTAACTAACTCAAATTCAGTTAGTTCATAATTGCTCTAATCATTTATTAGGTCGTTACTCTTACACAAAAATACCGACCTACATCAGATCGGTATTTTTATTTGTATCAGGTTTATTGGCCTGCGCAATCGATCGACATTTTACCATCAGCATCGCGAGATAGGGTGATAGTTGTACTTGCTTTTGATACACCTTTCGGTAAGTAAACCGCACATTTCTCAAAGCTTGGTACCAGTGCTTTATTGATTGTTTTAACTGCTTGTTTTTGGCTATCAACATTGTCACCCGAATAAACGGTAATGCTATCTACTTGTGCCAGCATTTGCTCAGAATGTTTAGCTGGGGCTGCATGTGCGAAAACAGAAACAGAGCTAAGTGCAAGTAATAGTAATACTTTTTTCATTATATACCTCTAATAATTTAATGATTCTTGTGCGTTGGTTCGGTTGCTAATATAGTCATAAATCAAAACTAAATGAATAAAAAATTATCTAAAAACGATAATTAATTGTTGTTAGGTTTGTTGTGATTATGGTGGGGGGGGGAACTAATGCATTGATTATTAGAAATAAATAATGAATTAGACTTGTTGAAAGGCAAAACCATAGTGGCGTTTTTTTACATGTGTTTTTGTAGAAAAAGCACACAGCTCTCTGTTTGTGTGTGATTAGAGGTGGATTATTGCTGTTATTTCTGGGTGAAATTAGTCATTTTTTTCTGATTTATTAACTACTTTGTAACTTACGCAAATAAATGGTATTTACCTAATACTCGTCACTTTTTACATGGATGTACTTTAATGACAACCTTTCTTGCAGGCTTTTCGCTTGGCTTATCTTTAATACTGGCAATTGGTTCTCAAAATGCATTTGTATTGAAACAAGGGCTTAAGAATCAATATGTGTTTATCGTCTGTATTGTTTGTGCATTATCTGATGCGTTATTGATTAGTTTTGGCGTCGCTGGTTTTGGCGTTATTGTCAGTAAGTATCCAGATATTGAAACAGTGGCGCGTTACGGTGGCGCTATTTTCTTAACAGTTTATGGGCTGTTGAGTTTTAAATCAGCATTGATGACGGATCATGCTTTGCTTACCGATCAAAAAACATCAGGTTCCTTATTAAAAACAGTACTAACTTGTTTGGCTTTTACGTGGTTAAACCCGCATGTGTATTTGGATACAGTTGTGCTACTTGGATCTATTTCTACTCAATATCAACCCTATGCGTGGCAATTCGGGTTAGGGGCAATCACGGCATCTTTTGTGTTTTTCTTTTCGTTGGGCTATGGATCGCGTCTATTAGCTCCATTATTTAAGCAGCCTAAAGCATGGAAGGTGTTAGAAATACTGGTATGGGTAATTATGTTATCTATTGCGACATCATTGGTTATCGGTATTTGAGCAATTTTTATTAAAGAGTGTTGATCTATCGCTACAACAGCTGTATTGGAATATCACGTTTATAGTATAAAGCCGGACCATAAGAGCGTAGGATGAATATAATTATAAAAGTAGGGTGCACATGGTGCATTAGCATTTAGTATGCAATTAACACAAAAACCGTTAAAAAATAACGCATTACTTATTTCAATCCAAACGCCACAATTTAAAGGCGATGAAGCAAAAAGCTCATTAGAAGAATTAGCACGTTTAGTTACCACATTAGGCTTTAAAGTTGTTGGAACACAGTCTCAGAAACTTAGTTCAACAAAAAAAATGAGCGTATTAGGTTCTGGGAAAATGGCTGAGATCGCGCAGTTAACAGGGAATCTTGGCGTTATTGAAGACGATGGTGAAGATGCTCCCCTTGATGACATCGATTTTATGGATGTGTCACTCGATGATTTACCCAGCGTACTTGCCGATGTAGTGGTGTTTGACTGCGATTTAAGCCCATCTCAATTACGTAATGTAGAAAACCAATTAGGTGTTGAAGTGTTTGATCGCACTGGCATCATCATTGAGATATTTAGCCGTCATGCTCGAACTCGAACAGCCCGTCTACAAGTTGAAATTGCCCGGTTAAATTATTTAGCACCGCGTTTACGTGAATCCACCAGCGGTAATAAAGAACGCCAAATGGGTAAGGGTGCGGGTGAGACAACACTGGAACTTGATCGTCGTAAAATTCGTGATCAATTGGCTGAATTACGACGTGAATTAGTTAGTGTTCAAGATGAAATGAAAGGGCGTCGAACTCAACGTTCTGAGCTTTTTTGTGTGGCGTTAGTGGGCTATACCAATGCGGGTAAGTCTTCTATGATGCGAGCATTAACAGGCAGTGATGTTGAAGGCGAAAATAAATTATTTGCTACGCTAGATACTACTGTTCGCGCCTTAAAACCAGAAACACAACCGCGTATTTTAGTATCAGATACTGTTGGTTTTATTAAAAAATTGCCGCATGATTTAGTTGCGTCTTTCCATTCAACCTTGGCTGAAGCCCATGATGCATCACTATTGTTATATGTCGTTGATGCGTCTGATGTATCTTTCCGCTCGCAGTTAGATGTTGTTCATGAAGTATTAAAAGAAGTCGGCGTGGATAGCATTAAAAAGCTTTTGGTACTGAACAAATCTGATCAATTAAGTGTTGAGCAGCAACAAGCATTAATGGTTGAATTTCCTGATGCTATGATGACGTCAACCCGAAACCCGTTAGATATTGCTAAACTTCATCAATACATTATCGATGTAGCTCAACATGAAATGATCGAAGAAGAAATCATAGTGCCTTATACAGCAAAAGGACTGATGGGAGATATCCGTTCTGCGATGAGCGTGACGAAAGAAAAATATGAATATGATCATATAAAGCTAACTGTTCGTTCTAATGAGATTGAACTCGCACGTTTGAAAAAACGGATGTCTGAATACTAAAACATGATGTAGATAGCGTTAAGTTGAGCGCTTATTAAGTGATTAAATAACGATGTAATATTGCTTGTTTGTTACGACTTGTTAAGACGCTAGATTGATGTTTAAAATCAGTTTTTGAACCTTTGCAACAAATGTTTGATTGGACACCAAAAGTAGATAAATCATGGTTTTTTATGCAAAGTGTTTATGGTTGTTTAAGCTTTGAACAAGCTTAGGGAGTAAACGCAAAAAAATAGGATTTGTACTACTATAACACTTGCTATAAATCTGTATCTTGGTGTAATTTCTCACAACTATTTTTATTTGGAATTATGATCATGCCAAAGGCTAGTGACATTAAAAAATTTGCTGCTGTTGAAATCAACGGTAAAGTAGGTCTTGTTAAAGAAATTAGTAAGCTAACGCCTAGTGGTCGTGCTGGCGCAAGTCTTTACAGAATGCGTATTTATGATGTAGCTACTGGTACTAAATCAGACGTAAGCTTCAAAGCTGATGAAATGGTTAACTTAGCTGATTTCCGTCGTACTAAAGCATCATTCTCTTACATCGATGGTGAAGAGTATGTATTTATGGATGATGAAGATTACACACCATACTCATTCAACAAAGAAGCAATCGCAGAAGAACTACTATTCATCACTGAAGATACGAAGGGTATCGAAGTTCTTACTGTTGATGGCGCGCCTGTTGCAATCGAACTTCCAGCGACAGTTGAACTAACTATCGTTGAAACTGATCCATCAATCAAAGGTGCTTCTGCAAGTGCTCGTACTAAGCCAGCTACACTTTCAACAGGCCTAGTTGTTCAAGTTCCAGAATACATCGCGAATGGCGAAAAAATTAAAGTTAACACGGCTGAGCAAAAGTTCATGAGCCGCGCTGACAAGTAATAGATTACTTATAATCTATACTGAATAAAACCAGCCTTCATCTTGCTGACTTCAGTTAAGCAGATGGGCTGGTTTTTTATTTGTTGCACTACGTCACGGAGCAATGGATAGTGCTATATAAAATACGAAAAGCAGAAAAATCAGATCTTATAGCTATGTACCAATTAGAACGTGAACTATTTGGTGAGCATTGTTATCCCGATTTTTTATTTCGCCAAGCATATGATTGTTGGCCAAGTGGACTATTAGTTGCTGTTTCTAAGTGTGAGCATGTCGTAGGGTATGTACTTGCAAGCCCAAGCTTTAATATACAAGCTGAAACACAGCGTGAAGCGTGGATATTAGGTATTGCAGTAGATAAACAGATGCAAGGTCAAGGTGTTGGGAAAGCATTATTAAATGAGATGTTAGTGCAGTTAACGGATTACAATCGAATTTTATTAACTGTGCACCCAGAGAACAATGCAATGAAGCTATATCAGGCAATAGGTTTTGTTGATATAGAGCAAGAAGATGATTATTTTGGTTGTGGTTCACCAAGAATTAAGATGTGCTTTAATCGTTCGATATCATTTATTCGGAAATAAAAAAGGGTACCCTAAGATACCCTTACTTCTTCAACTGTTCGTTGTAGATTAGATGCGCTCAACGTTAGCAGCTTGAGGACCTTTTTGGCCTTGCTCAACGTCAAAAGAAACCTTTTGACCTTCTGCTAGAGATTTGAAGCCTTCACCAGCGATAGCACGGAAGTGAACGAATACGTCAGCGCCGCCATTGTCTTGAGTGATGAAACCGAAACCTTTCTCATCGTTGAACCACTTAACGATACCAGTTGCTTTAGACATGTAATGTCTCCTGAAAATAAATTAATGTGTTACTTATGTACAAAAGAATATTGAAGCGCTTCAGGACAACTGTGTACGTTTGAACAGTGTAACGAAGTTTTTCTTTCACTTTGTTTCATAAATAGTCCTGTTTTGCAGGACGTTGATATTAAGCCATTTTCGATTTTAAAGAGCAAGTGAGTTACTTACTTATCGCGTTATAATGTGAGCCATATTACAAAAAAATCGTAAAAAAACTTATGAAATAGGTGTCTTATTGAGCGGGGTGGTTAATTCTTATCAGGAATTCGAATAATAATAGATCTATCAACATCTATAAGTGTGCTCTAATCTTGCATTTTTAACTAATAAATTACTTGTATATAGTCGATTATGGGTGTGGTGTGAGGTAGGGGGAGGTTAATTGTTGGCAAAAAAAAGGGCCGTGATGACCCTTTTATCAAGTGCTATGTGAACTAACTCGAGAGTTATATAAGCAAGTATTTATGCTTTTTCAACATTTGCAGCTTGTAGACCTTTAGGACCTTGCTCTGTTTCGTAAGAAACTTTTTGTCCTTCAGTTAGGGTTTTGAAACCGTCGCCAGTAATCGCACGGAAGTGTACAAATACGTCAGCACCGCCGTTATCCTGAGTGATAAAACCAAAACCTTTCTCTTCGTTAAACCACTTAACGGTACCTGTTGCTTTTGACATGTTCTCTCCTGATAAACTTTACATCAAACACTGTGTTGCCAATATCGGGTTACGACGCTATTTGAGCTTGAACACTTCTAGGAAGCTATCCTTGTCCAGATTGCATTGTTGTAAACGAGTACTGGTCTATTTCAAGAGTAGGCGTTGATATGCTATTTGCAAATACAATAAGACTTTTTTTGTGGGAGAATTCACAAAAGATACCATTTTGTTATTGCACATTACATCTATTGTCTAATTGTCATAATTATTAATTAAAATAAGATGATTTATTGTAAAATATCAAAAAGTTGTTGATTGGTTTGTGCGATATTTAAGCGAGAAACATAAGTTGATGTTCATAGAATCATCATTGAGCATTTAATCATGAGTATTGCTTGAGTTTACGAATGACTTTCTGATATAACGATTTCAGTAATAAACTGAGACTCGACGGTTATGTACTAGGAAGTGCATTATTTCTATCCCTTGCATTAAATCAGTTTCACAAGGTTTTATTTTCAGACTAAGGACTACACATGAACAACATCCTTGAACTCGTTCGTCAAACACGTCGTAAAAACAAACTAAAACGCGAAATTCTAGACAACGATCGTAAGATTCGCGATAACCGTAAGCGTGTTGAGTTATTAGAGAACTTGATGGATTACATTAAGGCCGATATGAGCCACGATCAAATTGTTGAAATCGTTGAAAACATGAAAGGCGATTACGAAGATCGTGTTGATGATCATATCATCATCAGCGCAGAGCTTTCTAAAGAGCGTCGTGAAGTAAGCAAGTCAGTAAAAGAGCTAAAGAAAGCTGAGATCGTTGCACATAAACACTAAACAACACTCAAAGCTGAAGTATATAATATACTTCAGCTTATATAGTTAGTTGAAATTAAACCGAGCTTAATGCTCGGTTTTTTTGTATCTATTGTAAGTATTAACAATGTCTTATGTGCTAACGTTGTTAATTTGAAAGCTAACGACAACGATGCATTTGAGGCAAAAAATAGCCCGAAACGACTCCTGTCTCGGGCCTAGGGGAATGGCTCTCGTAAGAGCCTTGCGCTAACTGGTTAGTAAATGGAGTTTGATTACACTTTCAATGTTAGTTGAATAATGTTTATTTTCCAGTTATTGCATTTAATAAAATCATCATTAACGCTGCTTTATGAAATTAACGATATTTTTATCTTAAATATCAAATAGGTTAGTATCGCGAACTAATTCACGAGGTAAGCCATTTTTGATACGGTTGCTCACCCATTTGCCAATACCAATAGGGTAATCACGGTAAGTAACAATCACTTCACCTTTACCTGCCGGTATTTCTGGGCGAATATCGCGTCCCATGAACCACTCTTTAGCTTGTTCAACGTTAAGTTCAATGGCTGTAGACTCTTTGCCTGTTGCCAATGTCATTACCGCTTCATGCTGCCAGCGATAACCTTTCTTGTGTTGTTCTGCGAGCTTAATACCAATACGTTGGAAACGAATTTCACCAATTAAAGTACGTAGCTGAGAAGGGAATAGCCAAACTTCTTTATCACGTAACCAAACATCATGTTGCTCAGGTAAGGTAATATCTAAATCTTGTTTTAGCTGTTGGGCTATCTCTTGTTGTTCTTTTTCTTTAAGCTGAGTAAATGGGAATTTACCCATACGCTTTTTCACGCTATCGGTTTCAACAGGTGCCAGCTTACGAATACGAGCAACAAAGAAACCTTCGCTATCAAAAATCTGTGGGTAAACGTGTAGGAAACCATCTTCCGTAAGTGACTTCTCCGCGCCATCAAATAAGGTATTTAATGGCTCAAATTCTACAGCGTCACCAAATTTTTCTTTTAAAAAATGACAGACTTCTTGGTTTTCACTTTGGTTTAACGTACATGTCGAATACACCATAACACCGCCAGTTTTCAGAGCCTGGAAAGCGCTAACAATTAGATTTCGTTGTACTTCAGCAATTTCATCAATAGAAGCTAGGCTCCAATTTGCCATGGCATCTTCATCTTTACGAATTGCACCTTCACCAGAGCATGGCGCATCTAATAAGATGGAATCAAAAGATTCAGGTGCCCATGTGCCAAATACACAACCATCAAAATGGGTCAGTGCTGCATTGTGAACACCACAGCGTTGTAAGTTTGAATGGAGTACTTTAATACGGCTAGCGGCTAATTCGTTGGCAACCAGTGCGCCACGATTTTGCATTGCACAAGCTATTTGGGTAGTTTTAGAGCCCGGTGCTGATGCCATATCTAATACACAATCTAATGCGTCATTATCTTTAAGCAACGCGGTTACAGGCATCATAGAGCTGGCTTCTTGAATATAGAAAAGTCCTGCCATGTGTTCTGCTGTATTACCGAGAGAAACCGTGTCTTCGTCTTCTCGTTCAATCCAAAAGCCGGTATCACACCAAGGAATAGGTGTTAATGTCCAACCACGGTTAGCAACACGGTCTAAGAAATCCTCAACACTAATTTTAAGTGTATTGACACGAATGCTGCGACGAAGAGGTGTTTTACAACAAGCAATAAATTCATCGATATCTAAATGCTCAGGCATGGTTTGCTTGATTAAATCGATAAATGCGTCTGGGATGTGAATATTCGGATGCAATGAAAGGATCTCTATTAACTAGCTAATGGCGCTGATTTTATAACAGATTGGTATGAATTGCAGTTTTTGCTAAAACAAAGGGTAATAAAGGTTTTTTGCTGAATAAAAAAAGAGCACCGAAGTGCTCTTTTATCTATTGGTATAATGTTGTTAACGTTCAGGAATCGCAGTTCGCCATGCTATCCATTTGGGATTTGCTTCTTTGTGAAGCAAGAAATGGGTTCCAGCTTTAACTTGCGGTTCTAATGGTTGTTTTTCTGGTGTTGCAAAGGCAATACCACCGCGTAATAGGCTATCAAATGTGCCCGTTTTTACATTTGCTCCTGTAATACCAATATCGACGTTTACACCTGATGTATTCCAGAATACGGTGTTTTTACGGACTAGATGACGATATTGCTTTTCAAGTTGGGCTTTGATAATAACGCGGTCAGCCAAGTCACCGAGCGAAACATCAACCACTTGTCCAACTTGAATATCACGATAAAGCAGAGGAGTTCCTTCGCTAATTGAATCGCGTTCTTCACTTTCTAATACGATAGTCACACGAGAATCGACTAACTCGGCAGAGCCTAGCTTGAAGGTATCAGAAAAATTACCTTTACCTGGTTGCACTGCAATGTAAGAGCTTAGTAATGAATCTAGGTTCTCACTGCCGCTTAAGCTGATTTTGGGTTTTACAATCCAGAAATAGCTGTCTGATTTAGCGATTCTTTTTGCATACTTCGGATATAAACGCGCCTGAATCTTAACATTGTTTTTATAAAAATCAGGTTCGATGTTGATAATTTTACCAATCGCGACACCTTGGAACTTTATCTCTGTGTTATTTGAGACTGAGCGGGCATCACTAGCAGTTAACGTGATGAGTTGCCCGAAATGTTGCGCAGAGCTTAAGCTTGAGTAAAGTTTGTATTTAGAACCCACACGGTTAGTCACCTGTTCCATGTTATCAAAGGCTATACCGCCTTTGATCAGAGTAGATAGGGGATCGGTGACTAATTTAACACCATTTAAGCCCGCTTCTACTTCAATACCTGAACGGTTCCAGAATACGGTATGATTGGTGATTAAATGACGGTATTTTTTCTCAATATGTAGCGTAATACTTACACCGTTATCTTTTAAGGCAAAGTTACTTACTTCACCCACTTGCAAATTACGGTACAGTACAGGACTACCTTCTGATACAGGTGGTAATTTGTCTGCAAATAAATGAATGCTGCTAAAGCCTTTAAGCTTTTCATCGGCAAGATCAGCAAGGCTACGACTTTTAAATAGGGTGTAGCTTTTGTTTATTTTGTTGTTTCCAATAGAGGTAAAGCTAATCGCGCTACTGATCAATTGATCGGCCGGTGGAATAGAAACATCAATACCTCTACTGGTAATACTGGCATCGACACCGCCATCAACGAAGAAGCGACTACCGCTTCGGATCAAATTGGTGTACTCAGGTTGAACCAAGACATCAAAGTTAACGCGATCACCAGATAATTCAACATTAGTGATTCGTCCAACGTCTAGTCCCTTGAAGCGTAATTTGGTGCCACGTTTAATACCAAAACTTTTATCAGCATACAGTTTGAAGGTTGCTACGCCTGGTTGTTGCTCTTCTAATGTGTCTCGTGTAATTGCTGTAAACTGGCGTGAAGTTTCGCCTTTACCCGGAATTAAACGTAAGAAATTACCTCGTACAAGGTTGCCGATATTCTTAACACCATTAAGTGATACTTCAGCTTCTTCGAGTAATAAACGAGAGCCGCTATTTAAGTATTCACGCATGCTAGGTTCAATTGCCGCATGTGCGATGATTTTATTGGTTTTTTCATCAAGGCTTACATCGGTGATTTTACCTATTTGTAAACCACGATACATGATTGGCGAGCCTGAATCGCTAATATCATTGTTGTCTGGCAAGGTTATCGTGATAGCAATACCACGACCCGCTGTGTTGATATCAGGGTACAGTTTGAACAGGTGATTTGCTTCAATGACTTTACCTTTATCTGGCGAATCAAATGCGATAGCACCGGCAATTAATGCTGATAGGCTTTCAAACTGTACGTCAACACCGTTAAAACCGATATCAGCACGCATGCCACTGACATTCCAGAAGCGGCTTTTATCTGTAACGAGGTTGGCGTATTTAGGTTTGATTAGTACATCAATAATGACTTCTTTTTTATTATCACTAAGGGTGTAATTGAAAACCTCACCGACAGGGATCTTCTTATAGAAAATTTGTGAACCAATACTGATCGATCCAAGATTCGGTGCTTTTAATTGCAGTTTTAAACCATCTTCTAATGGGGTGTCTGCAGGTTGGTTTTCAAGCGCGGTAAATTTGGTTGCTTCAGGGCCATCACCCGGCAATAAGGCAATGTAGTTACCTGAAACCAAAGTATCTAAACCTGAAATGCCAGTAATAGACGCTTTTGGTTTCACTAACCAAAAACGGGTGTTTTTTCGAAGGATGTTTACTGCTTCAGGGTAAATGTCGGCAGTAACGTAAATACTCTTAAGATCTTTTGACAGGCTGACATCACGAACAATACCAACTTCAAGACCTTGATAACGAATAGTCGTTCGTCCTGCGACTAAACCCACGGCATCATTAAAGTGAATTTGAATACGTTCACCGGCTTCGTTAACTGATTTATACAGTAACCAACTGGCAAGTATTAATGCTAATAGCGGCAACAGCCACAGTGGTGATAATCCCCGATCACGGCGAATTTTCACCTTATTGGGTTGTTCGTTATTTGGATCGTTGTTCATAATTGTCCCATATCAGGCGAGAATCTAAACTTTCTGCTGCTAACATTGTTAATACTACCACGACGGCAAAGGCGATTGCCCCTGGTCCCGGCGTGAAATCAAGAACTTGTCCACGGTCTATTAATGTGACCATGATGGCGATAACAAAGAGATCCATTACCGACCATTTACCTATCCAGTGTACGGCGCGAAATATTCGCATACGTAGCAGATGGTGTGTTTTTCGTTTGAATTGAATGGCTAACAGGATGTAAGCCAAACTTAGAATTTTCGCCACAGGGACAATAATACTGGCAATAAAGATAATTGCAGCAATGCCTGTCATTCCTGTTCTGACGAGCTCCGCGACACCTGAAAAAATAGTATCTTCAATACGCTTACCGTTATTCATAAAAATGGAAATGGGATAAAGGTTTGCAGGTAAAATAAAAATACTGGCTGAAATTAAATACGCCCAGGTTTTTTGAATGGAATGTGGAATACGATCGTGCAACGCACTGTTACAGCGGCGGCAATGGGCCAGGTGCTCTTGTGTTAAATGACACGTGGTACAAAGTGTGTCTAACTCATCACTGATATGTTCATTTTCGGGTTGCCACGCATCCCAATAACGACGAACACTGATACGGGTTAGTAACACGAGAAATAATATTTGTAAGGTTATTAGACAGTATAGTCCTAGGCCGACGTTGATCTCTGCGACTTCTTGGACTTTAAAACAAGCAATGGCGAGGCTAACTAAAAAGACATCAAGCATTACCCATTGTTTTAAATGGTGAAGAATCCATATTGATGCTTTAAATAGGGCGAAATGACGAAATTTAAGTGAATATTGCGCACTAAAAACAGCCCCCATAACTAATAGCGGCGCAATAACGCTACAAAATAAGATTAATGCGGCAACCCCTGGAAAAGTAGCTGACAGTGTGACGGCACCCGATGGAAGCGTTGCTGGGATCATCTGTCCGAATAATCGTATTGTGATTAACGGTAAAGTAATGGTTGGAATAAAAAGAATTAAACCCGCTGCGGCTATTGCTAGCTCCGCATTAAATCTTGCTGTTCCCCCACGATATAAACGTGTTTGGCAACGGGGACAGTAAGCACTGTGTCCTTGTTGAGCCGCCTCTGGGAGCACGAGTAAATTGCAACCGGGGCAGCGTCTGGCCGTTGACATAGTACGTTGTTTCCTTTGCAAAAGAGCGAGATATAAAAACGCTCACGAAATAAAAATTCACATGTTTATAAAAACACAGTGAATGATAGCCCATGAGCGTCAAGGAAGGGTACTATATTATTTTGTGCCGATTCTTGCTACTGGAAGTTGTTGATCTGTTTGCTCTATATCATTATTAGGTGATTGAATTGAACCGTAAAGTGTTCGATATAACCCATGTTGGCTCACTAATTCAGTATGCGTACCTGATTGACTGACTAATCCATCTTCTAATACATAGATTAAATCAGCTTGTTTTACGGCGGATAAACGGTGGGCAACAATTAAGGTGGTTTTATTTTTTAAAAAACCATTAAGTGCTTTATGTAATGCGGCTTCTGTTGAAGTATCTAACGCTGATGTTGCTTCATCTAAAATAACAAAATCAGGGTTAGATAAGATCATTCGGGCAATTGCCAAGCGTTGACGCTGACCACCGGATAAACGAATACCTTGTCGACCAATTTCAGTTTCTAGGCCATGTGTTAAACGCTCTGTCATGTCTGTAAGTTGAGCAATGTCTAACGCATTCCAGAGCTCATCATCAGTATATTCACCACCTAATGTTAAATTATGACGTAACGTATCGTTGAATAAGACAGGCTGCTGGAGCACGACAGCCATACGTTCACGAAGAGATTCATAACTGACTGCTTCAATCGGGTGACCATTAATAAAAATTTCACCTGATTGCTTTTGGTAAATGCCAAGCAGTAGTTGAATTAAGGTTGATTTACCGCCACCTGAAGCCCCCACAAGAGCAACACGCTTTCCTGCAGGGATATCAATATTTAAACCACGCAATACTTCTTTATCATTATCATAAGAAAAACGGACATTTCTTACTTTAATATCCAGTGCTTCATTGTGATTAAAAGGATAAACGGTAGCGGTAGGGCGAACTTCTTCTTCTAAAGCTAACAACGTATTTAAGCGTTGCATGGCGGCAGACGCACTGTACCAAGAAAATTGAATCCCCAATAACTCTTGTACAGGCCCTAGCATAAACCATAAGTAACTAAATACAGCCAGCATTTCACCGATAGATAAGCCACTGAAAAGCACCATTAGCATTGCAGCAGCGCGAAACACTTCAAAACCCGCTAAGAATAATAAGAAAGAGATGCGTCCAGCCGCTTCTGATTGCCATGCAAACTTATCAGCACTGTGACGTATGTCATTTGCTTGTGATTTTAGTTGGGCTAAAAATTCACGTTCACGATTAGAAGCGCGTAATTGATATATGCCATCTAATACTTCGACTAAACGTTGTTGGAATTTTTCATAAGATTGATTTTCTTTACGCTTAAGATTTTTAACGCGGTTTCCCATCATTTTTGATGCGTAAACAACAATAGGGTTAATGACGAGAATAAATAACCCGAGTCGCCAATCTAACCATAATAAAACACCAGCCGTACCTACGACGGTGAGCAAACCGATAATAAAACGACTTAACGTATCTCCGACAAATTTATCGATAGTTTCAACATCAGTGACAAGATGCGAAGTAATGCCACCACTGCCTTTTTCTTCATATTGGTGCATGCTAATACGCCCTAATTTATCCAATAAATGCTGACGTAAATTAAAGGTGATTTCTTTTGATACCAGTGTGAACTGGCGGCTTTGTAAAATGTTCAATGCTTGGCTTACGGTACGCATTAAGACAACTAAAAATAATACTAATAAGATATAACCAGTAGGCGATTGCCATTGCTCGGGAAGAAGGTGGTTTAAATATTGGATCCCTTCAGCTGGCTTATGTAGTAATACTTCATCGACCATTAATGGCATCAGTAATGGAATTGGTACGCTAATCAAGGTGGCAATAACAGCAATGATATTCGCGGTGATAAGACGAGGACGATGTTTTTTAGCTTGAATAAAAAGCCAAGACCAATTAATCATAGTGGGGAATGAATGCTTCACAGTGATAATGATTCCTATTATTGTTAAGTGTTTTCATTTTAACGATTATGTAAGGCGTATGCTATGGAAAATACAGGTTCTTTTTATAACCGTCTGACTCAACAAGCTTTAGCGATAGTTGAAGGTGAATCAGATCTTATTGCTAATCTCTCTAATATTAGTGCGTTGTTGAATATGGAGTTAGAGAGCATAAATTGGGTTGGCTTTTATTTATTAAAAAATGATGAGCTTGTACTCGGCCCATTTCAGGGAAAACCTGCTTGTGTTCGTATTCCTGTCGGTAAAGGGGTATGTGGTACGGCGGTAAAAGATAACCGAGTAATGCGAGTTGATGATGTTCATGCGTTTCCTGGACACATTGCTTGTGACGCAGTTAGTCAATCTGAAATCGTTATCCCATTAAATATAGGAGAAAAATGTATTGGTGTACTGGATGTTGATAGTCCAGATTTGTCAAGATTTGACCAAAATGATGAAGAAGGTCTAGTTTCTTTCGTTACAGAGCTACAAAAAGTACTCTAATTTCATGCTTTCGGTGGTTTTTCCTTATTAGGTAATTATAATAGCCACCACTATTTCTTTTTGAACAAAGCACTAATAACGAGCAAATCTCGTTTATGTCAGGAAAGTCCATGGAAAACTCTGAAAAGTTAACGAACAGTAAAGAAGTTATTGCATATATTGCTGAGCGTTTCCCAAAATGTTTTACTATTGAGGGTGAAGCTAAACCACTTAAGATCGGTATTTTTCAAGATCTTGCTGAGCGCTTAAGTGATGATCCAAAAGTAAGTAAGACTCAACTACGTACAGCATTACGTCAATACACATCTTCCTGGCGTTACCTTCACGGCGTTAAAGCTGGTGTAAGCCGTGTTGATCTAGATGGTAATGAGTGCGACGTACTTGAACAAGAGCACGTTGATCACGCACTTAAAGCTCTTGAAGAAAGTAAAGCAAAAGTACGTACTCGTCGTAAAGAGCAGGCTATCGCAAAAGCTGCTAAAGAAGGCGATGCGAAAAAAACTCGTGCAAAATCTGCTAAACCTAAGAACATTAAGCCAAAAACAGCTAAAGTTAATAAGAAGCCAGTTGAGACTACACCTGTACTAAAAGCTGACGAAGTCATTGTTGGTAAAAACGTACAAGTGAATATGGGCTCAGGTAACATGCCGGCAACTATTGTTGAAATTAACAAGGACGATGTGCGTGTTCGCTTAAATAACGGCTTAGTAATGGCTGTTAAAGCGGAGCACCTGCGTTCATAAAGGGAGAATGCGCGACGCATGAATTGTCGATTCCGTTTCTCACTGATAGCTGCCGGCATGATGCTGGCAGCTTCAGCGCAAGCCTCAGAGGCTAAGTATTCATTAAGTGAGTTGCCGCAGCTAGCACCAGAGCAGCAACATGCCACTGCGAGTAAAAGGGTAGCTTCACGCTTTACCCGATCTCACTACAAGCATTTTTCACTTGATGATAAATTCTCTGGTCAGGTCTTCGATCGTTATATCGAAATGCTTGACTACAATAAAAGCTTTCTAACTGCTTCTGATGTAAAGCAATTCGAACGCTGGCGAAATCAGTTTGACGATCAATTGAAATCTGGTGACACATCAGGTGCATTTGATATTTTTAACAAAGTCCTTCAACGTCGTTTTGAACGTTATCAATTTGCGATATCGCAATTAGATACTGAAATTAAATTCGATAAAGATGAAGACTTTGTTATTGATCGCTCTGAACTTGAGTGGCCTAAAAATCAAGCTGAGTTAAATGAAATTTGGCGTAAGCGTGTAAAATACGATGCGTTGAATTTAAAACTGGCTGGTAAAAACTGGAAAGAAATACAAGAAACACTAGGTAAGCGTTATAACAACGCGGTTAAACGTTTAACTCAAACCCATAGTGAAGATGTTTTCCAGTTGTACATGAATGCTTTCTCGCGTGAAGTTGATCCTCACACAAGTTATCTATCGCCTCGAAATGCTGAGCAATTCCAATCAGAAATGAACCTTTCTTTGGAAGGGATTGGTGCTGTGCTGCAAGTGAAAGATGATTATACGACGATTCAATCCCTTGTTGCTGGTGGACCTGCTGCGAGCTCTAAAAAGCTCGCAGCGGGTGACCGTATTATTGGTGTTGGTCAAGATGGCGAAAAAATTGTTGATATCATTGGTTGGCGTTTAGATGATGTTGTTCAATTAATCAAAGGTCCGAAAGGCAGTAAAGTGATTCTTGATGTATTACCTGAAGGTAAGAATAGCAAGAGTTACACTGTCACTATCGTTCGAGATAAAATTCGTCTAGAAGATCGTGCAGTTAAATCGGAAGTTAAAACCGTTGAAGGCAAGAAAATTGGTGTTATTGAAGTACCAAGTTTCTATGTCGGTTTATCGGAAGATACCAAGAAAGAATTGGTTAAGCTTAACGATCAAAAAGTTGATGGTGTCGTCATTGATCTTCGTAACAATGGTGGTGGTGCATTAACTGAAGCAACAGCATTAAGTGGTTTATTTATTTCAAGCGGGCCTGTTGTTCAAGTTCGTGATAGCTACGGTCGTGTAAAAGTAAACAGTGATTCAGATAATCAAGTTTTCTTTAATGGTCCGTTAACTGTTTTAATTAACCGTTATAGTGCGTCGGCATCTGAAATTTTTGCTGCGGCAATGCAAGATTACGGTCGTGCAGTAGTACTTGGTGAACAATCATTTGGTAAGGGAACAGTGCAACAGCACCGATCACTAAACCATTTATATGATTTATTCGACAAGCCCCTCGGTCATGTTCAATACACGATTCAAAAGTTTTACCGTATTAACGGCGGTAGCACTCAGAATTTAGGTGTTGTGCCTGATATCTCTTTTCCTACAGCGGTTGATCCGTCTGAAACGGGTGAGAGTGTTGAAGATAATGCATTACCGTGGGATAGCATTAAGCCTGCTAAATATAAGCAACTTCATAATTATTCGTCAATTCTTCCTAAGTTGAATGAAGAGCATCTTGCTCGAATTAAGAGTGATATGGAGTTTGGTTTCATTAATGAAGATATCAAAACCTATAAAAAGGAAAAGGATATCAATAGTATTTCATTAAATGAGAAAACACGGTTAGCAGAGCAAGACAAAGAAGATGCAGATCGTTTGGTACGTTTAAATAAACGTCAAAAAGCACTAGGTAAAAAACCGTTTGCTGATTTAGATGCGGTGCCAAAAGCTTATGAAGCTCCTGATGCTTATCTCGATGAAGCTATTGGTATTACTGCAGATTTAACGAATATTAAATCATCCTAATTGGCTGACTGTACCTAGCAACAAATAAATTAGCGCTCCTTTCATGGGGCGCTTTTTTATTTCTCTCTGTTACTGTAACGATCTCAATCGTAAGACATGTTGCATATTGAAATGTGATATATCGCATATTTTTCATCAAAAAATAGCTTTACCTACTAGTTTTAAAGTACATGCACTTTGTTCTAGTGACAGGGGAAGCCTATGAAAAAGCTATTCTTTATTGTCGTACTCTTCATCTTAAGTACATTTAGCCGTCCAATTATTGCTGACGATATTACCGAGTTTGACTACCCATTTTTATTAGGTAATTGGTATTGGTTTAGTTCAACAGAAGCGGGTGTTGAAAGTGAAGGTGAAAGTTATCGTGCAATGCATGTAATGTTTAAATCTGACTATGTATTTGCAATGCGGTTGCTTCGTATTGATGGAAAAATAGAGCAGTGGTCTGGTGAGTATAATATTGATGAAACCAATATTACTTTTGTCACTGAAGGCGAAGAAGATCAAATGCATACTTATATGCTTAGTTATAATCAGTTTGTCTTAGACGGTGCAAGGTTTACTAAATTAGCGCCTGAGAATTTACCAGGAAATTGGAAAACTTCGACAATATCAGGATCTGATGTAGACAATAGTATTTCAGAGCTTTCACTCACGTTACGCCCTGATTTTTTATTCTCCGCTGAAGTCTCGAATGACGAGGGAAAATCAAAAGAGCATCGTGGTATTTATTACATTGAAGATAATCAATTGGTCTTATTATATGAAGATGGGCAACACGATTCTGAATTTGAATTAAGTAGCAATGACACGCTAACACTAACCAATACTCATTTTGGAATGGAAGCGATATTACAACGTGAGTAATTTTGACAAATGTAGAGGTTATGAGTGTAGGGAAGGGCTACAATAATTTACAAATATCAAAACAAAAAAGCGAACAAGAAATCCTGTTCGCCTTTTTAATTTGAAAATATATTAAGCGTTTATTCGTTAGCTAACTGAAATGCAGTACGAAGTTGATCTAAATAATCTTCATCACGACAGATGCTCTTACCGGGTTCGTCTGAAATTTTTGCTACAGGACGACCTTCACATTCTGTTAGTTTCAACACAACATTTAATGTTTTTACATTAGGTAAATCACAAGTTAGTTGTGTACCAATGCCAAAACTTACGTTTATTTGGTGGTTGAAGTGTTTAAATATTTTCAATGCCTTATCAAGCGTAAGGCTATCAGAAAATACGAGTGATTTTGTTTTAGGATCAATACCTAATGATTTGTAATGTGCAATGGCTTTTTCACCCCAAGATATAGGGTCACCACTATCATGGCGTAACCCGATAAAACGTTCAGATAAACGTTTATCAAAATCACGCAAGAATGCATCCATGTTGATACAGTCGGTGAGCGCAATACCTAAATCATTAGGGTATTCTTGTAGCCAGCGGTTCAATGCTAATTGTTGAGAATCAGCAAGTTCCCCAGCTAATTGCTGATGACCTTGGAACCATTCGTGAGCTTGAGTACCAACAGGTGTTAAATTACGAGTATATGCAAGATAGTAGTTTGACGTACCCTTAAACTCTGACATATTTTCTTTTAAGTAATCAACAACTTTGTGATGAACAGCTTTCGAGAAACGACGACGAGTACCAAAATCTACTAGCGCAAATTCACTTAAATCTGTTTCTTGTGCGTCATGGTAGAAGCGCGAAATTTTTTCTTGTAATTGTTTGATAGCATCTTCAGGCGTTGCATTTGGGTATAAGTGTGCACAGCGTACTTCACAAATAATCGCTAGAAGAGGGACTTCCCATAAGATCACATCCAACCACTTACCACGAATGGTAATAGAGAGTTGTTCGCCAGAATCATCAACGCACACATCATCTGCATTTAGTTGAAATTGGCGTAAATACTCAAGATAGTCAGCACTGAAAAAAGTTAATGTTGATAGATAATTGATTTCATCTTCAGCAAAAGAAAGCGCTGCGAGTTTTGCGATTTGATCTTTGATTTCTTGAGAGTATGGGCGTAGATCTTCGTCGCTTCGGCAGTGGAATTCAGCCACAGCTTCAACGTCTGGGTATTGATGAAAAATTGCCTGTTGCATATGCAATTTATACGCATCAGTATCAAGCAGGGAATCGATAACCCCAATGTTGTGTCTGTTATTATTCATATCTGACTATAGATACTTATTAGAAGTGATAATAAATCTATGCGTAATGTAATTTTATTATTATTCAATTGCTTATGTTATTGAAGACTAATAAAAAACATAGTTTATTAATGCCTTAAGTTACGACTGATTGTGAACTAAGATGTGATGTTCGTCAAGTATAACCATTCTCATTAGGATTTATGAAGCCACGAAGTTTGCTTTTTAAATCTATAGGTTATGCATAATTTGTCAGTTTCTAATTTGATTATCGTTATGCGTATTAAATCCAACAACTATTGTTTATTAGGCATTGGTTTAATTGATATGTTGTAATGTATTGTAAATAAAGAGATATATTTACTAAGTGTCTATGCAGCATATATAAGTTATATGAGCATTGATTGTTTATTGTCCAATGGTAAATATTATAAGCAGTATTGAGTGTTTAAAAATGAAACACTCATGCATTGTACCCGTACAAAAAATTATTATTAATGGTGAGTAAAACTGTATTTCTTTATTTTATGATTCCATTTTAAATTGGAAAATTGATTAATTTATATCCTTCATTTGCTAAATTTAAATAAGCTAATTGAAAGTTGATCTATTTTTAATCGTTTAATAGCGAAAACTAAGAAATTGACCGTTAGAGACAAAAACTATCGTATATAGTTGATACTAATTCTTGTTTGAGCGTTATAGTATCAAACAACAAAATTATTTGTCGGTCTATTAATACCTGTTTATTAATGCAAGGTTTGGTAGAGCCCTTATGGAAGGAAATATAATAATGACAGAGCAGGCATCTTTACAACCAACGGCTAAACATCGTTCTGATTACCGTAAGCCAGATTATACGATTACAGATATCGATTTAACGTTTGATCTTCATGACACCAATACAACGGTGACAGCGCAAAGTAAGGTTATTCGTGTGAGTGATAATGATGATGCCCAACTTGTACTTGATGGTGATGAACTAGCCATTGTGAGTATTTCTGTCAATGGCAAAGCCTGGACGTCATATATCCAAGAAGGTAGCCACTTAACACTATCAGATCTGCCTGCCCAATTTGATTTAACGATCGTTACAACTATAAATCCAGAAGCTAATACTGCATTAGAAGGGTTGTATAAGTCAGGTGGTGGTTTCTGTACTCAATGTGAAGCAGAAGGTTTCCGTCGTATTACTTATTATCTTGATCGTCCAGATGTACTGGCTCGTTTCACAACTAAGATCATTGCGGATAAAGCAGCATTCCCATATTTACTCAGTAATGGTAACCGTATTGCTGAAGGTGACTTAGACAATGGTCGTCACTGGGTACAATGGCAAGATCCATTCCCAAAACCTTCATATCTCTTTGCTTTAGTAGCCGGTGATTTTGACGTTTTACGTGATAATTACACTACGATGAGTGGTCGTAACGTAGAACTCGAAATCTTCGTTGATAAAGGCAACCTTGATCGCGCAGATTACGCTATGACTTCATTGAAAAACTCAATGAAGTGGGATGAAGAGCGTTTCGGCCTTGAATACGATTTAGATATTTACATGATTGTGGCGGTTGATTTCTTCAACATGGGCGCAATGGAAAACAAAGGCTTAAATGTCTTTAACTCTAAATTCGTTCTCGCGAACCCTAAAACAGCAACGGATACTGATTACCAAGGTATTGAAGCTGTGATTGGTCATGAATACTTCCATAACTGGACTGGTAACCGTGTTACTTGTCGTGATTGGTTCCAATTAAGTTTAAAAGAAGGTTTAACTGTATTCCGTGATCAAGAGTTTTCATCAGATCTAGGCTCTCGACCAGTAAATCGTATTGCCAATGTTCGTATTGTGCGAGGTCCACAGTTTGCTGAAGACCGTGGCCCAATGTCGCACCCAATTCGTCCTGAAAAAGTTATTGAAATGAATAACTTCTACACATTAACAGTGTATGAAAAGGGTAGTGAAGTGATCCGCATGATGCATACCTTATTGGGTGAGGCAAATTTCCAAGCAGGTATGAAGCTGTACTTTGATCGCCATGATGGCACAGCTGCAACTTGTGATGATTTTGTTCAAGCAATGGAAGATGCATCAGGTATTGATTTGTCTCGCTTCCGTCGTTGGTACAGTCAAGCAGGAACGCCAATTGTTACTGTTGATACCTCGTATGATGCAGATACTAAGTGTTACAGTGTCACTATAAAGCAGCAAACAGCGCCAACAGCAGGGCAAGAGGAGAAGCTACCACTTCATATTCCATTTGATATCGAGCTATACGATAGCAAAGGTGAGGTTATTGCAGTGCAATCAGATGGTAAGCCAGTTCACAACGTATTAGATGTAAAAGAAGCAGAGCAAACATTCGTATTTGAGAATGTTGCTGAACAACCTGTGATGTCGATGCTGCGTGAATTCTCTGCACCTGTAATTTTAGAATATGATTATTCAGATCAAGAGCTGATCTTCTTGATGATCCACGCTCGTAATGAGTTTGCTCGCTGGGATGCTGGTCAAATGCTATTAGCGAAATACATCCGTAAGAATGTGGCAGCAGTTCAAGCTGGTGAGTCAGTTCAACTACCTGAAGCGGTTATTGATGCTTTCCGTGGGGCTTTATTGGATGAAAACCTTGATCCTGCATTTATTGCTGAAATGCTGACACTACCGAGTGAAAATGAAATTGCTGGTTGGTATAAGCAAGTTGATGTTGATGCAATCAATAAGGTTGTTGGCGCATTAACTCAAATTTTAGCGATAGAAATGGAAGATGAGTTAGTTGCGATTTATCGCAGCCTAGCGCAAGGCGAATACAGTTTAGATCATGCTGCAATGGCGAAACGTGCGTTACGTAATAAGTGTTTGTCTTACCTAGCACATACAGCAACAGGCAATGACTTGGTTACTGCGCAATATGCAGCGGCTGACAACATGACTGATACGATGGCTGCTATGTCTGCTGCAAATAATGCGCAATTAGCCTGTCGCGCAGCACAAATGTCAGACTTTAGTGATAAATGGACGCACGATGGTTTGGTTATGGATAAGTGGTTCATGCTACAAGGCACTAATCCTGCTAATAATGCGTTAGAAAATGTGCGTAATACTATGAATCACGCAGCGTTTAGCTTGAAAAATCCTAACCGTACACGTAGTTTAGTTGCGAGTTTCTGTGCGAATAACCCAGTACATTTCCATGCGAAAGATGGTTCTGGCTATGAGTTCTTAACTGAAATATTAACAACGTTGAATACAAGTAATCCACAAGTGGCTTCACGTTTGATTGAACCATTCTTGAAGTTCCGCCAGTATGATGAAGCTCGCCAGCAGTTAATGCGAAAAGAGCTTGAGAAGTTAGCAGCACTTGATAATTTAGCTAAAGACTTATTTGAAAAAGTGCATAAAGCGCTTGAACAATAAATCATAATTCGCTAAATAATAGAGCCAAGTACCTTATTACTAAACACTTTCTATGAGGAAGTGTAATGGGGACTTGGCTTTTTCTATATTGGGCTCTTGAACGAATAACGAGATAAAAGGGATTATGCGCAGCTTTACTTTTCGAGTGAATATTAGTTATCAAGTTTTCTTACAACACTATTCTGGTGCAGCAAGTAGTGCTGTTGTGGTGACAGAGAATGGATTAAAACTTCAATTGCCCGCTGTGCGTTTACGTCCGTATTTAACGCAAATGGGTGTACAAGGGCGTTTTCAAGTTGCTGTTGATAGTAATAATAAATTGACGACACTAACTAAATTATCTGATTAGTGTTTATATCTCTTATCATAGTTAAATTGTCATCATGTATTTTATTTGAAACTCGGACAGAAAATTGCATACCTATACTTACCTAAGGTAGTAAAAGTTATGGGATTTTCTTATGAATGCACCAGACAATGTGGTTCCTGTATTACTTGAAAAAGTATATGGCTTAATAAAATCCAAAGTTGATCATATCCAGCAGCCTTTAGTTGAGGTATTTGCTAAAAGCCTTTTAAATCAATTGGCTGATGATGATTTATTACAACGTAACGAATCTGATTTGTATGGTGCTGTACTGAGCTTATGGCATCATTTAGTTAAAAATAATCCGCAACAAATTTCCGTTCGTGTTTATAACCCCACATTAAGCCGCCATGGCTGGAAATCTACCCACACAGTGGTTGAGATTGTTATGCCAGATAAACCCTTTTTGGTTGATTCTGTCCGTATGACGTTAAACCGGTTAGATATTACTAGTCATTTAATGCTAAATGGTCCTTATTACTTTGAGCGCGACAAGAAAAATAATATCGTTAAGGCGTGCTGTGATAAGGGAGATCTACAGACACTTTTCCATATTGAAGTAGACCGCCTTACAAAAAAAGATGAAATGGCAATATTGCGAGATGAACTTGAAACGGTGCTTAAAGACATTGAATTGGTTGTTAACGATTGGCAATTCATGCAAGAAAAAATGCATCAAATTATCAAAGAGCTAAAAACGGCAAAAGTACCTGTTGAGAGTCAATACTGCGAGGAGGCAATTGAATTTCTTGATTGGATTGCCAATCATAATTTTACCTTTATGGGCTATCACTGTTATGACCTAAAGCCGATCAAAGGTGATTATCAACTGAGTCCAACGCAAGAGGTTGGGCTCGGTTTACTTAAAAAGCCACGTCATGCACGACCACTTAATTTATCAAGTTTACCTGAATCAGCACGTATTGAAGCGCAAAATCCCGATCTTCTTATTCTCACCAAAAGTAACGCTAAATCTCGTATTCATCGTCCAGCTTACATTGATTATATCGGTATTAAACGATTTGATAGTAAAGGTGATGTAATTGGTGAACATCGCTTTATTGGTCTATATGCATCAACGGCTTACCATCAAACAGCAATGAACATTCCATTGATACGTAATAGAGTAAAACGAATACTCAAAGCCAGTGGTTATTCGGAAGCTTCGCATTCTTGGAAAGCGCTCAATAATGTATTAGAAACCTATCCAAGAGATGAATTAATCCAAGCAAAAGAAGAAGAAATGCTTGAGGTAGGCGTGGGCGTAGTACGTATGCAAGATCGTGACATGCTGCGATTATTTATAAGAAGGGATCCTTTTGGGCGTTTTTTTTCCTGCATGGTATATGTTGCCAAAGAGCGTTATGACACAGAGCTTAGGCGTAAGATCCAAACTGTTTTGAAAGACTATCTTGGTTCATCACAAGCTGTTGAGTTCACAACCTTTTTCTCTGTGAGTCCATTGGCTCGAACACATTATATCGTTAGGGTTAAGAACAATAATTTTGATGTAGATGTTAAGTCAATAGAGCATAATTTAGTTGTAGCAGTTGCCTCATGGGAAGATCGTTTAACCCAGTCGTTAGTGGCTAACTTTGGTGAAAGTAAAGGGATCCCAATTGCCAAAAACTATGCGCGTGCTTTTCCTCGATCTTATAAAGAGCAAATGTTGCCGGGCTCTGCTGTAGCTGATGTTTTACAACTAGAAGGACTGAATGAAGATAATAAATTAGGAATGCTATTTTATCGTCCACAAGAAGAATCTGCTGACTCATCGATTGTGAAATTGAAGCTTTTTCACCGCGATGAACCGATTCATTTATCTGACGTTATGCCGATGCTGGAAAATTTAGGATTACGGGTCATTGGTGAATCCCCTTATCAAGTGATCACCGCGGATGGTGTCGTTAATTGGATCTTAGATTTTGCGATGTTACATCATGTAAGAAATGGATTTGATCTATCAGAAGCAAGAGATCGTTTTCAAAATGCTTTTTCTGATATTTGGCATGGAGAACTTGAAAGTGATGGCTTTAACCGTTTAGTACTGCGATCCGGTTTGTCTGGTAGAGAAATTACCATATTACGCAGTTATGCTCGTTATATGCGGCAAGTTGGCTTTCCATTTAGCCAGCAATATATAGAAGAGACATTGTCTAATCATTGTCAGTTGGCTTGTTATTTGGTGTCGTTGTTTAAATTACGATTCGATCCCAAAGCGAAATATAGTGAGAAGGCAGAACAGTTACTGATCAAAAAGATCGTAGATCGATTGGAGAATGTCGAGAGCTTGGATGATGATAGGATCATTCGTCGTTATATGGATATGATCTTAGCAACGCTCAGAACCAACTTTTATCAAAAAACAGATACCTGTAAACCTAAAGCATGGCTCTCACTCAAACTCAATCCATCATCTATCCCTGAAATTCCAGCTCCAATTCCTCGTTACGAGATATTTGTTTATGCCCCCGATGTGGAAGGAGTCCATTTGCGAGGGGGGAAAGTTGCTCGTGGCGGTTTACGTTGGTCAGACAGACAAGAAGACTATCGCACAGAAATATTAGGACTAGTCAAAGCACAGCAGGTTAAAAATACGGTAATTGTGCCTGTTGGTGCGAAAGGTGGCTTTATTTGCAAACGGCAGCCTCAATTAACAACACGTGAAGATATAGCTGCAGAGGGATTACATTGTTATCAACGTTTTATATGTGGTTTGCTTGATGTAACAGACAATATCCTAGAGGGTAAACGATATCCACCAGCAAATGTGGTTTGTCATGATGAAGATGATCCTTATTTAGTGGTTGCGGCGGATAAAGGTACGGCAACATTTTCAGATATCGCAAATTCACTGGCTGCTGATTATGATTTTTGGCTAGGTGATGCCTTTGCTTCAGGAGGCTCAAATGGTTATGACCATAAACAAATGGGGATAACAGCGAAAGGGGCTTGGGAGTCTGTTAAGCGGCATTTTAGAGAGATAGGTATAGATTGCCAAACAACGGATTTTAGTTGTGTCGGTATTGGTGATATGGCGGGTGATGTGTTTGGTAATGGAATGTTGTTATCAAAACATATTTGCTTATTAGCGGCCTTTAATCATCAGCATATCTTTATTGATCCAGATCCAGATCCTGCTGCAAGTTGGTTAGAGCGCAAACGTCTTTTTGAACTTAAACGATCAAGTTGGGAAGATTATGATCGTAATATTTTATCTGAAGGAGGGGCGATATTTTCACGTAAAAGTAAAGCGATTAAGCTTGTTCCTACTCTACAAACCTTATTGCAAACACGTAAGCAAAGTTGTACACCTAATGAGTTGATACATCTTATATTACAAATGCAGGTCGATTTATTGTGGAATGGCGGTATAGGAACATACATAAAATCTACTAAAGAGACTCACACTGATGTTGGTGATCGCACCAATGATGCTGTTAGGGTTAATGGCTCTCAACTTGCAGCAAAGATTGTAGGTGAAGGGGGAAACTTAGGCTTTACTCAGTTAGGTCGAGTTGAGTTTGCGAAAGCTGGTGGCCGAGTAAATACCGATTTTATCGATAATGTTGGAGGAGTAGATTGCTCAGATAATGAAGTGAACATCAAGATTTTACTCAATAGCCTAGTCACCGCAGATGAACTGACATTTAAACAGCGTAATCGTATTTTAGAAAAGATGGAAGATGAGGTTGCTGACATTGTATTAGATGATGCTTATCGCCAAAGTGAATCTATTTCAGTAACAGAGCAACAGCAAGTACAACTATTGAAAGAACAAACGCGGTTTATTCATTTATTGGAACGACAGGGTAAACTGGATCGGAGCCTTGAATATTTACCTGATGATGAAACATTAGTAGAGCGTGAGAAAGCAGGGATTGGCTTAACACGACCAGAAATTGCTGTGCTGGTGGCTTACGGTAAAATGGTGCTAAAAGAAAAACTCGTCAATCACGATATAGCCAGCGATCCTTATCACTCTCGTCTTTTACCTGCTTACTTCCCTCAATTTTTACAAGATAACTACAGATCACAAATGGAAAACCATCCATTACGACGTGAATTAATCGCAACATCATTAGCTAATTTGATGTCGAATGAAATGGGATGCAATTTTGTTACTCGGCTGCAAGAAGAAACAGGGGCAACGATAAATGAAATTTCAGCCTCTTACTCAATAGGGCGAGAAATATTTAAGTTTGATCAGATTTTTTGTGAAATTAGAGCATTAGATAATCAAGTCTCAGCACAAATGCAATATGACATGCTTTATCGTTCAAGGCGTATGCTGCGTCGAGTTACACGATGGTTCCTACGAAATAGAGAGCACAAGTTAGGTATTGAACAACAAATTGTGTTCTATCAACCCTTTGTTGAGCAGTTACGAAATGAACTAGATAGTTACCTTGTAACAGAAGAAGTGGTAGAACACGAAGAGCAAGCAGATGAAATGATCCGTAAAGGCGTACCTGAACTGTTGGCCAAAAACATTTCACGTTTAACCAGTTTATATTCAGCAATGGATATAGCGCAAATTGCAAAAGAGATGGACGTTAACATATCGCATATTGCAAGAGTGTACTTTGTACTAGGGGCGCAATTATCACTTCATTGGTTCTTAAAGCAAATTCAAAACCAAGCTGTTGAGAATAATTGGCAAGCATTAGCAAGAGCTTCATTTCGTGAAGATTTAGATTGGCAGCAAAGACAATTAACAACAGCAGTGTTAATGACAAGCACCGCTCAGCCAGAACAGAGTATATCGCTATGGATGGAACAACATAAAAAAGCGATTGATCGATGGGAGAGTGTACTTGCTGAATTTAAAGTCGGTAATGCTCATGAATTTGCAAAGTTCTCTGTCGCTTTACGTGAATTGACGATTCTTAATCTCAACTCAAGACCGATCCAGTAGCTAGGCTCTACATAGTAACTGTCTAATAAGATGATGTGAGTTACGCTGTAACAATAATGGTGACAATGTAACTTAAGATAATTGGGTTTTGTTACATTGTCACTACTTAAGTGTTAACAACTAGGTTGTAAAAATAATAGTGACTTTTTTCAGAGCTAAAAAGAAAACGATTGCTTGTATGTGTAATAATTTGTGAAACTACGAACTTATAACTTATTGTTAAACAAAGCTTTAATTTCTAAGTTACTGTTTTATTGATAATAATCAAAAAAATAACGATTGAAGTTAACAGAATAACTGTGAATAATACCATCCCGTTTATTCGGGACTTATTTTGGAGTTACAATGTTATACCGCATCGCACGTTCTGCTATTTTTCAGTTGGATGCTGAAAAAGCACACGACCTCGCTATTGAGAACTTTTCTCGCTTTACTGGCACTCCATTAGAACTTTTCTACCGACAAAATCTTCCTGCACGTCCTGTTGAAGTTATGGGGCTTACATTTAAAAATCCTGTTGGCTTAGCGGCTGGTCTTGATAAAAACGGTGAATGTATTGATGCATTTGGTGAAATGGGGTTTGGCTTTGTTGAAGTAGGGACAGTGACTCCTCGTCCACAGTTTGGTAATGATAAACCTCGTCTTTTCCGTTTGATTCCAGCAGAAGGCATTATCAACCGTTTTGGTTTTAATAACCTTGGTGTTGATAATCTTGTTGAGAACGTAAAGAAAGCAAAATTTGACGGCATCATTGGTATCAATATCGGTAAAAATAAAGATACGCCGATTGAAAAGGGTGTTGAAGATTACATTATTTGTATGGAAAAAGTTTATCAATATGCTGGTTATATTGCAGTAAACATTTCGTCACCGAATACACCGGGATTACGTAGCTTACAATATGGTGAAGCTTTAGATGATCTGCTTTCTCAGCTTAAAGCAAAACAAGCTGAATTAGCGAAACAACATGATAAGTATGTTCCTTTAGCACTTAAGATCGCTCCCGATCTTGATGATCATGAAATTCAACAGGTTTGTGATTCTTTAATCCGTAATAATATAGACGGTGTGATTGGAACAAATACCACATTGGATCGCTCTTTGGTTCAAGGGATGGAACATTGCGATGAGGCGGGGGGCTTAAGCGGTCGTCCTTTGCAAAATAAGAGCACTGAAGTCATTCGTAAAATGGCAGAAGCATTAAATGGTGCCGTACCAATTATTGGGGTTGGTGGTGTTGATTCTGCAATGTCTGCTCGTGAAAAGATGATGGCTGGTGCAAGCCTAGTTCAGGTTTATTCTGGCTTTATTTATCATGGTCCGCGATTAGTAAAAGATATTGTAAATGGTATTTAGTCGCACTAATCATTAATAAGTAAGTATTAAATTTAAACATACCCTGACACTTAATAACCCAACTTGGTGAATACTAGGTTGGGTTTTTAATTATGTACTGAATCAATTGTATCAAACATACATGTTATTTATTCAGTATTGAGACACAATTTTCCCCTTTTAATTTATGAAAGCATAAGTAAAATTAAGCTAAAATTTTATCATATGATCACAGATACAAAATAAATCACTGTCTTTCAGGAGTAGCAACGTGTTAAAGCCAGATAATTCATGGAAATGGTATTTTGACGCTGAAATGAATTCACTTATGCTTGAGTTGAATGACGATATGCTTTTCCGTGTATCGTTACCAAGTAAGCTACTTACTCCAGAAGCGAAAATAAGTGATATTTTTAATGTTGATGATATTGAAGCCTATCAAAACTTCCAAGAGCAGATCGCTCATCTGCAAATTTCTGCTGCTAGAAAATGTGAATTAGCGTTAAATGCTACAGCTGCGCGACGTTTTCATAAGCCTGTGATGCCTAAAAGTTGGTACTTTGCACCTCAGCAAGGTGTAGAGCCTTCACCTGGGCAGGTTATTACTCTAATGACAGCATCTTGTACTGCTCATTATGTTGTGATTGAAAACAGTGGGGTAGCGAGCCTCTGTATGCTTGCTGATGTTGCTAATGTTGATTTAGACGGGGTTAAAAGCATGGAGTTCTGCGAAACTATTAAGGTCATGAATGATCGAATGGCTCCCTGTTTTGTAGAAATAGAACAGCGACATTTTGCGCTTGTAGGTTAGTTGTTTCTTCATCTCAGTTTTTCGTTATACCTCCTTACCAATCCCTTTATAGATAACGTATTTTGTCATCTATTTTAGCAAGTCGCTATTAAACGCAATCTAATTTGCTATCTTTCTTATGCTGTCTAGTACAGCCTCCCTTAGTACATTTGCATGCTTTTCTCTATTCTGTGGTGAAAAGATATCATCTTTTATTGAGATGGTTTCGTCCAAATCTCTCACTTTTATATCTATTTTCTTCATAACAAGCTCTTACAACAGTTTCTACAAACTACATCATCAGTTTCTGTAATGCGTAATAGTTAGGCTTCCGTATAGGTATTCAAGGTTGGTTAGAGCGTATATTTTTATTGGTTAACTGACTTAATCACTACTCATTAAGGTATATTCACCACTTTTTGGTTAAAAATTACACTAAAAATAGGTCATAGATCTCAAAATTTTCATATATAGCCAGACAATTCTTACTGCTTTACTTAAGGAAAACCTGTTGGGTTATGACGTTAATTTCTTTGTTACATTATGTTTAATTGATACTCCCTTCCTCTTTTTCCTTCGTTAATAGTTAAATAATGATCATGTAATAGGTTTGGAATAATTTATTCCAGTAAAGATTGGTAAAAATATTAGATAGTGGACTTGAACACTTGTTTTGTTTTAATTGATTGAATAAAAAGAATAAAACAAATGTTCAATTAGATGAGCAATTGCTTTGTTGGTGGTTTTTATTATTCCAGATTAATGTTTTGTGCTTTGTTTGATGTGAATCGTTAAATATGACTTTTCGCTTCGTATTAATCGTAAGTTTTGCAGGCAAGTGGAGATGTTTTTTGTTACATCCTCTTTGAATGAGAACTCATTGATAGAAGAATGAAATTTTTTTCTTAAATGAGCCATTTCATTATGGTTTTGACGAGGCATTTTTTGTGATTTCGGTTATAATTCGACGCAATATTAGTGTGAAAAGAACTCCATGAATCAATATCTAGCGATTACTTCCCGCGGCCTTGAAAATTTGCTGGCGGATGAATTAGAACAATTAGGTGCACAGAATATTCAAGTTGTGCATGCAGGTGTCCGTTTTAAAGCAGAACAAGCAACAGCTTATCGTTGTTGTCTATGGACACGGATCTCATCACGTATCATTCAAGTACTGAGTGAATTTAACGTTCGTGATGATATGGACTTGTACTTAGGTGCAACAGCTATCAACTGGATGAACTATTTTGATAGTAATACACGTATTGTGGTCGATTTTAATGGTACTAACCGTGAAATCCGTAACAGCCAATACGGTGCGATGAAAATTAAAGATGCGATTGTAGACCGATTTACCAAAGCGGATTTACGTCGCCCTAATATTGACCGTGAGCGTCCTGATCTTCGTATTCACATGCGTCTATCTGGTGAGAAAGGTATTCTTGGCCTTGATATGGCAGGTAGCGGTTTACATCAACGTGGTTACCGTAGTGAAGCGGGTAAAGCACCACTGCGTGAAACCCATGCTGCTGCACTTGTTATGAAAAGTGGCTGGACACCAGAACAGGCATTGTTAGATCCAATGTGTGGTTCAGGTACATTAGTGATTGAAGCTGCGATGATTGCCGCTGAAATTGCACCAGGACTTAAACGTAAGCGTTGGGGCTTTGAATCGATCAAAGACTTTGACCAAGAAGCTTGGTTAGAGATCCATGCAGAAGCAACGGTTAAATCTCGTCGTGGTCCTGCAAAAGTAACTACCAAGTTCTTTGGTCGTGAAATGGATCGCCGTGTATTAGCGATTGCTCGTGATAATGCTGGTCGTGCTGGTGTTAAAGATCTGATTGATTTTGAATATGGCGATGCAACGCAACTTGTTCGCCCTGAAGGGTTCGAAACCGGCATTATTCTTTGTAACCCTCCATATGGTGAACGTTTAGGTACAACCCCTGAACTTATTGCATTGTACAAAGAATTTGGTAACCGTTTAAAACTTGCTTTTGCGGGTTCTGTTGCTGCTATTTATTCAGGTTCGAACGAATTGTTAAGTTGTATGCGTATGCGTGCAGACAAGCAGTTTAAATTACGCAACGGCGCATTAGATTGTGTACTTAAAACTTACTTGATCACTGCGGGTAGTGTTCAGAAAGAAGAAGGCCAATCTGAAGGTGTCATCGTTCAAGAAGAGGTGGCGCCTGATTTTGCTAACCGTCTTAAGAAGAACATTACTAAGTTAGATAAATGGGCAAAACGTGAAGGTATCGAATGTTACCGTATTTACGACGCTGATTTACCTAACTACAACGCCGCGATTGATAAGTATAAAGATTACTTAATCATCCAAGAATATGCAGCGCCTAAGTCCGTTTCTGAAGAAACAGCACGTCGTCGTATTATGGATGTATTGCGTGCGACAATTGAAGTAACGGGTGTAGAAAGCAATAAAGTTATTCTTAAAGTCCGTGAGCGTCAAAAAGGTAAGAACCAATACCAGAAGCTATCAAGTGCAGAACGCCACATGATTGTTGAAGAATACGGTGTTGAACTTAAAGTTAATCTTTATGATTACTTAGATACAGGTTTGTTCCTTGATCACCGTATTACGCGTCGTATGCTAGGCCAAATGGCAACAGGTAAAGATTTCCTAAACTTGTTCTCATACACCGGCTCTGCAACCGTTCATGCAGCTGTAGGTGGAGCAAAGACAACAACAACAGTTGATATGTCGAATACTTACCTTCGTTGGGCTCAAGAGAATATGGAGCTTAATAATCAGATTGGTCCACAACATGAATATGTTCAGGCTGACTGTTTACAGTGGCTACAAGAAGTTGATGATACTTTTGATCTAATTTTTATCGATCCACCAACATTCTCTAACTCTAAGCGAATGAAGCAGACGTTTGATATTCAACGTGATCACATCATGTTAATGGAAAATCTAAAGCGCATGCTACGTCCTGATGGTCAGATTGTTTTCTCAAACAATAAACGCCAGTTCAAGATGGATTTAGATAAGATCAATGAACTTGGCTTACAGGCGAAGAATATCTCCAATAAAACACTGCCAATGGACTTTGCTAAGAATAAACAAATCCATAACTGTTGGATTATTACTCACAAGGAAGACTAGTGTTAATCACACTTTATAGCACGGAAGGCTGCCACCTTTGCGAGCAGGCATATCGTCTGCTCGTAGAGGCTGGACAAAAAGACAACGTTAATGTTGTTGATATTGCATTTGATGATGCACTGTTTTCTCGTTACGGTGTAACCATACCTGTACTCTCTATTCAAGATCATGATCATAATGTCTCAGAATTAGGCTGGCCCTTTGATAAAGATTCATTAGAAACATGGTTAATAACAAATAACCTTGGTTAATTTCGATGGCACTTATAAAAATTAGTAACGCTCAACTAGCCTATGGCGATCATGCTTTACTTGATAAAGCAGAATTTCTTCTTCAGCCACATGAACGTGTTTGTCTTGTTGGTCGTAATGGCGCTGGTAAATCAACATTAATGAAAGTGATTGCTGGTGATGTATTACTCGATGACGGTAGTATTCAACGTCAAAATGAGCTGGTGGTTTCTCGTTTAGAGCAAGATCCACCGCGTAATGCGGAAGGGTCTGTATTTGATTATGTTGCGGAAGGTCTTGCTGATGCAGGTCGTGTTCTGCGTGAATATCATCATCAATTGGATCTTGTTACCGCAGATCCTAGTGAAGCGAACATTAATAAACTATCGCGTATTCAGGAACAAGTTGACCACCACAATGGTTGGCAGTTAGATACGCGTATTGCAGCAGTACTTGAAAGCTTGAAGCTTGAACCGAATACACTTCTGACTGATTTGTCTGGTGGTTGGCAACGTAAAGCGGCACTTGCTCGTGCGCTAGTGTGTGATCCTGATATTCTGTTGCTTGATGAGCCAACAAACCACCTTGATGTGACAACGATTGAATGGTTAGAAGGCTTTCTAAAAGACTTCCGTGGTTCAATTATCTTCATTTCGCACGACCGTGCATTTATTCGTTCTATGGCAACACGTATCGTTGATCTCGATCGCGGTCAATTAGTCTCTTTCCCTGGTGACTATGAAGGTTACTTGGAAGCAAAAGCAGAACTATTGCGTGTTGAAGAAGAACAAAATGCATTATTTGACAAAAAATTAGCACAAGAAGAAGTGTGGATCCGTCAAGGTATTAAAGCGCGTCGTACTCGTAACGAAGGTCGTGTTCGTGCACTTAAAGCATTACGTAATGAACGTGCAGAGCGTCGTGATGTTGTAGGTAAAGCAGATATGCAACTACAAGACGCAAACCGTTCAGGTAAGATTGTCTTTGAAGCGAAGAATATCGGTTATAGCTATGGAGATAAGCAAATCGTTAAAGATTTCAGCTTTAATGTTATGCGTGGCGATCGTATTGCCTTAATTGGTCCTAATGGTTGTGGTAAGAGTACCTTAATTAAGCTGATGCTTGATAAACTGCAGGCAACAGAAGGTGACTTCCACTGTGGTACAAAGCTAGAAGTGGCTTATTTTGACCAGTACCGTGAAATTCTAGATCCAGAGAAAACCGTAATGGATAACCTTGCTGATGGTAAGCAAGAAGTGACAATCAACGGCAAAACTCGTCATGCGTTAGGTTATTTACAAGATTTCCTATTTCACCCTCGTCGTGCTCGTACACCTGTTAAAGCACTGTCTGGTGGTGAGAAAAACCGACTATTGTTAGCAAAACTCTTCCTAAAGCCAAATAATTTGCTGGTTCTCGATGAACCAACGAACGATTTAGATATCGAAACATTGGAACTTTTAGAAGATATACTTGCCAATTATCAAGGTACGTTACTTTTAGTGAGTCACGATCGTCAATTCGTTGATAATACTGTGACTACAAGCTGGATTTTTGAAGGTGAGGGCGTTGTTAACGAATACGTTGGCGGTTACCATGATGCACAATCTCAGCGTGCGAATTCTTATGCCAATCAAGCAAAAGAGCAGGCTGCAAAAATCGAATTAGAGAAGAGCAAGAAAGCTGCTCAAGCACAAAAGCAAAAAGACGTTACACCTAAACGTGCAGGTAAGAAGCTATCATTTACTCTTCAACATGAGTTAGCAGGCTTACCGCAAAAAATTGAAGACTTGGAAAATGAAATCGCGAAGATTCAGGAGCAAATTAATGATCCTGCATTTTTCTCCGATCCGAAGAATGACACACAAGCAACCCTTACTGGCTTAGCTAAGTTAGAAGAAGAGTTTGAAGTTGCCTTTGAACGATGGGAAGAATTGGAAGCGATGCAAAAGGAATCCTAATGCCACATAAGATGTTAAAACTATCAACACTTGCAATCCTCGTTGCTGGTGCATCTCAAGCTAGCGCTGCTGTTTATACTATTCAACCTGTAGAACAACATAGTTCACTCGTTGATCAGCCTTATCCTGTTCAATCGGATCGTGCTTTAACATATGTTAGTACTGGTATCGAATCATCGGGTTCAGATACAAGTTGTTTTGAAACTGATTGTTCTAATAATAGCTATAAGACTACCGGTCAGGCACTTCGTGGTTCGCAAGGCAAGCCTATAAATGATACTGTTGCTTATAATGCTAATGAGCAACATGTAAATGATGAAGGCACATTATGGCGTTACTGTAGTGATAATCTAGGGTATGAGTCGTGTGAAGATTGGGCAAAACGTGAGTTCTTTGGTGTTGGTTACACAAAAGACGATGAGTTTAATGCGCCTGGCCTTGGTGGATTACAAAAGAAATCGGCAGCATGGGTAAAGGGTTATTCATCAAACTCTCAAGGTTTAGTTGATGGATCTCCTATAACGACATTCGCGTCGAATTTAACTAAATATCAAGGAACTCAAAAAGACAACCTTGGTAGTTTAGTTGGTGATGGTTCTGCAGCAGACGCTGAAAAAAATATAGATAGTACAGTAAACGGTGTTGTTGGAGATTTTGTTTACGGTATTACATCATCAGCATTATTTAAGAATAGTCATGGAAATCCTCGGGCATTTGATAAGCGCGGTTTTGTGAATGCTGGTGGTAATGATGTTTCGCTTGATCCTGTGGCAAAAGATGCGAGTCCACTTGTATCTAATATGGGGCAAACCCAAGCTAATGCAGGTGTTTTATTCAATGATCAACTACTAGTGGTTGGTTCATCAGCGTATTCTCCAAGTTTTTATGGGAAAGATGGTAATGGTAATCTACGTCAAGATGAAGAAAAGTTACCTAATGCAAAAGATATTCTAAATTCTGATAATCCATCATTAGATTTTAACCGTTTTAAAATATGTGCTACAGATAACTCAACTAACTTATACGCAAGTTGGGAATGTCAGTTTAGTACATTTGCAAATGAAGCTGCCTTTTGGTTGGTTGATGCCAATGGAGATATTAAGTCAGGATCTATTTCAAGTGGGACAGGTGAGAACCGTGATGGTTTAGCTGTTATTGATAGAGATAATGAAGATGTATCATTCCAAGCATCTGCAAAATCAGTAGCATTAAATAAAGCTACTAATTTACCTATTGCTGCTGGTTATTCTACTGGTGTCGTTGATAATGATTATTACGCGATGCAAGCAGCATACTTCACTGCTGACAATGCTGATTTAACGTCTTGGAAGCGTACATTTGTTCCTGGGTTACCAATTGAACCAGATGATCGTGAGTTTACTTATACAATTGCCAATGCTGTAAATAATCAGTCCATGATCGTAGGTGATGCAAAAGGTAATGGTCAGAAACCTTTACGTGCTTACGTTTACAAAATTGGTGAATCAAGCGCGCAATTCTTTGATAAATTGGAACCAAAGTTATTCTTTAAAAATTCAAATAGTCATGCTGCCGCGGTTAATAACCATGATCAAGTTGTTGGTTGGGTTGATACGACGACAGGTATTAATATTGAACGTAAACATCGTGCGTTTACTTACAATCTACTAGGCGACCAAAAAGCATGGTTACTTGATGATCTGATAAATGCTCCTAAGGAAGGTAATGCATCTATAGCTAATTCATATCGTATTATTGATGCAACTGGCATAAATGATGCCGGTGTGATCTCGGCAAATGCACTGTACTGTGAGGGAGGGTATGATAACACTAGCCAAAACTCTTACTGTGGCGGCGGTAATGTAGTTGAAAAATATGTAGCAGTGAAGCTTGTTCCGATAAACGGTGCAAAGGTGTCAGATATTGTTGAACGTGTAGAGCAAGAAGACGAACCAGTAAAACGTTCTGGTGGTTCACTTGGCATTTTGGCTTTGACAGCGTTAGGCTTTATTGGTTTCAGACGCCGTAAGTAATTTTTAAAATAAATTACGTTATACCAACAAGCTCACATTTTGTGGGCTTGTTTCGTTTTTAAATTTGATAAATTGTTCGAAGTAACCCATTTTTATTAGTGGAGACACAAAAACTCCATCATTACTTCATCGTAATGAAAAGTAATATACAGATAAGGATGAGGACCGAACTATGAAGAGACAAAAGCGGGATCGTTTAGAACGTGCGCAGGCTCGAGGTTATCAAGCCGGATTAAATGGCCGTTCTACTGATGCATGTCCGTACCAAGGTACAGATGCCCGTACTAACTGGCTAGGTGGTTGGCGAGACGCAAGAGAAGAGTTACAACAAGGTCTCTATAAATAATAACCTCCCTCATGGTTAACCCTATTCTGCAGCCCCTTAGGAGAAGGGGCTTTTTTATACACAATGGTAATTGATAGCATTGTTGATTTATCATCTTAATAAGTGCACGGTAGAGTGCAATCAAATTAACATTATTATTTATTCTCATCTGTTTATGATTGCAAAGTAAGGGTGGGTGATTATTTGGCTACGTTTGAGTCATGTAACGGATAAGTATGTAGAAGAGGCTAATGATTGTTATGCTGGTGGATAAAAGAAGCCCCGAAGCATAAATGCCTCAGGGCTGAGTATTTAGGTTAATCACGCTGATTAGAAGTTGTCAGTATCTTTAAAAAGACCGACTTTTAAATCTTTCGCAACGTAGATTTCTTTACCGTCTACAAGTACACGGCCATCAGCAACACCCATGATTAGCTTGCGATTGATAACACGCTTAAGCTGAATTTCATAAGTTACTTTTTTGGCTGTTGGTAGAATTTGACCTGTGAATTTAACTTCACCCACACCCAGTGCACGACCTTTGCCTTCACCGCCAGACCAACCAAGGAAAAATCCTACTAGCTGCCACATTGCATCAAGACCAAGACAGCCAGGCATTACAGGATCACCTTTAAAGTGACAGTTGAAAAACCATAAGTCAGGATTGATATCTAATTCAGCGACAATAAAGCCTTTACCGTGATCACCTTCTTTATCAGTGATATTTACGATACGGTCAATCATTAGCATGTTATCTGATGGTAATGATGGGAAGTCAGGACCGTGTAGTTCGCTGTTGCCACAAGCGACAAGTTCTTCGTGTGTATAAGAATGCTGGCGTGTCATTAGAATCAATTACTCCTTCAAAAGTATGGGAGCAATTTAGCTTACACGTGTAAGCTAAACAACTCGGATCAGTTCTGGACAAACCAGTTAGATATACGTAAACGTAGTCGATTAATCAGACCAATCTCATTAGAAAGGTCGCCATGGTGAAAATAATCAATTCTTTCTTCAATCAAAGATAAAATAGTTTCATCTTCATCATTCTCGCTGCGGAATGGCATATCTGTTAAAAGAGGGATCGCTTCATCAACGTTCTCTATTGCCCAGATATGGAACTGTTTGGCTTTGATTGCTTCAATGACTTCATCATTTAAACAAAGGTTGCTCAAGTTAGTCTTCGGTAATATAACACCTTGATTACCAGTTAACCCTCGATGAACACACACTTTATAGAAGCCTTCGATTTTTTCATTAATCCCACCAACAGCTTGTACACGGCCAAACTGATCAACAGCGCCGGTTACCGCTATTTGTTGATTGATAGGCTGTGAAGATAATGCAGACATTAATGCGCATAGCTCAGCCAGTGATGCACTGTCGCCATCGACTTCAGAGTATGATTGTTCAAAAACAATAGACGCTGAGTAAGGTAGGGCTTGATCTAAATCTAATGCTGTAGCTACAAACGCTTGCATGATCATCATGCCTTTCGCGTGAATATTTCCGCCTAGTTCAACTTTACGTTCAACATCAGAAATATCACCATCACCAAAGTGAACCACACAAGAAATACGAGCTGGCTCGCCATAGGCTGTTGGATGCCCAGGCATTTCCACCACGGTTAAACCATTAACCTGACCGACTTCTTTACCTTCACTTGCAATGAGGACTTGCCCGTGGTGAATATCAGCAATAGCGCGTTCTGGTAAATAAGACTCACGATATTCTTTAGCACGAAGTGATGCTTTGATATTCGTCGCTGTTAAAACTTTGCCGTCTGTCTCTATACTTGCTTCAGACAATAGATTTAGGTGCCAAAGTAAACAAAGTGGTAAGCGTGTTTGATCTTCAGCATAACGAGCACCGGCACATAACAGTGCAGTTACAGCGTAACTATCGACTAAGTCAGGTAGTTTATGACGGGTAATGATGGCTTTTATATAGCGAAGATAATCTTCAAGGTTTGATTCGTTCAATAATAGATCTTGTTCAAATTCACCATACATGGCAAAACCGGCAGCCAGATCAGGCTCTGCATTATCAAGCTCTGCCATTAAATGGCGATCACCAATAATCACAAGCTTTACATTTACCTTCTCAGGCGCAGGTAACGGGCATAGTACTTTTTTGTTAGCGGCTTCCCAATCCAACATACCATCCATTAATACACTTTTTAAACGTGGCCATAATGATGGATTACTGAGAAGAGCGGTGATTGATAGGATTAAATACCCATTATTTGCTTGGTGTAATAAACCATGCTTAACACTTGGTTTAGCTAAACTATTAGGTTCTAGAACAGGATAGACAGCACCAAATAGTTTTTCAGCAGTAATATCATCACCCGCGATGATGATGGGGTGCTCATTTTCATTCGTTTGTAAGCTAGTTGTATTATTATTACTATGAGATTGGTATTTTTTTATGAGTTCAATAATATAGTCACGATACAACGTGTTATCAGGCGCCGTAATACGTAGAATACGAGGCTGTAAATTAAGCGCGCTGAAACGGCGTACGGCATCTGATAATCGAGGTTGAAGCGTACCAACGGTCGCGGGTTCAAGATTACTATAATGATCTAGAGTTGTTTGGTACTGGCTATAATCAGGAAACATTGTACGCCAAGATTCTTCATGCATAAATTTAGCTTTCTATTGTTACTGTGAAAAGGAAAGCAGTATAAAACAATCAAAGAGCTCATAATAGAAACTTATGAGCTATATTTATGTTTCATAAAAACAATCGGTTATTCTATATAGATGATTGTTATTTTAGAATGCTAGGGTTACACTGTAACGCGTTTTTCGTTGACGATGAGAAAATAGTAATTTTATGAAATATCAGCAGCTTGAAAATCTTGAAGCCGGTTGGAAATGGGCTTATTTAGTAAAAAAACACAAGGAAGGCGAATCAATTACACGCTTTATTGATCGCAGTGAAGCAGAAGTTGCTGTTGAGGCTCTTTTAGATATAGAACATGAACCAACAAAAGTGATTGAATGGATTAGTGCTAATATGTCTCCTACGCTTGAAAATAAGCTAAAACAAGCTATTCGAGCGAAACGGAAACGTCACTTTAATGCAGAACAAGTACATACACGGAAGAAGTCGATTGACTTAGATTTTCGTGTGTGGGAAAAGTTGGCAGAAAAATCGCAAGAGTTAGGTTCTACATTATCCGATACTATCGAATATTTGATCAGTGAAAGTAACCGAACAGAGCGAGCTAACAAACAGGTTAGTGATATCAAAAATAACCTGACAGAACTACTAAACATTGAATCTTTTGATAAATAACGCTTTTTGGTAGATGCTGTTCTTTTAAAGGTTACGTTTAAGGAGTAAGCAAATGGAATATGTTCTTGTTTTAGCGGTAGTTGTTATTTTTATCGTCTTTAAAGATCGTCCTATTATGGTTTTGAAATTTGAAAATGGCGAACTGATAAAAACGAAAGGGAGTGTACCTACTGGCTTTCAAACAGCATGTAAAGAAATAGCACATAAAACACCTTTTAGTGGACACATCAAAGTTTATAAAAATCGATTCACTACAAAAATTGATTTTTCAAAGGATATTCCAAGTAAAACCAAACAGCGCATTCGCAATGTGTTTCCTCATAGTTCTAATCCAACTAAAAAGGGCAAACGTGCTTAATGTACTAGTAGTAGAAAGAGTAAATAGTGATTATTCCACACGCATTTCGATTAACCCAAGGTGTTGATCTAAAAAAGGGCATCTTGCACTTTGTACAAGGTAATAATATTCAAGCGGGAAGTTTACTTTCCGGCATTGGTTGTTTATCTAAAGTAATTATACGATTAGCTGATGAATCTAAGACCATAGAAATTGATGGTCCTCTTGAGATCCTTACATTATCAGGCACATTAACACCACAGCATGTTCACCTTCATATTTCTGTGGCTGATAAAAAAGGGCAGGTAATAGGTGGACATCTTGTTGAAGGTAGTATTGTTTCTTATACTGCGGAAGTTTGCTTAATGAGTTTTACTAATTTATCATTTAAACGAGAGTATGATCCGTCAACTCGATTTGATGAATTGAAAATTAGTACGAAGTGAAATGTTTAATAACAAGTTAAAGATAAGTTTAACTTGTTATTAAATCTACTTTAAAGCATTTAATAATGCTTCTTTACTTTTGATATAAGATGTAAATTTTTCTTTTAACTCTTCAAGTTCACTCTCGGCTTTTTTTCTTTTTAATCGTTCTTCTTCTAACTGTTGGCCTAAATCAACAGCTAAATAGCCACCTTTAATTAAGGCCTTAGTCGTAACATTACTATCTGTTAATGATTTAAGAGACTCAATCATATAATAATGCTTATCTATATTTCGAATTGTTATTGCCATATTAGATACTCCTTAACTATTTATAATATATCAATTTTTTATTTAACCGTCACCTCCTAATGCACTATAACTTTATTATTTACACAAAAATAAACCGGTAAATACCGGCTTATTCTTTAATATGTTTTCTTCCCTAATAATAAGCTACTTAAAGAAACAGACTTACCTGAATCTAACTCTAGAATACCTCTATCATCCGAGATATAAACAGCTTCTTTTGTTCTAAGGGAATCAATATAAAAGTTCCTGAATGTGAAATCTACTTCACGACTTTTATTTAATCGCTTCACTCCAAAGGTGTAGTAGTGATTTTGTATTTTGAGAAATACACCACTAAATAATGACGACGAAACAATTCGATCGCTTTTATCTTTTCTAATTAAATTAATTTTGATTCGTCCCGTATTTATATCTACCTTCATAATTTCAGAACCAAAAGCAGGGTATTGCTTAGTAAATAAATATGATGATTGCGTATTAACTGCATTAAATACAGCTTGAACAAAAATAAACAATACTGCTAAAAAAATTCCAAGGAAAGCTTTTTTAAGCATCACATTGCTCCTGGTTAACTTGTGAAGTTAAATCAATATAGTGTTCATTATGTACACCGATTAATTTATAACGCTCACATAATCCACCAATAGGAAATGCATACCATTGACCAATATCACCCGTTTTATGTTCTATTATTGCCTGTGTTACAGGGTTGGGTAACTCAACACCATTATAATTAACTGAAATACCATCAACATCTACCGTGTTTACAAAGAAAAGATATTGATAACAGGCAAATAGCGTCACTAAAAAGAAAAAACAAACAATAAGAAAGTCAAATAGACTGAATGCATTTAATTTATTAAGTAAGCGGCGCTTTTTTTTCTCATTATTTTCACGAGCATCAATGATGACTTCTTGATGTTCTTGTAATTCTAACTGTTCTGCTATTTCATGTGCTTCTATATGCTTACTGATATCTTCTGGCAATGGAGGGTGAGAACCATCATCAGCTAGTGAAACTGCTCTAATTGAGTAACCAAGTTTAGGTTCAGTAATGATTATCTTGTGTTCACCTATTTTACTAAATGAAGTGCGCAGATTTTTAATCGCAACAGTTAACGAATTATTCGTTACGATTTTTCCTTGCCAGCACTCTTTTAGCAATGTTTCTCTATGTACGGTATTATTTGCGGTGTTTGCTAGTAAAGCAAAGATGTGAGTCTCTGATCGTGATACTTTTAAAACTGCATTATCACTTATACGGGTGATCGTTCTTCGAGAATAATCGACATCAAAACGACCAAAACGTTCGACTCCGTTGTTTACTTCATCGTTCATTATTTACTTATCAATAGTAGAGTTGTCAAAGGGGATAACCACTAAAAAGAGTGACTATTTTATACAAAAAAGGTATGAAATTCCATATTGATACAACTATATGCTTATCTTATTCTCTTTAGTGTATATATCGTTCCATATTTCAATCAAATTGATGGTTAAAATGACTAAATAATCATCTGCAAATAGCTTGTGTTACAACGTAACATTTTAATTAAGCGGGTTATATCGCAGTAATTATATTTATTAAAATATATAGGTTTTAATAAACATTACAAATTAGCTTGAAAGTAGGGAGCTTGATTTTTTATCTTAAAAGTTTCGAAGTCATTGAAGTTTAATCGTTATTTATTCCTGTTTGGTACAAAATGCCCGTTGTTGAAACATCAGAACTTAAACGCTATGGATTAAAAATTGTTGAATTAGAAGAAGGAGATTTAATGTGACAGCATTCCAATTAGAAAAGTTAATCACTTGGTTTAACTCGGATATTAGTGGTTCATTGATAGATGCTGACCAAGATAACATTGAAAATTATGAGCAAATCTTTAAGGCGCTTGAAAGTTACAAATCAATTCTGGAGAACGAACAATGACAACGAATGTGTGCCAATATTTTTTACGATAAAAGGTAATCATAAGTTCAAGCTTACACTTTAATTTGTACTTTCAAATATTAGCGCTGAGAACGTTGGAGATGTACAACGCAGTACCAACGATACATTCAAAATCGGCATGTGGTTTTTATCAAAACTTATCGAGGTGCACCTGAATTTGATGATGGCATGGATGAGATGAGATGAGCAGCTTGAAGCACTTAAAACCAAGTAAGCAACAAAGCTATCAAGCCAAATCACCATCATTTCAATATCATACTTAACTTATGTTTTCTCTATTTTAAAATGTCACTCATTATTCCCCGATTAAAATGTCTCCTTTTAAGGTAGTTCATAGTGGTGAATTTGGGCTTATAGAGTAGGGAAGTCACGGCTTTTTCTTGGTGATAGGTATAAATTTTTCAGGGTGAACTAACACGGGATTGATGGCTTCAAGTTGACGGATTGCTCGCTGTTGGGCGGTTCGTTTGGGGGCACTTTTACTGCGACTACGCTTTTGTTGTTGGTCATATTGTTGCTGTTTCGTCTGGGCGAATTTTAATACTGCGCCTAAACGTTTATTATCGACCACCTGACCTTGGTCAACATCTTCGAGCTTATCAAATACCTTAAATTCTAATTTCCGATGACCGTATTGAATAGCGATGGTGCCATCTGGGCGATCTAGAACTTTCACGACTTGATGTACAAGTCGTTGATTTTCTTCAGTTGGATCAACTAAATAGATGACTTTGTCATATTGAAATGTCAGTGACTTTGATAATTTTCTTGGCTCTTGCCACGCAAAAATATCGTGTAACTCATCAGTCGATTCACGTAATGGCCGATGCATGTCTTTAGGATATTGGGCTGCTTTGGCAAAATGTGGGTTAAAATCAGTGATAAAGTCGGGGAGCCACGCATTAGCTTATCAATGTGTTGTAAACGCATTTCTTTGACTAAGCGATGTTGTAAGGTTTTGTTGGCACGCTCAACACGGCCTTTGGCTTGAGAGCTGTTTGCGCAAATCAATTCAATGTTTAAGTCACGCAATACACGACCAAACTGAGTCACGCGGTTGGTTTCTGCATCCCGTTTACTGACATGAAATACCGCATGGCGATCACTGTAAAAAGCAGTGGGGTTGCCATGATGTTCAACATATTCATGCGTGGCAACCATGTAATCAAATGCAGATTCTGTTTCGCTAAAACGTAAGTTCATCAGTTTGCCGGTGGCATCATCAATGAAAACCAACAAACAACATTTGTTACTGCGGCCTTCAAACCAATCATGATGTGAGCCATCTATCTGAATTAACTCGCCATAACAATCACGTCGATGACGTGGTTGATAAACACGAGGCTTACGTTTGAAATGTGGTACCCAAAGGCCATCAGCGATCATCCATTGGCGTAAGGTTTCTAATCCAATTTTAATGCCGTGGCGTTCAATCAATTTTTCACGTGCCAATGTGGGTCCGAAGTCTACGTAATATTCGTGGATCAGATTTAAACATTGATGGCGTATATCAGCATTAATTTTGTTGCCTGGCGATTGTCCACGACGTTGATGTACTAAACCAACAGCACCAAGATCTCGATAGCGTGTTATTAATCGTTGAACCTGACGAACACTGACATTAAGAAGCTGAGCAGCATCTTAATGTCAGTGTTCGTTTTTCGCAAACATCACGAATTGTACCTAAGCGAAATATCTCTTTGTCATTCATGTTAACAACATATTTTGTTTAACTCACATTGATCAGCAGATACAGATCACTATATAAAAACAGGACATTTTAGCTTTGCAGAAAAGAGACACTTTACCTTGGGGTCTACACCCTCAGTGCGCATTATGTATATTATGTTAAATAATGTATTGTGGTAACTATATCTGATCTTATTTATCCTAATCTTGCACCTGACATCTCTACTCTACTTGTGGGTTTATTGTTGTATTTAACAGTATTCGCTATTTACCATAAAATAGGTAATTAACATCAATTTTAAATACTGCTGCAAATGTTCAGTTTGCCTTGTACTTAAAGCTTGCTGTTAATTACTAGAGATTCGATTAATTCGAATCTCTAGATCGTACTTTCTGATTGCTGATTTTCTTTAAGTTCTTGGTATTTTTCCAGTAACACATCTAACTCGTTTGAACAGATTGGCTTAGCTAAAAAACCATCCATACCGATGTCATGATAGATTTTTTGGTCACTTTGCATCGCATTCGCGGTTAATGCGACGATTGGTATGCTTATTTTTCTCTGTCTAAGTTGTTTTGTGGCTTCTAAACCATCCAAAATTGGCATAGATATATCCATTAATACCAGATCGAACTTATTGTGACCCTGTAACAGTACATTTATCGCTTCCTTTCCGTTGTTAGTTATCGCAACTTTATGTCCTCGTCGCTCTAACATCAACTTAGCAACCAACTGATTGGTGTTACTGTCTTCTGCTAATAATATATTTAACGAGCAATCCGATTTATTTTTAAATTTAGTGTCGGTTTCACAACTGTGTAGAGATGGATAGATAATTGGAATGGAAATTTTAAAACAGCTTCCCGTTCCTAATTCACTTTCTAGTGATATTGTTCCATTCATCTTTTCGATTAAATGTTGGCTAATTGCTAGGCCTAACCCTGTGCCACCATATCGTCGAGTAATGCTTCCATCCGCCTGATGAAATGGATTAAATATATTTTCTTGTGCATCTTTAGCAATACCAATACCTGTATCGATAACGGCTATTTCAATATTGTCATCAACTTTACGAGCAACAACACGTACCGAACCGACGCTAGTAAATTTAACGGCATTACCGATTAAATTAAATAACACTTGAGCAATTCGATTTTTATCACCGTAGATTTGTTTGGGGATTGCATCATCAATTTCACATTGAAACTGCACACTCTTTTTTGTTGCTTGAGGTGCTAATTGATCAGCGACAAGCCGTATGCTTTCAACAACATTAATATCACTATTAAAAAGTCTAAAGCTCCCCGATTCTATTCTTGATAAGTCTAATATGTCATTAATAATAGTCAGTAATAAATGTGCTGACTGATCCATTTGTGATAACCAAAGGTTTTGCTTTTTATTTAAACCAGATAAAGACAGTGACTCCATTAAACCTAATACGGCATTAAGTGGTGTTCTTATCTCGTGACTCATCATTGCTATAAATTGTGATTTAGCTCTGTTGGCACTTTCTGCTTGTTTTCTCGCTTCTTGCAAATCAAATAAACGTTTCTTTCTACTCGTTATGTTCTTGGCTGTTCCTCGAAACCCTTGCAATATCGCATACTTATCAAAATAAGGTGTACCACTAAAGCTATACCACTGTTCAGTGTCATCAACATTTAGATTCCATTCTAAATCTTCAAATACAACTTGCTGTAACAATTTACTCTTAAGCTTATTTTGAAATAATGGGTACTTATTAAAAAATGCGATAAAGTTATCACAGGAAATTTGTGTATTAGCCACATGAGGTTCTGATATATAGGTAAAGTTATAATCAACATCAATTTCCCAAAACCAATCACCTGCAGTTTTGGCGAAATCTTTAAATCGTTTCTGACTAAACGTTAGCTGTTGTGTTCGGGCTGCGACTAATGATTGTAACCTTTCGCGATAATCTATATCTATGATCGCTCTTGCAAGTAATGGTCTAAATTTATTAAGTACTCGGCGACATCTTGGCGTGAACTGGCTTTTATCATGGCTCATTAAAATCATAACAGCATCACTAGAGCTTACTTTCACGCCCGTTAATAATGCAGAATCGTAATCATTTAATGCTTCTATTGATTGTGTACTGAACTCAATAATATCTTTTGGGGAATATAGTGCGATACATTCACCATTGATTGCTCGTCTAAATGTACTTTCCATCAGCCAAGAATTTGTGCCAAAGCGGTTATCAGTACTGACAAGTACATCCAGCATTTCTTGTTCGTCTTCTCTAGTAAGAACTAAAGCTTGATCAAAACCGATAAACTTACGTAGGACTTCTAATAAGCTATTGAAAACTTGTCGCTTATCGTTCGCACCCGCCATTGCAGAGATACCTTCTAAGATGGCTTCATTCTCATCTTGTAACTGGCTCTCTCGTTCTTGACTTCGCAATAAATCAATGACGGTTTCTTGTAGCTTTTCAGATTCAGAACTTATCATTGTATTAACGACCTACCCTTTATGGAAAATAGCGGCTGAAATCATTAAGTTACCATGTGCGTTTTCACCACTGATAAATTGTCCTTGTTCGCCAAATGTAAATGGAGAAACATAAGGTTTATTTAACATTGCAATATTTACACCGACAGCAACATCATCCATGCGATCTTTTATTTTTAACATGCATCCAGCACAAAAAATTGTTATCCCGCCTATTGGATTAAGCTTATTGCCATTTGTCGCTTTAACAACTCGACTTGCTCTAGAGATCAACCGTTCATCAGTACCATCCATAAAGTACAGGCGCTCACCTTGCTTTACTTCGGCAAACATTTCGATACCCTTTCGTTGTGTAATATGCGCAGGATGAGCTAATTTAAAATAAGGTAAATCAAAATATTCTCCAGCAAAACGTCCTAGAGGATTTAAACTACTTTCACTAATTATGTTGCTATTAATATCAAATGGAATATTCATCCATTGTTGATAGACATCAGCTGCAGGCTTATTATCTAACTCTATAACCTCTCTATGTTCAACTTTAGTTGCAATGGCCGATAAACCAGTGCTAGCATAACCTGAATGAAATGAAAGGCTTACCTCGCACGTTGGATAAAAAACAGCAATACCAATGCCTTGATTCGTTTGTTGTTCAAGATTAAATATTTGCCAATTCTCAGCAATAAAATCATCAGCAGCTGAACCACCAATAATAGGAACGGTGCGACCTAACTCTTTTTCAATCCCCTGGATAACTTGCTCTTCATAACCTGGTGTTGCATGTAACAATATAAGTGACGGTAATTCGCCAAGTCGACCACTATTATGAATAGCTTTTAATGTTGCTTGTCTTGCCATTTCATAAGGCGTATCAAAATTTGAAATAATGGCAGTGCCATAGGCTCCGTGATAATCATTTATCGCCCATAAAGCTAATCCCGTGCCATTAAAGTAGCCTTCATTTGTCATAAAGCCTTGGCAAGAAGTACAACCTAAAACAGCAGTATCAGGGAAAAACTTTTTCAACTCAATTTGCAGAATATCGATATCATAATTTTCAGAATAATAGATGAGAAGTAAAGAAGGCGTTGCAATTTTCACATTAAGCTTATCAATAGCTTCACTAATTGCTTCGAAAGATGAAGACCGTATTGAGTAACTTGTTGTTATATCCATATCAATAGACTCATCCTGAATTAATTCTTGATTAATATTATCAGTAATTTGTACATTTAAGTCATAATATTACCTATCTCTTATTAGATTAGCTTAACTTGTCGTATCATGTTGCAAATATGTGTAACTAAAGGATTATTAACGTGGATCTAAGCTCAAATAAAATCGTTATTGTCACCGGTGGCGCCAATGGTATAGGCAAAGGAATTTGTAAATTTTTGGCACAAAAAAACGTTATCGTAGTAGCGTTAGATATCGATGAACAGGCTGGATTTGATCTAGTAAACGAAGAGCCTCGTATTCGGTTTCGTTTAACAGATGTTACTCAAATATCGGATATTAGAAAGACAATAAACTGGATTAGATGTCAGTTTGGCAGAATTGATGCTCTAATCAATAATGCAGCTATTGCTAATCCTTATAATACCCCTTTGCACCAACTACCTTTAGATGAATGGCATCGCATTTTAAATGTTAATTTAACATCACCTTTAGTTATGAGTCAGCAGTGCCTTCCCTTACTTACTGAAAGTAAAGGACATATTATTAATATCAGCTCTACAAGATATCTTCAATCTGAACCAAATACCGAAGCTTATGCTGCAAGTAAAGGTGGATTGGTATCATTAACCCATTCACTTGCTGTTAGCCTATCTCCCAATATTAAAGTCAACTGTATTTCACCGGGATGGATTCATACAGATACCAGTCAATTGCATAAAATTGATCATCAGCAACATTTATCCGGACGTGTAGGCAATGTAAATGATATTGCTGAAATGGTTGATTTTTTACTTTGTAGTCAAGGTTTTATAACTGGTCAAAATTTTGTTATTGATGGTGGAATGACGAAGAAAATGATTTATTGCGAATAAATAGCACTCCATCGCATATATGTATCTTATGAAGTGCTATTTATAAGATTATTTAGTAACAGTAAATTGAGAACTCAATGTTGTATTTTTAGCGGTAATATCTATACCCCACACCATTGTATTATGTGTACATGCAGGAACAGTAAACTCTCCAACCCATGTGTTTTTATTATGCTGCGTAAAGACAATGGGTACCGTACCCATATTCATTGAAACACCTGAAACCGTGGCTAACGGTTTAACATCTATGTTGGTTATTTGTAATCGGATGGGTGCTTGAGCCGATAGTTCTTTTGTTAAAAGTTGTACGTTAACATTCTTATTATCTATCAAATACTGACAGTTTTCAGTATCTAACTGACATGTTTTCACTCTATTTTCAACACTTATCTCATCTTCTGAATTAGTGTATGTCACTGTTCTCCAAATAAAAGCTGAAATTAATATGGTCATCAATACCACTATTTGGATTAAACGACCACGAGTCAGTTTTTCTGCTGCCATTTTTAGATATATTCCTGTGTTACAGAGTTCAAAGTTTTCACATAAATGTTACTTAAGCGTAAATGTAATATGGTTAGCCATCTGTAAAAACTGTGTTAACTCAAGTATTATGTGCAATGAAAATGCCACTTTTACAAAAAAATAGCAATTTGAATCTTGTTTTGATGAGTAATCAGTAAGACCTCTTATAAGCTTTGGGTGGTATTGCGACAACTTGTTGTTCGCACAGGGAAAGTAGTGTAGTTAGCATTATATAGTGGAAGTATGCAATATGAGCCAAGTTAAGCAGCTTGAACAAAACTATAACTATACAGTCGTTCGTCAATTTGCCCTTACAACCATTTTATGGGGTATTGTCGGTATGGCTGTTGGTGTTTTTATTGCCGCTCAGTTAGTCTGGCCGGCGTTAAACTTCGATACTCCGTGGTTAACTTATAGCCGATTGAGACCATTGCACACGAATGCAGTGATCTTCGCGTTCGGCACAAGTGCCTTATTTACCTCATCTTATTACGTTGTACAACGTACCTGTCAAACCCGTTTATTTGGTGGCAAATTAGCGGCATTTACCTTCTGGGGTTGGCAAGCCATCATTTTATCCGCGGTATTCTCTTTACCTCTTGGTTTTACAACCAGTAAAGAGTACGCAGAACTTGAATGGCCTATTAGTATAGCTATTGCTGTTGTTTGGATTGCTTATGCTATCGTTTTCTTCGGTACCATGATCAAACGTAAAACATCACATATTTATGTAGCAAACTGGTTTTTCGGTGCATTTATCCTCACCGTTGCGGTTTTACATATTGTAAATAACCTTGCAATACCAGTTTCTATGATGAAATCGTACTCGATTTACTCAGGAGCTGTTGATGCGATGGTTCAATGGTGGTACGGGCATAATGCGGTAGGTTTTCTGTTAACCGCTGGCTTCCTCGGTATGATGTACTATTTCGTACCTAAGCAAGCCGATCGCCCTATCTACTCTTACCGTTTATCCATTGTTCACTTTTGGGCATTGATCTCTCTTTATATTTGGGCGGGTCCTCACCATCTGCATTACACTGCATTACCAGACTGGACACAGTCATTAGGTATGGTGATGTCATTGATCTTATTCGCACCTTCTTGGGGCGGTATGATTAACGGTATTATGACATTATCTGGTGCTTGGCATAAGTTACGTACCGATCCTATCTTACGTTTCCTTGTTGTATCACTGTCTTTCTACGGCATGTCTACCTTTGAAGGCCCGATGATGGCAATTAAGACAGTTAATGCCCTATCACACTACACAGACTGGACTATTGGTCACGTTCACTCTGGTGCATTAGGTTGGGTTGCAATGATTTCAATCGGCTCGCTTTACCACTTAATTCCAAAATTATTTGGTCAAGAGCGTATGTACTCGATTAAGTTGATCAATGTTCATTTCTGGTTAGCAACAATCGGTACTGTTCTTTATATCGTAGCAATGTGGATTTCTGGTGTTATGCAAGGCCTGATGTGGCGTGCTGTTAACAGTGACGGTACATTAACTTATAGTTTTGTTGAATCACTACAAGCGTCTTACCCATTCTACTTTGTACGCTTTATTGGTGGTTGTATCTTCTTAAGCGGTATGTTGCTTCTTGCGTATAACACTTACAAAACAGTAACCGCACCGCGTGAAAGTTTAAAAGCGATCACTGAGCCACAACCAGCATAAGGAGTATGCACAATGTCTAAGAAATTTAGTCACGATATTGTCGAGAAAAACGTTGGTTTACTATCGATTTTAATCATTGTGGCGATCAGCTTTGGGGCTCTGGTTGAAATAACCCCACTGTTATATCAAGAGCAAACAACTGAACCTGTTGAAAATTTACGCCCTTATACCGCACTAGAAATGGAAGGCCGTGACCTTTACATCGCGAATGGTTGTAACGTTTGTCACAGCCAGATGGTACGTCCTTTCCGCTCTGAAACTGAGCGTTATGGTCATTACTCAGTAGCAGGCGAAAGCGTATGGGAACACCCATTTTTATGGGGTTCAAAACGCACAGGTCCCGATCTTGCTCGTGTTGGCGGTCGTTATTCGGATGAATGGCACCGTGTTCACTTAATTGATCCTCGCGCAGTTGTACCCGAATCAAACATGCCAGGCTTCCCTTGGCTTGAAGAAAATGTACTAACTGGTGAATTAACCAGTAAGAAACTTCAAGTGTTCCGCGATCATTTTGGTGTACCTTACACTGACGAAGAAATTGCGAATGCAGGTAATGATGTAAAAGGCAAAACAGAAATGGATGCTTTAATTGCTTACCTTCAATCACTTGGTCATGCAATGAAATAAGGAGATATCATGGAAATTGGTACTATTCATAGCATTTGGACCGTGATTCTATTTACTAGCTTTATCGGCATCATTGTATGGGCATACAGTAAACGTCAGAAATCACGCTTTGATGAAGCTGCAAATCTGGTATTTGCCGATGATGAACTGGATAAATCAACGCTTGAAAGTGAGAGGAGCAAGGACGCATGACAACATTTTGGAGTATATGGATCACTGTCATTACTCTTGGCACTATTTTAGGTGTTGCTATCATTCTTACATGGTGCTCACGAGACAAAATGGGGGTCGAAGAAGGTAAAGACATGGGGCATGAATACGATGGTATTCGTGAGATAAATAATCCCCTACCTAAGTGGTGGTTCTATATGTTCTGGGCCACAATTATTGGTGGTCTGGTTTATCTAGTTCTGTTCCCAGGTCTTGGTAATTTCAAAGGCGTACTTGGTTGGCAAAGTTCGGATCAAACAGTTCGTTCAATTGAAGAATCAAATCAATCAATTGCAATGTCACAACGAGAGAAATCATTAGACCAATACGCAAAAGAGTTAAATGATGCTGATTCAAAATTTGGCGCGATCTTTAAGCAATTAGCTTATAACCACGCAGGAACGGAATACCTGCCGATTCCTGAAATTGCGCAAAATGAAGATGCTATCAAAGTAGGACAACGTTTGTTTCTCCAAAACTGTGCTCAATGCCATAGTTCAGATGCGCGAGGACAGAAAGGTTTCCCTAATCTTACGGATAATGCATGGTTGTATGGTGGCGAAGCTGAAACCATTAAAACAACGCTTATGCATGGTCGCCAAGGTGTAATGCCGGCTTGGCAAGATTCTTTAGGAGTTGATGGTGTACGTGAAGTAACAAGTTATGTACTAAGCCTTTCAGGTAGAAAAGTTAATACTAAAGAAGCGCTAGCGGGTAAACAACGGTTTGTTGTTTGTGCTGCATGTCATGGTACAGATGGTAAAGGTAACCCTGCTTTTGGTGCGCCAGATTTAACCGACCAAAATTGGTTATACGGTGGTTCACGTAAAGCGGTTGAAGCAACCATCGCTTATGGCCGTCAAGGCGTAATGCCCGCTTGGTCAGAAATACTGGGGGAAGATAAAATTCAGCTTATCTCAGCTTATGTATGGAACTTAAGTAATCCAACTGAACAACAACCAACCAATTAACACTCAGTAACAAGTTTGTTAACAATAAACTTTTAAAACTGAGACCTGTATCCTAGCCCCTGACCCTTTCAGGGGCTATTTTCAATCTAATCTTTTTTCTCACTCAATTTATATACTCTCTAAATAGCGATAAGGTGAATTCCTATGCAAAAACCTTGGTATAAGCAGTTTTGGCCTTGGTTTGTATTTTCTATTCCTGCGATTTCAATTATTTATAGCTTAACGGCTGTTTATATTTTTTCTAATAATCAAGTTGATTTAGTCGCTGAGGATTACTACAAAAAAGGCAAAGCAATCAATATTGATCGTTCTCGTTTACGGGTGGCTGATGCTTTAAACATTCACGCGAACATAACCATTAATCAGGATAAAAATGTCACCATCAATTTAGATAAGGGTGACTTGAAACAACAACCTACTATTCGCGTGACCTTTTCACACCGCACACTTGCGGATAAAGATTTTAGCCAAATGATCACAGCCGACTTAAAAGGCACTTATCACTTTGTTACACCTGAGTCTTTAAATGGCCCATGGTTTGTTGAAATTGAACCTTTTAAAGGTGATTGGATGTTACAAGGACGTGTAAACGTACCAACATCTTCCCCGATTTCGTTGTACGGGCAGAGTAAGGAATGACAAAAGAAAACCATGCAAATCATGACTGCTACCACTGTGGCGATCCAGTACCGAGTGGTAGCAAATTTGACGTCGAAATATTAGGCCAACTTCGATCAATGTGTTGCCCAGGCTGTGAAGCTGTAGCAACAACCATTGTTCAAAGTGGCCTTACTTCGTATTACGAGTACCGAACTGAACCTGCCGAAAAAGCAGATTTAGTTCCCGAACAGCTTAAGTCACTCTCCCTTTATGATCACGCTGATATCCAGCAAGATTTCGTTCGCACGACAGTTCAAAATTTCAGTGAGGTCTCCCTTTCTGTTGAAGGTGTATCCTGTGCTGCTTGCGCGTGGTTAATTGAAAAGCAATTAGTGCGCGAAGATGGTGTCATCTCCATTCGTGTCAATACCACCACACACCGCGCATTACTCGTTTGGGATACTGAAAAAGTACAACTGAGCCATTTATTAGCGGTTATTCACAACATTGGTTATAAAGCCTCCCCCTTTGAAGCTGATGCTCAGGAGCTGCAATACCATAACACTATGAAACAGTACCTGTATAAACTCGGGATTGCTGGTATTGCAACAATGCAGGTGATGATGCTTGCTATTGCGTTATATTTTGAAGTTTTTGGTGATTTAGATAGTGAATTTAAGAACTATCTCCGTTGGGTAAGCCTGATTTTTGCCACCCCCGTTTTACTTTACTCGGCACTGCCTTTCTACATTAATGCGTGGAGAAGTTTAAAAGCCTTCACGTTAGGTATGGATGTTCCTGTTTCTATCGCTTTACTATTTGCGTACGGGGCCAGTTTGTATGCTACCGTTATGGAAAAAGGAGAAGTATTCTTTGAATCTATTTCAATGTTTACATTCTTTTTACTACTAGGTCGATTTTTAGAAATGCGTGCTCGTCGACAAGCCGCTGCAGCCAGCGCTAATTTGTTAAAACTTATCCCAAGCATGGCAACGCTTGTTAATGGTGAACAAGTCGCAGCAAAAACACTTAAGGTAGGTGACGTTGTCACTATTTTACCTGGAGAGCACTTCCCCGCTGATGGTGAAATAGACCAAGGGTTAACAACGGTTAATGAATCGATGCTAACGGGGGAATCTGTTCCTGTAACTCGCTCGACTGGAGATAAGGTTTATGCTGGAACAATTAACGGTGATGCTAATGTCACAATGACAGTTACAGTAAATAGAAATGAGTCGCTTATCTCTAATATTGTACGCCTACAAGATGAAGCTCAACTATCAAAACCCAAAGTCGCAGAACTAGCTGATAACGTAGCACGCTATTTTGTCGCTGCAATACTGATAATAGCCGCTGGGACTTGGTTTTATTGGCATCAGCATCAACCTGAGGATGCATTATGGATCACATTGGCAGTTTTAGTTGCCACCTGCCCTTGTGCTCTATCTTTAGCGACGCCGACGGCCATTACTTGTTCAACCTCTACACTCGGAAAATTAGGAATATTACTTCGTAAAGGTCATGTTTTAGAAACACTATGCAAAGTTAATCGACTGGTATTAGACAAAACTGGCACCTTAACTGAAGGTAACGTTCGTTTAGTTGAAACACGAAGTTTTACTCACATAGAGCAAGATAAAGCGCTGATGATTGCAGCGGAATTAGAGCGTTTCGCCAATCACCCTATTGCTCAAGCTTTTAGCCAATATCGCCAACAAAGCGTACTTTTTGATAATGTCGAGAATGTAATTGGTTGCGGTTTAAAGGCAACACTAAATGGTGATGAGTGGCGCATTGGTAAATATAGTTTTGCTACTGATATGGAAAATAATCAATCGTTTAAAAATAGTAATGAATTCTCGGTATGGTTATCTTGCAATCAGCAACCTATTGCAGCATTTAAATTAGACGACCCAATCCGTCAAGAAAGTGCTCTTTTAGTTAAACAATGTCAGCAACATGGTATTAAAGTAACAATGTTAACAGGTGATAATACTGTTCATGCCAATAACGTTGCTAAACAACTGAATATTGATGAGGTTATAGCTAACCAAACACCACAAGGAAAGTTGGCGTATTTAAACGAATTATCAGCAGATGACGTAGTATTAATGATAGGTGATGGTGTCAATGATGCCCCTGTTCTTGCAGGCGCTCATCTTTCTGTTGCTATGGGGGGGGGAACAGATATAGCTAAATCTTCAGCAGATATGGTACTACTTGGCGATAAATTAGAGCGTATCATAGAAGCGCGTACTTTAGCCTTGAAAACTCGAAAAATTATTCGTGAAAATTTATCTTGGGCGCTTGGCTATAACTTAATAATCCTACCTCTGGCTGTTTCAGGACTAGTAGCGCCATATATTGCCGTTGTAGGTATGTCAGCAAGCTCGATCATTGTTGTATCAAATTCTTTAAGGTTATTAAAATAAATGGAAAGTCTTTACATATTAATACCTATCGCTATTGTTTTTGTCTGTATTGCTATCGGTATATTTTTATGGGCAGTTAAAAGCGAGCAATTTGATGATTTAGAGCGTCGTGGGTACGACATTTTGTTCGACGAAGATGATACTAAACATAAAAACGCAGTTTCCAATTCTGAATCAATAGGAAAAGAACCACGTAACGATCAAGATAGCAATAATGGTTAATTTAGATTTTTATGCTGCCTTTTTAATAGGCTTAATGGGCGCAGGCCATTGCATCGGCATGTGTGGTGGCATTGCTGCTGCAATCACAATTGGTATACCAGAAAGTTCCCAAAATAGTATACGCTGGATTTATCTATTAAATTATAATATTGGAAGATTAGTCGCTTATACAATTGCGGGGGCTATTATCGGTGCAATGCTTGCGGGGATTGCTACCATTAATGGTTCTAATAGCCCATTGATATTAATGCGTTTTATTGCTGCCATCATGATGATTATTTTAGCGCTATATATTGGACAATGGTGGTTTGGATTAAATAAATTAGAGCGTGTTGGGCAGGTTGCATGGCGTTATATTTCACCGCTAGCTACTTCATTTTTACCACTCAAATCACCGATAAAAGCGTTACCTTTTGGTTTTCTCTGGGGATGGCTCCCCTGTGGCTTAGTTTATTCTACTCTCACATGGGCTGCGGTTTCTGGAAGTGCTCTAAATGGTGCAATAGTGATGCTTGCTTTCGGACTAGGAACATTACCTGCAATGCTAGCGGTTGGCGGTTTTGCGACGCAGTTAAAAATATGGCTAAAGAACCTCTATTTTAGACGTGTTAGTGCCTTATTATTAATGGCTTATGGCATTCAAACTGGTTATATAGCAATCAAACAAATATTATGACCTTTTTATTACTCGTAATAATGCTTCATAATATGTTAAAATATTGACCTACATCAAATTGGTTAGACAGGCATATGATTTCAGACAAGCTCACAACAAAACGTATCCAATCAGGCGGGTGTGCAATTCACTGCCAAGATTGCAGTATTAGTCAGTTATGCATTCCTTTCACGCTGAATGAGTCTGAGCTAGACCAACTGGATCAAATCATAGAACGAAAAAAACCGATCCAAAAAGGTCAGGAGCTATTCAAAGCAGGTGACGAGCTAAAATCGTTATATGCTATTCGTTCTGGCACCATTAAGAGCTACACCATTACCGAACAAGGTGACGAGCAAATTACTGCCTTTCATCTTGCGGGTGATTTAGTAGGTTTTGATGCGATCAATGAAATGCAGCATCCAAGTTTTGCTCAATCACTTGAAACATCAATGGTGTGTGAAATCCCATTTGAAATTCTTGACGATCTTTCAGGTAAAATGCCAAAACTTCGTCAACAAATCATGCGCTTAATGAGCAATGAGATTAAAGGCGATCAGGAAATGATCTTGCTGCTTTCTAAAAAGAATGCGGAAGAACGTCTAGCTGCTTTCTTATACAATCTATCATTACGATTCTCACAACGTGGCTTCTCCCCTCGTGAGTTCCGTTTAACCATGACACGTGGTGATATTGGTAACTACCTAGGTTTGACAGTAGAAACTATCAGTCGCTTACTTGGTCGTTTCCAAAAATCAGAAATGCTAAGTGTTAAAGGCAAGTATATTACGATCATTGATCATGATGAATTAGCTCGTCTTGCTGGTGTGGCTAAAAGCAACACATTACCTCCACAATAATCGTTTTAACCCTACCCTTTTTAAATTTTAAAGCATCGTTTATAACGGTGCTTTTTTATTTCGCTAATCCGCTATTTCTTCTATTTATTTGTTCAGCGTATCAAAGTTTGCACAATTTTCTCTATTATCATTCCCATATCTTTCTATTCTAGGTTACAGTATTTATAAGGATTTATTTAGTCTCTTGATATCTAAGTACATAGCCGTTGTTATTTATGTTTTGAATTAAATTCATCAAGAGATAGCCTACACAGTTGTGTAAAGGGGGCATTATGCAAAAGTATAAAAATATCTTAGTTGTCGCTGATCCTGAAAAAGAACAACAACCAGCGATCTCACGCGCCGTTCATCTTGCCAAAATAAGCAAAGATGTAAAAATTATTATTTTCTTAGCTATTTATGATTTCTCTTATGAAATGACATCGATGTTATCATCAGATGAACGTGATGCCATGCGTCGTGGTGTCGTCATGCAGCGAGAAGAATGGTTAAAAGAGATTGTTCAACCTCACCTTGAACAAGGCATTGATATTGAAATAAAAGTGGTTTGGCACAATCGTCCGTATGAGGCAATCATTGCCGATGTATTTAGCCAAGACATTGATCTTCTCATCAAAGCTACCCATGAACACGACCGTTTAGGTTCAGTGATTTTCACACCAACAGATTGGCATCTGCTTCGTAAGTGTCCTATCCCCGTACTATTAGTAAAAGGTAATAATTGGCCAGAGCATGGTAAAGTATTAGGTTGTGTCAATATCTCTACTGATGATGAAACGCATGATAAGCTTAATGAAAAAATCGTCAAAGAATCATTGGCATTTGCTTCTATTGCTAATGCCGAAGTTAATTTAGTTAATGCCTACCCTGCAACACCGGTAAATATTACGATTGAACTACCAGAATTTGATCCTGCTAGTTATACCGATGCCGTGCGTGGTCACCACCTAATGACGATGAAAGCACTCCGCCAGAAATATGGAATTAGCGAAGAACAAACTCATGTACTTGAAGGATTACCCGAAGACATTATTCCTCAGGTTGCTGAAGATATAAAAGCTGAACTGGTCATATTAGGTACAACGGGCCGTACTGGATTATCAGCTGTCTTTATTGGAAATACCGCTGAAAATACAATTGATAGTCTAGATTGTGATTTACTGGCTTTAAAACCCGATGGTTACGTCAGCCCATTAGCTCCTAACATTGATTAAATAAGAAAGGCCTCATTTGGGGCCTTTCTATTAAATATTGAATACTATTTTTTCTTCTCACTATCTTGTAGCGTTAGCCACTTAGCAAACTTAGTGATATACCATTCGTTGGCTTTTTCTTTACAATATGCTCGGCTTAGCTTACGACGACTCCATTCAGAAGCAATAGCAGAGCGTGTTTGGTTTGATGTCCGCTCTTTTAAATAAATACTACACAATTCCGCATTTGTCATATTCTGCGCATAGCCATTAACTTGTCCACCACCTAACCCTAGCTCTTGCGCTTGATGAGAGCTACAACCAACAATAAGTACAAAGCTCGTTGTGATTAAAATACTGCGTAACATGAATGTCTCTATCGTCGAAATATTTCCAATCATGTTATCAGCTTCAAAACATAAAGAATATTGTTAAGCATGCGTTGAGATACTGGCTATGTCTTATTTTTGATAAAATGACTTCTTATTAACAACCTACTCTTTAAGTTACACAGTTTTATGCTGGTTAACTTCATGAATAGTTATCATTTTTTAAGTCGTTATATATGTTGTCTTACTCTGCTGTTTTCCACTTCTGCTTATTCATTAGGTATTAACGATAGCAAATACATTGAATTAGGAGGAAATTTAGATCCAAGTGTCGTCAATAATGTTAGTAGCGTATTAGAACAAAATGCAAATGCTGAACAATTTCGCTCTGTTGGATTAGTGATTGGTAGCGGATATTGTTCTGGTACATGGCTCGGGAGTGATGGATCTCATAGCTATGTGTTAACAGCTGCGCACTGTTTATCAGGTTCTGATTCAACAGAGTATTCAGGTCAATATGTCTCGTTTAAACAACAAGATGGGACGATTATTGCTGCAGGTATTTCAACTAACTACTTTCGTACCTTTACTGGCTGCAGTAATGACATCGCGGTCGCAAAGATCCCGAAAGTCTCCGACCCTCTAGATACAAATGGTGATGTCATCAAACAGCCGTTTGTCGATAACAATTTAAATACTGATTTACTACTTAACCCTACGACCTTCACCGGATTTGGTATCTTCGGTTCACGTTCATTAGGTCAACTTGCCTATATCGGTAAGCGGCATGGTGAAGGTCACATTCGCTATTATTACCAAGACTGTTTAATTAATCAGGCTATTGAGAATACAGACTCTTGGGCATTTGCAAGCCCTGGTGATAGTGGCTCAGCCATTTGGCAAGAGCGTAATGAACAGCCTGTTGCTATTGGTATTTCGTCATGGTGGTATGGCTGGCAATATGGTTATTCAGGTCATGTCCCTATTGCTTTACATATTGATTGGTTGAAAGAGATTGTGCCTGTACTAAAAACCATAGATGACATTGAAGATGAGCCGCCTATTGAAGATCCAACATGGTTATTAACCCATGAAGCACCAATTGAAACTGATCCTTTAGAGCAAGGTGTACGTGGCTCTGTTTATTATGTTAAGGGTGACAATGTTGTTTCTGGGCCTACACGTTTTATTTGGCGTTATCCACGAAACATCACCAAATTTTCCGTTGTATTAACCCAAAAAGAAAATAATACAGAGCATGAAGTCTGGTTGCGAGGTCAACGTAAAACCCACTGTGGTTGGGGACGGATAAATAATAGTGCTTGGTGCTACCCAGCACCGAACTTAGGTCAACTTAAACTCGAATTTGTCCAAGCTGATAACCCTAAATTACCCATAGGTACTTATACTGGTGATTTTAATTTAATGGTGAAAAGTCTTTATAACCGTTCTTACGCTGATGAAATCAATGTTGCTACAAATATTGCTATTACTTCTGAACTCCCGAGTGACGGTACTGTTACAGACTTAACGCCTTATGTTTCTCCACGTTATGAAAAAGATGTGTATGGCACTGTCTATTACCTTTCTGATCAAAAAATGCATCGTAATCGGGTGGTTTGGCGTCGTTATAACCGTGGCTATAGTCGTTTAAAAGTTGATGTGACTAACACTGAGACGGGGATGCAACATACCGTTATGTTGCGTGGAGAACGCTACATGGGCTGTGGGTGGACAATCATGAATAATGCCGCTTATTGCCGTTACATGCGCCCTGTCTATGGTGAATTACGTGTAAGTTTTATCGCTGATGATAATAAAGATTTACCTATTGGTGAATATATCGGATCTTTATCAGTTAACGTAAAAGGCTTACATAAACGTAATTTTACGAAAGACTTAAACCTTGATATTAAATTAAATATTACTGAGTAGCGTATGAAAAGAGTGATCCAATATACCGGTTTAGCCCTGATTATTGGGTTGCTCTGTGTCTTTATGTTCAAGCCTGACAAAGCAACAAACATAATACAAGCACCAAAAATAGTAAAAGATACGCCACCTGCAATAGATGAGAAAATATTAATACACAACCTTGGTGAGGTTGCTGAAGTGCCCAAAGGATTCAAGATACTGAGTCTTGAAGAGGAACTAATGATTAATGATCCCACTTATGTTGCTGAAGAACACCTTGAAGGTAACCCACTACTTCATAGCGATAACCATCAAATCACAACATCCATCGATACACCCATTAACTTACTAACAGGCGAAGATCTCTGGCTTTACCGACCCTATTTACTAGACAAAGTGAAACAAGAGCAAGGCATATCAATGCTACCGATTGAAAGCATTGTGGAAATAAATAATGAATTGCTCAGTGATTTAACTATTGGTGATAGCTTAGTTTTTACCATGCCAAATGGTGTTGAACAACAAATAATAGTATCAAAGATAAATAAAATAAGTGACAAGGTAACATCTTGGGATCTTCAAAACACACAACGCCAAGATATAGGGAAAATTACACAGATAAGTAACTTAACAGAAGGTTCGTTTATTACTGACAATAAAGACGAATACCACTTAAGAACCGTGAATAATAAAGGATGGATAACCAGTAAAAGTCAGTTGATGAGTAACAACGATAATACAGTAAAAAGAAACAGTGAGGCGTTTTCTGAACTTCTTAAATAAAGGGCTAAATTCTTTGTCATATTTGACAACGTTATTAGCCCATTATTTTAATGAATATGTTTATTAAACGTTAGTCACATCAATAAACATAGACTCATCAATGTTTGTTGAAGAGACTGTCGCCTCAGTAAAGGCATACTCAGCCTTCTCACCTTCGCGATCTAATGGCAAGTTAACAAAATCAAACAGGTTCTTATCTGCTAACTGGCTTGGGCTGATATTTTGGATAGATTTAAAGATAGCATCTACACGCCCCGGTGTTTTCTTATCCCAATCAATTAACATCGCTTTAATGCTTTGACGTTGCAGATTTTCTTGAGAGCCACACAGGTTACACGGAATAATTGGGAACGCTTTATGCTCTGCGTATTTAATTAAATCTTTTTCACGACAGTAACTTAATGGACGAATAACAACGTTACGACCATCATCTGAACGTAATTTAGGTGGCATCGCCTTTAGACGAGAACCGTGGAACATGTTTAAGAACAATGTCTCAACAATATCATCTAAGTGATGTCCTAGTGCAATCTTAGTCGCACCAATTTTTTCAGCAAAAGAGTACAGCGTACCACGACGTAAACGAGAACAAAGACCACAGGTTGTTTTACCTTCTTCCACTTTCTCTTTCACTACTGAGTAAGTATCTTTATCTACGATATAGTATGGAATATTTAAGCTAGCAAAATACTCTGGCAAAATATGCTCAGGGAAACCTGGTTGCTTTTGATCTAAGTTAACCGCAACAACATCAAAATTGATCGGCGCTGCTTTTTTCAGATTCAATAAGATATCCAGCATCGCAAATGAGTCCTTGCCGCCACTGATACATGCCATCACAACATCATTTTCTTCAATCATGTTGTAGTCAATAATGGCGTTACCGACATTACGACGTAGACGCTTTTGCAGCTTATTAAATTCAAGTACTTCTTTACGATTATCTGTCTGATTCATTACTACTTCTCTCACCATCGGTAAACCCGACAGTAGAATTGCTGGATAAGAATTTATAGGGCGTGAATTATACGGATTTTAGCTTCAACAGGAAATAGTAAACTGCGAAAAGCTTGGTTGGATAAGTAGATACAAAAAAGCTCGGCCTTAACCGAGCTTTTAACGTATGATTTTAAACTGACAATGTAGATGAATTAACTAAATAATCCTGCAAAGAACTTTTTAACGTGATCAACAAGGCGACTGAAAATACTGCCTTCTTCAACGGCCTCTAATGCTACAAGCGGTTGAGATGCGACTTCTTTACCATCAACCAAGTAAAGCACCTTACCGACTTCTTCACCTTTTGCTATTGGTGCATCAAGCTGACCATTTAGCTCAACACTTGCCGTCAGTTTTTTGGTATCATTACGTGACAGTGTCACATAACTTGAGCTGTCAACACCTAGCTCAACGTTTTCTTTGTTACCAAACCACACGCGTTCAGATAAAATCTTATCTCCTGCTTTATGAGGAACAACAGTTTCAAAGAAACGGAAACCGTAATTTAATAAAGCCTTACTTTCACTTTCACGGGTTTTGGTACTTTTTGTTCCCATCACAACCGCAATTAAACGCATATCACCTTCAGTTGCAGAACTTGTTAAGCTATAACCTGCACCGCTAGTGTAGCCAGTTTTCATACCATCAACATTCATGCTTTTATCATGCAATAAACCGTTACGGTTACGTTGAGTAATATTGTTATAAGTAAATGACGTTTCACTGTATAGCGGATAAATAGAAGGCAAGTCGCGAATTAACGCCTGTCCTAATAATGCAATATCATACGGCGTAGTATAAAGATCGCTGTGATCTAAGCCATGTGGATTAGCAAAGTGTGAAGAATTCATTCCTAGCTTTTTAGCCCATGAATTCATTAAACCGACAAAAGCTTGCTCAGATCCTGCAACGTGTTCAGCAAGTGCAACACTTGCATCATTACCTGATTGAATAATTAAACCACGGAACAAATCCATCAAAGGGACTTCACTTCCCACTTCAATAAACATTTTTGAAGAATCTGGGAAATTACGTGCCCAAGCATTACGGCTAATAACCACAATATCATCTTTATTGATATTACCCTGCTTCATTTCCTGACCCGCAACATAACTAGTCATTAATTTAGTTAAACTTGCAGGATTTAATTTTTCGTTAGCATTCTTCTCGACTAATACTTGACCCGTATTGTAGTCCATTAATACATAACCCTTTGCACTTAACGTCGGTGCATCAGGAATAACAGAAGGTGCTGCTAATGATGAAAACGACACAGTACAAAGCGCAGTTACACCAACGAGAGAAAAAAGCGGTGATGTCTTTTTCATTTGAGGCAAAGTCCCTTAAAAATACGATAAAACAATCTAATATAACTATTTGCAACGCTGTAATGTCACAAATAAGTTCAAATAGGTATATAGATTGGCGTCCATTATAGCGTTAACAATATGAAAAACTTCATTTTGTAACACTGTTTTACGATTTACATGTCATCTTTACATTTATAGCGTTAATGCCAGTAAATATAAACGTTTTATAGCGCTTCTATCATGTTTTTTTATTATTGCTCACGTTGTTATAATTTTTTAAACGTTTTAATGAACCTTTATTTTTTTACTGGCTATTCAATAGTTAACACATAAGGTAAATTTGTTTTTTAACAGCCAAATATTAGGACAAATCAATGAGCTATTACCAAAAATTAGAACAGCATGCTCGTAAGTTATCGCGATTAGACCATTTAAGCGCAATATGTGGTTGGGATCAGGCTGCAATGATGCCAAGTGGTGGTGCTGAAGCACGTTCTGAAGCTATGGCTGAACTTGCCGTTCTTGCACATGAGTTATCAACGGCTGATTACCTTGCTGATTGGTTTAAAAAAGCAGAGCAAGAACAATTATCTGACGCTGAACGTATCAGCCTCGCTGCGCTAAAACGTCAATGGATGATGCATAATATCTTGCCTGCCGAGCTGGTGGAGCAAAAGTCCTTATTAGGCTCACAATGTGAACATGCTTGGCGTACCCAGCGTAAAGAAAATGACTGGGAAGGATTTAAACAAAACTTAGCTCCTGTCGTAAAACTTGCACGTCAAGAAGCGGCTATCCGCTCTAAAGCAACAGGATTAAGTCTGTATGATGCCCTACTCGATCTTTACGAACCAGGAATGACATCTGAAATTCTCGATGGTATTTTTGCTGATGTAAAATCGTGGTTACCGCAACTCATTCAAGATGTACAAAATAAGCAGAAGAATGAAGCCTTATTGCCTTTAACTGGAACATTCCCAATTGCCGAGCAAAACGCATTAAGTCTCGACGTCATGAAGCTATTAAACTTCGATTTTAATCACGGGCGTTTAGATATCAGTACTCACCCATTCTGTGGTGGAGTATCAACTGATGTACGTATTACAACCCGTTATGATGAAACTGACTTTACATCAGCGTTAATGGGCGTTATTCATGAAACAGGTCATGCACGTTATGAGCAAGGTTTACCGCATCAATGGCGAGATCTGCCTGTAGGCCAAGCCCGTTCAATGGGGATTCATGAAAGTCAGTCACTGTTTTTTGAAATGCAGCTTTCACGCAATATCGACTTTGCAAGAAAACTGGCTCCATTGGCGCAGAAAACATTTAACCGTGAAGTCGATAGTGCGTTGACGGCTGAAAACCTCAACACAATTAATACTCGCGTCAAACCGGGTTTTATTCGTGTTGATGCTGATGAAGTGACTTACCCTGCCCACGTTATTCTGCGTTATGAAATTGAACGAGATCTTATTGAAGGCAATATCGAGGTTGATGATATTCCAGAAATTTGGGATCAAAAAATGCAGGCTTATCTTGGTATTGATACTAAAGGTAACTTCAAAGATGGTTGTATGCAGGATATTCACTGGACTGACGGTAGCTTTGGTTATTTTCCATCTTATACGTTGGGTGCTATGTACGCCGCACAATTTATGGCAGCAATGAAGAAAGTAGTAGATGTTGAAGCGGCAATCACATCCGGTGATTTATCACCTATTTTCACATGGCTTGAAACGAATATCTGGTCAAAAGGATGTACGCTTTCAACAGATGAATTAGTTAAACAAGCGACGGGTGATACATTAAATCCTCGTTTCTTTAAACAGCATTTAATGGCTCGTTATTTGTAAGTAAAAAACCAGAGCATGATTATATATGCTCTGGTTTTTTTATAAATATATTATTTCAAATATAAACCGTTATATTATTTTATAACTTCCGTTTTACTATTCCATTCTTTGAAAATAGTATCAGCAAGTTCTTTATTTTCAGTGATGATATATGGCCTTTTAATCGTGTCATTGATTGAACGTCCATGGTTAAAAATAATAAAATTAGTATCTAATTCTGACGCTGCCGTTTTAGATATAATGAACTCTGTACCATCATCATTAATACCTGAAATTGCTAGATCACCATCACTTGTTATCTTCCAATCTAATGGATCAGATTCTGCTCCATTTTCTAAAATTGTAACTTTATTAACATCTTGAGAAAATTTGAAAGTTGCGAAGTCAGGGTCTGGAGTATCTGACGTTGAATCATCCCAAAAATGATAGAATGTTTTTCCTGCAAAATCACTTTCAGTAAGTTTAACGTACTCATTAAGTTTTTCGGTTTTATCTTTCTCAATAAATAAAGATAGTTCTTTTTGGGTCGTCTTTATTAGCATCCAGTCAGGACTAACATGTACAACGTAATCTAATGGATCATTATCAATCTTAAAACTATTCTCGTAATATTCGATACTATTTGTTTCTTTTTCACCATTATTTTCCGATGAAACTTCAGTTTCATTAAAGGTAACATTAGCAAAAACGCCTTCTTCTCCAAACTGAGATTTATAGGTATGAATAACAGTGAATACTTCTGAAATTAAGCGTTCCTTGAGAGATATATCATAAACACTTTCATCTAAATCTTTACCATTATTCACATCTTCATCAATTGATTTTTTTATATTCTTTGCTGATTCAATTAACTTAGATGATTCAAAACCATTCGCAATTCGCTCAGTAAGAGCTCTTGCCAAAGCATGAACTTTTCCAGCTTCAGATTTACTCTCATCTACCAGTTTCTTTGCAACATAATCAGCATTTATATAACCAGAAGGCAAGTCTAATTCAGTTTGTAATTCTTCCAATGTTTTATCAGTTTTGTATGCCATGGTTGAGAATGGTGAGATAATATCAATGCCAGAATCAGCAACAAAAGTGAAATCTTTATCGATTTTACCCTCTTTGTCTGAATCAGATGTTACACCAGCAATTGCTTTAATGATAATGGGATATTTAGTGTCTTTCTCTTCAACACTAAATTCACCATTTGTACCTGTAACTTGTTCTAGTTTTTCATCTTCATCGGCAATTTTGTTTTTGTTTCTGTCAACATAGATATCAGCATTAACTAAATATCCATCTATTGCTTTGTATTCTTTAGTAGTTACAGGGTCATCTGCTGGTGCTGGTGCTGGAGTTGAATCATCACCACCGCCACCACAAGCACTCAGTGTTAATGCCGTAGCAATCGCTAAAAATACTTTAGTTTTTTTCATTACATATCCTGTCATGTGTTATTTATGAATTAATCATGGATGAAGATTTTAATTTCAACGGAGAGTAATTATTTGCGCCCAAAGTTTCAAATTTAATACAAGATTAAACGTATATTTAAAAAACTGAAGCGTGAAGATAAATTGTTATTTTATTTTAATAAAATTAAAGTCTTAATAATATTCAACTATGTTTATCGAGTTACGTAGAGTTTAAATCAATATTATCAACTTAAATCTAAATTATAAATTACGACTGACTTCACAAAAAGATTTAATATGATAAATGATGATTAATTTATCTAACTATTAAATTAAACCTGATTACCACTATTTAACAGCTACTGTTAAATTATCTCCTATACTTCAAAAT
>NZ_JADQAQ010000104.1 GCF_022129445.1 Photobacterium sp. Ph5
ATCTTGAAGTATAGGAGATAATTTAACAGTGGCTGTTAAATAGTGGTAATCAGGTAATTTTAAGTAATTTCGCTTTTAATATTACTTATAAAGATAGTAGCTACAGAGTAAAGGATAATAAAAAAAGTCAGCGTAAAGCTGATTAACAGGGCAATGTATTGCCCTGTTAGATAGACTTATTACTGTGCTGTTTTTACACGGATACGACTTTTTTCTACCAACGTTTCATTTAAAGCTTTCATCGCACGGGTTGCTTGTTCTTCATCGTCCATTTCTACAAAAGCAAAGCCTTTTGACTTGCCTGTGATCGCATCTAAAACAAGGTTACAGTTTCCTACTTTACCAAACTCTTCAAAAATTTTACGAATTTGGATTTCAGTGGTGCTACGAGAAAGGTTACGAACTAGAATTTTCATTTAGAGATCTTTTATTAGGGATGTTTTACTATTTTAACACGAAAAATATTGAAAGGAGGTATATAACGGAGTAACAAATGAGGAATATGGTATCTATATTGAAAAGCAGTCACTGAAATAGTGGGTGAAAATTCAGTGACTGCTCTTAATGTTAAAGATAAGTTATAGCTTAGCTAATGTTTCATCTTCTTCTTTAATTAAATGATCTTTTTCTTTCTGTGCTTTTTCACTTAGGTGAGCTTGTGGTTTTTCTTTATTTTTAATAATTTGACGTTCTAAACGATCAAAAGCTTCGTTAAATGCATCAATTAACTCGTTTGCTTCACCTGAAGCATCTATTTTACCTAGGTTAGATTTAGTCGCAATTTCAACAGTAAATTTGCGACCTTCTTCAAGTTTCATAAATACATCTTTGCTTTGGAAAGCAATTTTGAATTTATCAAATTTAAAGAATGCTTCTTTAATATGTTGTTCTAGGTAGTCAGGAAGTTCAAAACCGCGTGCTGTAATTTTAATGCTCATAATAAGTTACTCATAATTTGTTGGAGTTCATGCTTAATAAGATGAACCTAAAAATGACCATAGAATGTGATCTCTATCACATTAATTATTATAAAAGCATTTGTTAAAATGAAGAGTGTATTGGTTGCTTTATAAGCAACTTGTAGTGGTAGTAATAATAAAAGATAAAGTTCTTATCGAATAAGAATAAAAAAAACACTATTTATTAAAATTAAATAATAAATAGTGTTATTAAAGTGTAGTGTTTATGTTTTTTACTAAAAAAGTAATCTTTGATTGATTTTTGAAAAATAGAAAAAGCTGTGAAATTTCTCATCGTTAATAAGAGAAACTCACAGCTTTAATATACCCAGTACCTTGAAGTCACTTGGGTATAAAAATTAAATATTGTTATTAACTACTTCTGGTTGTTTTTCGTTATCAATATCAGTGGATTGGTTTAGACCTAGAATACGAGAAGTCATCGTACCCGCTGTCATTGAACCACTTACGTTTACTGCGGTACGACCCATATCAATTAGAGGTTCAATTGAAATTAGCAGGCCAGCTAACGCCACAGGCATCCCCAATGTTGAAAGCACAATAATCGCAGCAAATGTCGCACCACCACCAATACCGGCAATACCAAATGAGCTGACAGTTACAATAGCAATTAGAGAAATCATAAAGCTTGGATCTAATGGGTTAATACCTACTGTAGGTGCAATCATTACCGCAAGCATCGCTGGATATAAACCTGCACAACCATTTTGTCCCATCGTCGCACCAAAGGATGCAGAGAAGTTAGCAACAGCATCGCCATTGCCGAGCGATTTTACTTGTGTATCAATATTTAGCGGAATAGTGCCAGCGCTTGAACGAGAGGTAAACGCAAACGTCAAAACGGGTAAGATCTTCTTGAAAAAGCGTATAGGATTGACCCCAACAAAGCTAACGAGTACTAGATGCAATACTAGAATTAACCCAAGGCCAACATAAGATGCGATAACAAAATTCAGTAAACTTAAAATGTCATCGTAATTAGAGCCAGCCACCACTTTCGTCATTAATGCCATCACACCGTAAGGCGTTAAGCTCAGCACCATACGTACTAGTGTACGAACAATTTCCTGAGCAACATTAACAAACTTTTCAAAGCTAGCGCCTAACTCTGGGTTTGTTTTAATTACCGTTAAGCCAGCCATACCAACAAATGCAGAGAAAATCACAACTGCAATAGTAGAAGTAGGACGAGTACCCGCTAAATCAGCGAAAGGGTTAGAAGGGAAAAATGAAATTATCATGTCTGCAAACGATACATTCGCAATACTACCCAAGCGTGTTTGTAATGCTTCGCCACGAGCAATCTCACGCGCACCTTCGACAATACCATCAGCAGTTAAACCAAATAGGTTAGTGATCATTATGCCGATTAAAGCAGAGACAGCGGTTGTTGCTAATAAAACACCTATGGTTAGAAATGATATCTTACCCAGCGCACTTGAATCTTTAACCTTAATAATTGCGCCAATGATAGATACCATAATAAGTGGCATTACAATCATTTTTAAAAGACTGATATAACCTGCCCCAACAATATTAATGTACTCAAGGGTGTCATTTACGACAGGAGTTTGTGGGTGATATAACCATTGTAGAGAAGCGCCAAATAATACACCGAGGATTAATCCGGTAAAAACGCGCTTTGACAGAGTGCTATCTGTACGTTGTTGTTTGATCAGCAAGGCGATCAGTAGTGTAAAAACAGTTAAATTTATAATTTGGTACATACTGCTAACCTTTGAATTATTAATATAATAAAAATGAGAAAGCAATAATTCGCAGTTAAATTAACTGATGCTTGTAAGATTTAGGAATTAAAGTGTTAAGCGCTTATTGTTTCTCATTGGAGGAGAATCATAGTGGTTAAAGTGTTTTTCAGATACATTTTTTATGGCGTTTTTTAGCTTAATTGTTTTATATATATAACTTTTAGTTATATATGGTTTTGAGAGAATAATCAACGAGGGAGTAATAAATGACCAATAAACAGGTAGATAATAGCGGATATAAAAATGTATGGTCCGCCCCGTTATTGCAACTACAATATTAGTAATAACAGAGT
>NZ_JADQAQ010000105.1 GCF_022129445.1 Photobacterium sp. Ph5
AAGGATATGAGCTAGCTAAGTCTCTTGAACACAATAACTTGTGATCAAGAGACAGTCCTTCGGGGTGCCTTTTTTATTATCTATAAGATAGTAAAAATGGCTGGTGGAAGTTTAAGAATAGGGGAGATGGGAGATTAAATGATGAAGTGGCAGCATGGCGTTGCTGCCACAAGGTAGAGATAGATTAAGCGCCTGGTGGGCAGGATAGGCTATCGCTGATAAGCTCGATGAGTTTATCTTCCAAGCCAAAGCGTAATTCCATCACTTCGCCGACTTTAGATAAATCATCATCAAAATGGGCGAGTAGATCATCATCCTTTATGGCGTGGTATCTGTCGTGAAAATTAAGCAGAGGATCGGTGGTTAGAGTGATTTTAGCGTAGAGTGCAGAAATTTCTTCGGTAGGTGAATAACCTGTTTGATGCCAGCGCTCCATTACGCTATCGTAAATTTTGAAGTGACCTGCTGAAATGTAATCAACAAGGGCTTCATTAAATAACGTTAGTTGAGACGCGGTTGGAAGTTGGCGGTTTTTTGCCGCTTCTGTTGGGGAAAGACCTGCGAGTTTACAGTAATCGATAAGCAGTTGTTGACGCATCATCAGCCATTGATCAATGACGTCATTATGACCGCCCCATTCTTTTTTGACTTGTTCGAATTTACTAAGCATGAGCACGTCCTCATGATCTTGTCTGTATCGTGAAAGCGATAGACTTTGATCCTTCTCTTTATAAAGAGATCTCGTTATTCGGATTACTACTTCGTTTCAACTTTAGATTGCCAGTAATTAATAGCTCCTGCAAGGAAGAAAGTAATAAAAATGTTAAAAAATGAGAATTTGGCATATTGCTGTATTGTTCAGAATGGAAAAATCTGGCTCGAAAATAAAGCGCTACCACTGCGAGATCCTACTTGGTGTGATGAATATGCGTTATCGTGTCGAGTTATTGGGAGTTTTAATGAGTATCCTGTTTATTGGCTAGAGGCGAAAGCTGACGCTCCCGCTGATAACTTTTATAGTTTACGGGAATTACTTGATGTTGATTCGGTGCTTTTTAATCTAGCTGGTCGTGCCTTGCAGTTATCTTACATGTTAAGCCAACAAAGCTTTTGTGGGCGTTGTGGTAGTAAGGCAGAGTTACATTCTGATCAATTAGCAATGCAATGTTCAGGCTGCGGCGCAATAGATTATCCTCGCGTCTCGCCTTGCATTATTGTTGCGGTACGTAAAGAAAATCAGATTTTATTAGCGCAGCATCCTCGCCATAAAACCGGTATGTACACGGTGATTGCGGGTTTTGTTGAAACTGGTGAAACTTTAGAGCAGTGTGTTTCTCGTGAAGTGCAGGAAGAGACTGGCATTAGGGTTAAGAATATTCAGTATTTTGGTAGTCAGCCGTGGGCATTTCCTTCTAACCTTATGATGGGCTTTATTGCTGACTATGCGGGTGGCGAGATTAAGCCCGATTATGAAGAGTTAACAGATGCAATATGGGCTGATGCGGAGCATTTACCGCCACTTCCGCCACAAGGGACGATAGCACGTCGATTAATAGAGCATACATTGTCTGTTCCAGCGACTAACCTGTAATTAATAACAATCAGACTTAACGTGTTATCGTATCGTTATTCCCTATTAATAGAATAAGATATGCTCTCTTTTGTTCTAAGTAATGAATGATACAATAAGCGCAGAATTTACCCATGGAGTCTCAAATGAGCGAATTAAAGAATGACCGCTATCTACGTGCGTTGTTAAAGCAGCCTGTTGATCACACACCAGTATGGATGATGCGCCAAGCAGGTCGTTATCTACCAGAATACCGTGAAACACGTAGTGTTGCGGGTGACTTTATGTCGCTATGTAAGAATGCTGAGTTAGCAAGTGAAGTAACGCTACAGCCGCTTAAGCGCTTCCCACTTGATGCTGCTATCTTGTTCTCAGATATCTTGACGATTCCTGATGCAATGGGTCTTGGCTTGTACTTTGAAGCAGGTGAAGGTCCTAAATTCCAACGTCCGATCAAGTGCAAAGCAGACGTTGAGAAGATCGGTTTACCTGATCCTGAAGGTGAACTGCAATACGTAATGAATGCAGTGCGTCAAATCCGTCATGATCTACAAGGTGAAGTACCACTGATTGGTTTCTCTGGTAGCCCATGGACGTTGGCAACTTACATGGTTGAAGGTGGTAGCTCTAAGGCATTCACTAAGATCAAAAAGATGATGTACGCAGAGCCACAAACACTGCACCTATTGCTAGATAAGCTAGCAGATAGCGTTATCGAATACTTAAATGCACAGATCAAAGCGGGTGCACAGGCTGTGATGGTCTTTGATACTTGGGGCGGTGTATTAACCCCACGTGATTACAACGAGTTCTCGCTACGTTACATGCATAAGATTGTTGATGGCTTAATTCGTGAAAATGATGGTCGTCGTGTTCCTGTGACGCTATTTACTAAAAATGGCGGCATGTGGCTTGAGCAAATCGCAGCAACAGGTTGTGATGGCGTAGGCCTAGACTGGACGATTGATATCGCAGAAGCGAAACGTCGTATCGGTGATAAAGTGGCTCTACAAGGTAACATGGATCCTTCTATCCTTTACGCACAACCTGAGCGTATTCGCCAAGAAGTTGCCTCTATCCTTGAAGGCTTTGGTGATGCAGGTACAGGCCATGTATTTAACCTAGGTCACGGTATCCACTTAGATGTACCGCCTGAGAATGCAGGTGTGTTTGTTGATGCAGTACATGAGCTATCTAAGCCGTACCATAAGTAATATCAACACAGCGATGTGATTGAAAAAGAAACCCACGTGATTGCGTAATGCATGTGAATTAAGATAATTCACGTTTTCTTGAAGGCCTAGTCGCATA
>NZ_JADQAQ010000106.1 GCF_022129445.1 Photobacterium sp. Ph5
TATTTCACTTTAACGCGATAGGTCACATAGCCATTTTCTGCTGGGGCTAACGAACCATCAAATTGCCATTCAATATTACCCTCATACCCTATTGTATTGTCTGTCGTACTTGGTATCACGACGGTACACGTGGTTAATGTTGACGGGAAAGACGCAGCAGGTGTACTACAACTGATCACTTCTGATAATGCACTGTACTCTGGCACTGAATCATTGATTTTAATGGTATCAATATCCCCTGAGCCGTTATTCATAAAGTAAATTTTATACTCTAAAATGTCTCCCGGTTTCGCTTGATTACTACGACTTTCATCAACCTCACCACTTGTGATATTTTTCACCGTTTTCTCAATTTCTAATTCACCCGAACCATTAAAGCTGACTTTGATACTATCAACATCACTAACTTGACGTGTCACCGTGGTATTGGCGAAATCCATATCGGCATTAAGTTGGTAATTATACACCGCATGTAATGGCACATTATTGGGCACTATCACTTTTACTAATAAACATACTTCTCTGGTGCCGTTTGCACTAACGGCTGTTGGGTTGATAACAGTGGTATCAATACCGCCCTCAAGTTCACCATTACAGTTATTATCAACATATAAGATTTGGTTCCAACCGTACCCTGATGGAGAGGCTAACGGGTTAGTTATACTGAAACTCACATCACCTGCAGTATTGACATTAAACTTATGGCTAAAGACAACAGGCACACCCGGCTCTGTTTCTGAATAATTATCCGGCTCCAAGGTGGGTACACTGACTTTACCAAAATCTAACCCAGTTAAGTTATCCCCTGCTTGAGCAATGATCTCCATCTCACTATCGGTATCACTACTGCTGGTCACTTGCGGCCAGTTATTGGCATCCGCTTCACTGATATCTATCCATTTCGATTGTGGCATCACACGAATAGTTAATGGCTCGTCAGCAAATGTAACAGGAACCACAAAACTATAATCACCTTTACCATTAGTGACTTGTGTATTAATCACATCACCATTACTGTAACCGCCAACACCGGTACCGTTATAAATTAGCTGAACCGTAAAGTTATCTAAGCCTGTTTCTGAGCCATTCATAAAGCCATCATGGGCTGTACCGCCTAAATAACCGTTATCTTCAAACACGGTACCGGTGATCACGATTTGGTTAATGAGATTAAATTGATAATCTTCTACCTCACCATTAGCAACCGTACCCGTTGGCGTGTCACATAAATTCTCCACATTACAGAGTCGATAACGAATGAACGTTAACCCATCATACCCAGCAGTAGCACCGGCATTTAAGAGCAATGAAACATTATTATTGCCAGCATTAACGGCCAAATCATTCAAGACGTGTTCCCCTGGGTCAGTAAAATTACCGTTGTTATTTAAATCAACAAACGCATTTAAAAAACCACTCCCCCCAGTAACGAAAACAGATACCGCCTTTGGTGTTGCCACAATGATATTATTATCATCCATGCTGATACCGTCTTCATCATCAATACCCGTATCATTATCACCGGTGGCATCATCACTGTAGAAATCATGTAAATCCGGATCCCAGCGAGTACCCAAAATTAAATCTGGCTCACCCGATACGTCCACATCGTCATTACGGTGTCCGACTTGACCATAGGTATCCGGTGCATCCCCTTTATCCACGCTAGCAATACAACCCGCCGCATCGTGGAAAGAGACACTGCTGTACGTACTTGGGATCACATAAGTGGCTTCATGGGTGATCATATTAATGCGATACATGGCCACACGATTAAAGAGATCATAAGTGCCATTGCCATTGGTATCGTGATCCCCTGCAAGGGTAAAGGCATAAAGATGGTTTAAATCATCCGCTGCGACAGCACCAGTTTGGAAGTTTGGTGGCTTAGCCCCATTGAAATTTAGTGGATAGGTGTTAACGGCGTTGGTATCGGGGTTATATTGGTAAAGTGTTGGCGTTGTTGGGTCAGTTTCGACACCTAAATTACCGTTACCGTTTAAATCTACCCCATATATAAATCCATCGATTTCTGATACCGCCCAGTCAGGCCCCATTCTGATATTATTATTAGGTGTCCCTCCTAATATTGAAGCTGGTAGAGCTTTTACGCTGAATGTCATGGAGGTTAAATCAATAATGATCAAGCTGTCCCACACACTGCTTGCCACATAGTATTTTGTACCATCACTGGATATGGTTCCCATATTCACAGGGCCATACTTTATAAGTAACGAACCAATATCACTTAATAATGCAGCGCCCGGTGTAAAGGTTGCGCCACCACCGGCTATGGAATTAATGGTGTATGTCCCGTCAGAGAACACACGCCCTAACGATGTAAAACTAGTGCCTAGTGTATCCGTCACCACAACTTCTGTATAAGCACCATTTGTATAGGTGCCATACATTAGACCTGTATTTCGATCGAGGGCTAATGCATTTAATCGGAAATAAGAGACACTATTATCAATAGAACTAAATTCAAAGGTGAGTGGTTGAACGGGCGTCACCGCTGAATAGGTATACGTATTCCCACCATCATCAGACTCAGTCACATATAATTGATCACAAACATTGGTTAAATTCAGATCAGATACCATGAATTTATAGTCTTCAACTTCCCCATCATCCGCCTCACCAATCGGTGAATCACAACTGGTATCAGCAGAACACGCTCTCACTCGCACATAGGTGTAACCCAGCTCTGCACCACCCGGTACGGTAATTGGTGTACTGATGGTGCCTGCTGTGGCGGTCGAGTTATTAATGACCTGCTCACCCGCATCATCCCAGTCACCATCACGGTTCCAGTCGATCCACGCATGAAGTTGCAAGCCATTGAGTGTCGAGCCAGCATCTTT
>NZ_JADQAQ010000009.1:0-2897 GCF_022129445.1 Photobacterium sp. Ph5
ACGTATGCCGGTTTTCAAGACCGGTGCTTTCAACCACTCAGCCATCTCTCCAATGGCGCGAATAATACGTAGATTATTACTTTCTGTAAACTGTTTAATTAAAAAAACCGTTCAACAGGCTAGGTTTTAATCAACTTTAATAATTTACTCGCGCTTATATGCCCTCAAACAATCAATTAGGTTTTAAAAGATTATTTACTACTTCTATTTCAGCTTTTTTAACACCATCCTGCTGTTGTAACCAATTTAATTTTTTACTTAAATCAGTGCCTTCAGGATACTGAATTATCCAAATACCACCACCAAGACGTTTTTTAGACATATCTGGCTCATCGAATGGTAGTGCATCAGAAAATATTGTTTTTAAAATAATACTACCTGACACTAGCCCGTTAATATTTAGGTCTTCATTTTGAACTTTTACGCCTTTAGTGACTTTATTATCTTGAGAGTGAGTCGCACTAAATGCAGTTTGTTCACTCGCAATGACTTCATAATCTAAACCACCACTAGTGAACGTTGTAGATGTATAGGCATTAGCACTACAGCTCGTTAACATAAATAAGCTAATGAATAGTAAATGATTGCTCTTTTTCATAACGATAAATCCTTATTTATGTCCATAAACTTTAATACTGGCATCAAATAACAAACCGGAGAAGTAGTTGTTAGACAATTCCAGCTCGTTATCATCGTAATCAGCTATTTTCATGGTGTTTTTATTTGTATCAACAATCTTAACAGTCCAAATACCTGCAGCGATTTCATCTAAAAATGCATGACTAAGAAATAGAATTTCAGCATCATATCCAAAGTAATTTTTCGGATTGAGATAATGTAAATGTCTTGGTGTCGCAACAACAGATCGTGTACCTGAAGGGGAAATAACTTCAACGGCGATATCACTCATTCTTTCATGGTCTAAATCAAGTTTTAGTTGAATAGCCTCAATTGTTATATCATCGGTAATTTCAATTTGTTTTGTTATTCCTTCAAAATTTTCTGGAATATCAACAGCTCCGATAACATCACTAGTGATAAATTCCGACTCAATCAACGGAGGTAATAATGTGTAATTTCGAGTTGCCATTTGTACAGCTTCAACAGCATTAATCATGCCATAGCCATACCAATTATGATAACTATTCCCAGCCCCGTTAGTAACCCAACCGGGTTCTGCAATATACTGCTCTCCATCCTGTGATAAAATAACAGGTGCAAAATCCAAATCTATTTTTGTCGCTGTTTTTGCCATGATATATCTCACATCACGCCAAGATAGATCAGTATTTGATTGCATAATTAATGCTGCAACCCCAGATGCTACAGGTGCTGCAGATGATGTACCATTAAACATTGAAGTATAGCTACACTCTGATTCACTCTGTGTTTCATCATCTAATCCACCATAATACTTGCCAAATTTAATATTTGAATATCCTCGGTCACAGCCAGCAACATCCGTTGTTATCATAGCTGGGTATTGAACACCATATTCTCCACCAGTAGAAGCAAACAATACAGAAGATCCTACCGTTGAATAGCTCGATAATGGTTCATCACTATTGGCATTTAAAGCAGAAACAACCGTATTATAAAAACTCGCATTTTCAGGATCGGAATTAGCGATTTGAGCAGGTAGTCGTGCTTCTTCTTCAGAACTATTTATACGCTTATAGCCGGATAACCAATGAAATCCATTGCCCGCAGATTTGATCATTAGCGCAGGTTTATTTACCACTTCATAATGATTCTTAATGAATACTTCTTGAACTTCAAAATAAAAAGCATTTGTAGGTAGTATCGATGGAAAACCATAACCATAACTTTGATTTATGACGTCAGCTGTTTGAGTTTTTTCACCACCATGTGTTTCATAAAAAACATCCAGATCTTGTTCTTTCAGAAAATTAAAACCAGACAAAGATGCAGATGGAGCAACACCGCGTCCCCCTTTACCATTAAAACCAACAGCAGCGGTTAACCCCGCAACTGAGGTGCCATGGTCACCGCCTGTTTCATATTGATTCGGACTAGGATCATTGTCCTGCTCGACGAAATCATATGACATACCAGGAATAACATTCTCAACTAAATCTTCATGCGCAATTTCTAAACCGGAATCAACAATTGCGACATGAATATCCTTTCCGGTGATCCCTTGAACATGCAGTTGGCCAATATTAATATCAAATCCTTCACTTGCATTTGATAACGAATAAGCATCTTGACCTGTATTATTTAGATGCCATTGTTGGAAATATAATGGATCGGAAAAAGCATTAATATTGATATTCTTTTGCTCTGTTAAATACTTTATTTGAGCAGTTACCGTTTTATTGTTACTTGTTAACGTAACATCAATATAAATGGGCTCTGAGTAAGGCAGTGCAGTTAATTTAAAAGAACCATCGTCATTAATTACAAAAGAATTAACATCAGGTATTTTCGCTCTATTTACATCACTTATTAACGGTATAATCGACGGAGTATTATCATCTGAGATTACGTTATAGCTAAACTCAACATCAGCGCCTGCAACAAATTCAAGCTTACCTTCAACTATATTGTTTAAGCTTTCAAATTCTTCAGGTTTAAGTACCAACTCTGGCTTTAAAGTAACCTCAAATTCAGTTTCATCAATACCATCAGAAGCGATTAAGGAGATCACTTCTTCTTTTATTGATGACAAATTAGCCGTAAATGTAAATTCACTATTTTCATCATCAACTGAAAAGTCACCACTTTGGGGAAGATTAATTACTTTATACGTTACTTTATCACCATCTTTATCAATAATTGGTAATTTTTGTACTAACGTATTATTACCCACATAAAAATAAACAGTATCACTACTTAGTTCTGGTTTATTATTTTTATGCTTACTTGCAATATCA
>NZ_JADQAQ010000009.1:2997-106116 GCF_022129445.1 Photobacterium sp. Ph5
TCAACTGTATCTACATTATCATCAACTGTATCTACATTATCATCAACTGTATCTACATTATCATCAACTGTATCTATACTGATATCATCTTTATTTTTAGTGGTACTAATATCATTATCTCCACCCCCACACCCTAGCAAACTTAGCAATACTAAGGTATTCATTATAATATTTTTTTTCATTTGAAATCCTTATCGATATAAAAAGGACATACTTTATAAGTTAATTATATATAAATTAAACAAGAAAATAATTTTTTAGATTGATATAGAAAATATATAATGAAAAATTTATTCCTTTTAAGAAATATTTGAAGTTCACTCAACTAATCCTTTTTCTAATGCATATTTCGCCAACTCGGCTGTTGAATACAATTCAAGCTTATGTTTTATATTCTGACGATGCGTCTCAACGGTCCGATAACTAATCTCTAATGCTTTAGCAATTTGTTTACTACTTAATCCTTCTGCAACATGTTTAAGTACCCTTTCTTCGCGACGGCTCAAAGGATTAATATCAGGGCTTTTCACTGGTGAAGATACCTGAGTAAAAATAGTTTGGCTCGTCGTTTCACAAAAATATGTCGCTCCTTGATTCACCGTTTTAATCGCTTGAACCATTTTTTCTGCCGAAATTTCTTTCAACATATAGCCCATTGCACCAACCTGCATCACCTTCATGATATATTCACGGTTATCATGCATCGTTAACATCAATACTTTTGCATTAGGCAGTGTTTTTTTAATTTGCTCTGTTGCATCAATACCGTTCATGATGGGCATACTGATATCCATTAAAATAACGTCAGGTTGAAGATAACTGACGGTATCTAGTGCCTCTAAACCATTACTTGCAGTACCAATGACCTCGATATCAGGCTCTAATTGTAACCTTGCCATAAAACCATCAATCACCACTTGATGATCATCGACTATCACAATTTTAATCGTTTGTTCTGTCATACACTAAACCATCCAAGTTTAATAAAACGGTGAGTTCAGTACCAAATCCGGGCTCACTATTAAGATCAAACTCACCACCAATAAACTCCACTCGCTCGCGCATATTTCGCAAACCAATCCCTTTTAAATGATAACGATTTTGGCTATCAAACCCTTTTCCATTATCTCGAATAATCAATTGCAATAACTTTCCAAGTTGTTTCAAATGCACTTCAACATGCGTTGCATCTGCGTGCTTAACAATATTATTCAGTGATTCTTGTACTACTCGATAAAGTGTTGTTGCAACGTCAGAGTCTAGCTTTCCAGCCTTTGTATCAAATAACATATCAACTGATGTACCAGCGTGTGATTGATAGTCTTGTAATAATGTTGTGAGTGCCGCTTCTAAACCAATATCATCCAGAGAGCTTGGGCGTAATTTATGAGAAATATGTCTTACTTCATTAATTGCTAATGTTAATGAATGCATCGATTTATTCAGATAATCGACAAACTTTGCATCAATTGGTTGAAGACTGAGTAACTCTAAGTGACATTTACTTGAGACTAATAGCTGATTGATCCCATCATGTAATTCTCTTGCGACATGTTTTTTTTCAGCTTCCTGAAATAGTACAGTTTTATGCGCTAACTCTTTAAGATTTCTATCAGCCAATCGATGTTCATGTAAGTTAATTGCTAATGTGATCACGATAATCACTGCGACAGTTATTGTTAATATCACCACAATAGAAAAGAAGATCGTATCAATATTATGGTTAATCGCTTGCTGCATAGTCGCGACATCTTGGCTGACATCTTCAATATATAATCCGGTACCAATCATCCAATCCCACTTATCTAGCCATGCGGAATAACTCAACTTAGTAACCGTTTCACCCGTTGATGGTTTCTGCCATAAGTACTGATGATAACCACCACCACTTTGCGCTTGTGATAATAAGGCTGCAATTAAAAAATCGCCTTGTTCATCTTGTATATTAATAAGATTTTTACCAATCAACTCAGGCATGATCGGATGAACTAAATTCACTCCTTTTTTATCATAAACAAAAAAGTAACCATCTGTTCCATAACGTAAATTTGTCAATATTACTTTAACACGTTGTTGCGCTATACCAATATCAATTGCTGGATCATGGTAAATATGAGATATGGCATCGAGAGCAAGATCTACGCTATCTTTTAATGCTGCTTCTTTAGCATCAATTAAACTATCACGAAAAACAGTAACTTCTTTCTGGCCTAAGGTTTTTGCCTGATAAATCGATATCCAACTGATACTGGCGGTCACAATCAGTAACGGTAATAAGGTTAATAAGATCAGTTTTGCTTTTAATGGCATAGAAACCTCCAAACAGCAAAAAGCTGATGTTTTACCACCAGCTTATATTAACAACTTATTATCATTTTTTGCTTTTATAGATCACATTATCAATATTAACCCATGCCATAGAAATTCGGGAAGATCAAAATAGAAGCCAGTACCGCAATTTGAATAGCGATAAATGGCATAACTCCACGGTAAATATCACGTGTCGTGACACCTGCAGGTGCTACACCTTTCAAGTAAAACAAACTAAAGCCAAATGGTGGTGTTAAAAATGAAGTTTGTAAGTTCATCGCGACAAGTATGGCAAACCAAGTCATATTCAATCCCATCGCTTCGGCAACAGGCGCTAAAATCGGTACGATAATGAAACAGATCTCAACAAAATCGATAAAGAAGCCAAGAATTAAAATAACCAGCATAGTGATGATCAAAAATCCCCACTTTTCACCGGGTAGCGCCATCATCCATTCTTCAACTAAATAATCACCACCAGTGTAGGTAAATGCCATCGAAAATGCAGTCGCACCTAACAAAATAGCAAAAACCATTGCCGTGACTTTTACCGTTTCTTTTGCAGCCTCATAGATCATTTTCCAACTAAACATGCGATATAAAATTGCTAACACAATCGCGCCAAATCCACCTAATGCAGCAGACTCTGTAGGCGTTGCAATACCGGCAAAAATAGAACCTAACACCACGATAATTAACGTTAATGGTGGAATAACGGCTTTTAAAGCCGTGAAAACCTCTTGCGAACGACTAATACTGTCATCTCGCTCAATTGGCTGGGCCGCTTCAGGGTTAAATTTGGCGTAAATTAAAATATAAGCAACATACGCACCTACCAATACAAAACCCGGTAAAATAGCCGCCTGAAATAAATCACCAACAGGTACACCAAGCACATCACCTAGTAGTATTAATACAATCGATGGTGGAATAATTTGCCCTAATGTACCCGAAGCACAAATGGTTCCACACGCAAGGCCTTTATCGTAATTATATTTGAGCATAACGGGTAATGAGATAAGCCCCATCGCAACAACAGATGCCCCTACCACACCCGTTGATGCCGCTAATAATGCACCGACTAATACAGTCGAAATAGCAATACCACCACGAACGCCACCAAACAGACGCCCCATCGATTCTAATAATTGCTCAGCTAAACGGGTTTTCTGGAGTACTAAGCCCATAAAAACAAACAGTGGCACCGCCATAAGGACCGTATTTTCCATGATTGACTGAATGCGATAAGGCATAAATGCAAACATGTCGAAACCTTCAGCCCACACACCAAAAATTAAGGCTATTCCGCCGAAAGTAAATGCCACAGGAAAGCCCAGTAATAAGGCAAATAATGCGACAAAAAACATCACGATTCCGATCATTGACGTATTCCTTTACTGATCTTGTTTTAATACCGCGTGCTGCGGATTAAATAAGGTATTTAATGAGTGAACAACCAGCCCTAAACCGCTGATCGCCATTAAGCCAAATGAGAGAGGGATCATTGCTTTAATTATCCATCGATAAGCAAGACCACCTGGATCGCCAGATGTTTCTCCTAATGCATAGCTCTCTTTGGCGAAATCAATGCCATACCATGTCACCAGTAAACAAAAAGGTAGTAGAAAGAAAAGTGTACCTAAAATATCAATGATCGCTTGGCTTTTACGGGATAGACGCTCATAAAAAACATCAACACGAACATGTCCCGCAGAACGGATCGCGTAAGGAACGCCAAGTAAAAATACAGCAGAAAACAGGTGCCATTCCATTTCTTGAAGGGCAATGGAAACATCATTAAAAACATAGCGCATAACAACGTCATAAACGACATTAATTAATAATAATAGAAATAGAAGACTGGCTAACAAACCGAGTACATCACCAATACGATTAAAAAAACGCTCTAGCGTGATCAGACTTTTCATTCCTTACTCCATGGAGTCCTGCCAGATACGTATAACAGCGACCTTATATACATAAATGGCAGGATAAACGTCCTTGTTTAAAAAAGCTTACTGCGCTTGGCTATTAAGATAAGCACGATGCGAAATATTGGTCCATGAACGTACCTGATTTAAATAATCCGCTTGTGATTTTTGAATCGCTTTTGCTTGTGCATCTTTTTCTGCATGTTGTGCAAGAAGGCGATCATTCGCGTCACGTAATGCTTTCATTACTGCTGGCGGGAAATCTTTCACTTTTATATCAGGGTAGGTTTGCTGAATTGTTGACCAGTTTTTACCGCTTGCATGAGTGGCTTGTGTGTACATGTCATAAGCGGCTGTACGCATTGCAACACGTAAGATCTCTTGAAGATCGGCAGGTAGACGTTCCCATGTACGCTTATTGACTAAGAACTGTAATTCTGATCCTGGCTCATGCCACCCTGTGTAGTAATAAGGCGCTATTTTATGAAAACCCATACGCAAATCTAATGATGGGCCTACCCACTCAAGCGCATCAATAGTATTTCGTTCAAGTGAAGTATATAGCTCTCCTGGTGCAATATTGGTTGGTTTAGCACCAACTTCAGCAAGAATTTCACCAGCAAAACCAGGAATTCGCATTTTCAAACCTTTCAGATCATCAACGGTATTGATCTCTTTTTGAAACCATCCCCCCATTTGAATATCTGAGTTACCACCAGGAAATGAAAGCAAGTTATGAGGTGAATAAACTTGCTCCATCAGCTCCATACCACCACCATGATAGAACCACGCATATTGTTCAGCAGGCGTCATACCAAAAGGCATAGAGGTAAAGTATAAGGTATTTGGAACCTTACCCTTCCAGTAATACGAGCCTGAATGTCCCATGTCGTATTGACCAGATTTCACCATATCGAAGATACCGAGTGGTGCTTTGTGCTTATTGGCAGAGTCAATACGAATTTTCAAACGACCGTTAGACATTTTTTCTGCCATCGCCGCCATGTTCTTGGTCGCATCACCAAAGATCGGAAAATTGGGTCCCCATGTTTCGGCTAATTTTAAACGGTATACTTTTTCTGATGCTTGTACGCTTGTTGCCAACATAGCAACACACCCTAGTGCAACGATTAGGCTTTTTTTCACCACACGTTTCACTACGCTACCAATAATAGTCATTCACTCATCCTTGCTTTATATGATTAGGCTACAAAATGATGTTCAAACATACTTTGGCTTAACGCTATACAAGATAAAATGAGAAGGACTACGGATTAAAAGTTAAAAATCGTTAATAAAAACAAAAAATAAACCACGTATAAAATCGTATCTATAAAATTTAAATTATTATTTATCAATAATTTAAGTAAAAATAAACACTACGTATTTATACGTACTAATCCAGAATAACGATTCGCCGCACAAGATATAATTTATGTGAACTCAGCCCACTCATTTCATTCCCTATAACAATAAATTAGTTGAAATATGAAGCTTCATCTAATGTCATGGAAATGACAACTGTGGTAGGATCCCTCGAAATTAGCGTAATAACAAGTAAGTAATGTTAATTAAACGTTAAAAAACAGAATCAAGCACTATTAAATGTCATTACTATCAATGACATCACTGAGAGATATTTACATTGGTTGATCTATTAAAAGAAGTATTAGGCTGGACTTCCGTCGTCTTGTATATTCTGCTGACAATATTTAACAGCATGAAATTCACTCGTTATGCTGCTTTTGCATCGGCAACAAATGATACTGTTTGGTCAATTCTAATGGGATGGTGGCCGAAAGTAATTTTAAACCTCTCTGTTAACGCGATTAACACTTATCGCTATGTAAAAGATTTCACAAAAACAGGGAAGACAATTATTCACACACTCGCAGCCATTATGGCAACCGCTATTATATATATAACGTATGTTGCTATTAGTGCCTTCATTGCAGAACCAACGATTACTGTTGCATTACAATATTTAGATTTAGCGGTTATTGTTGCTGCGCTTTATATGACATCACTAAAAAATTATCGCATGTTAATGCTGACATCTGGTTTTGTTGGTATGGCAGGGTATTACGGTAACCCGCAAATGATGATAATCAAAGCATTAGTGATTGTTATCATGAGTTACAAGTTATATTCAACGCGCCATCAGACACAGGAACAACAGTTAGCTGAAAACCATTAATTAAACATTAAGATAATGCTAGCTGATTTATAAGCTGTAGAGTACAACGCTCTACAGCTTTTTTATTGCAACCATCACTTTACCTTTCTATTTCACCATCTACTCAATGACAAAATCAACGTGATCCTTTACAAAAACATATAGAATGTTATTCTGTATAAATACAGTACAGAATACCCTAAAGAGGACTTATGGATTTGTGGATGAAAAGAGTGATTACATGTAATGATTTTAATGGCGGTCGCTTCGAACTGACAGTGGTCTTTCCTCCTGAGTTCAAAACTTATGTGGATATCGAATCACAACACATTCAATCCCAATACCCTTCTTTAGCGTGTTTTAAAAAAGCCGTATTACCGATCATTTGCAATAATGAAGGTCGTCTAGTAAGTAGCGTACATATAAGTCGTAATCACTAAAAACAATATTAAACGACACAATGCTCACCTATAAATTCACATTCAATAGTTGGCGGTGGAATGAATAAGAAAAATTTAGCGATAATGGGATTAGTCTTGGCTTTTTCTAGCAGTGTTTACGCAGATAATTTTAATGATCGACGCCAAGAGATGCGTCAGGATCATCGACAAGATAACCGCGTTGAACGTCGGGTCGATCATAGAATAGATCGTCGTTGGGATAATCGATATTGGGGAAAGCCTGCTTTTTATCGAGCGAATACTCAATGGTATAGCTGGAAACACCCTATTGGATCAGTCATAGCGTTCAGTGTTTTTGTTAATGAGATGGGAAAGTTACAGAATAAACAAGGGCAGGAAGTGATTGTCGTTGGTAATGGTGGGAAAGTAAAAGAAACCTATGTTAGTCAAGATAACCAAGTGATCATTGTTACCTACTAATAATATCATTCAATTGAAGGCAGAAACCCTGTTCTGCCTTTTTATTTCTAGTAAAGCATAACTCGCAAGCATGTTATTTTAAACCTTAATCAATAATTGAAAAATGCCCAATCTCTTTATTATTATGGTTAGTAATAATGCCCTTTTCAGATTGCTCACAATACGTAAAATTGACGTCTAATGTGTCTACTTTACCGTTGATTAAAACATGTCGGCGCAATACATCTCCATTTAACTGATGCACAGATGCGTTCCAACTAAGATCATTAACATTGAAGTTGATAATCATAATATACCTCTTAAAATTGTAGCGTTGATGAATTCTAGCGATGACAATAGTAAAGCTAAATAATATCAACAGTTTTATAGCGTAATGAATTTTTAATGAAGATAATGAGTACAGCGATTAGCAAAACTGCTAGGGAGTAAAACAAAGAAGAGTAAAGTTTTTCGAAGAGTGTAGCGTAGAAGGTTTTTTGATTAAGTGGTGTAACAATTTACACCACTTAGAAATCTTATAGAAACTATAAAATTAAAGAGCTACAACGTTTGCAGCTTGAAGACCTTTTTGGCCTTGCTCTACTTCAAAAGACACTTTTTGGCCTTCAGCAAGAGTTTTGAAACCTTCAGAAGCGATAGCACGGAAGTGAACGAATACGTCAGCACCGCCGTTGTCTTGAGTAATGAAACCGAAACCTTTCTCTTCGTTGAACCACTTAACGATACCAGTTGACTTAGACATAATGTGTCCCTTATATAAAATTCATAGAAAATATCGCAAAATTGCGATGCACTGAAAGCTTGAATTATTAAATATGATGAAGCGAAGGAAACACAAAGGTACAACTAAACGAAGATACTTCTGGGGATTTTCTTTAACTTAACTTTTATTAATAACTCTGAACAACAGAGCAACGACATAATCACATTAAACAGTTAGACTGTAAACTCTTTTTTATTAAAAAATCACAAATAAAATATAACATACTGATTTAAAATATAATTTATTTTATTTTCCCAAAAAAAAGCAGATCGTTACTGATCTGCTTTTTTTGCTATCACATTGATTAATGGACATTTACATTTTTTACTATTGGTTGCGTTTTCTTAAACTTAAACAATGTTAAGAGCGGTAATAGCACAATGTAAGAAACAAAGATAAAGCCAAAGGTATAAACAAAAGCAAGCAGTGTTGATTGCTGATGCAATAATTCACTGACTTGAGCGATAAAATGAGGATCCGTCACAGTTGTATGCTGCATCATTGCTTGCTGCTGTAACTGCGGATTACTTAATGTTAAATCTGCACCTAAAGCATGCCACTCTCGTTGCTCTGTACGTGTAAAATACGTATTAACAATAGAGATACCGAATGACCCACCAATGGTTCGGCAAAGGTTGAAAATAACTGCACCACCAACGGTATCGGCATGACTCAATGTTCGATAAGCCATTTGACTCAATGGTGCAAATACAAGCCCCATACCTAACCCTTGCACAATAGATGGCATTAATACCCAGTAATAATCAATATTCATTGAATATTGCATCATTAAGTATGTACCAAGGATATTAAAACCGAGCCCTACTGCCACTAGCATACGTGGATCTAATCGATCCATGAACCTCGCTATCACTAATAGTACAATGGCAGAGGTTAATCCCCTCGGTGCCATGGCAAAACCTGTCGCTTCTACAGGATAATGCAGTAACTGCTCTAGCATCATAGGCTGTAATTGGGTAATGCCAAACATCCCCATTGAGAAGCCAGCCATCATTAGACAAGAAACAGCAAGGTTTCTATCTTTAAGTAGCCACATAGGGGCGACATCGCCTTTCGTGATCCATGAGCGCGCAATAAAGAAAATCCACGCAATCACACTGATCACAGCCGAGAATAGAATAAGGTTAGATTCGAACCACCCTTCTTCATTACCTCTGTCTAACACCATTTGTAACAGCCCAATACCGATAGTCATACCTATCACTAAAGGCCAATCTAATTTGCTCTTACCGCGTCCATCTAACTTCACAAAGAAATAAAGCAGAGATAAGCAAATCAAACCAATTGGAACGTTAACGTAAAAAATCCAGCGCCAATCCATATTTTCAGTGATAATACCGCCAACAGTCGGACCTAAAATCGGACCCAGTAAGATCCCGACACTGAATAACGCCATTGCTTTACCACGCTCTTCAGGCGGATAAATTTGTACCATGATAGATTGTGATAATGGGATAACTGATGCCCCAAACGCGCCTTGGAAAATCCTGAAAACCACCATCTCAGCAAGGCTGTCAGCCTGTCCACATAAAGCAGACATCACCACAAAACCCGCGACAGAAAATAGTAATAATTTACGCACTCCAAACTTTAGCGCTAAATAACTCGCTAACGGTATGAAGATTGCCTCAGCCATCGAATATGAGGTTAAAACCCATGTTACTTGCTCAGAAGTTACGCCTAACGCTCCCATCATATGAGGCAAAGCAACATTCGCGATAGTCATGTCTAACAGCACCATAATGGCGGAGAGCATGACAGCAAAAGTGATCAACAACCGATTGGCTGGCGTTAACGTCGCACCTGTCATTACTTCGTCTCTGCTAACGTATCAATAGTGACTTCAGCACTCGCTCCAACACGAAGCAAAGGCTTACCTTTTAAATCATCGAAGTGAATACGAACAGGAAAGCGTTGAGGGACTTTAACCCAGTTACCCGTTGCATTTTCAGGAGGGAGTAATGAAAATGATGAGCCACTTGCTGGTGATAATGCAATAACATGACCTTGATATGTCACATCTGGGTACATGTCTAAAACAATGCTGGCTTTCATACCTTGTTTTAATAAACCAATTGATTTTTCTTTATAGTTAGCTTGAAGCCACGCTGTATTATCTTCAATTAAAGGCATTACGGATAATCCAGGCGATACAATACTACCAGGACGCACACTCACCTTACCTAAGCGACCATCATAAGGAGCATAAATATTAGTATAAGATAAATTCAATGTTGCTTGGCTTAATGCTGCAGCTGCTTGTTTTACTTGAGGCGCTTCATCACCTTTAGCTCCTTGCTGATTAATTAACTGACTCATTTTAGCGCGTGCGGCTTCTAATGCCGTTTGAGCAGAAGCTAATTTGGCTTTAGCATCATCACCTTGCTGTAAAGGTAATAGTTTACGATTTACTAAATCCATCACTCGACGGTAATTTTTTTGCACATCAACAAGCGTAGCGTCTGCTGATCGCACATTAGCACTTGCCGCTAAAATTGCATCATCTGTCGCTTTGTTTTGCTGTGTCGCGACTTCATACGCTGCTTTTGCTTTTTCAAGCTCAATTTCAAATGGTGCCGGATCGATAGATAACAATAAGTCACCTTCTGCGACATGTTGGTAATCACTTACATTAACCGACATGACTTTGCCACTTATTTGTGGTGCAACATATAATATATTGGCATGTACATAGGCATCATCAGTAGCGGGATATAATTTTTGATGGCGCACATAAAAATACCCTGCTGTACCTAACAGTGCAGCTAAAATAATAAAAATAAAGAGGTTACGGAACAGATGTGAATTACTTTCTGACGCCTGAAGTTGTTCAGACGGTGAGATATCAGTCGTTGCCATTAAAATATCCTATTTAGCTGAAATATCGCTAAATTTGAGTCTAAATAATAAATATATATTGTTGAAATAAATAACGTATTTACAAATCACTTCCCCAAAAAGCAGGTTGGGGTTTTGTAAAATCTAATTGCGAAGATATTAACCACTCTCTTAATGCTAGTGGGTATAAATTGCTCGTTACCAAATCTTCTCTTTTTAGCCAGAAATAATCGATATGAGCTTCACAACTTTGAATGTTATCAACATTACTCTCTGTTTCTGATGACAATAAAAATAACAAGCATAGTTCAGTATTTAACTCTTTCCCTATCTGCCAATTGTTTTCTACCGCCCCCAAAAAACAATCAATATTAACCGTCAAGTTTGCTTCATCATGCAATTCACGAATCACCGTTGTTGTTGCTGATTCTTTTGCATCAATATGTCCACCAGGTAAAAATGTTTTGTCATCACCTTTAACTCGTGTCACAAGCACGGCATCATCGTTTAATAAAATACCGCGAGCAGTTGAGTGAAAATGCATATTAAAGCCTTTTTATTATATGAGTTTCATAATCCATAGCTGAATATTCACTCATAGTTTGAGAGTAATAACTTATAAATTACAAATCCGAAAAGAACTTACCGATTAATCTATTCTATATATCTAAATATAGTAAGAGATCTAATAGTATACGAAAAAACAACACGTTCTCTTAACTTTTAGTCAATCATTTGTGCAATGTAATATGCCGAAATAAGATACTTAGAGTATCATTCTAATAAATAACATCATTTTATAACTAATTTTGACTAAATATAAAAAACGCTGATACTTTCATATCAGCGTTTTTATTTAAATAGGCATCACTTAAATACTGACTTTGTCGACCAAATATAGAATTGAACGGTATTCTATTCCGCTATGCTCAGATAGTCCTAATTCACAAGTGCGGCTATTTGAATAACCTTCCGTACAACCTACAGGAACTTGGCGTTTCAACGGTGCCAACGCACTAGCATTCAGTTCAGGCTTAGTAAAACCTTTATCGCCAGCAAAACCACAGCAAGTAATATCATCTGGAATAATCACTGCCTTCGCACAAGCTTTTGTGACTTTTTCCATCACCCCAGCTAACCCTTTACGGCGTGATGTACAGGTAATGTGTAACATCACAGGATCTTCTTGCTGTGTTATGGTTAATTTTGGTAACACATAATTTGCAACAAATTCGAAAGGCTCATAGATTTTAATTTCACTGCGTAGTGTTTCTTTTCCTGTACTTGCACAAGGGCTGGTATCCATTAGTACAGGATAGGTTCCTTGGCTAGACGCTTCCCATAGCGCATTTTCTAATTGTTGTGCCTTGTTCGCTGCAGTTTCCGGAAAACCTTTACTGGTATATGGCATACCACAACATTGATTGTTCAAATCCTTCGGCATAACAACCTCATAGCCCGCTTTTTCAAGCAAGGAAATTGTTACATCCATAAGTGGACGAGGATCTGTCGCTTTAGCTTCAGTACCCATTGTTCGTGCTGAACAGCTTGGAAAATAAACTATCTTTTCACGTCCAACCTTTTTGATCGTTAGTATCTCAGTTGATTTCGCGGCCAAAGGCATATGTGATGACCACATTGGAATACGATGACCAGACAATTTATACGCTGCTTTTGTCAGTTTACGCATATTTTTAGTACCAAGTACTTTATGCATGCCTCCCGCTACTGTTAAACCTGTCTTCGCCACCATTGTCACAGTACTAAAATGATCAGCAGTCCAATTCGCAATTTTTTTAGCTCTATCAGTGTGATTTTGGCGTAATTTGCGAACAAGCTCGCCAGTATTTATCCCAACAGGGCACCGATCGGCACATAATCCTGTTGCAGCACAAGTATCTAGCCCGTAGTAACGGTAAGTTTTTTCCATTTGAGCAAGACGGCTAGGATCTTCGTTAGTCTTTCTTAAGCGAGAAATTTCACGAAATACAGTATTACGTTGGCGTGGGGTTAACGATAAATTACGAGAGGGACAAACAGGCTCACAAAAACCACATTCAACACACTTATCAATCAACTCATCTGCTTCAGGCATCCCTTTAAGGTTTTTGATATGTGACTCTTTATCGTCATTAATGATCACGCCAGGGTTTAAAATGCCACGCTTATCAAAAATACGTTTAATGTTTTGCATTAATTGATAACCATCAGAACCCCACTCAAGCTCAATAAACGGTGCCATATTTCGCCCCGTACCATGCTCTGCTTTTAATGATCCTTTATAATCAACAGCAACTAACTGAGCCACTGCATCCATAAAATCACTATAACGCGTTATTTCTTCTTTATTATCAAATGATTGAGTAAATACAAAGTGTAGATTTCCCGCCAATGCGTGACCAAAAATGATCGCTTCGTGATAATTAAACTGGGTAAATAACCCCTGTAACTCACGTACTGCTGGGGCTAACTGTTCAATAGGAAAGGCAACATCTTCAATGATCACTGTGGTCCCAGTCTCTCGCACAGCACCCACAGATGGAAATAGCTCTTTACGGATCCCCCATAACTGCTCACAGATTTGTGTATCACGACTAAAATCAACTTGGGCTATTGGTGAGAAGCCATTGATAATCTTTAGTAATTGCTCTACTTGTTGCTGTAAAGCAGCCTCGCTCTCAGCATGAATTTCGATCAATAATGCCGCAGCTTCAGTATCACCTTTCTCACCAAGTTCGGCGATAAAACTTGGCATGCCCGGTTTATCCGCCACTGATGCTAAAGAACGGCTATCCATTAATTCAACTGCAGCAACTGAGGTTTTGCTCAACTCACTTACCGCAAGGCAAGTTATTTCAATATCACTAAAAACAAACAATCCAGAAGCTTTGTGTGCATGATTAACAACCGTGTTATAAGTCACATCAGCAATAAAACCTAATGTGCCTTCTGAACCAATAAAAAGGTGTTGTAAAACGTCAATTGGATCGTCAAAGTCAATCAGCGAATTAAGACTATAACCTGTGGTATTTTTTAAACGGTATTTATGACGGATTTTTGCTGCAAGTTCACTGTCTTCCTGGCACTGGGTAACAAGTGTCGTCAACTCATCAATCATCTCTACATGACTGAGTTTAAAAGCCTCAACACTGGCACTATCTAACGTATTTAATACAGTGCCATCAGCTAATACAACTGTCATTCCAGCAACTGTACGGTAGCTATTTTCAGAAGTTCCACAGCACATACCTGATGCATTGTTGGCAACAATACCGCCGATCTTACATGTATTAATAGAGCCTGGATCAGGGCCAATTTTACGACCTAATGGTGCTAAATAAGCATTAACTTCTGCTCCAATAATCCCAGGCTGAAGCCAAATCTGTTCGCCATCATTTAGTATTTTGTAATCACGCCAATTTCGAGTCAGCGTGATTAAGACAGAGTCAGACTGCGCTTGACCAGACAAGCTGGTACCTGCAGCTCTAAATGTCACAGAAATTTCTCGCTCATAACAAGTTTTAACCGCAAAAATAACCTCTTGCAAACTATCCAATTGAAGGACGACTTGAGGCGTTAAACGGTAGAAACTGGCATCCGTACCATAAGCAAGTGCAAGTGTTGGATCGGTGATAATACGGGTTTTATCTATTTGTTGTTCTAATTGCGCAATCAGATCAAGGTAGGGCTGCTGCATCATGGCTCCATGTATATATACGAGTTAATCGTTTTATTTTTTATAGGTATATTCTACTTTGCTCTGTATAGTTGATATATATTGCCTAATTCACATGTTTGTTGAAAAAAGTACACTAATAGATGAAAACGACGAATAATCTACTCCTTTTTTATCACCTGATTGATAAAGGCTCCTTTAGCAAGGCTGCCGAGCACATTGGCTTAACAAAATCAGTGGTTAGTAAACGTATCACAGCACTTGAACAAGTGTTAGGCGTTCAGCTTATTTATCGGACCACGCGCAAATTGACACTGACAGAAGCTGGTGATGTTTTTTATCATCATGCGAGAGAAGTCTACAATGCGGTTCAAAATGCAGAAGACGCAATGAGCGGGTTAGGTGAAAGCTTAACAGGTAAGATCCGTATTACTGTCCCTACCATTTCGGGCGAACTTATTTTACCCGAAGCAATTGCAGCATTTAGCCGTCAATATCCTGATATTCATATTGAAATGGATCTCGACAATCGCTTTGTTGATTTAGTACAGGAAGGATTTGATATTGCGATAAGAACAGGCGCAATGCCAGATTCAAGCTTTATTGCCCGTCAATTAGTGCAAGCCCGTTGGGTGATATGTGCATCCCCCTGTTATATCAAACAACATGGCATTCCAAATCAACCCTATGACTTAGAACGTCATAATTGTTTGGGCTATAGTTTTCAAGAAACAGGCGCGAATGAATGGTTAATTGAAGATAGATTAGGTCTTCATACCGTCAAAGTTAAGGGTAACTTTACCACTAATAACGCCTCCGCTTTACGCGGTGCAGCACTACACGGACAAGGTTTAGTCTATGTTCCTAAAGTCTTAGTCGCAGAAGATCTTAAACAAGGCGTACTCGTTGAAGTGCTAACCGATTATGTCGCGAAATCATTAGGTATTTATGCGGTATATCCGTATACCAAACAACAACCGATGAAAGTGAAACTTTTTATTGAACATATCTACCAGTATTATCAAAAATACCGAAATACCTTTAAATAAAGAAAACACAATTTAATTGATCGCCATCACTTCATACCAAATGACTTTATTACCAATATGAACATCGATTTCTTCACCAATTTCACGACCAATCAATGCATCACCAAAAGGTGAAGTGGGTGTCACTATCGTCACCGTATTATTATCAACAGTTAAAACTAATCCACCAGCACTCGGGCCCAAAAACACAAAACGCATGTTATCGTTTTCATCTGCTAACGTTACAATATGCCCTAACAATACTGTCTCAAAGCTTTGAGGTAAGTTAGCTTGTAATATTTGATAAGCTGTGACGTCAGCTTTGCATTCTTCCACTCTTTGCGCTTGACCATGCGCTAAATAAGAAGCTTCCAGCGCTAATGTGTCATATTGATTTTCAGCAACATTCTCATCATCTGTCGCAGTATTGTATGCACGTAAAGCAGCTTCCGTTGCAGCTTGTAACGTTTGTTGTAATCTTACTTGGATCGCATCCAGTAACGTCTGTTTATTCATGGGTAATAATGCCTAAGACTCGTTAACGACGGCAGTATAACCTAGCCTATTTTTATCCCCAAATAGAAACGCCCCACATCATGCAGGACGTTAACATTACCTAGCCGCTGAATGTTTATTAGAATTTATAATCAACAGTCCACATTACTTGTTCAGCACCTTTTAAGCGGGTATCGCCTACTTTAAAATTTTGATCGAGGTAACGGTAGGTAATATCCGATGAAATATTATCCGTTAGTTGCATCATTGCACCTAGTTGCCCTCCCCAAACAAAATCAGTAGAGCTCTTTTTACCACCTTCTTTATGCGACACTTTATTATGTGCAGCCCCCATCGATGCACCGGCAAAAAGATTGATATTAGAAGTTACAGGTACTAGGTAATCGTATGAAGCTAAATACAGATCTTGCTTATGTTTTGCTTTCACGCTATCGACGCCAGCTTCAGAGAAATTGAATCTGTCTTTTTTATAACCGTAAGTTGCCATTAAACGGTGGTGATCATCAACAATAACACCACCACGAATTTGATAGCTGGCATCTTCACTGTGCATCTTATGAGGGCCTTTAAAATTATCAAGTTGATAACCCACACCACCACCTATAAATGTTTCCACATTCGTCGCCATCGCTGGTGCCGATACAATGCCTGCTAATACCAATGTAGATAAAATAGACTTTTTCATAATTTTATTCCTAACTTATTGTTATAAATGAAAGTAAAAACCTAAGGGGAAGGTTAACTAGCTTTCAAAATGTCTGTGTCTTTTCGTTAGCAACAAAACTAAAGCACTTCTCCTGAATAAAAACTTAACAAACAATCCACCTTTTTGTTACCCAAATACAACCTGAATACAGCTAACTTTAAGCGTCTATAAATCACTTCAAGTGTAAGTTTTTATTTCAAAATACATAAAAATTAATGATAGAGAGTGTAAATAGAAAAGCCTTTATAGGTTCATCTAGATACTTTTTAACGGCTGTATTGCTTATTATCTATCGCACATACTGTCAATGCGTCGCTCAGAGAGTCCATTTCCATTTATATTGAACTTAGTTCCAAAATAGTATTTCGCTATTTACTCTAACCACAAAAATTTATTATTAATAACGTAATAACTAAAGTTCACCGCTTGAAACACGATAATAATGATATGAGCACAATCAATGAACAACCAAACTCAAGCATTACGAATAACGAAATAATGAAAAAACCAATAAAGACACGATTGACTCTGCGTATGATCAGTGTCTTCTTACTACTGGGAAACGCCGCACCACTCTATGCACTTTCACCTATTCACTTGCTCAACTATGTTGATTCATATGGCAATGTCTCATTAAGAAATAGTGGAGATATACAATTACCCGACCCTCTTGTGATCACTGGTAATTTGAATCTTGAAAGAAGTAAAATTTCACAACTACCACGCAGCCTGACTGTAAATGGTAATCTTAATCTTGCTTACACTGAAGTTGAGTATCTACCATTGCTATTTAACGTCGATGGGTTCGTTAACCTTGCTCATTCAAAAATCAAAGAACTGAACTATGGTATGAGAGTGAAAGGCGATCTCAGTTTAATGGGAACAGAAATACAAAAGCTACCAGATAATCTTTATGTCAAAGGTGATTTATACTTAAACAATAGCAAGATAACTGAACTCCCTAATCAGATTATCGTTGATGGCAATATCTACATTAGAGGTACTAAAATAACTAATATTCCAGATAATGCGAAAATAAAAGGCCATATTATCAATTAATAAATCGTTAGATTACTTTAGGCATCGCAAGGCAAACGTTTGCTTTTAAATTTAAATAAATCTCAAATTATAGTTAGACGCAGCTTTTAAATATAAGAAAGCCAGAAATTTTTATTTATTTCTGGCTACTGATACTCAATAAGTATTTATTATTACACTATTAAGATTTTGAACATTTAACAGAGAAATTGCTAAATGTATAAGACTCTCTGAATCACCTTAAAGAAAGCCTTTCTGTTAGCATTGATTATGCTTTTTCAACTTTAGTAGTTTGATTTTTATAGTAAAACCACTGTCTACGGTTACGTGTTTTCATTTAAAACCTCTCATTTATCTTCTATGAGCAAGGTTGATATCACTAAAAATTAATACCGTTCTTACTCTTTACTTATCTGTTCTACTTAAACAACTTGATATGACATAAACATGACATATCAATTGTTTTCTTGTGAACATCTTTTTTTTATCAATATATCTTAGGCTGAAAACTATCAGAAAAGTTCACACTAGCTTATTAATAATAATGTTATAGATATGGGTTCGATAGGAAGTATTGAAATGCAACCATAGCTGAATATTATCAGCTACGTTTTCTAACTTAAAAAACCTCGAACAATTTATATCAACGATTTAATATATGTATCTTTCGCTCATTTGACAACCACTAAAATACATTTTTTTGTGATTCAACTCTTTATTTTATTATATAAATGCTCATATTCTATTAATGACAATCTTAACCCATTGCAAAATAAGCATATTTTTATACAAAACGACAGTTTATATAAACCCACTACTACGTAAAAAATTCTCATCCAAACAACTAATTCTCACTGTTCATTGTTAATGTCATTACAGATCCATTCTTTTTACCCCTAACAACAATTAAAAACATTCCTTTATGGATTAAATATTGACTTTCAATCCTTTATTGTTAATGGTATGTTAAATAAAATCAGGTGCAATGGAGACGATAATGACGATTCATACCGTTACTTTAGAAGTAACCGCTAATGTACCTAAAACAGTTCTCTTTGCATTACTTTCTGATCACGCTAAATTAGGTCGTTTTTTTAATGCTGAATACTCGTTGATCCGCTCTGGAAAACCAGAAACTAATGGAATTGGTGCTATCCGAGAGGTCACTCAAGGCCCATTTACATATCAGGAACAGATTATTGATTTTAAAGAAAATGAGCACATCCATTATCAAATAATTCAAGGCGCTCCAGTTAATGAACATGGCGGATGGATAAAATTTAAAAGTATCAATGCAACGCAAAGTCAAATTCATTACCACATTACTTTTTCACCAAAAATTAAAGGCACGGGCTGGTTAATCAAATATCAAATACAGCACTTTTTAAAACAAGCACTCACTAACCTGATCCAACACAGTGAGGATATGTGGAGATCCACACCTACAGTGAACGCTTATGCACGAAATACAACCTCAAAAAATAACGTTTCAACTAAAGCCCGTATCAAATAAGGGCAATAGCATAATCGCGATCAATTATACATTTTTGTTTTTTACTTCAGCTACATGCACCCTTATCGCATAATCTTTGATCAAATCGAGGATTTATCTTTCACAATACGTTTTAATAGCTCAATTATATGACCTTGTTTGCACTAATAACTTGTGAGAGGCCGTTAAAACAATGAATCAATCACAACCACTATTAACAACTGATAGATTAATACTTCGCCCGCTGCAACTCTCAGATACAACAAAGATCCAACAGTTGGCAGGCAATATCGATATTGCGAATAGTACTATTAGTGTACCTCATCCCTACTCTGATGGTATGGCTGGAAAATGGATTGGCAAACATTTAGCCGGTTGGCTGACTCAACATTCTGCAATTTTTGCCATTACATTAAAATCAAACCATCAACTAATTGGCTGTGCCGGACTTGAAAATATACAAAATGGTAGCGGTCAATTGGGTTACTGGATTGGAGTGCCTTACTGGGGAAATGGATATTGCACAGAAGCGGTTGAACGTATTAAAGATTTTGGTTTTAAACGATTACAGCTAAAACATATTTATGGTCGCCACAGTAAAAGTATTACCGCTCCTGCAAAAGTAATGCTCAAAGTGGGTATGTATCCTGTTGATAAACTTTCTATTACTTCTATTGATAATATAAATGATGACATATCATTGTATGAGATCACAACACTTGCATAATATCTGCAATCTAACGACACTGTCTAATAGATTTCATTATAGTAGTCTCCTTAATCATCCCCGTATTGATGGGAGGCTTTAGTGTTAGAGTGTGACTTTCTGGTTATTGGCGCAGGAATAGTTGGATTAAGTACAGCATGGGAACCCTCCTTATCTAGCTAAAGTACAGAGCTATTACCCTCAATTAACGCTCTCTGATTTACAACCTTACCCTTGTGGGATACGAGCTCAAGCGGTGAATAAACAAGGCCAACTGATTGATGATTTTATGTTTCATCAAACAGCATTAAGTCTTGTCGTATGCAACGCACCCTCTCCAGCTGCTACGTCATGTTTTCCTATCGCTCAGTATATTGTTGATAAGCTACGCTGTGAGTGAGTGATGTTTTTGATATACTCGACTGCATCAAAATTATCATAAGTAAGGGATCTTGCAGTGAAAAGCCCATGTGTTGCCAAATGTAAAAATAGTGATGGTATCTGTAGTGGTTGCTTACGCACAATGAAAGAAGTTATCGAATGGCAAAACTTTGATGATACTAAGCGAGAATCAGTTATGGCTGAAATTAAAGGGATGCCTGAGACTCATTTTTGCCCAGAATGTCATGAGCCCGCCCATTGCGATATCAGTGCTGGAAAAACAACGTGTTGGTGTTTCGAATTAGATAAGCGCGATACTGCAAATTGCCCATCTGGGCAGTGTTTATGTCGTCAGTGTTTATCAAAAAAACCTCTCGCTTAATAATACATTTAGATCGCTTTAAACGCCTTTGATCACTAGGACAGTGAAATGACATTTAAGCTTAATAAAAGAAAAGCACAAATACTTGATGAGGCCATTACACACTGGGAACAAGAAAAACTTGTAAGTATGGAACAAAGTGAAAATTTACGACAAAGTTACCAAGTCGCAAATTTTGATTGGAAACTACTTGCCGTCTATTCTTTCTGGGTAGCTATTGCCTGTTTTATTCTCTCCGTCATTTTATTAGTCGCTGATGACTATCTAATGTCATTACTGGCTAAATTAATTAATACTCCGGCTAGTGTTTTAACTGTTATTACCGCATTTTTATCTGCCGGATTTTACTACTTAGGTGTTAGGAGACGTGCCAAATTCCCTGAAAAAAGTATTAGCAATGAAGCGATTTTCTTTTTTGGTGTTTTACTCACAGCAGTTTCTGTTGGCTTTTTAAGTAAAACCACATTCGCTGAACATTGGCGAGAAAGCCTATTTATTGCCATTCCTGCCATCATCTATTGTGGGTTGGGTATCAAGTTAAGATCGGTTTTAATTTGGTTATTTTTCTTATTAAGTGCAGGGCTTTATTTACTCTCAGAAACGTCCTATTTAAGTGATAGCCATTACCTCTTTTTAGGAATGAATATACCACTACAATTTACTTGTTTTGGCGCTATTATTATATTAATTAGTCTGTTATTTCCTAAAATAAAAATTGTAAAATCGCTAACAGAAGCAACACGTTTTGCTGGACTGTTCTATTTTTTCACCTCTTTATGGCTACTGACTATATTCGGTAACTATGACAGTTTTCATGAGTGGTCACAGATAAAACAAGTGGAGTTATGGACATGGAGTCTTTTAGCTTTAGCCTGTTGTACTATCGCAATTGTTATTGGCATTAGAACGAATGATGTCATGACGCGTACATTCGGTATTACTTTTATGTTGATTGTGCTGTATACGGAGTACTTCACATATTTCTGGGGCGAGATCCATAAAGCACTTTTCTTTGCAGTACTTGCTCTTAGCTTTTGGTTTATTGGCACACGAGCTGAAAAGTTATGGCAACCCAATAAGTAAAAAACGTATATTTTACGGGATAGTATGGTACTAACGTATAAAGCTATCCCGTTATAAAAATTATTGTCTACATCGCTATCGATGATACGCAATATACTGCTTGGTTTTTTCTAACCCCATATACTTAGCAAGCGTCTTTTCTGCGACCAAACGTAAATCCACCACAATTAAGCCATCTAACGCATCATTAAAAGCAGGATCAATATTAAAACAAAGCAACTTACCATTTAAGCCTAGATATTGTCTTAATAAAACAGGAACACCTTTCTTTTCGTTATCTAATCGACTCACAACTTTGGAAAGCAGTTGAATATCAGTAAGCGCTGCCAATATATCGGGATGATGATAGCAACGTTCACCTTTTGGTAAAGGATAACTAGGCTTTACCAACGTTGCTACCTGCTGATCGTAATGATGTACTTCTAAACTTGCCGCTAATAACTGACGAGCTTCTAAACTATAATCATTACTTATACTCACAGGACCAAATAAGTGCGTATATTGAGGGTTGCGATAGACAAATTCACATATTCCTTTCCATAGTAATAATAGTGCGCTAAGGCTACGCTGATAAGGCTGCGCAACAACAGAGCGTCCTAACTCCAATGACTTACCTAACTGTTTAACTAACGCTTGATCATAATTAAACAAGGTTCTTGAATATAATCCTTCAATCCCTTGTTGTTGTATAATTTGATCAGATGCGCCTAATCGATATGCACCAACTACCTGCTGTTGCTCTTTATCCCATACAAATAAATGATAATAAAAGTCATCAAACTGATCTAAGTCTAACGCTTTTCCAGTGCCTTCTCCGACGGCCCTAAAATTAACTTCTCGCACTCGACCAATTTCTTTTAATAAATGTGGTGCGTCTGTGGCTGTAGTGCAATAAACATCAAAGCGAGTATTTTCAATAAGCTTCTGATCATGAGGTAAATGTGCAATTTCTATTGCTAATAATTGAGCAGGGATTGGTGGATGAATCGCAGCTACTTCAGCATTCAATATTGTTTCTTGTTTTGTTGACGGAGATAAATAAGTTGAACCTAACAGATAAGTATTAAGCCGTAAGTAATTAACTAGTTGATAGTCATCTTTAATATTCTTCACTTCCGAATAGTGTATGGCTTCACCGATCGCTAACCCTATACATTGTTGACGTTTATTTAGCATCTCTCGCCCAAGCATCGCAGTACGTAATAATGGATGAATTTTCCCTGCTAAATAAAACTTTTTACTATTTTCACCATTAATAAAAATCGGTACAACAACGGCTTTATGACGACGAATAAAGCGACTTACAGAGCGATTCCAACTTTTATCGACTAACCGTTTTTTTTGATCTTTAGTCGATACCTCTCCAGCTGGAAATACCAATAATAAGCCCCCCTCAGCAAGATGATGATCAGCTTCCCTTACCGCTTTTGCATTTGCTTTAACTGTTGATTTATTTTCAAAAACATCGACGCCAATAAACAAGGGAGCTAATTCAGGCACACTTTTTAAATATTCATTAGCCAAAATTTTTATATCTGAGCGTACTGAGAGAAGAAGCTCAGCAAGAATAATGCCTTCCACGCCACCAAGTGGATGATTCGCGACAATCAATGTTGCCCCTTGCTGTGGGATTGTTTGTATCGAACCTTGTTGGACTTGATAATCAATACCCAAGGATTCCAACGCATAACGCACAAAAGTGGTTCTATCTGAGTCAATGGGGCGTTTTAAATAATATTGATTAAGTTGTTTGAGCCCAGTAACCCATTCAGCCACGTTCTCAGCAATACCTAATGGCGTTTTTCTTGGAAGCAAAAAAGGCGTGTTCGTTTCCATACTTTCACCGCAAATCACAGAATTTGGTGTCAGTATAAAAAGGATAAATGACGGAGGGGTTTCAATCTATTGCCGTTTTAATGACAAAAATAAAGCCACTTTTTAGTGGCTTTATGATAGTAAATGGTATTTAAACGTTATCTGTAACAAAGTAGATACTCAAAAGGTGGATATGTTATTTCACTGCTTGCATTTCAAGATTATAAAGACGGATCTCATGTAATACACGCTCTGTCAGGATCTCATTCATGTTGTCACGAACTGACGCTTGCATTTCCGATATAGCAGGAAACACATTCTCATGCATTTCATCTAAACACTCCTTTGATACCTTCATTTTTAAATCAAACTCAAAAGATGCTAGAGCTAAAAACTTCTCCATTCGCTCTAAAACGACATCAATCATGTATTGATCTGCATTTAAATCAAGCAGTTCCTGCTCAACAATGGTTTCTAAAGGTGTCCGTTCTTTCGGTTGTTCTTTTACTGGAAAAGTAAGAATATTCGACATAATATCCTCCCATAGACAGTAACTGTGAAGTCCCTAACAAATTTCCCTGTAACAATACCGTTACATTTATCCTATGTGTATTTATTCATTCTGAAAAGCACAATTTTGAAAAAACGTTATAAATATAACATTTTTAAAATTTAACTCTCAGCTCTACAACCTAATAAAAACCTTAACAAACAAATAGATAATTAAATTAAAACAAATATAAACTTTTCTCATTTTTTTTTCGTATAACTGCTGAAGATAATCAACATTGCTCGCTTTTTATGCGTTTATTCTAACAATACATTTTTGATTTGGAGCCTTGTAGCGCCACTTATCCGAGTTACTCAAGCCGTATCTCGGTTTTTTTTACCTTAAATATGGGAAAATATTATATTTACTCTAAATATCAAACGCTTTAGTGAAAATACGACATTTTTCACGTATAAACGTATATATTCGATCTGCCGTAAATAAAAAGTCTATTTCGGCTAATACACCAAGGAGTGAATAATGAAAAAAGCCATGATGGTGGCAGGACTGGTAGCATCAGCGTTATTAGTCAGTGGTTGTTCGGATAATGAAGTTGGCGATGTATCACTAGGAGTCTTTACCACCAAAGATATTAAATTAAATACGTTAGTGGATCCATTAGTGCCCGGTGTTACCTGTCATATTGCAAGTATTGAGGCAGATTTAAGCCTAGCTGATCCATCAGACTCATCAATTTCATGTCGTCAAACAGGTGAAATTACACCTGATATGATTGCAAAAATAAACAAATCGAAATCAGGTGAAGTGGTATTTAAAAAATCAAAAAGTATTTTCTTTAAAACCATGAAGATTCGTCGTATTTACGATCCAGCTTCTGAAACATTGATGTATTTATCATACTCAACAAAAGAAACTTCTGGCAGTTACAAGCATAGCTTATCAACTGTACCTCTTTGGGGAACAAAAGCTTATGTTCCTAAAGAGTTAACATCACAATCTGTTCAATAATCTCTATTTATATACCCAAGTCACCTTAAGGTACTTGGGTATAAATATAACAGGAATTTTAAAATTTACTGAAGCGACCTTTAACCATGATCGAGCCGATCAATGCCATGACAAGACCAGTTAATAACACCACAAAGTTTTTATGACGTTCAGCAGCTAAAACTTTTTCAGCATAATTTGTATTCGGTAAATCAGTACTGCTAGCATGAATATATGAACCCATTTCCATCAGCACATGCTCTTGTCCGACCATACCACTTAAAGAAATACTGGCCCATAATAACGACACAACACCAATTGAAATTGAAATAAAACCCCAGCTTTGTTTAACATCCATATTCTAACCTGCTTTAAAACCATAAAAACATAGTTTTTTATTTATATAACGGAGAAATACACAATATGTGCACTAAATATTAGAGATATATCTCTTTGGTCGCATAGAATATTATAATAATAATTGAAAAACAAATGACTGATATAAACTAAAACGCTGTTCAAAAAGCAACCAAATTTAATTTAAACAATATTCTAAAATTAAAAACAAAAAGTAACCAATTGTTTTCAAATGATTTTTATTTTTTTGTGCTTTTTTTGAATTTCAGTTTTGAAAATATGAACAAATAAATTTGGAATTAATATTTACCTTATTTTTAATTTCGTGATCAAGTGCTAATTTTATTTACACAAAAATGACAATCAAAGAATATGAAAACAAATACAACTGTATATATATACATTGCTTGTGTTAAGTATTAAAAAATAAAAAGTAACCATAAAAGGTTACTTTTTTATTAATAGGAACGTATTACTTCTGTTTTGGTCTAAAAGGTTTTATCACAGCCTCATCACATTCTAAGAATGGACCATCCATTAAATCAATACAGTATGGGATCGCAGGAAAAACAGCATCTAAACATTCACGAATCGATTTAGGCTTACCTGGTAAATTAACAATTAAGCTATCACCACGTAAACCTGCAGTTTGGCGAGACAATATCGCTGTAGGTACGAACTTAAGCGATTCAGCACGCATCAATTCACCAAAACCAGGCATCATACGGTCGCATACCGCTTCGGTCGCTTCAGGCGTCACATCACGCTTAGCCGGCCCTGTACCACCTGTCGTAACAATAAGGCTGCAGTTTTGCATATCTGCCATATCAATCAGTGTGGTTTCAATGACATCTTGCTCATCAGGGATCACCTTATAAACTGGCTCCCACTCTGAGGTTAAATAATCATTTAGCGTATCGATAATAGCTTGGCCTGAAATGTCTTCATAAATGCCAGCACTTGCGCGATCACTTACCGTAACAATACCAATTTTCGCTTTGCTCATTTGTTTCCCCTCAGTTTTCTTTTGTCTCTTTATTACTTAATCTTTTAAGTAATAAACTAACGTGCTCGCAAGTGTAAGGAAAATAACGTCGAGGTAAACCGTTATTTTCCTTACACTCTCTATTCTCAATTAATATCATCTGACGCATTAACACCAACGACGAACATTTCTGCAATATTGCAAATATTCATCACCAAACATAGCGAGTAATACCTCTTCTTCTGGCTCTATTTGAAAATTATTCATCACCCATATAAAAATAGGTACGATCACAAAGCAACTCAGCGCGGAAAAATAAAAAGCAGCAGCTAATAGGAAAAAAACTAACCCTATATACATTGGATTACGCGTAAAGCGATAAATACCGGTCGTCACCAACCGTGATGTATTCTGTGGATGGCGGGGATCAATCGTTGTATTAGCCTTTGCAAACGCAATTATTGCTGTAAACCCTGGGATAACACCAATAAAACACAACACCGAAACCAGTAAGCTCTTACCGCTAAAATCAAATGTTAAAATAGGATAAAAGCGAGAGAGTAAGTACATGGCTAACACGGATAGTAACAATAATATTGGAGGTGGGACACGCAACGACATACAGAACGCCTTCTAAAAAATATTAAGATATCACTTTGATATTATAGATATAATTACATCCAGTAGATATTTTATTTGCCTCAAATGCGATCAGCTTATAGCATGACTGTTTTATCTATTTTGTCACGTTATGCAGCCACTAAAATATCTACAGGGATATCCAACTCATCTTACTGAGCAAGTACAACAGCTTATCGATAATGATACGCTCAAGACGCTGCTCTTAAAGCGCTACCCGACGCCACATAACATCAAAACAGAAAAAGCGCTGTATGATTATGTCGTTGAGCTTAAAAATGCCTATCTGAAAAAATCAGCACCGATAAGTAAAGTGGCTTACGATAATAAAATCAATGTTATCAATCATGCATTAGGTTTACATACGTTTATCTCGCGCGTCCATGGAAGCAAACTTAAAGCCAAACATGAAATTCGTGTTGCTTCAGTCTTCAAATCAGCCCCACTTGAATTCCTGCGTATGATTGTGGTTCATGAATTGGCACACTTACGAGAGAAGGAACACAATAAAGCGTTCTACGCATTATGTTGTCACATGGAACCTCGCTATCACCAATTAGAATTCGATATGCGTATGTACCTGACCCAACTCGAACTATTAGGCCCAATTTATTCTCAACCGAAAAGCGATTAAGGCCATTATTCCTGTTTCTATGGAAAAATTAGGTCGTCGATTTAATTGCGATTACAATAACGTAAAACGTCACAGAGATATTAAGCATGCAACAAGAAGAATTTGAGATTTTAGTAAAAGAATTGGCAGCACTCGATAGCGTTTCAGCGATCCTAAATGCCTTAAAAGACAACGATGAGCCTGAAATTGCAGAAACAGCAGCAGCAATGATTGGTCACTTTAGTCTTGCTGAAATCGACGGACAACAGCGTATTTACCACGTTTTCACTCAAGAAAACGACCAAGGTGAAGAAGAAGAATTTGCCGAGTGGGTAATGAATGCTAATGATGAGCTGATGCGCTTCATTGCATGGTTCTTCTACACGACCTTTGAAATTAACGATAAAGAAACGTATCAAGCTGCAGGTCGTTCGTACACACCTGCAAAACGTAGCTAATACGAATTGAATTTAAACCGCCAATAGCGTTCTTTTATTGGCGGTTTCTAACTACATACTTATTCTTCTTCATCTTGAACACGTGGCACCCAGTTACATAACGTAAGCATTTTGGTTATCGCATCATATTCTTCGTTATTTTCAGTATCATTAAGACGTTGAAGGTAAAACTGCGACATCACATTCGTTATAGTCATAACGATTCTCCTCTCTAGAAACTGTATTCAGTTTGCTAAAATGAACCGTAACTAAAAACAGAATAAATCCGATTTTTCCCTTCCCTATTTCACCATTATCGATGCGATAACACTGATTAAAACGTCATAACTATAGAAATATGGAACTGTTTTCTGGTTTTATTATCCTTATTTAATTTATCAATATTTTATTAACCTTCGTCTGGATAGAAAGGCATAAGAAAAATGCAATCGGTACTAACAGCGAATCACTTTTTCGCCTACAATAAGCGCCAAAATATTCAGATTCAGGTGTTAACATGAAAATTTGTGCTGTTGAGCTACGTAGTAACGAAGCGGTTATTTGTCTTCTTTCACTTCAAAATGGCATGTTCGATATTCCACAATGTCGTACGCAAAAGTTCATCATGGAAGATTCTCTAGATAACCAACAAATGCGTGATTTCCAATTCGCATTTAAAAAACTACTGGATGATTACCAAGTAGATAAGGTTGTGATCCGTAACCGTGAAACGCGTGGCAAGTTTGCAGGTAGCGCAGTAGGCTTTAAATTAGAATCGGCTATCCAGCTTATTCCAGATGTTGATGTTAACTTCATGACCAATGCTGACATTAAGCAAAAGCTAAAACGTAATCCAATGGCGATTGATTTCCGTGATACCGGTTTACGTCAATTCCAAGAAGCCGCATTTACAACTGGCTACGCATTCCTTAGCCGTTAATACATTATCTAACATAATGTAATCAATATCTTAAAGGCGCTTTGCTTAATGCTTAGCGCCTTTTTTATCCGCTCAATAAAAAATCCCCTGAGACTGATTACGTCTCAAGGGATGATTACTAAAGCATGTTGTAATGGCTGATGAATAGGTTACTGCACTATTACCAGCTCATTAATTTTACACTTATTGACAGTTAGCTACGCCAACTTCTTTCCATACACCCCATTGACCAGATTTCGCAGGGTCTTCGCCACGTGTCCACCACTTAGCTTCCCATACTTTACCGTCTTGAGTTACTTGGTCGCCACCAGTATAAACTGTTGCTGAATCCCATGCGTTATCACAAGTATCAACAGGTGGCTCTACCGTTGTGTGTTTAGCAACAACAACTGTCGCTGAAGCGCTTGAGCTTGCTTCGCCATCAGATACCGTTACAGTAAAGACTAAGTTAGTGTCTTGCGTATACTCAGCCGCAGTAAATAGTACTTGTGAACCATTAACTGTTGCATTAACGCCAGCTGGTAATGTCCAATCAAACGTTAGCGTATCACCCGCATCTGCATCTGAAGAAGCTGATGCATCAACAACAACTACATCGCCAGCGTTCGCTGATTGTTGTGCTGTTACACTTGCTACTGGTGCCGTGTTTGTTGGTGGTACGACAACATCTTTAGGATTAACCGTTACAATAACAGTGTCTGATGCCGTTGCACCTTTGTTATCTGTTACTGTTAGTTTGAACGTTAATTGCTCAGCTTCTGATACTTCTGCTGCGGCAAAACTTGCTGAAGCAGAATCAGCACCAGTTAATGCTACTGCAGTACCTGATACTTGCTCCCAAGCATAGCTAACAATGCTACCATCAGAGTCTTTCGAGCTTGAACCATCAAGTGTTACAGATGCTGGACCTGAAACAGCTTGATCCGCGCCAGCTGCTGCGGTTGGTGCCTTGTTTGGCTTATCAATCACCGCGCCTGATACACCTTCATGCATTGCATTTAGGATATCACCGTTATCCGCATCAATTTCCCATGAGAATAAACCTGCAAGACCAAGTGATTTAACGTAGTTACCTTTAGCTTTAACAGAGCGATCATCATCAAATGTGATCAAGTCACCTGTTGAACGATTCCACACATACGGTGCTTCTGCTTGCTCATCGTAACCATATTCAAAGCCATTGATTCCTTGGCTGTTAGCACCAAGCATGTATGATTTAATGCCTTTGTAATCAATAACGCCGTCTTCCCAAACACCTTGCTCTTTAGTGCCAGTCAGTTTGCCAGTACCTGTACCCGTCATTGGATCTGTTGGGTCTGTTAGTGTATCAGGTGTTACACCTGTCCAACCACGACCGTACATTGCAGCACCAAGAACCAGTTTATTCGCAGGAACGCCCTGATCTAGTAATAACTGAATACCAATATCAGAAGTGTAAGCAGGTCCTTTGAACGGTTCGCCATTTTCGTCAAGACCTGTACCATCACACTGACCAGGACGCATGAAGTTACCACAGTAAAGTGCTGTTTGGTGACCAGGAACGTTGTTCCAACCGCCGTAGAAGTCGTATGTCATTGCAAAGATGTAATCCATGTATTGGATAGCTTCGCCATAATCAACATCTTCGATCTTATCGTGACCAACACCGATTGCTGATGTTAGCTCATAAGTACGACCAGTATCAGCTTCTAACTTATCAAGCATTGCACGTAGTTCACGCATTAACGCAATGTAAGCAGGACCATCTTTTACTACATCACCACGATCTGCTGCTTGACCGCCGCCACCTGGGAATTCCCAGTCAATATCAACACCGTCGTAGAATTTCCACGTTTTTAGGAATTTCTCAACAGAGGCAACGAATGTGTCACGGTTTGCTTTATCTACAAAATCAAAGAATGGGTCAGACAATGTCCAGCCACCGATTGATGGGATAATTTTCAGATCAGGGTTACGCTGTTTCAATGCCATTAGCATTGCATAGTTACCCTTGATAGGTGTGCTATATTCATGACCAGCTTGCTTAAAGCTCTTTTGGAATGCAGCCCATGGGTCATGGATAACAACTTCGTAATCGTTCACGCCTTTACATGCTGTTTGTAGTGCGTTGAAGCTATTACCACCTACTGATTTCACAGACTCGTTTGGACCACAAATTGGGATGAAGCCATAAAGAATATGGGTCAAGTTGTCTGCAGGAATGTTATCTACTGTATATTCACGACCATAGATACCCCACTCTACGAAATACGTCCCCATAACAACACTTGGATCGGTATCAAATGATTTGTTGTTTGGGTCAACATTCATTGCTAAAGGCGGTAAATGTGAGCCATCGGTATCAGCGATAGTGATTTGTGCTGGAGCACTTTTTGCACATCCTGTTTCATCACACGCTTCGATTTCCATTTGGTACAAGCCACCTTGCTCATACTCAAAAGAAGCCGTCGTTTGACTACCTTTGATTGGACCAGACGCTACTTTTTTGCCATCAAAATAGATGTTGTAAGTATCACCTGAATTACCACTCCATTGGTTAAACTTTACGTTAATCTTAGCTTTGTCATGATATTTAACCATGTCGTTATAGCCAGATGTCGTTTCCATTGCCAGCTCAATTTTAGAAAACTGAAGGTTATTAGAACCATACAGATCAACGCTTGGTGCTGTAGGTGCTGCAATTGCGGCACCAGAAAGTGCAAGCGAGATTCCTGCTGCACAGAGGTTAAATCGAATCATAATCTATCTCTCAATCCTTGAATTTATACTCAACATTAAGCATATAATGCTTCTACGTCTGGTACAGGGTATGACTTTTTTTATTAGTAGAAACATGTATTCAGCATTTCAGAGACTGGCTATTTTTCAAAAAAAATAAGTCAGGTATCCATTCTTTTGCACAAATATTCATACAAGAATTTTTATATTTCATGGTTTTTGCAACAAGAGGCAAACAATCAACAACATTTTGATAACATTCAGGCGTATTGAAAAAATTTATTGCACAGCTGTTTTTAGACGAAAAATAAGATTATTTCATAGGAAGGAAAACAAAGTTATCGTCAGATCTTTATCAAATAATACGAGCATTAAGATTATTTATAGATAACTTTGCTTTTTATAACAGGATTATGTTCGATGCTGAATTGCAGAGTAACCACCATCAAGCTGAACCAAATGGCACTTTCGTAGTAGTTTTAGTAATGATATTGCAATTAAAGAACGACATCCCCCAGCACAATGAACGACAAAGTTATCTTTCTCTGAAGGCAGTTTTCCTTGAACAATATCAGATAAAGGTAATGCTTCTGCATTAGGCAGCGTACCTTTTACTCTTTCATCTTGTTCACGCACATCTAAAATATTCAGCTCTGATGCCTTCGTTACTAGCATTTCAGCAGATATGTGTTCAACCTGAGACAATGTCCCTTCAAGCACTTGAAAACTGATATGGGTATAACCTAATGCTTGCAATGTTTCTTTAACTTGATCTTGGTTATGAGGTGAAGCGATAACGTCTAATTGAATATATTTATCCGGCAGCATTAATTCAAGCCACCATTTAAATTGTTTTCCGCCAAATCCAACAAACACACTACCTTCAATATGACCTGCTAAGAACTCATCAGAACTTCGCGTATCAATCAGGATTTTTTTTCTATCTGTAAAAATATGCACGTCTAAGATTATCCTTTAGAAATAGAAGCTTAAGACCTTACGCTTTTATAATAAAAAAGCTATGGTCGCAGTAACATATTTATCGACAACAATATAAATTGACACCGTGCCCGTTCATCCTTACTGATAATACAGAAAAGATTTAGCAATAAAATTAACGTCGTTTAAATAACGCTCGTACTATTGCATTAGCAAGTTGCCTTAATAAGGTTTTAATAAATGATTCAGTATAGGTTTGACGCTGAGAACGACGAGGCTTACGAATACTGGCTCGTTTCTCTTGCTTTGCTGTCTGCGCTTGTTGTAATTGTGCCTGCTTTTGCTGCTTCATACGCTTATTTAGCATCTCATGGGCAGATTCGCGATTAATCGCTTCTTTATATTGCTGATAATATTGGCTCGCATTGAGCATCTCTGTACGCTTGTCAGCACTAATAGGACCAATTTGCGACTCTGGTGGTCGAATAGTGACATGTTCAACTACCGATGGTACACCGCCCTCTCCTAATACTGATACTAATGCTTCACCCACACCTAATTCGCCCAACAAGGTAACAACATCTACATTGGGGTTATCCCTAAATGATTCAGCTGCAACTTTTACAGCTTTTCTCTCTTTTGGGGTATAGGCCCGTAGCGCATGTTGAATACGATTACCGAGTTGACCTAAAACCGTATCAGGAATATCGGTTGGATTTTGACTAATAAAGTAAATACCCACCCCCTTAGAACGAATTAAGCGCACCACTTGCTCAATTTCATCTAAGAAGACTTTTGGCACATCATCAAATAATAAATGAGCTTCATCGAAGAAGAACACAAATTTGGGCTTATCGAGATCACCCACTTCTGGCAGATTTTCGTAAAGTTCAGACAATAACCATAATAAAAAGGTTGAGTACAACTTTGGCGATTGGATCAAGGTGCTGGCATCAAGAATGTTTACCATACCTCGACCATCTGTAGCCGTTTTCATGAAATCATGATAATCCAATGCAGGCTCACCAAAAAACTCACTGCCACCTTGACGTTTAAAGCCTAATAAACGACGCTCAATAGCAGCAATAGAAGATTTACTAATACGTCCGTACATCCCACCCAATTGTTTTGAGTTATCGCCTAAGTAATTTAGTGCAGTAGAAAAATCATCCAAATCCAACATCGGCATTTGGTTTTCTTCTGCATATTCAAACGCTAAATTAATTAATCCTTCTTGAACATCATTACAATCTAACAAACGACTTAATAATAGTGGTCCCATATCTTCTAACGTAGCGCGGATTTTTGCCCCTTCTTTCCCAAACAAATCCCAGAACTCAACGGGAAAAGAAGTAAATTGAAAATCATCAATTCCAATTTCACGACAACGTTTTTGTACAACCGCATTATCAGTACCAGCCTTCGCCATACCTGATAAATCACCTTTTACATCCGCTAAAAAAACAGGCACTCCGAGAGATGAAAAGCCCTCAGCTAAACACTGAAGTGTCACCGTTTTGCCTGTACCTGTTGCTCCAGCAATAAAACCATGACGGTTAGCATATTTAGGGTGGATCCCAATTTTGCTTTCACCTTTACCGATAAGAATCATGTCACTTTTCATACTCAGCCCATTCTCTGCATTTTATTATTCAATCCTAACCAAACTTAGACGGAAGTCAGTTAAATTACGATAAATAATCATAAACATAGCGTCATTATTGAGGTTTAAATGAACCAATTAATTTAGGTTTAAACATAAATAACACGGCACTAATCACGAATATAAATAGAATAATGACGAGATTAAGTTGATACCAACCAATACCTAGAAAAATCAACGTGGCATTAAATTGTAACAACGATGTACCCGTTAAATTGATGATGCCACATGTCAACATACATGCAGCCCCTGAGATACCATAAGGTAACCCAAGCTAAATCTGCGTTTACGTCCAATCTTTACCTAAATAAAAGAAGCGAGGCTCATGACACACATCATACCAATAAACTGAATAGCAACAGGCAAGATGACTAATCTTTGTTCATGATCAAAGCATTGACCAATAAGTACAATGGCGAAAGTTAGCACAATATTCCCCGTGGTTAATAATGCCTAACACAAAGAAAGTATCCATACTTATTTATTCATCTCCTCCGTTCAAAAAACACTCAACGAAAGTACTAACATGGATATAAAGGTCTAAATAATACTAATTAATATGCTCTTTTGTATCTTTCACTGATTATTTCCTTGCTAAAGACTACTTTACTCAAAGTTCTTATATTACATCCACGCTTAATACCCAATTATAATTTTCAAAAAAGTATTATTTTCCTATAAAAAAACATAACCAACATACAAATAAAACAGCGAACAGAAAAATTAACCAATTGATTTTAAATAAGATCAAAACATTCAGTTCGAAAAAACAAAATGCATTACAAAAACTAATGCTAATCTCTATTTTTTTTCATTTTTCAGTATTTAAGACATACGTATAATGCGCGTCAACAAGAGAGCCAAGCGCCTCTAAATCTACTTTTCTATTACTTTTATCTCGTTTTATACAGTATCAGGTTGTAACTATGACTAAGAAAATCATCAAAAAAATCGCCGTAGCTTACCAACGTTCTTTCTCTGAGCTATACAAACGCGATAACAAATAAAATCTCATCATTTTAAAAAGGAGCTTTTCGCTCCTTTTTTATAACTCTTTTTCCCTATACATCATTTCCAAATACCAAGTTGTCTTATACCAACTTCTATAAAGTTTTGATTTCTCTAACACATTCATCTGTTTTTTTTGATATAACTCTTTATTGATGTATTGAGATAAAAAGGAATAACGATGGATAAGGTTATGGAAGTCATTAACTTCCTCATCGCACACAAATTACTACTAAGTGCTCTGATCATTGTGATTATTTCACTGATCCGTCGTCTGGTTTTGACCAAAATTCGTGGGGAAGAACTCTTTCTTTCAGAAGAACAACGAAAATGGATGTCTCGAACCAAAAATGGCACCTTTTCTATTCTTATCCTTTTACTCTTCATCCTTTGGCGCTCAGAAATTAATGAGTTTGCATTATCTGTCACAGCGATCGCGGTTGCCATTGTTGTCGCATCGAAAGAAATTATTCTTTGTATTACAGGATCAATTCAACGCGCAAGCTCACGTTCGTTTCGAATCGGTGACTGGATTGAAGTGGGCAAGTTATGTGGCGAAGTCATCGAACACAATATGATGGCAACAGTAATCCAAGAGATCGATCTTCATCATGGCCAGTATCATTACACAGGAAAAACAGCAACCTTACCCAACAGCATGTTTTTCACTTACCCAGTAAAAAACCTCAATTTTATGAAGCGTTATGTTTACCATAACTTTTCTATCGTAGTACCCAATTTCCTCAACCTCTACCCTTTACTACCAACTATGGTCAAAAAAATAGAGCATCATTGTGAAGATTTTATTGACGTCGCTCGTCGCTATAACAGCATGATAGAAAAACATGCAGGTGTTGATTTACCAGGCTCAGAACCACATATCCATATAAGTAGTGGCGCGACAGGCGAACAAATTGTTCACTTCATGTTATTTTGTCCAACAGAGCAAGCGACACATTTAGAGCAAGAAATTCGACAAGATTTTATGGAAGAATACGAAAAACATTTTCCCAACAAAGATGACTAACCAGAAAAAGAGCGAGCATTAATCTCGCTCTTTTTAATTGTAAGCAATAAAAAATACGGCTAATTTTTAACGGCTTGTTTAACATTACTTAATTGTTGATGTAATAGAGAAAATTGCTGAGTTAACTTATGCTTTGGTAAGAAATGAATAAGCGGAATTTGTTGAAAATGTGATTCTTTCATTTTGATCGATTGAGGTAGATAAGGCTCTAGGACTGGGAAGCCTAACTCTTTAACACTTTCAATAATCTGACGAGGAAAGTTTGCCTGAGCATTAAACATATTGACCACAATACCTTCTAATGACAACTCACGATTATGATCATCTCGAAGCTCTGCTAAGTTATCCATTAAATTGATCAATGCCTGTTGTGAAAAACTATCACAATCAAATGGGATCAATAAGTTATGCGCCGCAATTAATCCCGACTTAGTATAAAAATTTAGGTTTGGCGGGGTATCAATATAAATATGTTCATATTCTTTTTCTAATTCATCTAAAGTTTCACGTAACTTATAGATCTTATAGCGGCGTTCTAATTCTGGCTCTAATTTATCTAATTTGGGACTCGATGGAATGAGGAATAAATTGTCATAATCGGTCGGTTGGGGGTAATCCAATGTTGGTGATGCCATTGAAAACCAAGAGGCGGTTTGATTGAGTAAATCAGCAATGGTTTTATCGCTTTTTTGATTAATATCATACCCTAAATAGTGACTTGAATTACCTTGGACATCGAGATCTATCACGAGTGTCTTGTGCCCTTTCGCCGCACTAATAGCCGCTAAATTTACGGTAATACTTGATTTACCCACCCCACCTTTCTGATTAAATATAATTCTGCGCATCACATCCCTTCCAATGTTTAATTATTAACCAACACAATATACCTTTATATGCATATCTTTGTTAGCTAAAAACCCACACTTCTTAAAGTTAAGACTGATACAACTCAAGTGGTAATCCATCTGGATCGCTAAAAAAAGTAAATTTCTTTCCCGTTAACTCATCAACACGGATAGCTTCTACCTCAATATGATGTTCAACTAAATATGCTGCTACAGATTCCACATCATCTACTGAAAACGCCAGATGACGTAGCCCTTGCGCCTCTGGATAACTGGGTCTTTGGGGAGCTTCGGGAAAAGAAAACAGTTCAACTTGGCTATTATCTGGTAAACGTAGATCGAGTTTGTACGATAGGCGTTGCGCTCTATAAGTTTCATTGATGATCTCTAGTTTTAAGATTTCACTATAGAAGTACTTAGAACGCTTATAATCAGAGCATATAATCGCAACATGATGTATTCCGTTAAACATAAAATGACTTCCTTATCTGATTTTGAAAAAATTAATTAGATGGGCCATTAGTGACATAGGTTTTATCATAAGGTGCTAATAAGTGTGGATTATTTTGAATATCAACATCTTTAATATGATTTCCCGAATAATTTAAATACGTGAGTTCTTTGTTTTTTCTCACGTCAAGAGATGTTAAGTGATTAAAACTTACATTTAGCACTTTTAATTTTTTATTATATTTAGTTTTCAATTTGCTAAGCTGATTATGTTCAACACTAAGCAGTTCTAATTTAGGGTTATCACTAATATCAAGTTTGCTTAATTGATTATGTGCTAAATCTAACTGCTGCAAGTTCGGAAAATTACTTAATTCTTTAATTTTTGATATATGTAAACCGTCACATTTCAACTCAGTAATTTGTTCACTATATGCTTTGCCTTGCAAAATGACGCAACGTTTAAAGTTTGCATCAACAAATGGAATATCACTGATTGCCGCATAATGCTGAGCACAACCAGATAGGGTGGCTCCTACAAAAAATAGTAGGGTCGATGAGAGTGTATTTTTCATTTGAAATCTTTTCTAATATCGATGTTGAAAACACGCTTAATCTTTACGTAATGGTCGAATCACGCTCTCTAGCCCTTCGATTTTAAAATCAAGAGCCAAAGCCATCAGCATACCCAACTCGCCTTCAGGAAAACCTTGTTTCTGAAACCACAATAAATACTCTTCAGGTAAATCGATAAGGATTCGACCAGCGTACTTACCGAACGGCATTTTCATATTTGCTAATTTAATCACATGCTCTTGCTGAAACATTACTTTCGTCACATAGAAAAACAGCTAAACATTGTAACAATGCTTAGCTGTAAATATACGAAATTTTTGTAAATTAAAAATCAGATTATTATCACGCTATGCCGCAACCCATGACTGGGCGACTACTCTCTGCCCATCAATATAAAGGCTTGCAGTGTAATGCCCACCAGCATTCACTTCACCAACACCTTTTGGTGTACCCGTCATAACAATATCACCATCTTCTAATGTCATGAATGATTGGATCTCCTGCAAAATAGCGACAGGTTTTGTGATCATTTGAGAGCTAACGCCACGCTGTAAAACGTCTTTATGTCGTTCAAACACCACTTCAAATTCAGTTTCAATAATATTAGGTAGTGGTACAAAATCACTAAAGAGTACGGATCCATCAAATGCTTTTGCTCGTTCCCATGGTAAGCCCTTCTGCTTTAAGGTCTCTTGTAGTTCTCGTTTAGTTAAATCAATCCCAACTCCCGCTGCCATAAACTTACCTTGTTGGTACATAAAACAAATTTCAACTTCATAATGTACTGAATCATCATTATGCTTAGCATTAAGTTGCTGAGAAATGGCAGAATTGGGTTTATTAAACAAGACAAGTTGCGTCGGGATTTCATTATTTAACTCATGGATATGCTCAACGTAATTGCGACCAATACACACCACTTTTGATGGTGCTATATATTTATCTCCAGTGGGTGAACTTAGCGTAACCTTCTGCATTAAATAATTATCCTTAATAATAGCGAGTACGCCTATTATTCATATATTTATGAATTAATAAAAATATACAAATAAAAAAAGATGCCGTTTACATTTTTACGGTTATTTGTCACACTTCAGAACCTGTTGAGTTTTACTGTTCATATGACTTTTGTAAGCAAGACACAGAACAATATTGCGTTATTATTGACACATCTGACTATTGACCGTTACCTATCTATCATCGTCACCATCTGTCTCTGACGCACCTTTCTTGCTGTACGACACGAGAAATATAATGAAAAAAATTTTATTAAGTACGCTTTTACTGACATCACTATTAACAGGCTGTAGCTCTTCCCCTAAAGATGTTGCAGCACTTCCTAGCACATGGGCAGTAACAGCAATTGATGGACACTCAGAGCCTGTAGATGCATTACCGAAGAAACCAGAATTAGTGATTGATAATGACTTAACAGTCACCTATCTAGGCTGTAATACACTAACAGGTAAGCTAACACTAACAGGTCAAGACTTATTGACTAAAAATTTAGCGTCGACCCGTAAAATGTGTATTCAAAACGAACAAGCTATTGTTGATGGATTTGTAAAAAGATTGCTAACGGGCCCATCAGATTATCTTGTTAACCAGAATACCTTGATTATTAGCTCTGATCGTCACACAGTGACATTTAAGAAAGTAAAATAATTTACGGATTGATTTCAATAAAAATGAAAGCTCTATACTTTCATATATATAAATTAATATAATTTATGTTTTCTTAAAGGCCCAGTTGCATAGCGATTAGGCCTTTTATTTTCTGCTTCTAGATAGCTTCCTTACCCATCTTTCAGACAGTAAAAAGCTTTCTACCGTACAAGTATATCGGTCAACAACGACGCCTATCACACGTCGTAAGTCGTAACCAGTTATAAGCCAAAATATTCCTCATAACTCTTAGTTACTGGTCTTTTACGTCTTAACATACGCGGCTTCATTGCTAGATAACCCAACTCAATCGCTCAACTTGTGTTGTATTAATTTTCTAACCTCTTACGAACATGACTCATTGCACAAGTACAATAAATAGCTTTCCAACTAAAAAACATCTGATTTAGACACCACTTTGAGTGCCTCTTTCAAGTACTTGTCTTAGAAATAAAAAAGCCGAATGTATGAAATACATTCGGCTTTTTACGCATCTATATTATCGTTTAGCTGATCCTTTTGAGCTTAACGGAAGAGCATTACATCAATAGTGCTCTTCTTGTATTTACCGATCAGTTATACTTTCTACGCTTTTCTAGCTCTTGTCATTAACCCAAAAGCAAGCACACCAAAACCTAATGCTTGTAACCATAATTGCTGCCACCAGCCAATCATTTGAGCAAAGGTTGCGCCCATCTGATTTAAACCAAGAAAACCATTAATAGCAGCAGTTGACGGTGCTAACTGGGTTAACTCTCGTAGTAATGTTGGCAATTCAGAGGTTGGCCAAATAAAGCCTGCGGTAAACACCAGAGGTAATGAGCTTAATAACACCACCAGCGTGACTAACTCACAACGTGGAATCAACTGTCCTAATACCATTCCCAACATGATTACCGCTAATAAAAAGGCTACCGTCATGGAAAGGAGATCAGGAATTGATGCCAATCGATTTACCCCATAATAGGTAAAGGTAAAACCAAAATAGTACGCGGCTAAAACCAAATAAATTACGACAAAGATAAACGCCCTTACAGCCATAATCATCCATACTGGATATTCAGACCAATAACCACTTTTACCCGCAGATCGCGCTTCATTTTCTGATGCGCCGACCATACCGACACCAATTAACAATGTCTGGTGTAAAATAAGTACAAAAACAGCAGGAACAACATAGTTAATGTAGCCCATTGTGACATTAAACACTGGACGCATGTTTAACTTCATTGCACTGTACTGTTCGGTCGCTTGAACGAAGTTATCACCCTTTAAAACAAGATGGTTAATCTTCGCCTTTACGCCTAGATCTGTACCTGCTGAACTTAATCCTTCAACAATCGTACCGTATACTAGGAACAAAGCTGCATTACCAGCGTATGCTAATGTTGGGCTAGTCCCTAACATCACATCTTTGTAGAAATCATGAGGGATCACTAAAATCCCTTCTACTTGACGATCAAGTAACGCTTGTTTAGCCGCATCAATACTGCCTAAGTGCTGAGTAATATGAACCTGTGGTGTGGCATCAGCCATACGGATCAATTCGCGGCTCATCTGCGTTTGATCAAAATCGACAACGGCCACTTTCTGATCTCGAGGGAGCTCATTGGTATAAGGTAGTGGGTATAAGAACGAGTAAAAAACCACGCCGCCAAATACTGTAAACACCAAAGAAACATTAGTAAAAATGGCTTTTAGCTCATGCTTAAATAAATTTAACCATCCCATCTAGGCTTCCCCTTTTACAGCATTGCCACTTAATGCTTTACGACGATGAACTAACATCAACATCACTGCTAGTACCATTGCAACCATAAACCACGACAAAACAAACAATTGATGAGAGGCCTGATACCAACCAGTGCCGTAATCCACTTGCTGTAATTGCACTTCAATATAATGGCTTACTGGTAATAAGCTACGCCACATTTTTGCAATCACAGGCATATCAGTGGCGGGGAACGTGATCCCCATAAAGGCAAAGGCAGGTGCTGTAAATGCTGCAACAAAACTCATTGCACGTGGCACTTCCATCGCAAGGAAATAGATAAAAGCCCCCATACTTTGACACGCCAGCACCATCAACAATTGCGCGACAATCAAAATATGCCAGTCACCATGCATCGGCCAATCCAGTGCTACGTACATCCACCACAAGAACAGCAAGCCTTGGATCAAAAATAACCCAGTATAAGCAGCTAACTTACCCAGTAACTTAGAAACAGGTGACGTTTGTAACCACTTCCATAGTCCTTGTGTTCTCGCTTCATGGGCAATGGCTAATACCGTTGTCGCCACAATCAAGATCTGCCAGATAGACGGGATAATGGCAGAAACCAAAAACTGTCCATAATGACTATTACTGTTAAACAGCGGTGTAATTTGCCCACGAATAGGAACGGCTTGCCCCATCGCTTGCAAAGGTACAGGAGCCCCTGTCGCCATATTCTTAACGGTTTCAACCCCTGCATTGAATGTGCCTTCAGCAAGTAACATTGCAGAGTTGATCAATTTACCTATTAAAATAAATTGCCCATTATAAAACGTGGTGATCTGTGGCGAAAAACCAAGCTTTGTGTCTTTTTCAAAATTATCTGGGATCACCACCATGGCATAGATTTCATTGGCTCGCATCGCTTCACTGCCCTGATCTGGACTCGTGAATTGACGTGTAACCGCCATTGTCGGACTGGCATCCACATAACGGGTAAAATGACGAGACAACTGGCTATGATCAAGATCGACAACACCAACAGGTAAGTTATGCGCTATACCCGTAGAAAAAATAGCCCACATAGTGAGAAATAACACCGCAGGTAACCACAGTGTTAATGCTCGTAACCAGCCATCTTTCCATATGTTTCGCCATTCTTGCTTCACATACTGAAAGCTATTCATATTACTGCTCTACAATCACGCTCATGCCTACGCGCAAGCCATCAATCGGTTGTGTTGGACGTGCTTCCACTTCAAAGGTGCGCATATCAAAGCCTTTCGCCGTATCAGTTGCACGCCACGTAGCAAAATCACCCATTACCGCAACATGCGTTACTTTAAATGAATAGGTTTTATCACCTAGTGCCGGAATGGTTACGTTAAACTCTTTACCTTGTTGGTAATCTTTTAGCTTATCTTCTCGCACATTAAAGACAGCCCACGCATCGTTAATATCAATAATATTCACCACAGGGAAACCTTGTGGTGCTAGTTCACCGTCGTGCAGTAATACTTGAGAAACCTCACCTTGGTGCCAGCTAGAGATCTTGGTGTCAGCAACATACGCTTCCACTTCTGCCACAGCACCTGCAGCCATTTTCACTTTCTCTTGTGCTGCACGTTTAGTTTCTACTCGTGCGCCTTCTTTAGCCATCTCATACATCTGGTACGCTGCACTCTCGGTATATTGTGCCGCTTGCCATTGTGTGAAAGCTTCATCGCGTTTTTGCTCTGCAATCACGCCATCTTTATAAAGGTTATTCACACGGACATAAGTCGTTTTCATCAATTTCGCCGCTGCCGTAGCTTTACGCCATTGATCTTCTGCAGCTGCAATTTGCTGACGTCGCGCGCCTTTTTCAGCTTCTTCTGCCAACGCACCAGCCGCTTGCTCACCTGCTTTCGCTTGTTCTAACTTGGCATCAATTTCCGGACTTAAAATGGTAAAAATAAGTTGTCCCGGTTTAACTTCATCGCCTTTACGAACAAGTACTTGGTCAATACGCCCTGGTACTTTTGAGGAAATATTGTATTGCTGCGCTTCAATCTGACCTTGCATACGTTCAGGCTGAGGCTGGTAAGCATGCCAGAAGGTGTAACCCAACCAACCCACAACAGCAATTACAGGAACCGCTACTGCTATAGACTTCAACTTACTCATGACAATTAAACCTCTATACCTTGATATTTCTGATAATTATTAAAGGTGTTCATTTCACCGCTTACCGCCAGTAAACGAGTTAAACACATAACATATTGATAGGCCGCAGCAAGTCGCTGGGTTTTAACAGCGGATAAATACAGTTCAGCGTCAACCACATCAAGTGACGTTGATAATCCTTGGCTAAACGCTTTTTCACGTAGACGAATATTTTCTTTTGCTAATGCAAGACTCGATTGTAAACCGTTATATTCTTCGACTGCTTGGTTAGCTTCTCGGTAGGTTTTCTCAACTAACACAGTCAGATCTTGCTCAGCTTGCGCACGTAAATGATTCACTTGTGTCACCATCGAATGCGCCGCTTTTACCTTACCTGAACGGCCAGAGCTATCGATAAGCGGAACACTGACACCAATACCTACAGCCCAATCAGGTGCCATTTTAGCGGCAAGAGAGTCGCTTTCGTACAGGTTATAATCACCGTACAAATACACTTCTGGGTAATACTTGCCTTTCTCTACATCAATTAAGCCATCAGCCTGTTTACGCTTAGCATCCAAAATATGTAAACCAGGGTAACTTGCTAACGTTTTATTTATAAACGCCGACATGGGCGGTAAAGAACTATTAATAAACAGATTGGTAGTAGGTACTGTGGTACTCGATTGCTGCAGTAGTCTTGTTAGCGCAACTTGCGCAATTTCTAAATCACGCACTGATTTTTGTGCGTCAACTTTTGCTTTATCGTAAGCCGCTTCTGCTTGTAGACGTTCAACTTTTGCTATTTGACCTTGTTGTTCAAGTTTAAGCGCATGTTCGTAATGACGTTTGAGCCCTGCTTCAACCTCTTTACGTGTTTCAACAACATTTTTTGCTAAAACAACACCAAAGTAAAAGCGGGATAAATCTTCAAATTTCGCCTGCTGCATCATGGCTAACATGTATTTCGCTTCTTGGGTTTTCCCTTGAGCAATATCTTGTGCAGCACTTATGCGACCACCAGTAAAAATAGGCCAAATCGCACGAACAGAGCTAGTTAACACATCACGATTGGCTATTGTTGATGTAAATGCTGAATTTAACGCAGAATCTTTAACTATATTATTAATAACTTTGCCAATTTCACTATCCGATACTGGCAAGCTACCAAACAGATCTGATGGTGATAGTTTGACATCTTGATCAAGTCGCGTGTAATTCGCGCCAACCGTTACGGTTGGAAAATAGAGATCACTGGCTGCATCTTGCATGTGCTCAGCTTGCTCAACACTTGAACGCCCAGCTGCCAAACCATCATTCTTTGTCACGACAGTATGCCACGCATCACTAAACGCAATCGGTGATGCATAAAGACTAGGCGTGATAGCTAACAATGCGATAGCTAATGGCTTAACCATAAATGGTTTTATTCTCATAAGGTAACCCTTTGATACCTGTTTTTGTAATACCTATACTATTTTAGAGCAGTAACTCTAAAATAAAACAGTTTTTTATTTGACGAATCTTCGTGGTTTAACGAGAAACTTTTTACGCATTATTAAGATAACGCGAGTAACAACATACTCTCATAGCAATCTTGTTATTAATATAGATATAAAAAAACCCACTTAATCGCGGGTTTTATATCGGATCACATCATAGTATTTATTTTCAAAACACCCAAATCATGATCTAGCGAGCTAAACGGATCAACGAACGACCCAGTAAACGCTCCAATTCATCAATACTTTGCTGACCATAACGCTGTTCACACAACGTAAATAAACGTTCAATTCCACGGTGAGCAAACTCATGTGAGGTTTCTGCAGAAGAAATATGATGGAAGAGTAAACGTAAAATTGCACGGAATTTTTCATCATCAAGCGCAACCGACCAACTTGAAGAAAATGCTGCTAAATCATCGGTTAAATCAAGCTTATCAACAAACAGTTGATAGATACGCCCATCAAGCGCATGCGCAAAGTCTTGCTTCTTAGGAAAGTGATGGCTAATACCGGTACGAGAGATCCCTGTTTGATTGCTCAACGTGGTGTATGACATTTTGTCATAACCCAAGGTAAGAATTTGATCAATCACAGCATCCATAATCGTTTGGATAGTTATCTCTGTATCTTCTTTACTACGCTTTGGCATAATGAGTTGACTCTATTCTAATCATTTTATGCAACAGTACGATTTCAATAATTATCCTTTATTGAAATCAGTGGCTCGTATTAGTATTACAAAATGTGATTGCCTTAACTAGCGCTAACTCATATTTTTAGCAACATCATGCTGTATCTGGTTAAAAAGCGCCAAATCAAATGTAATTATTTACTTTACAAGCCATTTTATCGATGAAATAACCGACTCATTATCGGCCAAACTTACGCGCTTCTTGTTCTATATTACGATAAAGGATCTGAGTCCAAAAAGGTTGATTGATCGAGGTCAGTAATTTCCCTTTTTTCGGATCATGAGGGCTAATAACCACTTCGATATTTTCAAGTCCCGTTCTCTGTGCGAGTAAAAATAGCTCTTCAATACTATAGTCTCCCATCGCTAAACAACCTGTCGATGCTTGTTTACCATGAATAAAAATATTACTACCTGGAGACGTTCGACCTTCTAATCGCGCGTATTTACGATCAAAAGCATTCGGGTAATCTAGCTTCATTGATAGATGAAAACGGCTATTTGGATTCAACAAAGATACACGGTAAATACCTTCAGGTACTTGTTTATCACCTTCTCGTAGTTTAGGTCCTTTTTTACCGCTTATTTTCTCGATATTGTAACGTTTAACGTACGACCACTTACCTTTCTCTTCTGCCCATAACTCTACTGACATCTCTTCTTTCATCGCAAAGAGCGCAATATTTTTTGGCGGATAAGATAAGCCTGCTTGTTCAAAGTAACGTTTAATCCGCGGCTCAACAAAAGGAGAGTAACGTTTCATTACATCATCAACAGTTCGTGTGCCTGCAGGAGGGTAAGTTGAATACGAATAAGCTGCTTGAGCATCAGTAACAACAGTGAACATAACCAATAATGGCAATAACGCTTTTTTAAACACAAAACCCTCGGTACTTGCAGTGTCGTCTTTGGAAATAAACGAAATCAGTAGCTGATATCATCAAAAGTAGCGCTAGTGTACTGACGTTTTACCGTGGTGCAACCGATAGTGTGGACATTTTTACAACAAAATATTGCACATTATTTACACTTGGAGATAAGTTATTAAAATTCCTATCGCTATTTAGTTAATTGGCATTCACACCACACAGGGTACAATAGAGAAAATACTATTCATGTAATTAGGTATACAGATTTTGCATACGTTAGAACAACTACGCTCTGGTGAACTCGCGCATATTTCCCAATTAAAAATTACGCAGCAATTAACCACCTTTCCTCTCGAAATTCTTTCGCTAGCTGATAGTTTGGAAATCCTAGATTTAACCGACAATAAACTGAGCCAGTTACCTGACGAGTTTGCCCAGCTAACCAAGCTACGCATTGTGTTTATGTCAAACAACTGCTTTACCGAATTACCTAAAGTATTAGGTGCTTGTCCAAACTTAGAAATGATTGGGTTTAAATCAAACCAAATCACAACGGTTGATGAAACATCTTTACCTCAAAAATTGCGATGGCTGATTTTAACTGATAATAAAATTACTCAGTTACCACAAAGTTTAGGGCTACGCCCTCACTTGCAAAAACTTGCATTAGCGGGTAACCAACTCACAGAATTACCAAGCACTATGGATCAGCTAGCTAATTTGGAGTTGGTCCGTTTATCAGCTAACCGCCTACAGGCCTTTCCAACCCAACTGCTTAATTTACCAAAACTCGCATGGTTAGCTTTTTCTGGTAATGATTTTAATCGCCACCAGCAGGTAGACAATACATTACCTGAAGTTGTACCAAGTGATTACACATTGCAAGAAGTGCTGGGACAAGGCGCATCTGGTGTTATTTCACTCGCTAAATGGAAAAATAATACCCATCAACTGGCAACCGATATCGCAGTTAAAATCTTTAAAGGTGAAGTGACGTCTGACGGTTACCCGCAAGATGAATTAAACGCGTGCCTAAAAACCGGCCGTCATCCAAACCTTGTGCAGTCATTAGCACACGTTACAGATCCAAAACACTTAGCGCTGGTTATGGCATTAATCCCTACACACTTTAAAAACTTAGGTCTACCACCAACGTTTGAGACCTGTACGCGCGATACCTTCCCAAACGGTTTCACCTTAACCATTGAGCAGATCAAAAAAATAGTGTCACAAATGACCAACGTAATTAAACACATGCAAAACCAAGGTGTTGCTCATGGTGATATTTATGCCCATAACGTCCTCTTTGATGAGCAAGCCAATATTCTGGTTGGCGATTTTGGTGCTGCATCAATTTACGATGATTTACCTCTAGTAATACAGCAACAAATCAAAACTATAGAAAACCGAGCATTAGGTTATTTCATTGAAGATTTACTCAGTACTTGTGAATCACGAGATCGCACTTCATTGAGTTATCGAACACTCAGTCAACAGGCGCATAATTACATTCAGTCGTAATGCTTTAAAGCGACAATGAAAGCACTTTTTATTGTCGCTTTTATCAATAACTGAGCAAACATGATCGTGGTAACAAATCTGATACAAAGTCATTAATTTATTCTATGGATAATCAGAATTGATTTCATACAAGTGTTTTAAATAATTGATTGATTTTATACTAATAAATGCCTAGTTCAGTTACCATCCATTCAGATATCGCCTCTTTATCTTACTGATTTTCCTTACGCAACACCTTGACTAGCACCTAAAATACGCTTTAAATTTAACATTATAATAACAAACGATGTCATCGAACGATTTCATCCTTGTAGCAAACCATTTAAGGGAAATTAATATGGCTCAACTGCTACCCAATGACATGATCCTACAATGGGCGGAAGAACGTCCTACCGATATTTATCTTCGCCAAATTATTAACCGTGAATTTGTTGACTACACCTATGCAGATGTTGCTGACAAAGCTTTACGCCTAGTCAGTGCTTTTCGTGCGCTGGGGATCCAACCGGGGGAGCGTATTGCACTAATCTCTAAAAACTGTGCGGAATGGTTTATTTGTGATTTAGCTATGATGCTCGGCAGTTATATCAGTGTACCTATTTTCCCAACCGCTGGGGCTGATACCATTGAGCATTGCATTACCCATAGTGACAGTAAATTAGTAATTATCGGTAAACTTGATAGTCCTGACGCAATTAATAGCGTCACACAAACATTATCTGATATTCCGACGATCTCTCTTAGCTACCCAGGTACGCCAGAAGGACAATATCGTTTTTCTACATTGATTGAACAACATGCCCCAAGTGATGAGCGTCCAGCACATACTGATGATGAATTAATGTCAATTGTTTACACATCAGGTACATCTGGGCTTCCCAAAGGCGCAATGCTAACTTATGGCGCTTTCGCTTGGGCATCGCATCAAATAACTGAGCATATTGGGTTAGGTAAAACAGAGCGGTTATTTTCTTATCTCCCACTCGCACACATAACTGAGCGAGTATATATCTTTGGTTCATCCATAATGTCTGGACTTCAAGTGGCTTTCCCTGAATCTCTTGATACTTTTATTGATGATGTGAAAATGCATCGCCCAACTATTTTTGTTTCTGTACCGCGTTTATGGACCCTTTTCCAGCAGCGAATTCAGGAAAAACTACCACCCGCGAAACTTAACCTTTTACTTAAGATTCCATTTATTTCTGGCCTTATTAAACGCAAACTCGCTGATGGTTTAGGACTTAATGAAGCACGAGTATTAGGCTGTGGTTCTGCCCCCGTTTCGGCAGGTTTATTACGCTGGTATGAAAGTATTGGACTTAATATTACCGAAGCTTGGGGCATGACAGAATCTTTTGCCTATAGCACACTAAATCACCCATACCGGAGCGATAAAGTCGGTAGTGTTGGTAATGCGGGGCCTGGGGTTGAACTAAAAATTGCCGCGGATGATGAGATATTAGTACGTAGTAAAGGCTTATTTGCAGGTTATTACAATAATGATGCTGCAACCAAAGAAAGCTTTGATAGCGAAGGTTGGTTACATACTGGTGATATCGGCTTTATTGATGAAGATGGTTACCTCACCATCCAAGGTCGCAAAAAAGATACCTTTAAAACGGCTAAAGGGAAATTCGTCTCTCCTGTACCGATTGAGAAACGTCTGTTTGAACTCAGTAATGTCGAGATGATGTGTTTAGTTGGCTCAGGTATGCCTGCTCCCATTTTATTAGCACTACCTCATCACTTCTCAAACTTTGATCGTAAACGTTACGAGAAGCGTGTTCATCATGTCATTAACACCATTAATCGCGAGCTAGAATCTCACGCTAAGATCAAAGGTGTGTTGATGATCAAAGAGCCTTGGTCAATAGAGAATGGCATTTTAACGCCAACCCTTAAAATAAAACGTCATGTACTAGAGAAAAAATACGCAGATATTGGTCATGATTGGCCTAGCGATACATTAGTGCGCTGGGAAGAATAATTTTTATACCAAATAGAGTAACAAAAGCCTGATAGCGCCTTCCACCATTCAGTTATCAGGCTTTATTTTCTTACCCGTTAAGAAAGCACTTAAAATAATTAAAACTACGTTTCACCTTCTGGCTATCGTTATTTTCAATCTAATGAGCACATTCCTTAATCCTCTTTTTTTGCTTATTGAATAGCGAAAAAATCTGCCTTTATTTCTTATCAAACACGCGTCACTTGTACAATTTAATTTACAGTATCAACAAGTTAGCAGAAAAGTTGTCACTTGCACTGATAAAAAAAATATTTATCATACAAATATCTTCTTTGTTCTATTATTAATAATTAAGGAATTACAATGGCTAAGGGCGATATGAAAACATGTAAAGGTAAACGTCGTGCACATTCACACGGTAATGCGCGTTTAACGACAGAAGGTCAAAGAAAGCATCATCAAGAATAGTTTTATTTAAATCGATCTTGCTAATACTCCGAGAACTAAGTCCAGTAATGTGTGTCTGGACTTAGTTTTTCTTCTCATATTTATTTATACCATCGTTTTCCATACGCTAAAGAATAATCAGGTTGATCGATTCCACTCGCCATCTTCTCATCATCTTGTAATGGGCCAATAACCGTTTTATAAGGGATAATTCCAGCCCAAACGGATAAATCCATATCTCGCTCATCATCATTTACACCATTACAACCGATTTTTACTGATGCCTCTGCTAATGGCATCACGAGTAATTCCGTCGCAGTAAGTTCTTTTTCATTGCCTTGTCGCACACATTCACTTCGGCCCGGTGCTATTTGCTCAATAAAGTGGTTCAGTAACGCATTTTTATATTGGTTATCATCAATAGCATTAAACTGTCCAAAGACCATTGCTGAGCGATAATGGGCACTGTGATGAAATGCAGAGCGTGCAAGTACCCAACCATCAAATAACGTAAATGTTAAACAACAAGATTTCCCCTTTTTTAACGCGCGAATTAAACGGCTATTTTTAGCCCCATGAACATAGATATTATTGTTAACTCGCCATACCAACATCGGAATAACAATAGGCTGCTCATTTTGCTCAATAGCAATATGTGCGAGTAAGCTTTCGTCAATTATTTGATAGAGCTTCTCTGTCTCGAAAACGGCTTTATTCGGATTTTTCTTTATCGTCGTTCTATCTGTGCTTGATAACATCACAACCTCTCCTATTTACCCAAAATTACACTTCCTTCTGATAGACATAACATCAAACTTTGATACTGTAGATAAGTGCCAGTTTTGAATAATGGATGGATCCAGTTTGATATTAATTGATACCGGAGATTTAACCCTTTCCCATCACCAAGGTTCGCGCCAGCAGAGTTTATTTATTGCTATTCGCGATAAAATCACCCAAGGATATTGGCCAAAGAACAGTAAGTTGCCATCAACGCGTCATCTAGCACAAATTCTCGATGTCAGCCGTAATACGATTATTGCTACATACGACCAACTGGTTGCTGAAGGTTATATTCGAAGCCAAGCAGGTAGCGGTTTTTATGTCGCAGCCACCCTACCAGATCATTACCTCACGACAACGCGCAGTGAAGATTCATTTACACACCCTACAATCAAACAGCAAATAAACACAACGAATAATGCCTTTGCTCCTGGCGTGCCAGATCTTGCTACATTTCCTAGAAAAAAGTGGCAACGTCTTTATCAACAACAGTTTGATCGAACACAGTTTTTGGGTTGTAACAATCTACAAGGTGAGTGGGAATTTAGAGAAGTATTAACGCATTACTTGAAAACATCGCGCTCTGTCGATGTCACCGCCGATAGGATCATTTCAACCTCGGGAGCACAACAAGCATTAATCATGGCAATAATGGCAAGCACTCAGCCTAACGATATAGTCCTTGTTGAAAATCCCGGTTATGCTCAAATGCGTAAAGTGGTCAACTTATGTAATGTCAAAATAGCGCCCCTTTCAGTGACTCCATTCGATGGAATTAACCTTCAACAGTTATCGAAAACAAAAGCTAAAGCCATTTACATTACCCCCAGTAACCAATATCCATTAGGTACAACACTTAATATCTCTCAACGGATCCAATTACTTCAATGGGCAAACCAACATAATGTGACCATTATTGAAGATGATTACGACAGTGAATTTCAATATGCTCACCGCCCTTATCCTTCTTTGCAGGGGCTTGCAGCTCAAACCAATATCAATGTGAATATCATCTATATTGGTACTTTTAGTAAAGTGATGTGCAACAGTATTCGTCTTGGTTATATGGTCGTCCCTCAAGCTCTTCTTTCTCGTTACCTTGAGATAAAAGATGCTCTCAGCGGTGAAACACAAGCCCAACTTCAATTAGCAATGGCGGAATTTATTCATGGCGGCCACTTGCTTCGCCACATTCGAAAAATGCGCAGGTTATACCAAGCAAAACATCACCAAATGCTCCAAAGTATTAAAGACTGTTTTGGTCAACAATGGGAGGTGATCAGTCAAGCGGCGGGGCTTCATGTTACCGTAAGATGGCACCAGAACGTCTGTGAAAAACGATTTTGTGATCAGGCTTTTCAGCACAATATTATTGTACGACCACTGAGTTATTATGAACTGCCGAATACAATTCGAAACTGGCAAGGTATTGTGCTTGGCTTTGGTAATACCTCTATTGATGACATACCAGTATTGATTGAGAGCTTTAAAACTTGCTTCAACCACCTGTTAATGGAAAACAGACATGATGAATATTTTTAGTCAATTACCCGCCAAACTTGATAATGAAGAGTTTATAGACTTACTTAAAACCGATTCGGTACGAATTGAGCGCATTGTCTCGCAAGGACATATAACACCAATAGATGAATGGTACGATCAATCTGAAAATGAGTGGGTTATCGTATTAGAAGGAAGAGCTGAAGTCAGTTTTACCAATGGTGAAATTAAACGTTTAGAAAAAGGCGATCACCTTTATATTCCTGCTCACCAAAAGCACCGCGTAAGTTGGACAGAACCAAATAAACTTACGATTTGGTTAGCGGTATTTTTTAATTAACAAGATCGCCACGCTAAGACAGCATTATGTTAGCGAAAAGCAGTGCAGACATTTCAGCGGAACTCTTAAAGTGACATTGTTAATCTTTTGGTAAGATACCACCTCCCATATTCCTCTCGACTTATTTACTAAATAGTAAATATTACCATCATATATACCTTTACACGACTCCTGATTTCCTCGGTATTCAATTCTCCCAACAACATTAATATGACTTTCATCAATATGTTCAAAGTGAGATATTTCCAAGCCAATAATATTATTATAATCAGGCTGCTTATAAAACCATTGATAACCAACCGATATACCCTTACTCTCAAATCTTTCTTTAAAACCATCATCAGGATAACCATCAAACAACATCAATAAAAATTCTTTATTATTAACGTTAGTGATTTTTTCCTTTTGTGCATCTGTGTACCACCAAAACAGAGCGGAAGCGTAAACAAATAGAATAGGAATAAAAAAGAGAGGATTTCAGCATTGTTTGAATAAGTCTTTAAGTTATTAAAAATAGCCAAATCAAGATCAATTTCAACACCGATAATTTAAGTATATACAACAAAAAAATACAGATAACCAACTGCTAATAAAGACAACAAGCTATCCTAATAGTTTAGTTTTTATCATTAAAAAACCATTCAACCCAAAATATTGTTAGAACACAAATATGATGAAATATTAAATAATCACATTTTTAGCCAACAAGTAAAATACAGTAGTTTTAACTGTTCGAGTGAGTGCAACATTAAATAGGTTTATATACTATATATTTCAAAAAATTCAATATCATGTCACGATTCATGGTTACTACTACAATTAACAATTAACAATTAAGAAGAACAGTTCAACCTTATCTAATACACATTTCAAAGGCCCTGTTCAGGCTTTAAGTTCAAATATATAACCAACTGCTTTCTAATAGCTTTAATTTCGTACGTCTTATTTTTCTTCAAAGGCTTAAGCCGTAATCAGCCAGAACAACACAGAAGCTGAACAGAGCCCATTTCAAACAAGTGTCTTCTACAACCACAATCTTGCATAAGTACCTTCGGTGATATTTATTTCAAAATGACTTCCCTGCTCGGTTACCAGTCCGCTTTCCGGAACAAGAATACGATCAGCATTTTTAATTATATTTTATAGGTAAGCGATATGCTGCCGCTGACCACCAGAGAGTCTTGTTCCTTGCTCTCCCACCAGAGTACCCCTCTCCGTAACTTGCTCAATAAATGACAAAGCGCCACCATGTTCTCCCGCTCGGCACACTTATTTTTAATGCAACAAGATAGTAAATAACGAAAGTCTAGCATCGACTAAAACTTCCAATGTATCAATTGGTTACCAGATGGTCACAGTGGACTTTTGATACGAACAGAGGAAGGGATTTCATACTGAAATTTGTAAATGGTTACTTTCGCCAAACAACAGATAAAAAAAAGCCCCGTCATTTCTGACGAGGCTTCATTGTGTTGGCGGAGCGGACGGGACTCGAACCCGCGACCCCCGGCGTGACAGGCCGGTATTCTAACCAACTGAACTACCGCTCCAATTCTTTAACGAAACCCGATAAATCGAATCTCTAGAATATGGCGGAGAGATAGGGATTTGAACCCTAGATACGCTATAAACGTATGCCGGTTTTCAAGACCGGTGCTTTCAACCACTCAGCCATCTCTCCGTAAGTGCGGCGAATAATACCTAGCAATTACACATCTGTAAAGCCTATTTTTAAACAAACTCACCATTCGTTTAAAAAACAAACTTTAGCGCGCATTTTTACCTAAATATTATACGTCAACAATTTTAATTTTCTTTATCCTGCTAATTTTTCAGCATTAATCTGCGCTTCAAGTTTTTCTCGACCTTGAGGCGTTATACGTAAACATTCTTCAAATTGACTAAAACGCTGACTTTCAATCTGATAATAAGCCGCCAGTAAATCAGATTCTATCCCGACTCGCTGACGCGCTTCTTTTAAACTTAAATCCATTAGCTCTGCACAGTTAATGGTATCTAATGGCTGACAGTCAGAAACGTATCCAAGATGCGCCGCTTTCTTAAATACAGCAATATCATCATCAGAAAATTTATACGGCCCTGGGTATAAATATTTAGCTGCAAACGCGTACATCTTCTTTTCAGCCGTTGACATTCGATTTGATGATCCCATCGTAAAACCAATAACAAATGCCTCATCTTTCGGTAGCATTCCCCGCCCTAATAAAAGGTGAATAACATCATGATCTTCTAGGCTAACAGCGCCATTAAATAAATTGATCCCAGGAATATCAAACTTCGGGTTTTCTATTAATCTCACAATCAATGGAATATCTGCGCTACCGGCAGCCACAGGGGCTTGAGTCGCTAAACATTCTCTAATGGTGGCATTTTCTTCTTCTAACGGTACGTACCATTTTTTCCAATGCGTGCCATTTTCTGGTAGTAAGTTTTTCTTGATACCATTTTCCATCTTAAATTCCTTTTCAAAGATCAAAGTTCAATTAACTGAGACAAGTTCTGTTGAATGTCTTTGCCTTTTTCAGCATCTTTAATACGGCTTTCCATTTGCTCGGTTAATTGATCCATTTCTACAATAGATTGTGCCATTTGCGGTAAAGCTTTAACTCGATACTGGCTAATATCATTTAATGCGGCATTAATATTTGAAAAGGCTTGTTTTAACTTACTGATATCTAATTGGCTCTCAGAAGCTTGTTTTTGGATACTGACCCCTTGATCTCGAAGTTGCTCACTGGTTTGTAATATCAGATCATTAGTGGTGTCATTAACAGCTTGGGTCGCATCTAATAGTTTTTTCTGATGTTGAAGTGCAATCGACATGACGGACGCTGTTTCAAGCGCAGATACCGTCACATTTATCGCGCGATCAACACCTCGAATAAGCTCGCGGTTATTTTGCATGATAACTTCGGTGGTAATCACAGCTTGCTGATTAACAGCCAATGTTTGCTGCAAATCCATCACTCGCTGACGTAATGGAAATAACACCTGCTCTTGTAAAAACTTAACTTTGGTTTCTGTGTTTTGGGCTGTCTCGATTGTTTGATTTACTTTCTCATCAAGTAATTGGCCAAAGCGAACATAATCTTCAAGCAGAAATGTTAACTCACGATAACGAATTTGATCGGCTTCAAGCGTGATATTGTCACGTTGTAATTGTGCTTGACCGCCTCTAAGCGATTGTACAATATCCTTAATCACACCTTCTGCCGTTTGATAACGTGAAAACCATTTCGCTATAGGGGTTCCAACAAAAGGAAGAAAGCTGAGTAAGCGTCGTATAGTTCCCATGGTAAAGTCAGTGCGATTAGGGTTAACCGCATTCACTTGTTGTTGCAGGTCTAATAAGCTTTTTGCTGTTCCACCACCATCTTGAGCATCATCAACTAACGTATGCAATGGGGTTTTCAATAACTGGCTACATTGAGCTAACTGACGACAACTATCTTCCCCTAAAGAGGTCATCAAGTTTGTCATATCTCGTTGCTGCGATAAATCACGTTCGCCGATAGCTAATAACATTGAAACGGTTTCTTCTACTTTCGTACTGATTTTATCGTGAGTTTCAGGAACTGATACTGGAATATCTAAGGCTTGTTTTACCGTATCAGGCGTCGCTACTATAAGTGTCGTATTTTCCTGTGCCATTGTTCATCCTTAACGAGTACTGTATTTTTGTGCGCGCTGTGCAAGTAGACGTAATTCTTCCATTGCCGTTTCTAATTCCATTCCTTGCTGCGATGAAAGAAGCGATATTTGAGAAAGTTGCGTTGTGACACGATCAAGCTCTGTCATTGCTTGTTCGTTTTCGATTAATACGGTTGTGATATGCTGATGAGCATCTTTATAGATAACAATTCGGTGCTGCAAAGCATCTATTTTTTGTTCTAGTAAGATTTGAGGCGATGTGATTTGTGTTAATTGGCAGCTAAGAACACTGAGTTGTTGTTGAATATAATCAATATCAATACCTGAGACAGCTTTAGTATTTACAATCACTGTCTGCAAATTATCTAACGCTCCAACAAAGACGGCTTCAGCCATTGTGATATAGCGTGAGTACGCTAATTCGTCTTTATTTAAGACCCTATCTAATACCTGCTGGAACGCATTGAATTTTAAGCCTAATTGATCAACTTGCTTTAGCGCATCTTGCTGTTTTATTTGGCTTAGCTCTTGCTTTAAATCAACCAGCGTTTGCTCTCGTTGTTGTAATAAACTGCGATGATATTTCTCAACAATAGCCTTAGCATGAGAATTATAATTAACCTTATATCCCCACAGTAATTTACTAAAGCATAATGCTGTAGCTGCAATCGTGACTCCCCAGCTCAATAATTCACCAGAGAACAATAAGCTATATACGGCTCCAATCATGCCCACAACACCACTATATATAACTATCGGATGTTGAATACTGTTAGAAATTACCTGATTTTTAATAGCTTGAGGCGACAGAATATCCAATCTACTTCCTTTTAATAGGTTTCACTCATCAACGCAATTTCAACGCGCATTAATCTATTGGCATAACGACGCTGACTTTCCCCACTTAATTGAATTAATGGTTCATCACTTCCTTTACCCACAGCATGAATACGACTGGCTTCAAAGCCGAGTTGATTCACCAAATAGCTTTTTACCGCCTTTGCACGTTTTGCCGATAATTCGATATTTAACGCTTTATCACCACGTAAACCGGTATGACCTTCAACTAGAATTCGAAAATTCGGGTAATGCGATAAACTTTCAGCAGTAAGATTAAGTTGCTGCTGACCGTTTGGTGTCAGTCGCTCGCTACCACTAGAGAAAATAACTGGACGGGTTTTCAACGTGCCTATCTCACTCATATGTGCCCATTGCTTTGCACTTAATGCAGCAAATACTTCGCTAACTGGCCTGTGTGATGGTTCATTTAAAGCAATATCATTAAGTGTTTGTTGTACAGTTTGAATAGGAGGGGAATGTATTATCCGATAGGGATCATTATTGGGTAGCCACTGTTGCGGCACTGCTGATGTATCATTGATAATTGTAATAGTGCTATCGATGGTATCGAGTAGTAACTGGGATTGACCAAACCAAGCAGATACGTTGTCGTTGAGCCCTATCCATCGTACACCGTTAAGCAACTGCTTAACTTGAGTATTCGGTAAGTCTGTAATACTTTCGATCTCTTGAACTAATACATTAGGATTATCACGATAATATTTAAGTACCTTAAAATAGGTTGCTAATACGCGATCAAGTATTTCAGGCTTATTTTTAATCACGGCTTTATTGGCAAGAAGTACATCAACAATTAAGTTTTTCGTATCATCAGTACTAATAATGGTTTCAAAATTACCTTCGGCAAGCGCGGTTGACACGTCAGGCTCCCACAATACAGCAACATCTAATTTGCCTTCTATTAATTGTGATAACGCATCGCTTGAGCCAGCAGTCGCAACTCGTTTAACGTTGTTAGATTTAAAAAGATTAAGATCGAAGTGAGAAGATATCGCGCTCAGTAAGTGTTCACTGGGTGAATCATGAGTGTAACCAATCGATAAGGATTTATTCGTTTTCAAATCATTGATCGACGTAACAACATCGGTATTCGCGACAATAGCATCGCCACCATGTGACTCATCAATGACAGCAACGATACTGGCTGGGTAACGGTATACTTTACCAGATGTAATATAAGCATCCACACTTGCAACGGCAAAATCTAATTCACCGTTTGCTATACCTTCCATACGTTGGGAGTAATCAGCGCCATCATCAATACAAGATAAACGATAACCTTCATTGCGTAATAATCGTCGCATTTCTTTAGAGCATAGTGGGTAATAGCCAACCCAATTATCCATCCCTATTTTTATTACACCTTTGGTATTTCGCGCATCCGATGTATCAGCATAAACATGATCATCAATATGGGGCTGCAAAAACTTATAGGTAATTAAGCCGATGATCCCTAGCACTAAAATAAAAAGAGCAAACTTACTATGCTTTTGCATATATGACCTTTTTCTTAATTAAAACTAGCGACATCAAACTCTGCAGATTCTGCTAATACATTTTTTAGCCCTGCTAACAGTTTTTCTGGGTTATTAGCCGATTGGTAATAGGTGATCCCTTTTGCATTAAGCGCATGTTGCTCACCAATGCAAAAGCCTATGGTATGAATGGTAACGGGTGAATCACGGTAGATACGATTAATCGCAGGTTGTGGATTTTCTCCCTGGCTTGCATCACCATCGGTAACAATCACAACGTTATATTCCCCATAACCCAATTGTTTACTGGCTTGACGCTCTAATGCTGCGTAGCTCGAATCTAGAGAGCTTTTTAATGGTGTTGCACCACCAGCTGTTACGTCATAAATCGCTTGTTTTAATGTCGCTCGATTATTATTGCCAAGTGGTACACGCAATGACGCATCTTTATTATCAAAAACATATAACCCGACATTGGCTGAATTAGGAATATCGTTAATAAAAGTTTGTATTGCTTGCTTTGCCGCGACAATTTTCTTTTGCCCATTACCACAATTAGTATTATCCATCGAACCGCTACCATCAAAAATCAATAGGTAGTTAGTCGCCAGCCAATTATCGGAAACGAGTGCATTTTCATTATTTAGTGCAGGCCAATCATTTTTTAAAGCATCAAATCCATATCCACTTGATGCGTCAATTTTTTTTATCTGTGTACTACTGTCTTTTGATCCTGTCGAGTTAACCCCAGAGCTCGGTTTAAAAAACACCACAGCAAAAGCAATAAGGCAGCAAGAATAAATTATAAATCTCATATCATGCTCACTTATAAAGGTTGGAAAACATCAGATTCAGCTTCTAACTGAATAATACGAAAGACGACGCGCATATTTGATCGCCATTCAGATTCAGTTGCAGGTGCACAAGGCTCATTACCACACATCCCTGTTTTAGGGCTACCAAAACCATGCCCAACTAAAGCAAACTGACTCGCATCTAAAGCAATGCCTTGATCGGTAGCGAATGTTAATACGCTTTGTTTAACGCTTTGCGCACGCGATAAGCTGATATTGCGGTTTGATTGTTTAATGCGGTTTAACACCACACCAGTTTCACCTTTTTTCTTAGAGCGTAAATATTTCAAAGGATCACTGTGACCTTCAACAGTGATCACCGCACCACCATAAGTAGAGGCTAGTTCAATTACACGCTTAAATTCTGTTTGATATAACGACGAATTAAAGCTGTTTTGGTTAGGTTGAAAAGCGACTTCAAAAGAAAACAGTTCACCATCAGCCAATGAATTCTGTTGCTGTTTTTTAGCAACCACTGAAGCGACACGCTCACTGTTAAAACGTGATTTGTTATTAAACTCAATATCAGCACCTAATTGGGTAAAATCCCAATTTGCTAATTGAGGAAGTGTCGAAGCTGACGTTAAACTAAGCCGCTTTAACGTAGTTTGGATTTCATTACTGACTTTGGTAATGTTTCTTGGATACGCCATGTCACTAAATAACTGCTTATTAGCGTTAATATCTAAATGCTCTGCGTCAGCATAGAGTCCTTTTATGTCTTCTATTGCATCAGGAGAATCAAGCAACAGATCAGCAGAATAAGACAATAAAGGTGTCAATTTTGCGTTTTTAGCATTCGCATTATTAAACAAAACCTTCACTTCATCTGTTGCGCTATTTAACGCTTTTACAAAATTCATTACGTCACTGCGATGGCTATTAAAATAATCCGCTCTCACCGCATAGACATCCGCTATCACTCGGTTAGCCGTTTTAGTTGACATTAATATCTTAGCGCCTTTAACCGAATCTTCAGATCCAGTACCGACAGCTCCCCCTGATGTTAGTGCTAACGCATCAGGTAGAATTACGAATACTGCATCGACATCATTTTCATATAATGCACTGGCTGGACTATTATTCGTCCCTGTAAGATCGGGCAACCATTTAATGGTGACATCATCGGGTGTTAACCCTGCATCTTTTAATACAGCTCCCATATAATCCACATGCGGACCATACGCTTGCAGCGCGATCGTCTTACCTTTTAAATCTGCCACGGTACGAACGCTCGGTTTAACGACTAAAGCATCACCACCTGATGACCAAGATAATTGATGAATAATAATAGGGGTAACTGAAGGATTGCTGGCTAATAAGTCAGATGCTGCATTAACCATCCCTAATGTTCCGCGAAGGTAGGGCGTTTTTCCTGACAGGTAATTCGTGAGCTGATCTGAAAATTTATCATTTCGACTTAATCTAAATTTCAGTCCATAACTAGAAAAAAGAGAATTACTTGAGGTGATCGATTGGCTACCATTCGCATAAATCGTATTAATATCTGCGCCCCAAGTAATCACTGGCAGTTCAAAAGTCTGTTCATTAACTTTTGAAACTGGCGTATTAATAAGTTGGGCTAGTGGTATTGGATTTATATATTGAGGTTTTGCTGCGGCAAACGTTGAAATCAATACTGCCAACACAAAGAGCCAATACCGAAAATATCTAATCATCAATCCCATTGTTTCCCCCATTACAACAGTCAAAAACGTAACTACGCTTTTTTGAGTAATAGGTACCATACCGGATAAAAAATACGCGTCAGGCTTGTAGCACGAAACATATGCCAATTTGCGATTGAATTCATAGTAATTATATAAACGACTTTTTAACTTTCAGTTTTTCTAGATAACGCGCATTGAATACACACTCATAAAAAGCAATGAAAATTGCTTACAAAGATGAATTTTAACGTCATTCATTCACTATCAATGCGTTTTGTGTGAGTCATGTCCGTAGATTGTTAGCTCAACGTCAAATCAAACAGTACAATAAAACACCTTTCAATTCTCTGACATTCAGACTGTGAATGCATCATATTCTTCCCATCAGCAGTTAGTGACATTCAAGAGTTAGAGTATTAGCTCTTAAAAAACCAATAAAAACATAAAGGAAATTATGATGAAAAAGATTCTATTACCATTAGCACTTGTTCTTACAACAGCATCTGGCGTAGCACTTGCCGATCAGACAGGTCCATACGTTGGTGCAAGCCTTGGTAATGCAACTACGGATCTTAAAGCTGACCATTGGGAACATAACTACGACGAAAATGTAGTTGCATACGGCTTATACGGTGGTTACAACTTCACTGAAAATCTTGGTCTTGAAGCAACATTAGGTCAAACAGGCGAACAAGATAACATTAAAAAAGGTTACGCGACTCTGACTCCTCGCGTAATGATGCCACTTAATGATCAGTTATCTCTATTTGCTAAAGCAGGTGTCGCTTACGTTGCTGTTGATGGCGATTACGATGGTATCGACAATATGAACCGTCACGATATTGATGTTGATGGTTTTGGCTGGACTGCGGGTGCAGGTGTTAACTTTGCCGTTGCTGAACATATCGATCTTCGTGCAGGTATTGACTACTTATCAACAGATCTTGAAAAAGCGGATAACGATAAAGATTTAAACATCGACTCAGAAACAACGATGTATTATGTAGGTGTTAACTACAATTTCTAATGTAGTATGATCATCTCTAAGTGAAAAAAGCCATTAACTCAGTTAATGGCTTTTTTCATTATTGCAGTAAAGCACGTTAGATATTTATATCGAATCTGATTTTTGTAGAATTTTTATTCGCTTACTTCGCCAAAAATGAACATATGCTCAACCTTACGATCATCCGCTCAGCATTAAAAAATAAAGCAATCGTAGTCAGGAGCAATATCTCGCGGTTAACTAGAATTAACCCCACTTTTATTGGGATCTAAACAGGATTTATTCGCATTTTGAATTGACAAAAACACTGAAAAAGTCAATTATCGATTTATCAAATGCTCTTACGTAAACCATTCGCTCACAGTGTGTGTAAATGGTTTTGTATGAACAGGTTAAGAATAAGTAATAAATTCTTTTGAGCATGACAGCATTTCACGTTATAAATAGTGGCTGGCATGACATGAGCCCTATAGATAAGGTCAATAGATATGAGCACAAAATTAGAACAACTACGCGCACTAACTACTGTTGTAGCAGATACTGGCGATATTAAAGACATTAAAAAATACCAACCAGAAGACGCGACAACTAACCCATCTTTGATCTTAAAAGCGGCACAAATCGCTGAGTACGCACCACTTATCGATGCTTCTATCGCTTACGCAAAAGCGCAAGGCGATGATAAAGCACAACAAGTACAAGATACTTGCGATATGCTTGCAGTAAGCATTGGTAAAGAAATTCTTAACGTTGTACCTGGCCGTATTTCAACTGAAGTTGATGCGCGCCTTTCTTACGATACAGAAGGCAGTGTTACTAAAGCACGTCAACTTATCAAAATGTACAACGATGCTGGTATCAGCAACGATCGTATCCTAATCAAACTAGCTTCTACTTGGGAAGGTATCCGTGCAGCGGAAATCCTAGAAAAAGAAGGTATCAACTGTAACCTAACGCTTCTATTCTCTTTTGCGCAGGCTCGTGCTTGTGCTGAGGCTGGCGTATTCCTTATTTCGCCATTCGTTGGTCGTATTATGGACTGGTACAAAGCGAAAGAAGGTCGTGATTTTGCACCACAAGAAGATCCAGGTGTGATTTCTGTAACGAATATCTATAACTACTACAAAGAACACGGTTACAATACTGTAGTTATGGGCGCAAGCTTCCGTAATACTGGTGAAATTCTTGAACTAGCAGGTTGTGACCGTTTAACGATTAGTCCACAACTTCTTCAAGAACTAGAAGAAGCACAAGGTGACGTTGTTGAAAAACTAAAAGCAACAACTGATCTGAAAGATCGTCCGGCAGCAATGACACATGCTGAGTTCCTATGGGAACATAATCAAGATCCAATGGCAGTTGAGAAACTAGCGGAAGGTATTCGTAACTTCGCAATTGACCAAGGTAAACTTGAAGCTATGATTGCAGAGCGTCTTTAATCGCTTAATTAAGTATTCCAGAAAGCGGCCTTTGCCGCTTTCTTAAGTTTAAATCTCATATATTTGGTGGAAACACTATGGAACATAAAATGTTAGCGAATGCGATTCGTGCTCTAAGCATGGATGGTGTACAACAAGCAAATTCTGGTCACCCTGGCGCACCTATGGGTATGGCAGATATCGCCGAAGTACTTTGGCGTGGTCACATGAATCACAACCCACAAAACCCTAAGTGGGCTGATCGCGACCGTTTTGTATTATCAAACGGCCACGGTTCAATGCTTATCTATTCGCTACTTCACCTTACAGGTTACGATCTTTCTATCGATGATCTGAAGAATTTCCGTCAACTTCACTCAAAAACACCGGGGCACCCAGAATACGGTTACGCACCAGGTGTTGAAACAACAACAGGTCCTTTAGGCCAAGGTATTACTAATGCGGTTGGTATGGCACTTGCTGAAAAAGCAATGGCTGCACAATTTAACCGTGAAGGTCATGACGTTGTTGATCACTACACATACTCTTTCCTTGGTGATGGCTGTCTAATGGAAGGTGTTTCTCACGAAGCATGTTCACTAGCAGGTACATTAGGTCTTGGTAAACTGATCGCATTCTGGGATGACAACGGTATTTCTATCGATGGTCACGTTGAAGGTTGGTTTACTGATAACACGCCAGAGCGTTTTGAATCTTACGGCTGGCATGTCATTCCTGCTGTTGATGGTCACGATGCAGCAGCAATTAATGCAGCAATTGAAGCAGCGAAAGCTGAAACAGGTAAGCCAACACTTATTTGTTGCAAAACGATCATTGGTTTTGGTTCTCCAAACAAATCTGGCTCTCACGACTGTCACGGTGCTCCACTAGGCGCTGATGAAATTAAAGCAGCACGTGAATTCCTAGGTTGGACTTACGGCGCATTTGAAATCCCAGCAGAAATCTACGCTGAGTGGGATGCGAAAGAAGCAGGTAAAGCAAAAGAAGCGGCATGGGATGAGAAATTTGCCGCGTACGCTGCTGCTTACCCTGAACTAGCTGCTGAATTCAAACGTCGTATGAACGGCGAGCTACCAGCAAACTGGGAACAAGTGACATCTGAAGTGATTGCAGATCTTCAAGCAAACCCTGCAAATATTGCTTCTCGTAAAGCATCACAAAACGCACTTGAAGCATTCGGTAAAATTTTACCTGAATTCATGGGCGGTTCTGCAGACCTAGCACCATCAAACCTAACCATGTGGTCTGGCTCTAAGTCAATCACACCAACAGATGCATCTGGCAACTACATTCACTACGGTGTACGTGAATTTGGTATGACTGCGATGATCAATGGTATGGCACTACACGGTGGTTTCGTTCCTTATGGCGCAACATTCCTAATGTTTATGGAATATGCACGTAATGCAATGCGTATGGCTGCACTGATGAAAATTCAGAACATTCAAGTTTACACGCACGATTCAATCGGTTTAGGTGAAGATGGTCCGACACACCAGCCTGTAGAGCAGATTGCATCTCTACGCCTAACACCAAACATGAGCACATGGCGTCCATGTGACCAAGTTGAATCAGCAGTAGCTTGGAAATACGCAATTGAGCGTAAAGATGGCCCAACATCGCTAATCTTCTCTCGTCAAAACCTAACACAACAAGATCGTGACGCTGCACAAGTAGCTAACATCGCTAAGGGTGGTTACATCCTTAAAGACTGCGAAGGCAAACCTGAACTAATCTTAATTGCAACTGGTTCAGAAGTCGGTATTGCAGCAGAAGCTTACGCACAACTAACGGCTGAAGGTCGTAAGGTACGTCTTGTTTCTATGCCTGCAACAGATCTGTTTGACAAGCAAGATGCAGCATACCGTGAAAGTGTATTACCTTCAGATGTAACAGCGCGTATCGCTGTTGAAGCAGGTATTGCTGATTTCTGGTACAAGTATGTTGGTTTCGATGGTCGTATCATCGGTATGACAACATTTGGTGAATCAGCACCAGCTGAAGAGCTATTTAAAATGTTTGGCTTTACAACAGATAATATTGTTGAAACAGCAAAAGAATTATTAGCATAATCGCTTAATAATCATGAAAAAGCCGAGCTTTAAAGCTCGGCTTTTTACTTTCATCAAATAATAAAATGTACTAAATGTTACATATTCAAAGCTACTGATTAGAAACATTAACCTGTAATAGCTCTTCTCCATTCACTTCAAAGCGCAACTTTAAGTGCCCTTCCGTTGATAAATCTTTAATTAATTTAATCCCTTTACCTGCAAATCTTTGGCTTATCAATCCATTTATATCATTGATTAGGTTGATTTTATCTTCATTAGATAACACTGATTGTGATGTGGTTTTATAGGTGTTAAAAAACATAATTTAAGCTCTGATTAGACCTTTAAGCACCCTATGTCAAAGTTGCATATTTTGACAATTTTATTTTGTTGATAAATGTAACGATTAATTGATTTATTACTTTGAGGATTTAGTAATTAAAATGAATAAAGCTAAATTAATATACCTATTTCGTTATATCAGCAATTACCAAAAATAAAACTTTTGATTATAAAAACGTGTATTGTTCAAATTTAAAATAAGCGTAAATTTAAATCCATAGACAGACACCAACTTATTTTTAACGCTGTTTATCAAAGGATTTAGTTATGGCACATTTTAATAGTCAAGAGCACAAAGGTTCACAAGGCGGTCATCAACATGGCGCTGAATTCGAACATGAAAAAATGGAACGTCGTTATGATGACGGTGCTGAGCATAAACATAACCGTGATCATCATGAAATGCGTGATCATGAGAAAAGTCACCCATATACACAACATGGCGGTGATCCTGTAGGTCATAAGCACCCAGAACAAACTCATGGCGATCGTCATGAACATGATGAACATCGTCATCATAAGACTAAAGAGCATGACCATAAAGAGTCATCTCGTTTACACCACAAAACATCAACTAAATAATACTATTTAGTTGAGATAAAGTTCTTATTTAAATAAGAATAATATAAAAATATTAAGAGCCCAATTAATGAAAGTATATTTTTATTAATTGGGTTTTTCTATTTATGTTATTAATTTTTAATTAAGTAAGGCTCAATAAAATCTAACACTTCATTTTCACAAAGCCCAACTTCAACCTCAATACCCGCCTCTTTTAAAACCGCGATACCTTTACCACTATTACGGCTGTCTGGATCCAGTGTTGCAACCACAACTTTCTTAACACCTAATTCAACCAATGTATGTGCACAAGAAGGAGTACGTCCGACGAAAGAGCACGGCTCTAATGTCACATAAGCAGTTACGTTCGTAAAAGAACCATGATAATTAGCTAGCGCCATCGCTTCAGCATGGTGTTGCCCTGGCGGCTGAGTAAATCCTTCACTCACAATCTCACCATCTTTAACTAATACACACCCTACTGGAGGATTCGGGCGACAGGCTGGTAATGATTGATGAGATAATAAAAGTGCACGCATCATAAATGCTTGTTCTTGAAAATCGTGGTTCATGGTTTCAATACACCGTCGAGTAAAACATCTAGTGTATGCTGAAACATAAAAAAAAGCATTTGTGAAAAATAACGTATTTATTTTTAATCTAATGTCATTTAATTATGAATGAAATATGAATACCTCCATCATTCTTAATTCAGCGGAAATATCGTTTACTGTATCCTTCTAAATCTTGAGAGAAAGACCATGAAACGCGTTATCACGACTCTAGTCTTATCATTAACACTGCATTCGTTATCAGCTTTCGCTATTACTAATCATTCATCGCAATATAGCCAACTTATCACAGACAATACAATTAAATACCTCGACCACACTCAGCAATTAAATACCAATCAGCTACAACAAAGCCATGTGTTAACTGCAATCAATAATAATAATTATCTATCAACTACAGGGCACAAAGAAGGGCATTTAGAAAGAAAGCGATGGGAAGACACACGACTAAGTAGAAGTAACAACCGCTACCGAGAAGAACATAAGAATAAATAATCTAATCTATCAGCCCAAGTTTTAAATCATTCAATCTTGGGCTTTTAATAAATACCTTATCGAATATTCTATTATCAACAGAACAACAATTTTTTAAGACCGTATCACCTGTTAATAATTAATCAAAACAATGTCTAGCATTTGTACAGTAAATATATAAAACATCGTAAAATAAGTCATTTATTCAAGATATTATCTACTTTTAACAAAAATACACTGCTCAATTAGTAATCGCGACATTAGTTCATTTACGGTTCAGAAAAGCTATGTTTTTATACATCCTCGCAAAAATAAGCTAGTGCATTACGCACTCACTAAAAATAAAAAACTGACGAGCATTCCAGATTTATGTCTACGTTAAAAACGACAATCTTGAGCAAACTTATTAATTCTCGCTATATTAGCCTTGCCGGTATTTCTCTTATCACCGTCGCTGCGGTTTTATCTATCAATACAACATCCACATCCCATAAGCAGATGGAAGTGCAACTCCCCATTTCAACCACACCTGAAGTTGTACTGCCCGCACTATCGCCAAAAGCGATGAAAAAGACGGTCGACTTACCACCAACTTACGAATATAAGATCCAAAAAGGTGATACGTTAAGTGAAATTTTTTCGCGGATGTCTATCCCCTACTCTGACGTTCAATCGATTATGGAAGCCGATTTAAACACGCTTCAAATTGATAAACTAAAGCCTGGTAATACATTACGTTTTTGGATTAATGAAAGCGATCACAAACTCAATAAGTTAGAGCTTGAGTTTAGTTTAGCGCAACGTATTGATTATATTCGTACTAAAGATGGCGATTTCGACGTAAAAGAAATTACATTACCAGGGGTATGGCGTGAAACGGTTGCAACTGGAAAAATTCATGGCAGCTTCAGTGCTTCTACACGTAAAGCAGGGTTATCACACAGTGAAACTCAAGAAATCATGTCTTTATTAAAAGATAAACTAAATTTTAATCGAGATTTAAAAGCGGGTGATCTTTTTGAAGTTGTCACCAAACGTAAATACATAAAAAACCAAGCAACCGGTGATAGCGAATTACAAGCGATTCGTATTTATTCCGGTAAACGTCTAATTTCAGCCTATTTACACTCTGATGGCAATTTTTATGACCAAAATGGCGATAGCTTACAACGAGCATTCCTTCGTTACCCTTATCCGGCATCAAGGCATTTCCGTATCAGTTCACCATTTAACCCAAATCGTATTCATCCAGTAACAGGACGTCGCCAACCACATAATGGTGTTGATTTTGCCGCGCCATCTGGTACACCGGTACTTGCAACAGGTGATGGTGTTGTAACATTAGTGACTAATCACCCTTATGCAGGACGTTATATTGTCATTAAACATAGTGCTAATTACAGTACTCGTTACCTACATAACAGCCGCATTTTGGTTAAAAAAGGTCAACATGTTAAACGTGGTCAAGAAATTGCTCTATCAGGCAGCACAGGCCGTGTAACAGGTCCACACATTCACTATGAATTCTTAATTCGAGGAAAAGCAGTAAACCCAATGACAGCAAATATCCCATTGGCTGCATCTGTTCCTCGTAAAGAGAAGAAAGAGTTCGAAACTCAGGTCGCTAAATATAATAAATTGATGAAACAATCTATTGAACAAGATAAAAATCAAATCGCAATTGTGAAAAGATAATAGAATAGTTTTAACTCAATCATCATGTAATAAACGAAAAGCACTTCTATTCTTTTAGAAGTGCTTTTTTATTCATTCAAATATAACAACCCACTAGCAAACACCTGTAACAAGGGTAAATCTCTAATCAAAGCCATACATTACGATATTTGCAACTTTATATAACAACAAATATACATTTAGAAACATTTAACTCGGCATCCATCATTATTTTTGTGACAATGTTATCTATTTATCAAATGAATTTACGCTTATTCTTTTGCCATTGTATGCGCCATGATTGACCTGCTTGCGTTATCGGCATTCAACAACGTTCTACTTTTATATACACTACCGAATACAGGAAGTATCTATGGCTAAGAAAACGCCACCTTTTGAATTTGCCGGCTTATCGATTGATGCAGGCAAACACATTAATTGTGAATTAGAAATTGCTCGTCTTTATACTCACTCACCTCTTTCGGTTTCCGTTGATATCCTTCATGGTAAACACCCAGGTCCCGTCTTATTAATCAATGCGGCTATTCATGGTGATGAACTGAATGGTATTGAGGTTGTACGTCAAGTTATTGAAAAAATAGATTTAAATAAACTTCACGGAACAATTATTGCGGTACCTGTAGTTAACGTTTTTGGCTTTATTCATAAGTCTCGCTACTTACCTGATCGTCGAGATTTGAACCGTTGTTTCCCTGGTTCTGAACGTGGTTCAATTGCAGGCCGTATGGCTTACCAATATTTTAATCAAGTGGTTCGTCGTGCATCTCATGTTATCGATCTACATACGGCGGCTATTTACCGTACTAACTTACCTCAAATTAGAGCTAACCTTGAAAATTCATTAGCTAAAGAGATGGCTATGGCATTTGGTTCACCCGTTGTCGTTGATGCTAGTCTGCGTGAGGGCTCATTACGAGCAGCTGCTGAAGAATTTAACATACCCGTGATCACATTTGAGGCAGGTGAGGCGTTACGTCTTGATCCACATGCAGTAGGATCTGGCGTTCAAGGCGTATTGAAGGTAATGCGCCATCTAAATATGCTACGCACTAGCCGTAGCAAAAAAGTTATTGAACCAATGGTGCCAAAAGCAACCCGTTGGATTCGTGCCGACTATGATGGCTTGCTTCGATCCCATGTGGCCTTGGGTGAGAAGGTATCGAAAGATCAAGTCATCGCCACTATTAGCGATCCTGCAGGTAGCAGTGAAGCACCTGTTATTGCTCCACAAGGTGGGATCGTAATTGGTCAGCAAACATTGCCTTTAGTTAACGAAGGTGATGCTATTTTCCATGTTGCTTTCTTTGAAGAGCCTGATGGCTTAGTTGAAGAGCAAGTGGAAAGTTACCTTGATGATGCCATCGAAGAATTAGATGATGAGCTAAAATGGGGTATGACAAACTAATTTAGCTATTAGAGCTTCATTATAAAACACACAAGTATAAAAAAGGCTAAGTGCGAACACTTAGCCTTTCATTTTTATATTAAGCCAATAACGGCAAAAAAATATCTTTACCAATCAAACAATTTACCAAAGAAACCTTCGACTTTTTTCTGCACTTCTTTCGCTTGTTGTTTCACTGCTTGTACCTGACAGTTTTGTTTAAGATCACCATTCGGATCCCAAATTGGCATTCTTGTTGTACCAAAACAATCTTCAACATACGTACCGTTCGCTGCCACCGTATATTTCTCTCCTTCGAGTTCAGAAGGCTGAGTTAAAACTAACGGTTCAGGTTTACGATGCTGAATATAATCTGTATATAAACGCAATGCACCTGTTGCACCAGTTAAGTGAGCGGTTTTATTATCATCACGCCCCATCCATACCGTTACAACTTCACGTCCATCAATACCAACATACCAACTGTCTTTACCATTGTTCGTCGTGCCCGTTTTACCTGCAAGGTGACTATTTGGGAACAATTTATTCAGTGAATGAGCAGTACCAAATTTTACCGTATCTTGCAGTGCAAACATGGTTAACCATGCCGCTTGACTTGGCACAACCGGTGAAGCTTTAGGCCAATTTTGATAAAGCACTTTACCATCCTCATCAACCACGGCGTTTAATGCTGTTAATGGTGCTAGGTAGCCATTATTACTAATGGTTTGATACATTTGTGTCACTTCTAGCGGCGACAAGGCAATTGAACCTAAAAATAATGAAGGTACTTGAGGGATCTCTTCAAATGGCACCCCTAACTTTGTCAACGTCTTAGAGACTTTCTCAATACCTAACGCCATCCCTAAATTAACCGTCGGGACGTTGTATGATTTCGCTAATGCAACAAATAAAGGCACTTCACCACGATATTTACGATCATAATTTCGAGGATTCCATACCGCCCCATCTTGCATCTTAATAGAAAGCGGCTGATCTTTTAATGATGTTGCTAACGTGTACTGTTCAGGCTCTTCTAATGCTGATAAGTAAATAGAAGGTTTCACGACTGAACCGATTTGACGTTGTGCATTAATCGCACGATTATACCCAGGGAAATCAGGGTTACTTCCCCCAATCATAGCGCGGATTTCACCAGTTGTACGATCAGCAATCACCATTGCCGTTTGTAGATCTTTACCCGCACGTTTTTCAACTAACGGGATCATTTTCTTCACAGATTCTTCAGCTAACTTTTGTGATTGAGGATCTAACGAGGTAAACAAACGTAAGCCTTTACCTTCTTCAAAAGCATCACCTACTTTTTGCTCTAATTCACGTTTAAGTTGATCAAAATATGCTGGTTGACGTTTTGCAAGTTGCCCTTTTGATTGAACATCCAATGGTAATTTAATTGCTGCTTGATATTGCTTTTCAGTCAATAACTTATTGTCGAACATGATTTTTAATACCACATTACGACGATCTTTAGCACGCTCAGGGTGACGCCACGGATTATAATAAGACGGACCCTTTACCATACCAATTAATAGTGCTAATTGATCAGAGCGTAATTCCGATAATGGGCGATCAAAATAATAACGAGATGCTAAAGCAAAGCCATGAATACCACGACCAGAATATTGGGCTAGATAGACTTGATTCATGTACGCATCAAGCACTTCTTCTTTACCATATTTATAATCGATGATAATTGCCATATAGGCTTCTTTAAATTTACGCCATAAACTGCGCTCACTCGATAAAAACATATTTTTAGCAAGTTGCTGTGTTAGCGTACTACCACCTTGAACGGTGTGACCAGCTTTGATATTAGCGACAAACGCACGTGCAATACCCACTAAAGAAATACCATCATGCTCATAGAAATGACGATCTTCAGTATCAACAAGACCTTCGACTAATAGCTTAGGCATTTTATCTTCTGGGAGATAAATTCGTTGCTGGTCGTTTTTCGCTTCTAGCATACCCAGCATTTGGGGATCCATGTGAAGGAAACCGAGCTCTTTATTCGAGTCTAAATCCTTCATTTGGCTGATCCCTTCGCTATTGAAAGTCACAACAACATGACGAGCGCCTTCTGCACCCTCTTTAAAGTTAAATGGTCGACGAACAAATTCAACAGACCAACCATTTGCTTTGTACTCACCACTTTGATCAGGCTCAGATACTTTTTGATAGCCTAATACTTTTAACTCATTAACTAACGAGTTGTAGCTAATTGGTGCGCCAGGTTGAAGTGCAAGTTCACGAGCATAGACGACTGACGGTAACTGCCATAATTGACCGGCAAACTTTTCACTAATGGTTTGGTTTAAGTTATTACCCAGATAAGCCATACCTAAACCGCCAATAACAGCAACCGTAAGCAAGCTGCGCTTAATCAGTTTACGTCCAGATGATGGCTGCGACTTTGCTGTATTATCCTGTTTATGATCAGACTGTTGATTATTTGATGTCATTCATTTTTCCAATTTAACAGCAGCGGTTTAACTACTGTTTAATTATTAAACAATAAGATAAAAATAAACCGACTATTAAATTACTACCTTATATAGAAAGCAATATAGTTAAGATAAACATAATCGTAATTTTCAATGATCATGTCATCCGTATGTCAGTTCTATATTGTATGATTTTTTCATTAACACTGGCAAAAAACATTATTTTATTATGATCAACATGATGCTTTGGGTCGCAATTTATTTATTAATCATCCACAATAACGTCTTTAAGAAAGCCAGCGATCAATTCCGATCGGGCACAGGTACCATGAGATAGCTATGCAACGTGATTATACTTTAAACTGCCTATTAACAATGCCTCGCCATGAGCTTGAAGAATTTAGCTTACGCGTGATCAGCCGCATGGTGCCGGAAGATGTAATGCAGGAAATATTCACTTTTGAACAAGAAGAAGTAGATAGTGAAGAGCGCCTCAAATCAGCACAATTTGATGCAATGCTACGCATGACAGCGGTTGCTTTGGGTGAAGTCAAAGAAGCATTTTCAGAATCAGATAACGCTAAGCAAAATGTTGAGCGTATGACACGTTTAATTCTTTGGCATTTTTACGCTATTTCATTCCAGCTAGAAGAAGCCGTGACATTAGAACAGCACTGTGCTGAAGTTGAAAAGATTTTAGCCAATGCGCCTGACAACGCATTTGGTTGGATCAGTGTACTGACAGAATTACTTCATCGTTACGCTGCATTAAGCGAAGAAAAATAACCATTCTTCTCATAATTAATAAGCTAAATAAAAAGGCGTACCCTTAGGATACGCCTTCTTTCTATTTTTTATTGCCGATACTAAATGCTATTAATAATCGAAATCGCTGTACTCCGGACTCTCAAAACGTGAACGTGTCATACGACGTTTCTTTTTGTTACGAGATTGATTCAAATCTTGAAAATCATCATTAAATTCTGAGTTGAATTTTGATTTGCTGCCCTTGTGAAACTTTTGGTCTAACTTAGCCATTTGCGATTCCTGAACTACATCCAGAGTAAGTAATTAATAAATAGAACACAGGCAATATTAATGTTCTATTGTGACAAAAATACGTCGCTTTTTTGTAAAATCAGTGACAACTGCCTTGTTTGTTTTCCACTTGATTTATTGCTTAATTCGTATTTTTTCTAAGACTAATTCAGGAACTCGCTATCTGTACAACAAGATATTTTACTGAACATCTGCAAAAAATCTTATCAATTGTTTTCGATCACATTATTGAATGGAACTTCAACTAAAGCGTTGATCAAGTCCTCTTTTTCATTATCTTCTCGCCATACTAAATACAAGCTTTGATCCATAACTGGCGCGTCTTCCACCAAATGAAGCAAGCCCTCTTTTTTAGCGCTTTCGACAACAGGTGATGGCAGATAACCAACCCCAGCATTCGCTAAAATATAATCAAGTGCCATTTTAACAGAATGTGTATGCATAATTGGTGTTCGCTGCAATTCCGCAATACGGCTGTGCTCAACGGAAAAACGTGTGCCCCAATCTAAAAAAACCAACGGAATATCACGGGTATCATGCAAACTACAATTACTTTTATTGGTAACAAGTTGTAATTGATAGTCTCTTACTTTGCGTACATTAAGATTTTCAATTTTAGGTGGCTCACTGGTAATAAAGAGATCGATGCTCTTATCAAACAAGCGTTTTGCCATCCCTTCACGTTTTACAGATTCTAAGCGTAATGCTAACCCTGGCATACTGGCATAAATATGGTTAATCCAATCAGAAATCCCATCAAACTCCCAAAATAAAGGAGATGCACCAATAGCTAATTGGGTATTGAGACTATCTGTTAATGCAACATCTTGTTTCGCACGTCCCCATGTTTGCAAAATAGCTTCAGCATAAGGCTGTAAACGCTCACCAGCAGCCGTTAAATGGACATTACCACGTTGACGAGAAAACAACGGGTTACCTAGCTGAGACTCAAGTTGTCGAATACGAAAGCTGACGGCTGACTGAGTTAAATATAAATTATCAGCAGCACGGCCAAAGTGACGAGTCTTAGTTACTTCTAAAAATGTTTTTAGTAATTCTGTATCCACTGCGAAATTCTCAAGAATAAGAAGGATAAATTGCGTGATTATCGGGCTATTTAAGCATTATATATCTAATTAGCAAGAGCTTAATCTCGATCTTAAACGATATGATGATTTAGGGCATTAATTGATTAAAAAAATTCATAGATACAATGAAAATTGTTTGATTTACAACTCGCCAAGTCTGGATAAATATCACCGCAAATCACATCAAGGACTTTATGAATGAGAAGTGAAGGTAAATTTTACGACGATAAAAATTTCCCACGTGGCTTTAATCGCTCGGGGGTTTTCACGATTAGTGAGGCCAGCGTCTTAGAAAATTACGGACGTATTATGCGTGCTCTACACGAAGGGACTACGCAGCCAATCGATGAGTCTGAAACTCAGTTCCTTGCTGAAGTGTTAGGTCAACAAGCAGCAATGTCTGAATTTGGTAAGTGTTGGTTAAAATACCTGAACCATACCACTCATAAAGCACGCAGTTATACATTATGCGTGTCACAACGTACCAGCAATGGTGCATACGGCGACGATGATGATACCGATAGTGGTAGTGATAGCGATTTAGACTATTAATCACTTAGAGGGCTAACCTCTGTTAATCGAGTAACAATGAAGCCATCCCACTCTTGTGCGATGGCTTATTTCTTTTTAATAGCCTGTAAAACAGGCACTTTCTTGGTAGAGCTATGAAAATTTGTTTTGTTATGTATCCGTGGGACAAAGTTGAAGCCGAAAACGACTCCACACTACGTCTGATCCATGAAGCCGCAAGCCGCGGCCACACGGTTGCTATTACAACACCAAGTAACTTAACTATGCGTGACAGCATGGCTATTGCATTCTGTAACGTATTAAAAAAAGGTGATGTATCAAACAATATTCCAAGCTTTTACCGTAAAGCTGAATTTAACAAAGCTGAACTACCGTTGGCGGGCTTTGATGTTATCTTTATGCGTGCTAACCCACCACTAGATACCATGGCACTTAATTTCTTAGATTCTGTGCGTGAGCATACTTTCATTATTAATGATATTGATGGTCTACGTGTGGCTAATAACAAGCTATATACAGCATCATTACCCGATCCAAACCATGAATATATTCCAGCAACACACGTATCAAAGAACCGTGAATACTTAGAGCGTGTATTAGACGAATCAACCCAAGATCGCATGATCCTAAAACCACTAAATGGTTACGGTGGTAAAGGCGTTATCTTGGTTGAAAAGAGCGCAAAATCAAGCGTGAAGTCATTACTTGATTTCTACATTGGTGATGATGAAAACTATGTGATCTTACAAGATTACATCGAAGGTGCAGAACAAGGTGATGTTCGCATTCTACTGCTTAATGGTGAACCTATCGGTGCAATGCGCCGTGTACCAGCAGAAGGTGATGTACGTTCAAACATTCATGCCGGTGGCCGTGAAGTAAAACACGTACTGACAAAGCAAGAGCTAAACCTATGTAAACACATTGGTCCTAAGCTTGTTCGCGATGGCCTGTATTTTGTCGGACTTGACGTAATTAACGGTAAATTGGTTGAAGTAAACGTATTAAGCCCAGGTGGTATTACCCGTATCAACCGCCTGAACCGTGTAAAACTTCAACGTAATGTACTGGATTTTGCTGAGAGCGTAGTAATGGCGAAAGAAGTCGGCATTGCACGCAAAAATGATTTTCGAAAGGTGATTGCAGATGCTGCTTACTGAGTTAGAGGTTCTGGAGAAAATCCGCAGCCTAACTCCCTTTGAAGCAAAACTTGATGATGGTAGCTTGACGATTCGTGTTAGCGAATATCAGCCTTATATTGCTACCGCTATTCATCATGGACACAATCTTCGTGGCGAGTTAAAGGAAAAATGTGCGCTGACAGAAGAAGAGCGCTACTTTGAAGAAGATCCATTTACTGGCGATTTTATTTCATCTTTGCCAATCATTCTTCAAGGTGAAGATTCACGTTACGAATACGATCTTAACCGTGAACCAAGCAACTGTATCTATGATGATGCTTGGGGTAAAAATGTATGGCTTGAGCCATTAACGGTAGAAGAGCGTGCAATAACACATGAAAAACATAACCGCTACTATCGTATTCTTAAATGTTTAATTGAAACGTTAGAAAAAGAGTTCGGCTTATGTTTGTTATATGACATCCATTCATATAACTACCAACGTATCGACGAAAAAACACCAACATTCAATGTGGGTACTAAACAGGTTAACTGTCGTCGTTGGCGTAAAGAAATTGATGTCATGCTTGAAGGGTTAAATAGCATTGAACTACCCAACCTTGAAGTAACAGCATTAGAAAATGATGTCTTTAAAGGCTTGGGTTACCAAGCTACTTTCATTAAAGAAAACTTTAAAAATACATTAATCTTACCGATTGAAGTTAAAAAAGTATTCATGAATGAAGAAGGCGGCGAAGCGTACCCATTAGTGATTGAAAAACTGAAAGAATCCATGAAAACCGTGATTACGGAACATGCTGCTTTCACGATCACTAAACGCACAAAAGCCAAAGGTTTAACCGGTAATGATCTGCTTGCTTCGAATTTGTCGAAAGAAGTGATTAAACTGGATCGTCAGCTATATCGTATTGCTCGTGGTATCAATACGCTTAGCTACATCAACCCAACTAACCTTAAGCAAGAAAAACGACGCTTTTTAAGTAAGCCGCATAGCTATCAGCCACAGTTTACTTATCGTCAACTTGATTTAGATCCATACAAGTTCCGAGAGCAACTTTACCGGCTACCTGTAGAAGGTATCCGTGATGCTGACGTACAAAAAATGTATCGCAAGGTTATTGACCAATTAGCGGTACGTATTGATCTACTTTGTAGTATTGGTACTGATGAGTTCTTATATAATTCATTACGTTACTACGGTCAGCCTGATGAGCGTGATATTGCTAATGCAAAATTTATTCTTCATGCTTGTGAGTACAAAGAGCAGCAACCTGCAACAATCACAGCCAATGAAGCAATAGAAGCATTTAAAGAAGCGGCGAAAGAGTACGATATTCCTTGTAAAGTCGTATCCTCTAAGCAGCTAATCGCACGAGCAATGGTAAGTGGTAAAACGATCAAGGTGAACCCAAACAGTCGTTTTACACAAGGTGATTTGGATGCGTTAATTCATCACGAACTGGGTGTGCACTTAGTCACGTCTGTGAATGCTGAACGTCAACCATTAAAGATCCTACAGCTGGGTTTACCAGGTAATACGCATACACAAGAAGGCCTTGCGATTCTTTGTGAGCACTTATCAGGTAGCTTCCCATTACATCGCCTAAAAACATTGGCGTTGCGTGTTGTGGCTGTAGAGATGATGGTCAATGGTGATAGCTTTAACGATTGTTTTAATAGTTTAAAACATGAGTATGGCATCAGTAATGACGAAGCCTTTACCGTAACTGCACGTGTTTATCGTGGTGGCGGCTTCACTAAAGATTTCTTATATCTTCGCGGCCTAAAAGATGCGATTCAGGCATATAAGAATGAAGATCTAACATCGTTATTTATTGGTAAAACTGGCTTTGAATTTAAGCCCCTGCTTGATGAACTTATCGAGCGTGGGATCTTAAAACAACCCGATTACTTACCAAAAGCACTAGAGATAGATGCGGATATCGATCCCGTTATGGAATTTATGCTTAACTCGATTCGTTGATAACGATTATTGTGAAGTAACTCGAATAAAAACAATAGTAATAAAAAGCACTAGAAAATTAAAACCTAGTGCTTTATTTTTTTATTAAATATAAAAATAGTATATATATATATAATCATAAAAAATTATGGTAGATAAACTAAATTGATAAATTAATCAATAAGTAAATATTACTACAACAGTATTTGAACCAGCATAACAAGTTAAATAATAATAATTATTCATTCTTCAATTGGCTAAGATCATGAAAAAAAATAATTATTATTACTTATTACTTGCAATATCTATGGGATTTGGATTAAGTGGTTGTAATTCTGATTCGGACAATAATACAAATGATGCTAAAGATAATACTCGCGATAATGAATTTAGTATTACTTCATCAGCACCTACAACTGCAACGGAAGATATTCCCTTTTCATACCAGTTAACAACAAATAAACTAGAATCTGATTCAATCGTGTTTACTGGTGAAAACCTTGCAGAAGGTATGATTGTTTCTAGTGAGGGTTTAGTAACATGGACACCCAAAGAGGGGGTCTTAACTTCAGGCGAAATTACTATTAAAGTTAATCTTAATGGTGAAAAAACCATAAGCCAATCATTCACATTAAATATTACACCTATAAACGATGTACCAGTAATAACTGCCGTTCCGGATCAAACAGTAGAATCAAATAATACATTGACTATTCAACTCGATGTGACCGATCCTGATGATGAAAATAATGGTTCAGATTTACATTATGAAATTATTACAGGTCCAGAAAATGCTACTATTTCTAATACTGGTTTGTATAGTTTTCAATCGACAGCAGTAACATCTCAAGACCACTCAGTACAAATACAAGTCTCCGATGGATTAGAAGATAACGTACAGCCTGCATCCATAACGTTTAAGCTATCTGAATATTATTATCCTGTTAATGGTTTTTTAAAAGACTATCACACCGGTGATATTATTGAGAACGGGACTTTAATGCTATCGCAAAATAATACAGCCTTAGCTACAACGACTTCGAATGCTGATGGTTCATTTAAATTTTCCGTGGCCGATATTAATTTAGATCAAGAATCACCATTAACAATATCAGCTGACAGCACTAATTATAGTGAAGGTGCAATCTCTATTAATTACCAAGAACTCTCATCAAATATTGATGTACTATTACCCAAAGCACATCTTATTGAAACATTTTCAAATACAGAAATAAAAAATTTAGTCATCGATAATTCAGTTCCTGAGTCGCCAATTATTATTTCATTACCTGAAAATAGTTTCGTTAATGCTAATAATCAACCTGTCAACGACAATATTCAGACGGAAGTGTTTATTATAGATCCTCGTATTGATATTGATCTTATGCCTGGAGAAATGATTACAGAAACTTCAGAGGGTGAAGTTATCCCTATTGAGTCTTTTGGTGCTATTTCAGCAACTTTTTCCGATGAAAATGGCGAATTATTACAATTAGCAGATGGGAAAGTGGCGGAAATTCGCATTCCAGTATCAGGTACAAATCCTCCAACAATAATCCCTCTTTTCTATTTTGATAATGAACAAGGTATTTGGGTTGAAGAAGGAGAAGCAACGCTATCCGATGATGGTCTATTCTACGTCGGAAGTGTTTCTCACTTTACAACTTGGAATGCAGACCTCATCATGGATACCGTTAGTATTGAAGGCTGTGTCGTTTCTCCGGATTTAGTACCTTTGACAAATGCAAGAATTAAGACTGAAGGTAAAAACTATAATGGCACAAGTTCAGCTATTAGCGATATAGATGGACACTTTTCTGTAAACGCGAGAAAAGACAGTGAAGTATTAATTTCTGCAGCCAACCAATTTTTAAGTAGAACCCATAAAATTGACACAGACAATGAAGAAGTCATCAATCTATCAGATAAAATAGATAATGCCGACTTATCAGAAAATGGATGTTTAGTTCTTGATGCAGCAATATCAACAATTACATTGACGTGGCAAGAGCATCCTAGTGATCTAGATAGCCACTTATATGGCCCTATCGATATGATAGATATTAATCAGTTCCATATTTACTATCGTAATAAACAAGCAACCATTGAAACGGAAGAGAAGGTAACAACACTTCACCTTGATGTCGATGATACGAGTAGTTTCGGTCCAGAAATTATTACGCTCCCTCATTTTCCTTTACCAGGTAGGTACCAATACGCTGTAAACCATTTCTCAGGACTGGGTGAAATAAGTCAGAATGAAGTTCGTGTTGAACTAGTTCTTAATGAAGAACGTTATATTTACACACCACCAGAGAGAGCAGAAGAAGATAATAGTAAGAAATGGTGGTATGTCTTCGATATCATCGTAAATGAAGAGGGGACAGCCTCCATTAACGATGTGAATGAATTTAGAGCTTATGATCCAACCATACAAATGGAAGAATCTATAACTCCAAGTTCATATAGTTACCCGGCAAATAATACAAAAAACATGTATCAAAATATGCTAGAGAGCAAATACTATGCTCAATAATTATTAGGGTCATAACAAAAATCAACTAGATGGTTAACAACAAGGTGTTAAGCCAGAAATGAAATGATCAATGGAACGATCCAATTATTGCTTCAAAATACCCTTAAACATCTAAGTTTAAGGGTATTTTTTATTTTTACTTCGTGATTTACATCGGTAAGCGTTTACGATCGACCCGTATAATCGTACAGGTCAATAACACCAATACCACTGCGATCGCAGCTAGCAGAACAAATACTCCATTCCATGAGTAGCTTGTTTGTATCATCGCAATAGGCGCACCTGCGAGCGCTGCACCGATATAGGTTACCCCACCTTTTAAACCTGTTGCTGCACCTGCGCCATCCGCGTGAGAGGCTTCAATAATACCTAAAGCAAACAACATTTGAGGAGCATAAATACCCGCACCAATGATAAAGAAGCACAATGCCACCAGCATATAGTTAATATGCAATGTAAATGCTACACCCACCATACCGCCAATTAAGACAAAGCAATAAATTAAAATGGTTTTCCAGCGATCAGCACCGAAGAATTTATCAGAAATAATACCGGATGTTAGGCCACCTAAAATACCACCAGCTTCAAACCATGCCACCAGAGAGTTTGCTTTAACTAAATCCCAATGCAATACGTCAACAAAGTAAACACTGACCCAGTCACTTGAAACCGTGCGGATAACATAGATACAAAGATCACCACCAATTGCTAACCAAATAATAGGATTAGTTAGAATATAACGTTTAAACATGACCCACATTGTTAAGCCAGCTTCAGAACGTTTGTTTATCTCAAGTTGCTTAGTATCGTTACGCCATACACCAACATTAGGTAATCCGTAGTTTTCAGGCTTACCACGCATCAGCACAGCCGCGATAATGGCTTGTACTGCGGTAATAGCAGCAGGAACGTAAAATGCGTAACGCCAATTCCCTGTGTAAGCGATAACAGCGGATGCAATTAATGGCGCTAAGGCACCACCAACATTGTGTGACGTATTCCATAATGAATACCAACCGCCACGCTCAGATTTCGAATACCACTGACTGATCGCTTTTGCAATCGGTGGAAAACCACAACCTTGTACAACAGCAGTTAAGCAATATAGCGACAACAACATGGTGACACTGTCTGTCATACCAATACCAACGTTGATAATGGCAATCACAACAAGTACTGGTGCAAGGAATAAACGTGGGTTAATTTTATCGGCAAGAAGGCCTGAACTAAATTTGGAAATACCGTATAAAATATAATAAATAGAGGATGCTAAGCCAAATTGAACCGTTGTCATTCCCAGATCGGTCATTAATAATGGCGCGGCAGCAGCAAATGCTTTGCGAGAGATATACATTACTGTATACGTCAGGAAAGTAGTAATAATAATTTGCCAACGTAGACGCTTATACGTTTCGTCTAATTTACTGTTACTCATAGGTTAAATACTTACGAATTAAATTTTTTAAAGTGTTCGAAAGCCTACCCTTTGAAATATTTACTTACAATTTAATTATTTGCTGTATTTTTAACCATTAAAACAAATATTATGATTACGGAAGATTTAACTGATAAGACCAGGCAAAAATAACAACAAACAACAACAAAACAAGATAAAAACCTGTAAATATCGATAAATAAAAACAGTACTCTAATAATATTAATATTAACAGAATAAGAAAAAATTAATTAAAACCATTTTTTTTGTTACATTAACAGATATCAATATAAATAGTGCCAATATAAATGAAGAAAAACATTAATATAGCGAATATATTATCGTGTTAAATTTATTTACAATTGTATGATAATCAATAAATAGTCACAATTAGTTAAAACTAAAAGCAATAATTAGTCACAAAAATAAAAATAGAATAATGATTGAGTCTTATTAAATCTTTATTCAATTAATATTATTCAATATATAAAAAAGGCAGCCTGGTTGGCTGCCTTTCTAATTTATAGATATTTAGTTCTCAGTGATTAGTTGCCGGGTACAACTCGCGTTGTGCTACCCTGCTGGTAAATATCAACACGCTGACCTACACGAAAAATCATATTTGGATCAACTTCTTGAACAACAGCAATCGTTCTTCCACTATCGAGTTTAATCACGATATTAACACCATTACGTTTACTAACCGCATCACCCGCTTTATTACCTAAAGCGGCACCGGCTAAACCACCGCCAATTGCTGCAATATCAGAACCACTACCACCACCGACTTTCGAACCAAGAATGGCACCAATGGCACCACCAGCAATAGTACCAATAGTACTTTCACCACCACCGCTCATTGTAACGGCATCTAATTTGGTAATTGTACCGGTTAATACATTTTGTACTGTGCGTGCCTCACCGACATCATAAGCATTACCATATGGGTTTTGCGCACAACCGGATACACCAAGTGCTGCTACTAGACATAAAGATGCTACTGTATACTTTTTCAATGTAACCTCCGTCAATAAAGCAATCTGCTATTACAACGATATAAGTTTGGACGTTAAATTAACATTTTGCTTACAAATCCTGTATTCACACTGAACGGACTATTAAAACAACATGTTACAGCTTTTTAGCAGAAGAAAAAGTCAGCCTTTCACACTAACTTTCTCTTCAAAAAGTAAATATACTTAATTTAATGCGCTTTCTTACCGCAAATTTTATGAATTAAAGTCACTACTGCAACAACAACTGCGCCCGCAATCACTCCCACGACACCATTGATGAAGGGAGGAAGAATAGATGCTGAACCTGGGAAATTTACAGCTTGTACAACCTGCTCAATGATCTCATGAGAATGCGGTAATGTATGTACGACGATACCACCTCCAACAAGAAACATCGCAATTGTGCCAACAAAAGCCAGAACCTTCATAAGATAAGGCGCCATGTTCACTAATAGAGAACCAAAGCGGTGTTTCAAGCTTGCTTGTTCACTATGATTTACAAGATATAGCCCTGCATCATCGAGTTTCACAATACCTGCAACTAAGCCATAAACACCAGCAGTCATCACCGCAGCAATAACACTGACCACGATTGCTTGAGTTAAAAATGGGTGATCTTGCACAACCCCTAGAGAAATCACGATAATTTCAGCAGAAAGAACAAAATCAGTACGTATTGCTCCTTTTATTTTCTCTTTTTCATATTCCGCAATATCGACATCACTTTGCGCTAACACATCAACTTTATCTTCAGTATTCGCGTTAGAATGAAATAACTTTTCAACGATTTTTTCTACACCTTCAAAGCATAAGAATAAACCGCCTAATAACAGCATAGGCTGAATCAACCAAGGGGCTATTACGCTAATCAATAACGCAGCGGGAACTAATATAAGCTTATTTTTAAACGAGCCTTTTGCGACTCCCCATACAACAGGAATTTCGCGTTCAGCACGTACACCCGTTACCTGTTGGGCATTCAGTGCTAAATCATCGCCTAAAACGCCCGCTGTTTTTCGTGCTGCTACTTTTGTCATCACAGCAACATCGTCTAATACGGTCGCGATATCATCTAACAAAGTTAATAAACTTGCACCTGCCACAGGTTACTACTCCTTCCATTAAGAGCTAGTTACTCTTAAATACACAAACTAAAAATATAATGTTAATTGTAAAACAGTTAATGCTGACTTTAGCCTTCTCCGTTTTACACAATTGATATAAGTAGCCATCAACCGTAAATCATCTACGATAATGACCACAAACAGTCCATATGAAATGTTCATTCAACAAACTTTAAGCATTATACTGCCTATACCACCAAAATAAAAATCAGCGTTTTTTATCGCACTAGATTATCCTTTTCAATTAAAGTCGCTATAAAGCAGAATGGCTAATCTTTCTCATCATAACGATAAATCTTTTTTGATTGCAGTTAACCTCATTCAATTGTCTAATCGCCCAGCACCCTTTTTTCGGTTTGAGGTGTAGACTGAGATTGGAATTCCTTTCTTTACGTTATGTCATACCGTGCTAGTAGCAGCACGACCTGTTCGGAAATGACAATGAAATTATTCGCAGCACTATACCTACAGGCCTTCTCGCGCCTGAATACAGTATGCGACAACGCAGCCAACAGCATCAGACCAACCCAATCTAGACGTTCGACACGTATGTTCATTAATAATGATGAAACGAACTCGGATAGTCCCAGTTACGTGTAATTAAACGTAGCGCTGTTAGGTATAGCTTGCCTTTTTGTTACCGCAACCTTTACCGCCTGACTTTCATCATGTCAGTAGCCATAACCTTCTATTTTATATGATATTTACTGCAGTTATGTGGGGCTTTAATTCGCCTTAAAAAACAGCAGTGTTCTTTACAAGGATTAAGACTATGAGTGAGTGGACCATTAATAACGCACGTGACGTTTATAACACGCCTTACTGGAGCCAAAATTATTTTGATATTGCACAAGATGGCTCCGTTGTTGCTCGCCCTAACCTGCTAGCTCCCGACAATACAATTGGCTTATCGCAACTGGCTGATGAACTCATTGCTGCGGGCGCTTCATTACCTGTATTGGTCCGTTTTCCAGAAGTGATGCATCATCGCGTAGATAGTTTATGCAGTGTGTTTAACCAAGCGATTAATAACTATGGCTACACGGGAGACTATCTTGCAGTTTATCCAATCAAAGTAAATCAACAGCAAGAAGTCGTTAGCGAAATTCTAAAAAGCCAATACGCTAAACAACAGCGTCAGTTAGGTTTAGAAGCGGGCAGTAAACCAGAGCTCATGGCTGTACTGGCTATGGCACAAGAAGCAAGCTCAGTGATTGTCTGCAATGGCTATAAAGATAAAGAATACATTCGCCTTGCACTCATTGGTGAAAAGCTAGGACACGAAGTGTATATCGTCCTAGAAAAACTATCAGAACTACGCATTATCTTAGAACAAGCAAAAGAACTGGGTGTTACTCCACGTCTTGGTTTGCGAGCACGCTTAGCGTCACAAGGTAAAGGAAAGTGGCAAGCCAGTGGTGGTGAGAAGTCTAAGTTTGGATTATCGGCATCTCAGGTTTTAACTGTGGTAGATGAACTGCGCCAGCGCAATATGCTAGATTGTCTGCAATTATTGCACTTCCACTTAGGATCGCAAATTGCCAACATCCGAGATGTACGAAGCGGTGTGGGTGAAGCGGGTCGTGTGTACGCAGAATTAAAAAAAATCGGGGCTGGTATTACAACGGTAGATGTCGGTGGTGGTTTAGCAGTGGACTACGAAGGTACACGTTGTCAAAACAGTTGTTCAATGAACTACAGTATTAATGAATATGCAAACAACATTGTTTATGTATTAGGTGACATTTGTACTGAATACGATATCGCTATGCCTCGCATTATTTCAGAATCAGGGCGTAACTTAACGGCACATCATGCCGTATTAATTACTGATGTCGTGGGTATAGAAAGCTATAAGCCAGAGAATATTTCTGCTCCTCTCTATGATGCGCCACAAGTGCTACACAATATGTGGATGTCATGGAAAGAGCTTTCTCAACACGCAGAACAACGTTCACTGGTTGAGATCTACCATGATAATCAAAGTGATTTAGCTGAAGTTCATGCTCTATTTGGGGTTGGGATGATTAGCTTTATTGATCGTGCATGGGCTGAGCAAGTCAGTTTGCGCTTATGCTATGAATTAGAAAGAAAGCTATCAGATAAAAACCGAGCACACCGCCCGATTTTAGATGAGCTACATGAGCGCTTAGCAGATAAGTTCTTTGTTAACTTTTCTTTGTTCCAATCGTTGCCTGATGCATGGGGAATTGATCAAATATTTCCTATTTTGCCATTAAGCAACTTGGATAAAGCGCCTGAGCGTCGCGCCATTATTTTAGACATTACCTGTGATTCTGATGGTGCTATTGATCAATATGTTGAAAGCCAAGGTATTGAAACCACACTACCGGTTCCAACATGGTCAGCAGAAGAACCTTACCGTATTGGTTTCTTTATGGTTGGCGCTTATCAAGAAATTTTAGGCGATATGCATAACTTGTTTGGGGATACCGATACCGCGGTTGTTCGAACTCGCACTGATGGTGGTTATGACATAGAAAAAATTGATCGTGGTGACAGTGTCGGTGATGTATTGCGTTATGTACATTTAGACTCGCAAGAATTTTTACGCCAATACCAAACAATGGCAGAGGAACACCTTGCCGCTCACGAGCGTGATGCCATTTTACAAGAGCTTGCTGAAGGTCTGGAAGGTTATACCTATCTCGAAGATGTTCGTGCAATTTAAAACTAACTAATAAGTTTCCTATCGCAACCTTAGTGCTTAATGGTGCGATAGGACGTCTTTCAGGGCTTTGCCCAATATTGTTGTTAGGAGAAAACCATGGCAACACTAGCTAACTACCCAGATTACTCACTTTACGCCAATGCGTTTGGTTTTTTACGTCAACCACTAAACTTCTCTCCAATGGAGTCAGATGCTGATGTGGTGATCACTGGTGTGCCATTTGATATGGCAACAACAGGTCGTTCGGGGAGTCGTATGGGTCCAGGCGCAATTCGTCAAATATCTACTAACCTCGCTTGGGAAGGTAAACGCTGGCCGTGGACATTTAACTTATTTAAAACAATCAAGGTTGCTGACTGTGGCGATCTGGTGTTTGATTGTGGTGATGCCGCACAAATGTGTGAACGTCTAGAAGCTCACGCTACAGGCCTATTAGAGCAAGGTAAAGCGATGCTAAGTTTTGGCGGTGATCACTTTGTGACACTACCACTACTACGTGCACACGCGAAACAGTTCGGCAAAATGGCATTGATCCACTTTGACGCACATACCGATACTTATGATCAAGGCAGTAAGTTTGATCACGGCACTATGTTCTACCATGCGCCAAAAGAAGGCTTAATTGATCCTCATCATTCCGTGCAAATTGGTATTCGTACTGAGCACAGCCATAAACTTGGCTTTAACGTAATAGATGCAGGCCAAGCAAATGATTGGTCAGTAGAGCAAATCGTCTCGACTATCAAAGAAAAAGTCGGTGATATGCCTGTTTACTTAACCTTTGATATTGATTGCCTTGATCCTGCCTTTGCACCAGGAACAGGGACGCCTGTATGTGGTGGTATGACATCAGACAAAGCGCTCAAAGTAATTCGTGCTTTAGCTGGTATTAATCTTGTTGGTATGGATGTGGTAGAAGTGGCACCTTCCTACGACCATGCTGATATGACATCACTGGCAGCAGCAACGATCGCAACCGATATGCTTCACCTATGGGCACTGACACATAAAAAAGCAGACATCAAATAAGCTTTAGCAATTAAGCACGACAAACCTCACAAAAAAGCCAGCACTTAACATGCTGGCTTTCGTTTATTTAGCTATTGGTAAACTTATAGCTTATCCCATGCATCAGCCCAGTATTGGCTTGAACCCGGTGCGTATGAAGCACTTGCACACCAGCCAGTGTAAGGCCATGGTTTACATTGGTATACGTTACCGTCTGTACCTAAAACTTGGTCGCCCGCTTGATAGGTTTTACCTGCTTCATAAGCTGGAACGTCGGTTACTGGTGGCTCAACCGTACCTTGCTCTTCTAGTGTGAAGTGGTGACGAGATTCCACTTGTTCACCTTTTGACTGTGCGATCATGCGTAGTGAGTGTTTACCTTCTGCTACGTTATCCAGTACCAGTTTGATTGCACTGTTACCTGCAAAATCTGCAGTGAAGTTACCGCCGTTAACTGGGTAACCCATTGCGTCAATCACATCAATCTGTACAGAGCTTGCTTTGTTCGCTGTGTAAGACAGGTTCAATGTCGCTGTGCCGTTAGTGATCTTGTAGCTGCTGTTTACGCCAGATAGAGATGCCGTGAAATCCGCTTCTGGTTGTGGTGGGACAACGCCGCCACAGTCGCTATCGCCTGCTTCTCGCCAAACGCCCCATTCACCCGTTGTGCCTGGTTCTTCGCCTTTCGTATACCAACCAGCTAGCCAATCTTTACCGTTATGGCTGACAACATCACCTTCAACGTAAACAACATCTGATTTCCACGGATTAGTACACACGATAGAGCCATCATTAACTATCACAGTACGCTTCACGGTTACAGTTTGGTTGGCGCTGTCTGTGATTGAGTAAACAAGCGCGTATTGACCAGCAACGGCAGTGTTTACTGTGCCAGATACCGTGATGTTTGCAGTTAGATCGCCATCTTCTGCATCCGATGCTGATACGCCTGACATTACATCAAAGTTTTCACCAATTTTCACTACTGCATTTGCTACACCAGATAAAGTTGGTAATGCGCTAAATACGGTTACTTTACGTGGTGATACCGTTTCATTGTTGTCTGAATCGGATACTGAGTAAGTTAGTACATACTCGCCTACACGCTGTGTATCTACAGAGCCTGACACGTTAATAGCCGATGTTAGTGTGCCGTCTTCTTTATCGGTTGCTGTTACGCCAGCCATTGCATCAAAGTTAGAACGGTGTTGAACACGCACATCGGTTAAGCCAATGATCACAGGTTTACCCGGTTGAACAACAGGTGGCACTTGGCTGTGAATGAATGGGCCGTAAGTGTTAATGAAGCTGCTGTTGTACGCTTGACCTGCTTTGTTAGTACCGATATCCCAGTTGATAGACCATGTCATCACACCACGTAGTGGCTGAGATTGCGCTTCAAGGCGTTTGAATGCATCAAACAAGTCTTGTGGGTCTTGCACGTAACCTGTTGCTGCGGCATCAATATTGGTTGGAATACCAAATACAAGTTTGTCGTGTGGGATCTTAGTGAAACCACGAGTACCGTTGATCAAAGAATCAGACATGTAGTAGATGAACTCTTCTTTTAGCTCATCTTTACTTTGTGCAATCCAGCCAATGCCTTCAACGTAAACGCCGTCACCACCTTGGTTGTAGAACTGTGGGTTGATCCAGTCGTAGTAACCTTCAAGACCTGTGATGTAAGGAATGTATTTACCTGATGCCGTTAGGTATGGGAATTCTGGTGCCATGGTAATTAGGAAGTTTTTACCTTGGGCACGGTAGTGATCTTTAACCATACGTAGGGCTGCTGGAATAACCGTTTGGTTATCAGCCGCATCAATCGCTGCTTGTTCTAGGTCGATATCTAGACCATCGAAACCATATAGATCCGTTAGACGAATGATTTCATTAGCAAATGCTTGCTCGTCGCCTGTTTTCATTTCAACGTGCGCATCAGCACCACCTAGTGCGATAAGCACAGAGCGACCTTGATCGTTAAGCTCTTTAATTTGGTCAATAAATTGTTGTTCAGTTAACCCCGTTTCAGGATCTAAATGGAAAGTAGGAATACGGCCTTCAGCAACGTCGTAAACTTTCATGAAAGAAACATCAACCACGTTATACATTGGGTTAATGTCTTTTAGTGTCATTGCTGGTGCGTTACCCATTTTATAACCTTGGCCATCAGCCCAGTTATGCCAGTAACCAACAACAACGCCACCTTCTGGGTTAACCATTTTATCGCCAGCGTGAGCGGTGAAGCTAATTGAGCAAGACAGTGCAATGGCACTTAATGCAAATAGAGATGTTTTTTTCATTTTTTACTCATCAAATTACATTTAGATAGACATGTTTTAATTAGAAAATGCCTAAGATGCACAAAGCATAACGAAGCTTATAAAAATCCAAAGTGACGAGATGTAACAGAAAATTATCATCACCTGAACAAATGCTAATACCTGAGTTCAAATTTATGACATTTACTTGTTATTTATTTGGCGAGACCAATATAGAACAGCGTTCAAAATTTAGATCTGCTTTCAGAAAAAACCTATTTTTTGATAACAAGCGCTACTTTTTTGACGCTGTGAAGATGAAATCCACAGGATTAAAATAACCAATAGCGATGAATATATAATTTTTAATGCTATTTAAAAATAAACATCTGTTACAAATAGACATAACTTTAGCCATTCACGCAATGGTAACAGTGTTTTAAAGCAGGTTACTTGTAATAAATATGTCGGATATGCCTTTAAAAAGCATTTGAAAATGGTATGTGCTGAGGGACTAACAATTTTCAACGATAGCGCGGTAAAGGAACTGATTATATCAAGTCACGGAAACCACATTTATATAGTTTACTAACTCGATAATTGCGAGCTATATAAAAAGGGCTTTGAAATTAACATTCAAAGCCCTTTAAGGATTGTTATTTACTAATCGTCCTATCAAATTACTTCACCATGTTGTTGCTTTTATACATTGGAGAAAATACAGGCACGTATAGTTTGATAATTTTATTCATGATTGTAGACATGGTTAATTCCTCAGGAAGTTAAGTATCGTTTTAGTTAAAAATCAGTATTAAGCCTTATTTTATAAGCTTAACCATTGCTTCTATGTGAGGAATTATAAGTAGATAAAATTAATTTAAAACGAGAAAAACACCAATTAAGGATTATATTTTGTAATCCGAATAAATTATCACTTTTACTTCATATTTATCTCACTTACATTTTAATCGTCAGCTTTATCATGCTGAAAATTAAAGTGAAACGTTACACATCGACATTTCTATCATTGACTCTCATTAATTATCATCTCTTTCGCTAACGTTAAGCATATACTCACGTTATAACTCTAAGTTCGATGTGGAGTAGTGCTATGAGAATAACAACATTAATAGCCATATTCATGCTGCTGTTCACGCCTTTAGTATCCGCAGCTATTCACAAAACATACTACCCCACCGGCGAACTAAGAAGCCTAGATAACTATGTGAACGGTAAGCTCGAAGGGCTACGAAAAGGCTTTTACAAAAATGGCGTGTTAAGAACTGAAGGCTATTTTAAAAATGGTAAACCTGAGGGGATGGTAAAAAGCTATTACGAGAATGGGGCACTTCAGCTTGTTGGCTATTTTCGTAACGGCTACCCACAAGGACCCAGCAAAATTTATTATAAAAGTGGCGCATTAAAATACGAAGAAAACTATCTTAATGGGCAAACACATGGTCTGTTAAAAGCTTACTACGAACATGGTGGGATCAAACTTGAAGAGAACTATGTTAATGGAAAACCTCGAGGAAATTTAAAAGGCTACTATGATGATGGTACGCTGGAGTTTGAAGAAAATTACCGTAGAGGTAAACTCAATGGTGTAGCGAAAAGCTACTTTAGAAATGGGCAGTTAAGGGTTGAAGAATATTATGTTGATGGCAAAAAAAATGGGGTGGTAAAAATATACAATAAGCAAGGCGAACAAATTGGTCGATTACGTTATAAGAACGATGAATTGATTGACAGCCATAAGCCATAACTCATAACTCATAACTCATAACAACATGGCACTTTCCTATGACCCAAAATAAAAATGGATAGAAACTCACGCCCCTATCCATTGTGTTTTCAGCTTATCACTTAAGCTTATATGCTCTTATGATTTCGGAGCCTTACATACCTGCGCTTAAGTGCATGCCGTAGAACATGCCACGACCGATTAGCTCTGCTACTACAATCATAGTAAATGCCATTGCCATCGGAAGCACTGTCACTTTCTTACGCTGAACCACAGGCAATAACCACAACACCATAGCTGCTACCGTTAAAACGATACGGGTTAGCTGTAAGCTTGTGTGCTCAGGTACAACGGCTAATGCGGTCGTCACGCTGGTTTCAATGCTTGCAAGGTGCGATGAAAGCAACATCACAACCATCACGACGGCGAACATGCCAACCAGCCCCATGATAGGTAACAGCTTATTCGCCACTGTGCTGTCATGTTTTGCTACTGATAACAATAGTTGTGCTAATGCCGTACCGCTGATCAGCATGGTGATCATAAATGCCGCAGGTGTGAGTGGTGTGTACCATGTCGGTACGGTATCGATCATGTAAACCATAGTCATAGCATACATAAAGGCAACACCCACCAGCATTGCGCCCACCATAAAGGCTTTGCGAATTGCCACACTGCCAAACTTTAATACTGACAATAACCAGAACATGCCACCTAAAGCAAAGAACGCACTGCCCGTTGCAATTTCATTTGATAGCCAAGAGCTACCCAACATGTTCAACGCATTCATTGCACGCAGTGGGCTACCAAGGTGCATGATAGAAGCTAAAAAGCCCATACCCATGATTGCCCATAAACAGAACATCGCTTGATGCAGACGCTTTTCCGCTGCCAGTGACAGCTGTTTTGTTAACATCATGGTGGCTAACACTAAAAATGCACCTACCGATGTTTGTGCCAATACCGTAAAGACGATAAGCGGCCATTCATGCCATGCCATATTACACTTCCTTCGGGTTTGCCAAGTGACCTGTGGTATCTCCACATGGGCGCGCATGGCGGTTCGGTTTAATGATGATGTTTGGTTGAGTCAGTGATGCTTTTGGTAGCGGTGCGACTTCCGCATGGCTGCCGTATTTAGCACGTAGCTCAGCAATAGGGCCAAACTCCAACGCACGTAGCGGACAAGAATCCACACAAATAGGTTGTAGCCCTTGACCTACACGCTCGTAGCAACCATCACACTTAGTCATGTGACCTTTTTCAGCGTTGTATTGTGGTGCGCCGTAAGGACATGCCATACCGCAGTACTGACAACCGATGCATTTTTCAGTATCCACCACCACAAAACCATCTTCTTTACGCTTATGCATTGCGCCACTTGGACACACCTTGGTACAAGCAGGTTTAGTACAGTGGTTACACGCTATAGATACGTAGTAAGAGAACACATCTTGACGCCAAGTGCCGTTATCTTCTACCCAGTTACCACCTGCGTATTCATACACACGACGGAAGTTAACACCCACATCTAAGTCTTTGTTGTCTTTACAAGAAAGCTGACACGTTTTACAACCGGTGCACTTACTTGAATCAATATAAAAGCCGTATTGTTTCATGCTTTAACCTTATGCCTTTTTCACCAGTTGAACTTCCACTAAGTTAGTGTGCTGTGGGTTACCTTTCGCCAGCGGACTTGGACGCTGTGAGGTTAATACGTTGATACAGCCACCTTTATCGACTTTGCGTTTATCCGGGGCGTACCATGCGCCTTCACCTAACGCGACCACACCTGGCAGGATACGCGGTGTCACTTTAGCTGGAATTTGAGTTTCACCACGATCGTTGAAAATACGGATCAAATCACCGTTTTCGATACCACGTTGCTGGGCATCAATCGGGTTAATCCACATTTCTTGACGTGCCGCTTCTTTGATCACATCGACGTTACCGTAGGTTGAGTGACAACGGGCTTTGTAGTGGAAACCTGTTAGCTGCAATGGGAATTGCTCACGTTTCTTTGAGTCCCAGCCATCAAACGTCGATACATAAATCGGCAATGGGTGGATCACTTCATCGTCTTGTAGCTCCCACGTTGCCGCAAGGTGTGCTAAACGCTCTGAGTAGATCTCAATCTTGCCCGATGGTGTGGTTAGTGGGTTCTTCTCTGGATTTTCTCGGAAGTCTTTGTAAGCAACAAAGTGACCGTTTGGATCGCGGCGCTTGTAGATACCTAGCTTACGCATGGTTTCAAAATCAGGCAGTGATGGATCTTGCTCACGGGTTAATGCATACAAGTGACGTAGCCACCCTTCTTGATCGCGACCTTCAGTAAATTGCTCGCCCACGCCCATACGTTTTGAAATTTCAGCGCAGATCTCGTAAATACCTTTAGCTTCAAATTGGGGTTCAATCGCTTTATCAGCAAAAATGAAGTACGGCATGTTGGCCGCTTTGGTATCCATACAGAAATCAGATTGCTCTGAGGTTGTGAGATCCGGCAGTACGATATCGGCATATTTGGCAGATGACGTCATATGGTTATCAATCACCACAATCAGCTCACAGGCTTTGTCATCTTGTAAAATATCGTGAGTTTTATTGATGTCAGAGTGCTGGTTAATCAAGCAGTTACCGGCGTAGTTCCAGATCATCTTGATGGGTGATTTAAGCTGTTTAACACCACGAACACCATCACGTAGATCGGTCATCTCTGTGCCGCGTACAATCGCATCTGTCCATAGGAACATTGGGATCGACGCTTCAATTGGGTTCGTTAAGGTTGGGAAACGGACAAACGGAATATTGTAGTCAGATTCACGCGCACCAGTACCACCACCGTTAATGCCCACGTTACCCGTTAGCAGTGCCAACATTGCGATTGCACGACAAGCAATTTCACCATTAGCTGTACGCTGTAAGCCCCAGCCTTGCAGTACTGCACAAGGTTTTGTTGAGCCAATTTCACGGGCGGTTTTAATAATGGTATCAACTGGAATGCCCGTAATTTGTGCCGCCCACTCAGGGGTTTTCACAATACCATCTGCGCCTTCACCTAAGATGTATGACTTGTAGTCACTCTTTGCAGGGGCTGATGCTGGTAGGGTTTTCTCATCATAACCGACACAGTATTTATCCAAGAATGGCTGATCGACCAAATCTTCTTTGATCATCACGTACGCCATTGCCGCTACAAATGCTGCGTCTGTACCTGGACGAATTGGGATCCACTCATCTTCACGGCCACCAGCTGTATCGGTGTAGCGAGGGTCAATCATGATCATGCGCGCTTTTGAGCGCTCTTTTGATTCCATTAAGTGATGGATCAAACCACCGCCCGACATGCGGGTTTCAGCAGGGTTATTACCGAACTGAACAATCAGCTTGGTGTTTTCTAGATCAGAAAACGAGTTACCTGCGCCCCAACCACCGTAGGTGTAGTTAAGGCCTTCTTTGATTTGTGCTGTTGAGTAGTCGCCGTAGTGATTTAAGTAACCGCCACATAGGTTCATCATACGTGCCACAAGCGATCCCGCTGGCGGCCATGATTTAGTCACGGTGCCGCCAAGCGTACCTGTACCGTAGTTAAGGTAGATCGCTTCATTGCCATGAGCTTTGATGATTCGCTTCATGTTATTAGCGATTTCATCGTAAGCCTCATCCCAAGTAATACGTTTGAATTTACCTTCACCACGATTACCGACACGCTTCATTGGGTACTTCAAGCGATCTGGATTATAAACACGACGACGCATTGAACGACCACGTAAACACGCGCGCACTTGGTGATTACCGTATTCGTCATCACCTGTGTTATCGGTTTCTACCCATTTAATTTCACCATCAACCACGTGCATACGTAATGGACAACGGCTACCACAGTTTACGGTACACGCACTCCATACGATTTTTTCGTTCACCGCTTGCTCGGTGGCAGCAGCAACAGGGCTCGATTTAAATGGCAGGGTCATGGCGCTGGCAGTCGCAGCCAATCCACCGACAGCACTCGACGTTTTCATAAAATCACGTCTTGAGAGACCACCGGAAATCATTGCTTTCAGTGTGTTTTTCATAGGACAACTACTCATAAAAAATGCGAAAAGACGCTCGCGGTCTTTTTCTGGGCGTCCTTTTACACTTAAAGCAGAGGGTGAAATATTGCGCTCAATCAATAAACCGTATTTGAAATATAAAATTCCACCAACGTTAAATCACAACTGAGAAGTTAGTCACAAAATTTTATAAATTTAAATTATCCAGAATATTTAACAAATTTTTAATCATATAAATAAATATATCAGTACCCTGATTTTTTTGATTTAGCGCAATTTTTTCCGCTTGTTAACTCGGTATGCTCCGCCAAAAATTTATAAAGTTGAAATAATGCATTACGAATCTACACTTTTTCGTCTTCTTGGTGGCTTATTGTTCTACTCACCAAGCTCAAACAACGGCTCCACTATTCTGCAAGCCTTCGCTGTACAAGATGATGATTTATTAAAAAATATTGCAGCACTTGCGCACGCTGTTAACAGTGACGAACTTGAATCCGATCACTTCCATTTGCTGCAAGGTAGCGGTGATATGCCATGTCCACCTTGGGGATCGGCGTATTTAGATAAAGAAAATGCCCTGTTTGGCTCATCGACCTTGCAATACCGTGAGTTTACTCGCCAGCAAGGCTTTGCCTGCGATACCGGAATGCGTGAGCCTGAAGATCACATTGGTTTAATGCTGATGTTAGTTTCAATATTGCTAGAGCAAGATAATAAAGCGGCAGCGAATGAGTTATTTACTCAACATCTCATGCCATTTGCCCCTTTCATGTTAGAAAGCATGCAGCAATACGCAAAAACCGATTTTTACCAACAACTTGCTGCTTATACGCTGGCGTGGTTAACCATCTATTGTGAAGAGCAACAATTGGAAATCGTGACACGTCATAACTACTGGCAAGAGGCGCAATGATGAGACACGATAGCGCCGATTTAATGCAGCAAGAGAGCGAAGTAAACCACAGTCGTCGTGGTTTATTTCGCGCGCTATCTCGTGGTGTTTCACAATCAGTTGAAACACCAGAGGCAGGAAAGATAAATGCAGGAAGACCACTTGGCGCTGTTGAAGAAAGTCTATTTACGCATCTTTGCGACAACTGTTCGGCATGTGTGAGTGCTTGCCCACAGAATATCTTAGCCATAGGTAACAATGGGCCTGTGATGGATCTCAGTTGCAACCATTGCACCTTTTGCCAAGCTTGTATTAATGCTTGCCCAACTCAAGCACTTAATACTCTAAACACCAAAGATACAGGCTGGCGTCCAACTTTTAGTAAAAGCTGTAACGCTAAGATTTTTGATAATTGCCAAGAATGTGTCGATGATTGCCCGAAACAAGCACTTAGCCTGATTGCTAACAGCACACCCATTTTAAATGATGATTGTAATGGCTGCGGTGAGTGTCTATCGAGTTGTTATATTGGTGCGGTTTGTTAGTCTAATAAAATAATAATATTCACCATCACTACATAATCTACTTTTAAATAATCAATCGCTAACAACTAGAAATATATGTCCTATAAATAAAGTTTCAAAATAAACATAAAAAATATAACGCTATTGATAATATAAACAAAAAATATTATTTTAAAATTTATTATAGATATTAATAACTAAGTGGTAATTAATATCAGTTGAAATCATTAAAAATCAAAATATTTATTAAGATTTTAATTAATGAAAGTTTACATTACTTTTTTGATCACTTTTAATTTATTTTTCTTATGTATATTAAATATAACGCCGCTTAAAAAACACACAATATAAAAGGGGTTATATATGAAATTAGAAAATAAAGTCGCTATTATTACAGGTGCTGCAAGTGGAATTGGTCGAGCTATTGCTTTTGAATATGCTAAAGAAGGCGCTAAAGTTATTGTTGCCGATTTAGATATTAATGCTGCAGAAAAAGTAATCGGGGAATTAAAAGCAACAGGAGCAGATGCGCTTGCCGTTGAAATGAATGTGACTAATGAAGAGCAAGTAAATAATGCCATTAAAAAAGTCATTGATAACTTTGGAAGAATTGATATTTTAGTTGCTAATGCAGGATATCAACATATAGCTTCTGTTGAAGAATTAACTTATCAACAATGGAAAGATTTACTTTCCGTCCATTTAGATGGCGCTTTTTTAACGACCAAAGCTTGTCTAGAACATATGTATAAACAAAGATCCGGTTCAATCATTTATATGGGATCGGTACATAGTAAAGAAGCATCTAAATTAAAAGCCCCTTACGTTACAGCTAAACATGGTCTTATTGGTTTATGTGAAGTTGTCGCAAAAGAAGGTGCTGAATATAACGTTAGAGCAAATGTTATTTGCCCTGGTTACGTTAAAACACCATTAGTCAAAAAACAAATTCCAGAACAAGCAAAAGAGTTAGGCATCACAGAAGAAGAAGTGATTAAAAATGTGATGTTGAAAAATACCGTTGATGGACAATTTTCCACCATGAAAGATATAGCGCAAGCGGCTGTTGTTTTTGCTGGATGGGAATCTAATGCGCTCACTGGACAATCTCTTGTTGTTAGCCATGGTTGGTTTATGCAATAAAAAATTCAGATATTTTATTTATAACCCTCTGACTTTGAAGTTTAATTTCTGCTGTTCAAAGTCAGTGGAAATCATATTAACTTACTTTTTGAAAGGATTGTTAATGCCAAATAAAACCAATCGCAAAGTTGTATATGTCTTTCAAGGTGGTGGAGCTTTTGGCTCTTATCAATTAGGTGTATACCAAGCATTAAAAGAAAAAGGATTTTCACCAAACTCAATTGTCGGTATTTCTATAGGCGCAATTAATGCTGCCATCATCGCTGGAAATAAACCTGAAAATAGATTGAAGCAGTTAGAAACATTTTGGGAAAAAGTCACTACTTTAGTCCCTTTTTCAAATCTATTTTATAACGTTGATACCCAGATAAAAAACTGGATTGGGGCTCAATCTGCTTTATGGTGTGGGCAACCCGGTTTTTTTAATCCCAAATTATGGCCAAGTGCGTTTAGCTCATATAAAACAGAAGAGCTCAGTTATTATGATACCTCACCATTAAAAGACACGCTCAATGAACTGATTGATTTTGATTATTTAAATGAAAAGCATATTAGATTAAGTTTATGTTCTGTCGACTTAGCAAGTGGTGATTTTAAAATATTTGATAGCTTTACTGAAACAATTAACGTTGAGCATGTTATGGCTAGTGGCGCAATGCCTCCTGGATTCCCTCCGATTGAAATAGACGGGCATTTTTACGTTGATGGCGGTTTATATTCTAATACGCCAATTATATCCACCTTAGACCGTATATTGGGCTGTAAGATTGATAGTAGAGATGTACTTTGTTTTATGGTGGATTTATTCCCTGCAAAAGGAGCATTACCCACAAATATGAATGCATTAGCCGAGAGAGTAAAAGATATTCAGTTTGCATCAAGAACATCAAGAGCACGCTATTTATATTCTGCATCTAAAGATCTCTGCGCTGCTATTTCTTATTTAACAACGTTTTTATCTGAAGATGAAAAGAAAGATCCAAAAGTTCAAGAAATTATTAAATTAGGCCATCTAAATAGCTTAGATATTGTGCACTTAATTTACCACTCACAAAAATCTGAACTAGAGAGTAAAGATTATAACTTCAGTAAACAAAACTATCATAACCATCGAAATAATGGATATAACAATACCATTGAGATCTATAAACAAGATGGTAAGGATTGGGCTAAAAATGAAACAGAAAATAAACTCAATATATTCACTTTAGCTGACCCCGAAAAATCAGACTTAAAGGAACTAACATATGAACATTGAACAAATGAAAAAGAACACATTTTCAATGCCAGTGACATCTCCTTCTGCTCCGCCAATTGAGTATAAGTTTAAAGATAGAGAATATCTGATCATCTCTTATGAAACTGACATCGAATTATTAAAAGAAGTGGTACCAGAGCCCTTAAAAGTGATCAGTAATGTCGTACATTTTGAATTTATGAAAATGCCAGATTCCGCTGGGTTTGGGAGCTTTAAAGAATCAGGTCAAGTGATTGAAGTTGAGTACAATGGTAAGAAAGGACTTTATAGCCACCTCATGTTTGTCGATGATGTCGCCTCTATTGTTGCCGGCAGAGAAGTTTGGGGGTTTCCTAAAAAATACGGTTTCCCCTCACTCGATGTCGATGTTGACACCCTCACTGGGCGATTAAAATACAATCAAACCGAAGTCGCTATTGGCACTATGGGGTATAAATATTATGAAGGTGATATTGCAGCAACAAAATCAGCACTCGAAACCACACCTAATTATATTTTAAAGGTAATACCCAGCGTAACAGGGAAAGGCACTGACGTTTGCCAATTAATTGAATATTACATGGCAGATGTAAACGTTAAAGGCGTGTGGACAGGCCCTGCAGCGCTTCAGTTATTCGAACATGCCCTAGCGCCGGTAGCTCAACTACCTATCAAAAAAGTCATTGGGGGTAAGCATCAAATCGTCGACTTTACGCTTTCATACGGTAACGTTTTGTTCGATTATCTTAAATAGTTTTATTCTATATTCATTGTTATGAATACATTTATCCCTAAGAAAATCATCAGATAATACGATCGTTATCCTCATAAATCAGAACAGGCATAACGACATATCTTATGTGATGATTTTCTTGTCTTACTTTCAAAGATTCATATTTGAATCATCATTTATTTAAAAGTGAATAAATGAAATCACTATCCGAAATAGTGGAATCAACTAGATTAAATCTATTGCTATCAGTAATATAAATATTGTTATTTTCTTTCTTGAATTTAACTATTTTTGATATTTTTATTCCTTCTGAACTCATGTATCCAAAATAAAAAATAATACTATTACTTAACTCAATAGATAACATTGGATTCAAGGTTAACAAATTAGATAAATAAGATGCTTTATTATGACTAAGAAAATCTGATGAAAATAATTTATCAATACTATCATCACCTTGTAACTCTCTTGCATCGTCAAAGAAGTTCATCAACAATTCACTTTTAATCTCATTATCATAAACTTCAACATTAGCAAAAAGAAATAGATTACAACTATTATCTATTTTTTTAACTATACAGTTTCGTTTGAAATCTTTGTTAATATTATTATTTTTATGATTATTTTCATGATTTTTAAGCAATGCATACAATGGAACAATATACGAGTATTTATTTTCATTAACATCTGGAAACTGATAACCATGCTTCGTTTTTTCTAAAGAGATAACTTTATTACTTCCCTCTACAGAGAGAACATAAAACAAAACCTGATTACCACTATTTAACAGCCACTGTTAAATTATCTCCTATACTTCAA
>NZ_JADQAQ010000107.1 GCF_022129445.1 Photobacterium sp. Ph5
TTGAAAGCCTACCCTAAGCCTAACGGCTTAGGATGGGGCGGACCATATAATTAAGAGCCCTTAGGCTCTTTTTTTCTGTCATTACGATATTAGCTTTTAAAGCTCAATACCGATATTACTGACAGGCTCATCGCGCAACTCAGCACGAAGATCTTTAATCAATTCGATATCACGTGTTTCCGCTTCTTTTAATGCACGGAAAATCGCCCACTGGGTATCCCATTCCACACATACCGCTTCATTCTCTTTCTGATTATCGTTGGTGATTTCAATACCTGTTTGTGCATACTCAAGATTAGCAACCGTTTCTGCCGATAAAGCACTTAGCTTGATCACTGTTTCCATCATAAGATCACGATCCAACATCGCATGAAGAAGATCCGCCAATGCCACACATGCATCAATCGCAGGGCTTACCGCGTAGATATCAAACTCATCTTCGCTTGGCACCATATCTTCTAATTTTTCTAACTGATTCTCGAAGTTAATTTTGGCGTTTTTAACCGTCAGAATTTCCCAAATACTGTCTAGGATCACTCGATATTTATGTGAATCCGCAAACTCCGTTTCTGCACAGAAAAACACGTAGTTTGGGTACATGCGTTCACACAAAGACACCATAAAAGTCAGGTGCTGCCATGGTTCTAATTTTTCTAAACGTAACTGGATCGGATTTTTTAGCATGGGATAATCTACAGTAGTGATTTGGGGTGAAGTTTACTTGATAAACGGATAAGGCAAAAGGAAAAGCATGATCAAAGTTTCAGTAATATCTAAGCAACAACAACGTTATACCGAATTATTGGCACAAGCCCAGTTATCGGATCTTTGCTTAACCGAGGATCCTTCGCAAGCTAGCGTAATTCTAGCGGATCCTCCTTTGATCGCAAACAAGCTCCATCAATTCACCCAATTAAAATGGTTACAATCGACATTTGCAGGTATTGACGCCTTAATCCAACCAAACTTACGCCAAGATTATTTGCTCACCAACATTAAAGGCTGTTTTGGCCACTTAATTGGGGAATATGTGATTGGACAATGCCTTAACCACTATCGCCATTTTCCACAATACCAGCAGCAACAACAACAAACGCAATGGCAACCCATCCCATACCAGTCATTAAGCGCAAAAACCATGGCAATCATAGGTACAGGCAGTATCGGTTGCACCTTAGCAACTATCGCTAGTGCCTTTAACTGCCGCGTAATCGGGGTTAATCGAAGTGGTAAAAGCCCTTCTAATGCATTTCAAACCATTTACCCAATAACGCAGCTACGTGACGCACTGACAAATGCCGATATCATTGTCTCAACCTTGCCTGCTACCACGCAAACCTGCGATCTTTTCAGCAGCAACATCTGGTCTGGGTGCCATCAAGCGCTCTTTTTCAATGTCGGTCGCGGAAATACGGTAATTGAAAACGATCTCATCAAAGCGCTTGATGCTAATCACTTAGCTCATGCCTATTTGGATGTATTCAAACAAGAACCGCTCCCTGAAGATCATCTGTTTTGGCATCATCCAAAGATCAGCATCACGCCACATATTGCTGCAGAAAGCTTTCCAGAGCAGGTCGTTGAGATATTTAAAACCAATTACCAGCGCTTCCACCGGCAACAAAAGCTAGATTATCTTATTGATTTCAAAGACGGATATTAAAAATGCAACTATTTTTGAATGGTGATATTTAAATGACACAATTTGATAACTTACGTGATCTCATTAAACGCTGCGAGATCTGCAAAGATCACCTTGAGCCGCGCCCAGTGATTCAATTTAGCCCAAATGCCAAGCTATTGCTTATCGGGCAAGCACCGGGATTAAAAGTTCACCAAACAGGGATCCCATTTAATGATCCTAGCGGTGATCGCCTGCGCCAGTGGCTAGAACTGGATAAAGACACCTTTTATAACCCAGAGCACATTGCCATCATGCCGATGGGATTGTGTTATCCAGGAAAAGGCAAAACAGGAGATTTACCACCTCGTCCAGAGTGCGCACCGCAATGGCATCAGTCTGTACTCGATCTCATGCCGAATATAGGAATGACCTTACTGATCGGGCAATATGCACAAAACTATTACTTACCCAATAAGCCAAAAACGCTCACAGAAACCGTACAACACTGGCAGCAATGGGCACCACGTTATATTCCGTTGCCTCATCCATCACCTCGCAATGCAATTTGGCTTAAAAAGAATCCATGGTTTGAGGCTGATGTCGTCCCTTATATTCGCCAATACGTCCACCAGCATTTAGCCGCCAACGATTAATCTTGAGATATAAAAAAACCCACGCAATCACGTTAATGCCGATCAGTTAAGAAAAAAATGATCAGTTGAACGATCCTATAGATGTGTAAAAATCCAAGTGTATTTAAT
>NZ_JADQAQ010000108.1 GCF_022129445.1 Photobacterium sp. Ph5
TCAGGCCTTACAAGCCGCTTAACCGAAATGTCCAACTTTATGGGGTCACTTCATTTGGAGGCTTTTTTATTTAATGTGTCCCGTCCTAAAATATATTTTCAAATTTAGGACTTTAGAATAAAGACATCACAATCCAAGCGCGAGTTTTGCTTTCTTCAATTGCTTTTCAAATTTCTTGACTGTTTTTGCCGCTTTTTTTAACTGCTTATTTTTCTTTTTAGCCAGTTTCTTCAGCTTCTTAGCTTGCTTTAACTTTAAGCTATCAGGCGCTAATGCTTCTTCTTCGACCACCGCAACCATTTCGATATGGCTTTGCCCCACAGCAGTAGGGGCTGGCAAATTATGAACATTCGGTTGTTTCATCGCCATCATTGGCTGAGGTGCTGGCGGGATCGATAATTTCGCGACGCGAGGAGCAGCCTTAACCGCATTAGTTAATCGACTTGGCTTACACAAATACTCTTTGTCACTCGCAACTCGCGTACAACTTGAACACATGAAATTTGGCTCGCTGACAATCTTACTAATCGTCGCAAACTGATCAGCAATTTCTGCTCGGCGATATTTACACAAGGTCTTAGCCATGAATGCTCCTCTAGCCAACAACGAACCTTTTTATCAACATTAAACGATAATGATTCGTAATACCAGCGCAGCATTCAGATTAATATCATCCTATTTGTAACTATTTATTTGCAACAATCACTTAGCCTTTCATTGCCGCTTTTACATAAATATCAAATCGGTTTTTTTTGGTTTCAATCGCCATTGATGGCTTTGCTTGAGCAAGGAATTCAGCATAATCAGGACGCTTTACCACCACGCGTTTAGTTGCCAACGCATACGCGGGTTCAAACAAACCATCAGCATCTAAATCTGCGCCGACTAAGGTTTGAAAAACGCGCATTTCTTTTTTAACTAAAGCCGACTTTTTCTTATGTGGATACATAGGATCAAGATACACCACATCAGGCGCAACAAAATCAGGGTCATCAGCTAAATTAACTAACGCATCATGGCTCGAGGCATGAAGCAACTGCATACGCTCACTTACCCAACCGCCAATTTCAGGATCGGCTTTTGCTCGTGCTAAGCCATCATCTAATAATGCAGCCACCACAGGATGACGCTCAACCAACTGAACTTTACAACCGAGTGTTGCCAATACAAAAGCATCTCGACCAAGACCTGCTGTCGCATCTAAGACGGTAGGACTAATACCGCCTTTAAGCCCAACCGCTTTTGCAATCGCTTGACCTCGACCACCACCAAATTTACGGCGATGAGCGACAGCGCCGCTAACTAAATCGACAGAAACTGCTCCGAGCTTAGGTTCATCAAGCTTACGAAGCTCTAATTGCTCAGCAGTAAGGACTAAAGCAAAGCTGCTATTTTCATCATGGCTTAAGCCCCAACGAGCGGCTAATTGATCTAATTCAGGCTGACGTTCAGGAACTTCACAAACTAAGGCAAGCTGCACAGCAATCTCCGATATAAAAACAACATCTGGGTGTGACATTTCACATCCGATCATAGGGCGCGGATTATAGCACTACAAATCATCCTTTGCTCTGGTATCACACCATCAGATAAGTATAAGATACAGCAATAAAAATGAATTCCTCGCATAGCCAAAGGACCTCCTATGACACCATCCATTCGTATCGATGACTTAGATCGCGATATCCTTAATGCCTTAATGAATGATGCTCGTATTCCTTACGCTGAAATGGCGAAGCGATTTAATGTTAGCCCTGCTACGGTTCACGTACGAGTAGAAAAGATGCGTGCTGCAGAAATTATTACAGGTACAGAGGTGATCATTAACCCTAAATTATTAGGTTATGACGTTTGCTGTTTTATTGGTATTAATCTAAATGCAGCCCGTGATTATCATTCTGCATTAGCAAAACTTAATGAGCTTGATGAAGTGGTTGAGGCTTATTACACCACAGGGGCGTACAATATTTTTGTTAAGTTGATGTGCCATTCCATTGAAGAACTGCAATACGTGCTCATTGATAAACTCCAAGCCATTGACGAAGTGCAATCTACTGAAACGCTTATCTCACTGCAAAATCCGATCAACCGCAATGTAAAACCATAATTTTTCGGGTGCGCCCCTTTCACTGCAGCTTACTATTTATCGAAAAAAGATCGGTTTTTCTGCTTTGTTGCCAAATACTTATTCAAATAAAAAAGCGAGCACCATGCTTAATGCCGATCAGTTAAGACAAAAATGATCAGTTGAACGATCCTATAGAT
>NZ_JADQAQ010000109.1 GCF_022129445.1 Photobacterium sp. Ph5
AACAATATTTAAGTTAAATCCAATTTAAATACCTTTTCACATCTATTTAATTTGGGTTTATCGAAGCGCGAAAAAATCAGGTATATATTTATGAGCAATATAAATGTAATGCGCGCTCTTATCGTAGAGCACCAAAATATTGAAGCGAATAGCTACGCAGACCGTACTACTCAGTCTCTAGCTCAAGAATTAAAAGATCGCTCAATTGAAATCATCACTGCAACCTCTTATGACGATGCGAAAGCTATTATTATGGCGAATCAAATCGACAGCTTGGTGCTAGCGCTTGATAAAACTGAAGAACAATTAACAAATTCAACTGAAGAACTAGAACTTCTTGCTGTACTTAAAGAGCGTCAAGCTGAAGTGCCTGTATTTGTTCTAGCTGAACGTGCTCGTACTTCTGTTCTTGCTAACCGCAAGCTAATGGAACGTATCGACGAGTGTTACTCAGTACTTGAAGACACTGCAGATTTCGTTGCTGGCCGTATCGTTGCTGCAATGAAGCGTTACCGTGATGTTGTTATTCCTCCATTTATGAAAGCGATGATGGAATACAACGACGTTCACGAGTACTCATGGTCTGCTCCTGGTCACCAAGGCGGTATCGGTTTCACTAAGACTCCAGCCGGTAACCAGTTCTACCAATTCTACGGTGAAAACCTATTCCGTACTGATATGGGTATCGAACGTGCTTCTCTAGGTTCTCTACTAGACCACACTGGCGCATTCAAAGACTCAGAAGTAGAAGCAGCGAAAATCTTCGGTGCTCACGAATCTTACTCAGGTATCGTAGGTACTTCTGGCTCTAACCGTACTATCATGCAAGCGTGTCTAAAAGATGACGACGTTGCTATCTGTGACCGTAACTGTCACAAATCAATTGAACAAGGTCTGATCCTAACTGGTGCTCGCCCTGTTTATATGACACCTAGCCGTAACTGCTACGGTATCATCGGTCCAATCAGCAAAGCGCAAATGAGCAAAGAGTCTCTAGCGAAGAAAATTGCTGAGAAAGCACCTGAATTTGACCTAAACAAAGATAAAGCAAGCTACTCTGTAGTAACTAACTGTACTTATGACGGTATGTGTTACCACTCAGAAGTGACTGAAGCACTTCTTGCTGAATCTGCAAGCCGTATCCACATGGATGAAGCTTGGTTTGGTTATGCTCGCTTTAACCCTATCTACAAGGGTCACTTTGCGATGCGTGGCGATGCGAAAGACCACAAAGGTCCAACAGTATTTGCAACTCACTCAACTCACAAGTTGTTGAACGCACTGTCTCAAGCATCTTACATTCACGTTCGTAACGGTGAAAACGCTATCGACTTCGATCGTTTCAACCAAGCGTACATGATGCACACTTCAACTTCACCACTATACGCAATCTGCGCATCTAACGATGTTGCTGCGAACATGATGAAAGGTGAAAGTGGTCTGTCTCTAACTAACGAAGTGGTTCGTGAAGCGGTTATCTTCCGTCAAAACGTACGTCGTCTATTCAACGATTACACTTCTGAAAACGATTGGTTCTTCAAGCCTTGGAACGCAGAAACTGTTACTGAAACTAACGGTGACAAAGTGAAGTTTGAAGACGCATCTATTGAAGCGTTAATGACAGTTCAAGACAACTGGAAACTACACCCAGGCGATCAATGGCACGGTTTCGATGACATCGATGATGACTGGTGTATGCTTGACCCCATCAAGGTGAGCCTACTAACTCCAGGACTTGATGACAAAGGTCAATTCCTAGATAAAGGTGTTCCTGCAGCACTTGTTAGCGCATACCTAGGTCGTTTCGGTATCGTACCAACTCGTACAACTGACTTCCAAGTAATGTTCCTATTCTCAATGGGTATTACTAAAGGTAAACGTGACACACTAATCAACACCTTGTTGTCATTTAAGCGTCACTACGATGCAAACGCAGATCTAGAAGTGATTCTACCTGAGCTAGTTGCAAGCAACCCTGCAGCTTACAAAGGTCTTGGTCTGAAAGATCTAGGTAACAAGATGTTTGAATACCTAGTTCGTCACAACCCAGGTCAAGTGCTAAACAACGCGTACTCAAGCCTACCAGAAATGGAGCTTAAACCACGTGATGCTTACCAGATGATCGTATCTAACGACGTTGAGCTAGTTGCTTCGGATGAACTTGTTGGTCGTGTTGCAGCGCACTCTGTTATCCCTTACCCACCAGGCATCCCAATGCTAATGGGTGGTGAAAACTT
>NZ_JADQAQ010000110.1 GCF_022129445.1 Photobacterium sp. Ph5
GTATACACACTTTCCAGGCGTGCTCCTTCAGCCACTCGGACACCTCACCACATTGCGTTAATTGGCACTGCCTCTTAACGGACGGCTACTATATTGTGCTAAAGGTATTAGGTCAAGATAAAACTGAAAGCATCGCATTAAGTGTCTACTTTTAAAACAAATTTGATACTTACACGAAAATATCTCATCGCGTCTCTATTTTGACCTAACGAGGCTGTTACAATAAGCAACTAATACTTGATTACTCTTTCGTTGATCGTTAAATAGGTCAAGGAATATCCTAACAATGATTAAATAGAGACTCTTTATATGTCTTCAAAACTTAGCGTCATTTTGCAAGATCAACAGCTTGCCGAACTACTGCTCAACGAAGCGCAAACACGTGGCTTTGTCACTGCAATGGCTGCAGCACCTAATATTATTGCCCCAACAGAATGGTTAGCTTTTTTATGGGGTGGAGAAGAAACATCTCCTTTTAGTACCCATGAAGAATTAGAAAACTATGCCAATGCAATCATCGATATTTTAAATGAAGCACGTACTACTCTCTATGACAACACATGGCAATGGCCTGAAGGCTGTGCACTAGACGATAGCCAAATTGTCACAGAAGCGACCAGTAACTTCTGTGAAGGTATGCTTCAGGGTTGGCAACTTGCGCGTGATGATTGGGAAACCATTATGCCGCCAGAGAGTGAAGATAATGCTCTACTAGGTGGCGTATTGCTTTCTTTCAGCCTACTGTTTGATCCTGAAACAGCACTTGAAGCATTGAAAGAACAAGATGCTGATGCCTTAGCACAATTTGAAGAGATCTTTAATGCCATTCCTGTAATGCTATGTGGCTTAACACAACGTGGCGCAATGTTAGTTCAAGACTAACAATAAACACACTCCCCTAAAATAAAGAAGGCGAACATCTCTGTTCGCCTTCTTTTTTTATGCTCTTTTGTTACTAATCGATGCTAATAAAACAAAAAGTTTAAGCATTACCTTTTTACTTTTAGCTGTAATTCAGCCGCAAAATTTAGCATTCGGTTTAACGGGATCAGTGATTTTTCACGTAGCGATTCATCAACAAAAATTTCATGCTGCTCACCACCGTCATTTAATGCGGTATAAATCGCTTTCAAACCATTCATTGCCATCCACGGACAATGTGCGCAGCTACGACATGTTGCACCAGCGCCCGCTGTCGGAGCCTCTACTAATTCTTTCTCTGGCACCATTTGCTGCATCTTAAAGAAAATACCTTTATCCGTGGCTACAATAAGCTTCTGATTCGGTAGCTCTTTCGCGGCTTTAATAAGCTGGCTTGTTGAACCCACGGCATCGGCTAATGCGACAACACTCGCAGGTGATTCTGGGTGAACAAGAATAGCGGCGTCAGGATATAAGTGTTTCATATCACGTAGGGCTTTAGCTGAAAACTCGTCGTGAACAATACATTCACCCTGCCATAGCAGCATTTCTGCACCCGTTTTCTTCTGAATATAAGAACCTAAGTGACGATCCGGACCCCAAATAATTTTTTTATCTTCGCTATCTAAATGCTCAACAATCTCAAGTGCAATACTTGATGTTACAACCCAATCAGCACGTGCTTTTACTGCAGCAGACGTATTGGCATAGACAACAACAGTATGATCGGGGTGATCATCGCAAAACTCGCTAAATGCATCAATAGGACAACCTAAATCAAGCGAACATTCAGCATCTAAGGTTGGCATCAACACATGCTTTTCTGGTGTAAGGATCTTGGCAGATTCTCCCATAAAGCGTACACCACAAATAATTAAGGTGGTGGCTGGATGTTGATTACCAAAACGAGCCATTTCTAGTGAATCACCAACAAAACCGCCAGTTTCTTCAGCCAATGCCTGTATTTCAGGATCGGTATAATAATGCGCCACTAATACTGCATCTTTTTCCTTTAGCAATTGTTTGATTTGCTGAATATATTGCTGCTTTTCAGTATCAGTTAGTCGGGCAGGTTTTGGTGGAAACGGATATACCATCTCTGATGGATCAAATGTAATACTCATTTTTCACTTGCTCATTAGCATTCCTTTAGTGTCCGAACATTATACGCTGGATTTTCCAAATTTCACCTTTAACCAACACAGCTTCGACTTCGCAGTAACAAAAATGTATGGTCCGCCCCGTTATTGCAACTACAATATTAGTAATAACGG
>NZ_JADQAQ010000010.1 GCF_022129445.1 Photobacterium sp. Ph5
TTTTGAAGTATAGGAGATAATTTAACAGTAGCTGTTAAATAGTGGTAATCAGGTTAGCGAAAATAGCTGTAATTAATGCCGCCATTGCAATCGCAATTAAACCATATTCAATAGCCGTTACACCGCGTTCGTCTTTTTGAAATTTAGCGAAAAAAGCACGCATTGCGTTCATGAGAGATTCCTTAAAATTGAGAGTGCAGCCAAAAAAGTAGGGAGCCGCAAAAAAAGTGGTGAAACCTGACAGTAATTTGACACTTAAATTTTTATTCAGTATCTGTTCAGTTTCCGGAGGCGGAATATACGCATGTGGCATATGCATGTCAAATGATATGCGATTGGTTTTTATGTTACTGGTGTGGCTGTTTTTTGCATGTAAAGTGAGTGGAATACTGCACACTTGTTAATATGCATTGTGTTTTTTATTTTATATGCGCTTGATTTATTATTAAAGTATAGCCTGTGTAAAGACAGGCTATTTTATAAATCAGTAAGTTAGTGGCTGAATGGGGTGCCACTATGGAAACGGAAGGTATCATTAGGAGCGTTGATTAATTCTGCTTCTTTTTGTCCAATTTCTAAAATTCGATTGTTAATACATTTTCCTGAAATTTTTTCTGCTAACGTCAAATAATCTTGATAGTGGCGAGCTTCTGAGCGCAATAGCGAGATATAAAACTTCTTCAATTCAGGATCTAAATAAGGCGCAAGCTTGGCAAAACGCTCACAAGAACGCGCTTCAATATAAGCACCAACAATAAGCTTATCGATTAAAGTGGCAGGTTCATGAGTACGTACCGCTTTCATTAAGCCTTTAGCGTAACGCCCAGCATGCAAGTTAGAGTAGGGAATATCTCGTTTTTCCATGATCTCTAACACTTGCTCGAAATGGTGAAACTCTTCTTTAATTAAGCGCACCATCTTTTCAATCAGATCTTCGCCATAAGGAAAATCAGAACGTGCCACTAACGGTGCGGATAAACCATTTTTCTTGTTATGAAATAGTGCAGTAGAGCGGTTAGCACCACCGTAAACAAAATCTTCATACGGTTTTGCCCACGCAAGTAGCGCTTCACCACTGGCTTTATCAACGGCGTATTTACGCACCATAAACATCGCCGTTTGGCTGGCTTTGAGTTCACAATTACAGTGATCAACCAACAGTGCAGTTAGGTTTTCTGGCTTACGGGCTTCTTCAATCCAGCTATCTGGTGTTTCACATTGAAGAAATTGTTTAATGGGCGTCAGTAGCTCATTGATCATCTGTTGAGTGTTATCCATAAGGCGTATCTTTTTATTGTTATAAGACGTAAAAAAGGCCGCTACTGCGACCTTGGTAGATGAAGCTATTTTAAGCCAAAGTAAATCAAATCACCATTTACGCTTTGGCTGGAATAAGACATCGAGATCGTCTTGATCTTTATCGAGCTGCTGTTGGCGCTCTTGCTCGTAGTTCATTGATTGTTTGTTATCAATTTCATCAAGCATCATCTGCAGTTTTTCTCGAGCTTGGTTAGCGTAGTTATCATTTTTAGCTGAAAGTACATCAATGCCTTTTTTTAGCAATTGTTTTGCAGTACCAATTTGTCCTTTAATACGTGCTTCATTCGCACGCTTAACGACATTTTCAATATTAATACGCAGTTGAATAGACTCTAGACGGGCATTTTCATTAACGAAGGCTTGTGTGCCCATACGCCCTTTGCTGTGCTCACTTTTGATCACTGTTTTTAAACGTTTAACGAGTTGCAGCATGCCAATGGCTTGTTTGTCCGTATTCGGAACCTTAAAAGGGGTAATGTCGGCATTACTGTAATTCGCTTCTAAATGGGTAATTTGCTCGCTGACATTTTTAATACGTTGAGTTAGCGAGCGATCATTTGGTGATGCTTCAGACATTTGCTGCAGAGCATCAACAATACGCTGGTTTAAGCAGACCAATAATTCTTTGCTATATGGCAAATGGTGAGCATTGCTAATTAACTCTTCAGTCGCATCAATAATCGCAATATGTTTGGCTAATTCTTGTTGCTTGATCGACTCTAAACGCTGACGATATTGAATGATAACGTTGTAGCCAACAATAAGCGCAAGTAACAGGCCAATAAGGCCTATAACTAAAGGAATACTCATAAGATGTATTTATCTTCCATGCATTAATCTTGAATGTTGCAGGATACACTATCTCGAAAAAACAGCCTAGTGAGATGGTTATTAAATAGGAGCTTTGTTCAAATCGAGATGTAATTTGTGCTGTGCGACAAATTTAGGCGTAACAGAACATACCTAAAGTTGCTTGTTCTGTGCTCTTATTGAGATAGTAAGATATTTTCCCAGTATTAGATTACTGTAAAAACATTGAGTTCTGTAACTAAAAGACAAACAAATGCTATGAAATTTACTGATTTCAATATATAAAATGTTAATTACATGGTTGCACTATTATACCTGTCTCATTAAATACCATAAGGGCTTGATGGATGTGGTGTGAAAGGTAACGGATTATTGAGTAGGCAGGCGGTACCATGAAATTACAACAGCTACGCTATATTGTTGAGGTAGTTAATCATAACCTTAACGTTTCATCAACGGCTGAGAGTTTATATACGTCTCAACCCGGAATTAGTAAACAAGTTCGATTACTCGAAGATGAACTTGGCATTCAGATTTTTGAACGAAGTGGTAAGCATTTAACGAAAGTGACACCTGCTGGTGAAGAAATTGTACGTATTTCACGTGATATTTTATCAAGAGTGGAAAGCATTAAAGCGGTAGCTGGTGAACATACTCATCCTGAAATGGGAACGTTAAACATTGCGACAACTCATACCCAAGCACGCTACGCATTGCCATCGGTGATTCAAGGTTTTACTACACGATACCCGAAAGTATCCTTGCATATGCATCAAGGAACGCCATCACAAATTGCAGATGCGGTAGGTAAAGGTCGTTCCGACTTTGCTATTGCGACAGAGGCATTACATTTATACCAAGATATGATCATGTTGCCGTGTTATCACTGGAATCGTTCTATTGTGGTTCGCAATGATCATCCATTAGCAAGCAAAACAAACATTACAATTCACGATTTAGCGGCTTATTCTCTTGTGACGTATGTTTTTGGTTTTACTGGACGCTCAGAGCTTGATAGTGCATTTAATCGTTCTGGTCTAACGCCTAAGATTGTATTTACAGCAACAGATGCGGATGTGATTAAAACTTATGTACGTTTAGGTATTGGTGTTGGCGTAATAGCCAGTATGGCAATGGATCCTGAAACAGATAAAGATTTAGTTGCTATTGATGCCAGCCATATTTTTGAAGCGAGTACGACTAAGATTGGCTTTAAGAAAGGCACATTCTTGCGCACGTATATGTATGACTTTATGGAACGTTTTGCGCCTCACTTGACACGTAATGTGGTTGATCAAGCAATAGCATTAAAGACCAATGGTGAAATTGAAGCGATGTTTGCTTCTTTTGACTTACCTGTACGATAACGTTTTTGTTCTCTTATTTTAAAACCGCCACTCTTGGCGGTTTTGTTGTTTATGGCAAGACCTGTTTGGGTATACACTAGCGCCCCTTGTTTTTCATGTTCTTTGAAGTTGCTATTTTATGACTCACTATGCCAACACTTTTCACCAATTAGATACGTTATTGACGGAAAATAGACAATATTGGCAGTTTGTTCCTTTTGCTGATGAAGGGTTTATATGGCAACAGCAATACCCTGAATTTTGTCAATGGTTACAATCTATTGATGATCAAACGTTGCAACAGCTAAATCAAGATCATGATGCGCTATTAGCGGCGTTTGAACCTTGGATCCCTGATGCTATTACATTATCGGATTTAGCAAAAACGCAGTCGTTAAAGCAAACAGAATATACGTACCCTAAAAACTTTGATGCAGGTATTCCTGGGCGTAAATGGCAACAAATTACCGCGTTTAATCATGTATTACCGCGTCTGAATATTCCTTGGCTTGAATGGTGTGCAGGAAAAGGCTTTTTAGGTCGCGTATTATCGGTAACGCATCAGCAGCCAGTTACCAGTTTAGAATGGCAACAGCAATTATGTGTTGATGGTGAAGCTGCAGCGAAACAACTGGGATTAGATATCCATTTTGTTCAAGGCGATGCATTTGATGTAAGCAGTCAGCAATATATTCAACAGCAGCAACACGCCGTTGCACTTCATGCATGTGGTGATTTGCATGTTTCGCTTATTAAACAAGTTGTGGCGAAAAAAGGAAAGGCGGTGAGCCTATCTCCGTGTTGCTACCATTTGATCCGAGATTCACATTATCAACCGCTATCAACGGTTGCAAAATCGAGCCAACTCCAGTTATCTAAACATGATTTACGTTTGCCGTTGCAAGAGACCGTGACGGCTGGAAATAGGGTTAAGCAACTTCGTTTTGTTGAGGTTAGTTTTCGACTAGGTTTTGATTTGTTGCAACGTGAAATTAATCAATCTACTACCTATATGCCTGTTCCTAATGTACAAAAAGCATTACTGGGCGAAGGTTTTAAATCTTTTTGTTATTGGGCTGCTGAGCAAAAAGGGATTGTGTTACCTAATAATGTTGACTTTGATTATTGGCAAAAACAGGGTGAACAACGTTTTGCGATAACTGAGCGGATGGAATTAGTGCGTCAAATTTTTCGTCGACCACTAGAATTATGGTTAGTGCTTGATCGTGTTTGTTATCTTGAAGAATTTGGCTATGACGTATCGTTAGGAACATTTTGTAAAAAGCAAATGACACCAAGAAATTTATTGATTCACGCTGAACGTTTATGATTTTCTGTGAGATATGATAGTACTAGCGTGTAATCGTGCTAGTACTATTTATATTAATGATGCTTAGCTTGCTATTGAGTGAGTAGTGTTGAAAGAATTCCCTTTTCTAGCTCATTAACAGAGAGGGGTTTATCAAAGTAATAACCTTGGCAATAATTGAAATTACAGCTTTGGATATATTCTAGTTGTTCTTTTGTTTCTACCCCTTCAGCGACAATTTTAAGATTGAGTTTATTACAAATCGCTTTTGTTGCTTCAACAATGGCTTTTCCACTGTCATGTTCATTTTGAACAAAACTTTGGTCTAGCTTAACAGTACTGATCGGAAGGTTTTGTAGCTGTGATAATGATGAGTATCCAGTACCAAAATCATCAAGATAAAGCTCAAAGCCAAGGGCTGCAATAGCATCTAAACACGGCATTGCCTCACTGAACTCTTGCAGCATGGCAGATTCAGTAATTTCTAAAGCTACTTGAGCTGGGTCGATACTATATTCTTCGATGATTGATTTTAGCTCATCTAAAAGAGACATTTTTAGTTGTGCACGAGATAAATTAATACTCATTATTAATTTTGTATCGTATTGTTGATTCCACATCGCCAATTGTTTACAAGCGTTTCTAAGTACCCAAGATCCGATAGGAACAATTTGTCCTGTTTCTTCTGCTAATGGAATAAATTCAGCAGGAGATACATGACCTAAAGAATCATCATGCCAGCGAATAAGCGCTTCAAATCCTTTTAACTGCATTGTATTAAGATCAATAATAGGTTGGTAATACAATTTAAAATTTTTAATTTCAAGTGCCTGAGACAGGTGATGGCGCAAGGCATTTTTACGATAAAGTGTTTCTGCTAAATGGGGCTGGAAGTGATAGCTACAGTTACGACCATGCTTTTTAGCACAATGCATAGCCATATCAGCTTGAGTAATTAAGGTTTCAAAACTATTGGCATCTTTAGGGTATTGTGCTGTACCGATACTGCACCCAATAGATATTTCACCAATGTTTTTAATATAGAAAGGGCGGTTTAGAGTCGAGATTATTTCTTGGGTTAGCTGAACTAAATTAGAAATATTACGATCTTCTATCTGGATTATAAATTCATCTCCACCAAAACGGGCGACAAGTCCTCGTCCTCTTACTGTGTCTAATAATCTAATTGCAACAGCTCTTAATAATTTATCACCGATAGCATGACCATAGGTGTCGTTAATAAGTTTGAAACTATCGAGGTCAAGAAACAATAAATGGTATGGAAGTGAAAAGTGATGACTGGCTTTTAAAGCGGTGGAAATACCGCGTCGGTTCATTAGCCCAGTTAAAAAGTCGTGTTCAGCATTATACCGTTCGCGTTGTAAGTTTTCTTTTTCTTTGGTGATGTTAACAATTTGAAGTAGAAGTTGAGATTTATCAGAGAGCCATTTCGCTTCAATGCTAAACCAAATATGACTTTTCCCCGTCCAACAGAGTCGGCTATGTTTAAGGTTTTGATTATTTTTAGCGTCAGATATCCATTGCTGGGCAATATCACTGTCACCAACAAAGGCTGCTAAGTTACTCAGCTCAGCACCATATGTTTTGGTAAACACGGTATTGGCACTCACCAAGTTACCTTGCTCATTAAACAGAAGCGCTAAATTAGAATAATCAGAAAAAGCAAGTTCACGTCGAATGCTTGATTCATCACCGATAACTTCGACAAGCATTGCAATGCGTTTATCAGGCAAATGGATACCAGAGAAAATGCAGAGCAAATTTTTACTTACTTTTCTTGGGTCTAAATGCCACCATGTTTTGATCGTTTTATTTTGTTTAAATGTTTCGCGGTACTCTTCTAAGGTTGCTTCTACTGCGGCTGACATATCTTTGCCAAGATCGCGCGATCGAAGTTCGTTGTGAGATGAAGACTCCCATAAAGGAAGTGCTTTGTCGTTAGCCCAAATGATTTGTTTATGGTCAAAATCAAAAATCCAAATAGGACTTTGAAGATGATTTAAAGGCGAGTAAATATCCATCACCAATATCTTTTTAATTATTATGAGGGCTGGATTTTAACTGACATATAAACAACAGAATATAAATATTTTTATAAATACGTGATATTAGTCCACAATATTGCATTTCACATGCAAGCTTTTGTATAACAAAAGGTTGTTTTTTTAGAGTATGCTTAACTTATTGTAATGAAATGTTTTTTATTGTTTAAGTATATTCTTAATATGTAAATAAATAAGAAAGTAACAGGATTACTTTCTTATTCATGATGTTTATTTAGAGATTAACCAACCGCTGGAATTAAGCCTATCATCTGTAAAGTTTGCGCAGATATAATTAAAATACCAGCCATTGTCACAATAATTAAACCAAAATTACCACCCTTTACTCTATAAGATGAAATTTCATTTGATATATTATGCTTTTTTCTCTGAGATCTAACCATTGCAACAGGTAAAAATATCGCCAAAATAACTAATGCAATGGCTGCGTATCCCAATGCCATAATGAAGCCTTGTGGGTAAAAGATAGCAAAAGAAAGGGGAGGTAAGAAGGTAATCATACCTGTTTGCATACGACCACTCACTTTACTTGAACGCTTCAAGCTATCAGCCATAAAATCAAATAGCCCTAAACTGACCCCTAAAAAGGATGTTGCTAGTGCGAGATCTGCAAAAATAGAAACAGATTGGCTAACCATTGGGTTATGAAGTAAGTTACTTAAACTTGCGATAAAACTACCTAATGTTGTACTCGCCATTAATTCTGGTTGGCTCATTACGCCTTGGCTTGCTAATTGCCATAAAATGTAGATAAAAAGAGGCAGTGCAGAGCCAATAATCATAACTTTTTTTAGTGTTTTTATATCAATACCTATGTAACGCACGATAGATGGAATACTGCCGTGGAAACCAAAAGAGGTAAAAACAACGGGTAAGGCCGATATTATTAAGCCTTTTTGTACAGGCATTTCAACAAGGTGTTGTCCTTCAACATGCGGAACTAATAAGCCCAGCATAACGGCAAGTGCTATAATTTTTGCTGTAAAAAGTAAACGATTAACTAAATCAACCGTGTGGGTACCAACAGAAACTATCGCGGCAATTAAAAGCGTAAATAATAATGCGCCTAATTGTGGTGGAATAGAGATATCCAACCAGCCACTTAATTTTTCACTTAATTGACCACCACCACCTGCAATGTAGGCTGCACATAAAGAATAAAGCAGAAAGATCATGGCAAAATTAGCAATGATTTGTCCTTTGCGACCAAGAAGTTGTTGAGCCAAAGTATTTAATGTCGCATTGGTATCTGCATGTTGATGAACTTCAATCATCAATAAAGCTGTGTAAGTCATTAGTGCCCACATGCCAAACATGGCAACTAATGCGGTGGTAAAGCCGAGTCCAGCAGAGGCAAGAGGGAGGGCTAACATGCCTGCACCAATAGTCGTCCCTGCAATAATAAGCATACTGCCGAGTGTTTTATTTAAAGCCATTTGTGTTACTCCCAGAGGTAAATAATTAGATCGGGAGGTGGTCGGTATTGATCACCTATCGTTGCTCCCTATGAAAATAGAGGCCACAGAGGCGTATCGAGATGAGTGTAAAGTTTTAATTACATCTTGATAATAGCCACTGTGGCTATCGATAGGTATATGTTGTCGAGGTATGCTTCATTAAATTTGCTCTAATTGTTTTTTACTAGTGGATGTGTTGTTTTTAATAGCGTATTTCACTATGAAGTCACATTAACGATAGATATCTCTTCTGTCAACATTAGTTTAATAAGTGTAAAGTTATATTTACGTTTCTCTTGGAAAGAAAGCTAATATCGTTATTGATGAAAGGAAGACTGTATAACAAATGGTGTAAAGCATAGACTAAGAAGATTAAATGTTCGGTGAATGATTCAGAGGGATTGGATGCTTGAAATTACAATGATAAGTACCGGTGAAGAGGTTTTACTGGGCGATATAACAGATACCAATGCAACATGGTTATCTCGTCTTTTTTTTCAACATGGCTTTCCTATGACACGACGAATAACAGTTGGCGATCATTGTGAGCGATTAGCAAAAGAAATTGAGTCATGTAGTTTTAATAGCGATATCGTTATTGTTAATGGTGGGCTTGGACCAACAAGTGATGATTTAAGTGCTGCCGCGGCGGCAATGGCTGCAGATGTGGGGTTGGAGCAATCTGAGCATTGGGTTTTGGAGATGAAAGCAAAATATAAAAAGCTAAATCGAGAAATGCCAGCCGCTAATTTGAAACAAGCAATGTTACCTGAAGGGGCTGAATTAATTGATAATCCTGTTGGTACCGCTTGTGGTTTTTCGATTAAATTAAATCGTGCTTGGATATGTTTTACCCCAGGTGTGCCCAGTGAATTTAAGTTTATGGTTAAAGAGCAAATACTGCCATATTTACAATCTCAATATCCTCAGATCCAATCGCTACATTGTCATCGATTATTTACTTATGGTTTGTCGGAATCGGGAATAAGTGACACCTTTAAACATATTGTTTTACCGCAAGGTTATGAATTGGGGTATCGTTCTTCATTACCTTTTATTGAGGTGAAATTATTTGCCCCATCTAATGATCGCTATGCACTAGAACTATTAAATGAAATGGAGCGGTTGTTAGGCGATAACATTGTGGGTAAAAATTTAAGCTTACTTGATAACCTATCTTACCTTCTTGAAAAAAAGCAAAAAAAAATAGGATTGTTGGAGTATTCAACGGGTGGTTTTGTTGTCAATTGGCTTAATCAGCGATCTAGCTTGAGTGAATATATTACTTCAGCCACCGTGAATCATAATGCTGCAAAAGAAAAGATCAGCTCTGATATGTTAATGGCTGAAATGAATGATCAATTATCCTTTATTCATCATCAGTCAAAAGTAGATATTGGTTTATATACAGGTGTTATAAAAGGTGACTGTTTTACTGTAGGGATAATCACTTCGGAAGGTCGGTGGTATCAACAATTACAGTTTAAGCGTGAATATACACATAATGATCAACGTTGGATTATTGCAACAGTGCTTCTTGACATGCTTCGGCGACAACTTGAGGGTATCGACGTTTTTGGTCACTATGAATCGTTAAATAGGATTTTGAAAAATCATAGTCTATAACTGTTTATTAATTATAACGTTGATAAGTAAAATGCAAGCATAATATTGGTATGGGTTATAAAGATTGCACCTAATATTGAATGCTGTATTATTAGTTTGTATTGAGCAAAATTTAATTGCAAATCAGTATGCTATCTTGCTGATAGCAAAGTTAACTGAGTAACATTTTTCGTTGCTATGGTTATGATTTGAAAATCGTAAAGGATATAAGATAAATGACTTTTAAATTAAAAAAGCTAGCGTTAGCTACTTCAGTTGTATTTTCTGCATTTATGCTCCAAGCCTGTAATGATGCTGATACTGCGGCAAATCAAAACCAGCAACAAACAGCATCAACGGCGAAAACAGAGAAAGCTGAAATGAAATCATTAGATGTTAATGTTATTTACCTTGATCGTCGTATGTTACCACCAGGTGCTGTATTAAATGTTGCATTAGAAGATGTGTCTCTTGCTGATGCACCATCAACGACAATTACAAGTGAATCAATGGATGTTGCAGGTGCACCACCGTATTCTGTAACACTTCAATATGATGCAGCAAAAATCCAAGATAAGCATCGTTATAACGTACGTGCAACTATTAAGGTTGGCGATAAGTTAGTTATGACATCAACAACCAATAATGATCCATTTGCTGCTGATGTAAAACAACCAATTGAAATTAAATTAGACCGTGTTGCCCATCAACAAACTGAACCAACAGAGAAGACTGCGCTAGTTGGTCAGCAATGGAATTTAGTGACGCTTGAAGGTGAAACTGTAAAACCAGGTGCTGGTGGTAATGTTGTATTCATCCAATTTGATATGGATAAAAAATCGGCTCATGGTTTTTCTGGCTGTAATAATTTCCAAGGTGCATTTGAAACATCTAATGGCACATTAACGATGGGGCCTGCCGCTGCAACACGTAAAATGTGTATGGATGGTATGGAGCTAGAAAAGTCATTTTTAGAAACTATGCCTAATTTTGCAAGCTATGTGATTGTTGATAACGTACTTACAGTGAAAGATAAGCAAGGAAAACAGATTGCTACCTTTAAAAATGGTAAGTAATAGTTAATATAGTAAATATTAATAGCTAATATTTTGATAAAGCGTGTAAATTGTAATTTTTAATTACAATTTACACGCTTTTTTTTATATGAATTTAAGCTCTCATTGAATATCTCAAATAAGACTGTAGTTAAAACTTAATATATTTTTTAGGTATTCTAAGAATATACATCTATTCTATTATTATATTTATTTGTACGATCTTAAATTTAAATTATTACTAATTAAAAGGTTATATAAATAGTGAAACATTAAATTTTAATGTAATTAATAACTTAGAAGGCTGATAATTTTATGAGTTCTACCAGTAATAAAATGGGGTTAATGGGGTTAACAACCATTGTCACCGTTAATATGATGGGATCTGGGATTATATTATTACCATCAAGTCTTGCTGCAACAGGAGGGATTGCCCTATTAGCATGGGTTGTTACAGCATTAGGTGCACTTGCAATTGCCTATGCTTTTGCTAAGTGTGGTATGTACTGTACGGATGATGGCGGGATGTCCGCATATGCTGAAAAAGCACATGGTAAATCAAGTTTTTTTATTGCCTCTTATACTTACTATGTGTGTTTAGTTATTAGTGCTGTAGCAATTGCTGTCTCGTGTGTTGGTTACTTGGAATACTTTATTCCATGGCTAAAAGAAACACCATTCCAAACATTCATTGGCGTAGTGGCAATTTTAATTATCACTATGTTTGCCAATGTTAGAGGGGCTAAAATAACAGGGCAAATATCGACGGTAACCGTATGGGGAATTATTATTCCTGTGCTTGGTTTATCTATTATTGGTTGGTTTTGGTTTGATACTAAAATATTTGCAGAAGCTTGGAACCCAAACAATATCTCGGTTGGTAGTGCGATTTATGCTGGTATGGCACTAACGTTGTGGGCTTTCTTAGGGATAGAGTCAGCAGGGGCTAACTCAGGTACTGTTGAAAACCCTAAACGTAATGTGCCTCTTGCTTGTATGCTTGCCACCGTTTTTTCTGCAGCAACGTATATTGCGTCAACAACTGTTATTCAAGGCATTATTCCTAACGAGGTTTTAGCTAAATCTGATTCTCCTTTTGGTCTTGTTTTTGCTCAGATGTTTAGCCCATTCGTTGGGGAAATTATTACTGCAATGGCAATTATGGCATGTGTTGGCTCTTTATTAGGTTGGCAATTTACTAATGCTCAAGTGTCTAAAGTTGCTGCAGATATGCGATTATTCCCGAAGATATTCTCTGATGTAAATAAGCATGATGCACCCTTTAAAGGCATGATGATTATGTTGGCATTAGAATTACTGTTAGCGGTAATGACGATTTCTCCAACATTGCTAAAACAATTTAATGTATTAGTGAATCTTGCTGTATTTATTAACATGGTACCTTATATTCTCGCGTTAACGGCTCTTGGCATTATTATGAAGCAAAGTCAGGTTGGCCAGAAAGAATATAATACTGGTATTTTAATCGGTTCTGTTGCTGTTATTTATAGTATTTATGGTGCGTATTCAACAGGTGAGGAGGCTGTATTTTATGGCACCGTCATTACATTATTTGGTTATTTCTTCTATGGATTTATTGCGAGCCGAGATGCGGTGACGAATAAAACCTAACGTTGTATTTAATTTAAAAGCAAATGTTCTATCGGTATAAATTTTATTATAACAGGACCATATTATGCTTAATTACGGAAAACATAAGAGAGTTTTAATTTTTGATAACTCGCAAAAAACAGGGGTTATTGCTAATGCTATTGATCGTTTAATTGAACAATTTAAAAATGAATCAATTACAGTTCTTAGCGCCTCTTCTTATGATGATTGTTATTCTATTCTAAATGTCAATTTAGCGATTGATTGCTTAATGTTGACGTCGAGTATGACAGGGCAGCAACAAGAAGAGAATGACATGTTTTTTTCGTTGATTGAAAAATTAAATCAACGGCAAGAAGGGGTGCCAGTATTTTTATTAGCGGAAAGAAAAAAAGTGACTTTAACGATTAACCGAGAATTAATGTCTCAGGTTGATGAGTTTGCATGGATATTAGAAGACACGGCTGACTTTATTGCTGGGCGTGCAATGGCAGCGATGGAACGTTATAGAGAACAATTATTACCACCACTGGCATCAGCGATGATGAAGTATGATGATATTCATGAGTATTCATGGGCTGCGCCAGGCCATCAAGGTGGTGTTGGTTTCCGTAAAACACCTGCTGGGCAACGATTCTATAATTATTATGGCGAAGGTCTATTTCGCTCGGATATGGGGATTGAACGTGGCTCATTAGGATCGCTATTGGATCATACGGGCGCGTTTGGTGAAAGTGAAGAATATGCAGCGAAAGTTTTTGGCGCTGACAAATCTTATTCTTTGGTAACAGGTACATCTGGTGCCAACCGAACGATCATGCAAATTTGTATGAGAGAGGATACCCTTGCTATTTGTGATAGAAACTGTCACAAGTCTATTGAACAGGGCTTAATGCTAACAGGTGCATTGCCTGTTTATATGGTGCCGACCCGAAATCGTTACGGCATTATCGGTCCTATTTATCCAGATCAAATGTCGCCAGAAGGCTTAAAGAAATCAGCAGAAAGTAGCGACTTAACCAAAGCAAAAGCAGGTGGACAGGCAACCTATGCGGTGGTAACTAACTGTACTTATGATGGTTTGTGTTATAACGCCAAGCGTGCGCAAGATATATTAGCTGAAAGTAGTAATCGTATTCACTTTGATGAAGCATGGTATGGCTACGCACGTTTTAACCCTATTTATACCGATCACTTTGCGATGCGTGGTGAGCCAATAGAAGATCCTGATGCGCCAACTGTATTTGCGACTCATTCAACGCATAAGTTATTGAATGCATTATCACAAGCATCATGGATCCATGTACGGTATGGTAAAGATCATATTAATTTTGAGCGTTTTAATCAGTCTTACATGATGCATGCGACAACATCACCCTTGTATGCAATTAGTGCATCTAACGATATTGCTGTATCACAAATGGATGGTCCTCGCGGTCAATCGCTCACCCATGAAGTAATTAAAGAAGCGATTGATTATCGTCAGGCGATGGGGCGTTTACACCGAGAATTTGCTGCCGATGGTGAGTGGTTCTTCAAACCTTGGAACGCAGAAACAATCACTGATCCTGAAACAGGTAAGGTTTATGATTTTGAAGATGCACCTGCTGAGCTCTTAGCTACGCATCAAGATTTCTGGGTGATGAAGCCGGGTGATAAGTGGCATGGTTTTGAGGACATGCCTGCTGATTGGTGTATGCTCGATCCAATTAAAGTCAGTATTTTAGCTCCTGGTATGGGAGATGACGGTAAGTTATTGGATACAGGTGTACCAGCAGCACTTGTTACACAATATCTTACTCGATTTGGCATAGTACCAACCCGCACGACAGACTTCCAAGTGATGTTCTTATTCTCAATGGGGATCACCAAAGGTAAATGGGCAACGCTTGTTAATACTTTATTGAGCTTTAAAACACACTACGATAACAATACGCCACTGAAAAACGCTTTACCGGAGCTTGTTAATGCTCACCCAGATGTGTATGGGCATTTAGGGCTAAAAGATCTTGGTGATAAGATGTTTGGCTATTTGAAACAACATACACCATCGGAAATGCTTAATGCCGCATACTCAACCTTACCTAAGGCTGATATTACACCACGAGCGGCGTTTGAAGCGATTGTTGATGATAATGTTGAGATGGTACCTTCTAATAAACTACAAGGTCGTATAGCAGCAAATGCGGTTATCCCATATCCACCGGGTATTCCAATGTTGATGTCTGGTGAGAACTTTGGTGATGATAGTAGCCCGCAGATTGGTTACCTTCATAGTCTTGAAGTATGGGATAAAGAATTTCCAGGGTTTGAGCATGAGACTGAAGGGACAGAAGTTGAAGATGGTGTTTACCACGTGATGTGTGTGAAAAATAAATAACGTGATTGAGCACTAAAAGAAAAGGTAGCTCTCAATTATTGAGCTACCTTTTTTGCTGTTTCTTGATTTGCCGTAACTTGGTAATTAAATTCGATTTCAACATTTGATTTAGGTACTGACCGACAGGTCAAAATTTCATTTGGTGCAATAAAAGCGAGCGCATCATGCTGATCAACAGCACCTTGCTTTAATTTACAGCGACAAGCTCCACACATCCCATTACGACATTGGTATTCAGGTTGAATGCCGGCTTGTTCGAGTTGCTTGAGCAGAGGCTCATGGTTATTACCATGAACCTCCACACCATTAACCTTAATGGTTAATTGACTCATAGTTCGAAGTCACCAAGATCATCGGCACTTACATCGTTGTCAATTTGACCAACAAGGTATGAACTGATCTCTGCTTCTTGTGGTGCAACCTGTACGTTATCAGAAGATAGCCAAGAGTTAATCCACGGAATAGGATTTTGTGTTGCACCTTCATAGGCTGGACGTAAACCCACTGCGACCATGCGTAGATTGGTAATATATTCTACATATTGGCAAAGGATTTGCTTATTTAAGCCAATCATAGAACCATCTTTAAATAGATAATCCGCCCATTCTTTTTCTTGCTCAGCCGCCGCTTTGAAAATATCAAAACATTCTTGTTCACATTCAGCCGCAATTTCTGCCATTTCAGGATCGTCGTGACCATTACGCAGTAAGTTCAGAATATGCTGAGTACCTGTTAGGTGTAATGCTTCATCACGAGCAATTAACTTAATGATTTTTGCATTACCTTCCATTAACTCACGTTCAGCGAATGCGAATGAACAAGCGAAACTTACGTAGAAACGAATCGCTTCCAATGCGTTTACAGACATTAAGCAAAGGTATAACTTTTTCTTCAATTCACGAAGGTTAACCGTGAACGGAATACCATTTGCTGAATGATTACCTTCGCCAAATCGATGATAATCGTTAGTTGCTGCAATTAGCGCATCATAGTATTTAGAAATATCACCTGCACGTTTGATAATATGCTCATTCTCGACAATATCGTCAAATACCACTGAAGGATTGTTAACGATATTGCGGATAATATGCGTATAAGAACGAGAGTGAATCGTTTCAGAGAACGACCAAGTTTCAATCCATGTTTCTAATTCAGGAAGAGAAACAATCGGTAATAGTGCCACGTTAGGGCTACGACCTTGAATCGAATCAAGTAGTGTTTGGTATTTTAGATTACTGATGAAGATATGTTTTTCATGATCTGGCAAGTTGTTGTAGTTGATACGATCGCCAGAAACATCAACTTCTTCTGGACGCCAGAAAAAGGATAGTTGTTTCTCGATAAGTTTTTCGAAAATTTCAAATTTTTGTTGGTCGTAGCGAGCAACATTCACTGATTGACCAAAGAACATTGGTTCTTTTAATTGATCATTACGTGTTTGACAAAAAGTACTGTAAGCCATGATTTCCTCAAATCAAAGGGGAGCCATGCGGCTCCCATTTAATAATTAAATTTTACAACTGGTGCAATCATCTGCTGCCATATCACCCTGACTATCAGAGGCACCGTCACGGGTGTTATGGTAGTAAAGTGTTTTCACGCCAAGTTTGTAAGCATTTAGTAGATCTTTAAGTAGTAACTTCATTGGAACTTTACCGCCAACTTGCTTACTTGGATCATAATTAGTATTCGCCGAGATCGCTTGGTCGATAAATTTCTGCATGATACCCACAAGTTGTAGGTAACCATCGTTACTGCCGATATTCCATAGTAGCTCGTAGTTCTCTTTATACTTAGCGTACTCAGGAACAACTTGCTTGAGAATACCATCTTTTGATGCTTTTACCGATACGAAACCGCGCGGAGGTTCAATACCATTTGTCGCATTTGAAATTTGCGATGATGTTTCTGATGGCATTAATGCCGATAGGGTTGAGTTACGTAGACCATGTGTTTTGATCTCTTCGCGTAATGTTTCCCAATCGTAGCGTAATTCAGCAGAGCAAATATTATTGATATCTTTTTTATACGTATCAATAGGTAGTATGCCTTGTGAATATGTTGTCTCATTAAAGGCAGGACAAGCACCTTGCTCTTTCGCTAAGTTTACAGAAGCTTTCAATAAGTAATATTGAATCGCTTCGAAGGCTTCATGTGTTAGGTTATTTGCGCTGCCGTCTGAGTAACGAACACCATTTTTCGCTAAGTAGTAAGCAAAGTTAATAACACCCACACCTAATGTACGGCGATTCATCGTTGAGCGACGCGCTGCTGGAAGTGGGTAATCTTGGTAATCTAATAACGCATCAAGCGCACGAACCGTCAGCTCAGCTAGCTCTTCTAAATCATCAAGGCTATCGATAGCACCTAAGTTAAATGCAGACAGCGTACATAGTGCAATTTCACCATTTTCGTCTTCAACGTTGTTCAGTGGCTTAGTCGGTAGTGCGATCTCAAGACACAGGTTAGACTGACGAATAGGAGCAACAGCCGGATCAAATGGGCTGTGTGTATTACAGTGGTCAACGTTTTGGATGTAAATACGGCCTGTTGACGCACGCTCTTGCATTAGTAGTGAGAACAAATCAATCGCTTTAATCGTTTCACGCTTAATGCTGCTATCTTGCTCATACTTCAGGTATAAACGTTCGAACTCATCTTGATCAGCAAAGAACGCATCGTACATTCCTGGTACATCAGAAGGAGAGAACAGAGAAATGTTTTCGCCTTTGATCAAACGGGTGTACATCAGTTTATTGATTTGAACGCCGTAATCCATATGACGAACACGGTTTTCTTCAACACCACGGTTATTTTTAAGTACTAGTAGTGATTCAACTTCACGGTGCCAAATAGGGTAGAACAGTGTTGCAGCACCACCACGTACGCCACCTTGAGAACAGCATTTAACAGCGGTCTGGAAGTATTTGTAAAATGGAATACATCCTGTATGGAAAGCTTCACCACCACGAATTTCTGAGCCTAATGCACGAATACGACCGGCATTAATACCAATACCAGCACGTTGCGATACGTAACGAACAATAGAACTTGCCGTTGCATTGATAGAATCAAGGCTGTCATCACACTCAATAAGTACACAAGAACTAAATTGACGTGTTGGCGTACGAACACCTGACATAATTGGTGTTGGTAGTGAAATTTTAAATAGTGACGCCGCATCGTAGAAGCGCTTAATGTAATCAAGGCGTGTTTCTTTTGGATACTTATTAAATAAAGCAGCTGCAATCAGGATGTATAGGAATTGGGCACTTTCAAAAATTTCACCTGATACACGGTTTTGAACTAGGTATTTACCTTCAAGTTGTTTAACCGCTGCGTATGAAAAGTTCATATCGCGCCAGTGATCGATAAAATTATCCATCACTGCAAATTCTTCTGCTGTGTAATCTTCTAATAAGTGACCGTCGTACTTACCTTTTTCAACAAGGTTTTTAACGTGGTCATATAGTTTTGGTGGCTCAAATTGACCATAGGCTTTTTTACGAAGATGGAAAATCGCCAAACGAGCAGCAAGGTATTGGTAATCTGGCGTTTCTTCTGAGATTAAATCTGCTGCTGCTTTAATAATGGTTTCATGAATATCATCAGTGCGAATGCCGTCATAAAATTGAATATGAGACTTTAATTCAACTTGTGATACAGAAACATTTTCTAAACCTTCTGCCGCCCACTCAATAACTCGGTGGATTTTATCTAAATCGATACTTTCAGTACGACCGTCGCGCTTGGTAACTGTTAGTTGTTGAGTCATTTTTCGTTAGTTTCCCAATTTTCCTTGGCTATGAGCTTTTTTTATAACTTTTATAAGTATCTTAGCAAAGAATGTGATCTTTGATTGAAATATTGTCAGACAGAAACACTACATCTTGGGGTGTTCTGTCAAAGTGATTACAAGATAGTGTTGATTTTGGATTATTGCAAGATGACATTTTTTAAGCGGCTGTGGATAAGATGGGGATTTTTATAGAAAAGTCAGTACCTACTTACTTAACTCGCTAATGCCATCAATTAGATAGCAAAAAGCAACATTTTAGGGTGAGATTTAGATGATAAAAAAAATATTTTTTTATTGAATTTTCGTGATTTTAGAGGTTCAAAAATTGGTGTGATTGATATCAATAAATACTAAGTAACCCTTGATCTAACAAGATATTTTTGAGTGATTATGTACACAGTATATTGGTCTAATGTTATTGATATGTTTATTGCTAGGGGAGTAGAATGCATGAACTGGAATAACAAAGCATGGCTTCAATATTGAATACACAATGTTGAAGCCAAAAGCATCATTTATATAGGTTAGCTTGCTTTTTGGGTGTGAACGATGTAGTTCACATCAACATTGCTACCTAAACTATAAGAGTTAGTAAGAGGGTTATAGTGCAAACCGATAATATGACGATCTTCTAGGTCTGTTTTATCAATCATTGCTATTAATTCTGAAGGTCGAATGAACTTGTTATGATCATGTGTCCCCTTAGGTACGATACGCATAACATGCTCTGCACCGACAATCGCAAATAGATAAGATTTTATATTACGATTTAAGGTTGAAAAGAAAACGTGTCCGCCAGGTTTAACCATTTTAGCGCAAGCTGCAATAATTGATGCAGGATCAGGAACATGCTCTAACATTTCCATACATGTAATGACGTCATAATATTCCGGACGTTCATCTGCATGTTCTTCTGCTGTTGATTGAATGTAGTCTAACTTTGTCCCTGTCTCTAATGCATGTAAACGAGCAACTGTTAATGGTTCTTTACCCATATCGAGACCAGTTACTTCAGCACCTTCAATTGCCATGCTTTCAGCTAAGATACCACCGCCACAACCGACATCGAGTACCTTTTTACCAAATAGACCATTAGCGTGATCAATAACGTAATTTAGACGAAGGGGGTTAATTTGATGGAGAGGTTTAAATTCACCTTCTAGATCCCACCAGCGAGAGGCCATATCTTCAAATTTACTGATCTCTGCTGGATCAACATTTAGTGGTTTGCTCATTACATTGATGCCATTTTCCTTAATTGATACTGCACATTATGCGAAATAATTGAAACGTTGCAAAGCAGTAAAATAAGGGGAAGGTAGATTCAGAAAAGAAATAGCCAAACTAGATATGCTCGGCTATTTGATTATGTATTGGTCGAAAACTAATCATTAAAAGAGGTCAAGGTAGCAGGAATAAGCTCCGGGCTTACAGAGCCACCAAGAAAAGTGAGTGTCGCGAGTATTGCCATTAATATGTACTTTCCAATGATTATCGATAGTCCAATCATATTTATTGCTGTACCCATCAGCGTATCCTCATATATTCATGACGTAGGCGTATATAGATAGGTTGTGTTCTAAAATCCGCCTGTGATTGTATATTGGTTAGTAACCACATTATTTTGATGGGTATAGGCGTTGTAAAAGTTGAGTCATCTCTCAATCCGATGATTCATTAATCAATTGCAACGCGTACAGTTAAAAATTAAGTTATCACTCTAGTTTTTACAAACCGTTACATATTCGGTAAGTTAGAATAGTTACATTATAGTTTGAGTTGTTTTTCTAATAGTGTGTAATTTATAAACAGGTACATATATTCAATTCACAATTGTGACATCGTTTATTTCTGTTTTATTTCATTTCCGCTAAATTACTCACAACATAAGTCGTGAAAGGTGTGCCTATTAGGGCTGTAATATGCTATATTCTTACGCCTTGCACGTATAAAAATACGACAGAAATTACCTGAGGGATATTGGCTCCATGAGCGATCTTGCAAAAGAGATCACGCCCATAAATATTGAAGATGAGCTGAAAAGCTCTTACCTCGACTATGCGATGTCAGTAATCGTTGGTCGTGCTCTTCCTGATGTGCGTGATGGCCTTAAGCCAGTACACCGCCGCGTTTTATTCGCGATGAATGTACTAGGCAATGACTGGAATAAAGCATATAAAAAATCTGCCCGTGTGGTAGGTGATGTTATCGGTAAATATCACCCACATGGTGATAGTGCTGTGTACGATACAATTGTACGTATGGCTCAACCATTCTCGTTGCGTTACATGCTCGTAGATGGTCAGGGTAACTTTGGTTCAATCGACGGCGATTCTGCCGCTGCGATGCGTTATACCGAAGTTCGTATGTCTAAAATCGCACATGAACTACTTGCCGATTTAGATAAAGAAACTGTGGATTATGTACCAAACTACGATGGTACAGAGCAAATCCCTGCAGTATTACCAACAAAGATCCCTAACCTATTGGTGAATGGCTCTTCTGGTATCGCTGTAGGTATGGCAACAAATATTCCGCCGCATAATCTAGGTGAAGTGATCAATGGCTGTTTGGCTTACATCAACGATGAAGACATCACCATTGATCAGCTAATGGAATACATTCCAGGCCCAGATTTCCCGACAGCTGCATTGATCAGTGGTCGTAAAGGGATTGTTGACGCTTACAAAACGGGTCGCGGTAAAGTTTACATGCGCGCCAAAGCGGAGATTGAAGTAGAGAAGAATGGTAAAGAAACCATTGTTGTTCACGAAATCCCATATCAAGTTAACAAAGCTCGCTTAATCGAAAAGATTGCAGAGCTAGTTAAAGATAAGAAAGTTGAAGGCATTAGTGCACTACGCGATGAATCTGATAAAGATGGTATGCGTATTGTTATTGAATGTAAGCGTGATGCTGTAGGTGAAGTTGTTCTTAACAATCTTTATGCACAAACTCAGCTACAAACAACATTCGGCATCAACATGGTTGCACTGGATAACGGTCAGCCAAAAATCTTTAACTTAAAAGAAATGCTGAAGTGCTTCGTGAATCACCGCCGTGAGGTGGTAACACGTCGTACTATTTACGAATTGCGTAAAGCGCGTGATCGTGCACACATCCTTGAAGGCCTTGCTCTTGCTTTGGCTAACATTGATGAAATTATTGAGCTTATCCGTCGCGCTCCAACGCCAGCAGAAGCAAAAGCTGGGTTAATTGCTCGTGGCTGGGATCTTGGTAATGTAGCAGCAATGCTTGAGCGTGCTGGTACAGATGCTGCACGTCCAGAGTGGCTTGAAGAGCAATTTGGTATACGTGATAACCAGTACTACCTAACAGAGCAACAAGCACAAGCGATTCTTGATCTTCGTCTACACAAGCTAACAGGGCTTGAGCACGAGAAGATTTTAGAAGAGTACAAAGCGCTACTTGATGAAATCGCGGAACTAATGTACATCCTTTCAAGCTCTGAGCGCTTGATGGAAGTGATCCGTGAAGAATTAGAGCTAGTGAAAGAGCAGTTTAACGATGAACGTCGTACTGAAATTACTGCTGCTAGCCACGACATCGATATGGAAGATCTGATCACCCAAGAAGATGTTGTAGTAACACTATCTCACGAAGGTTACGTTAAGTATCAAGTATTAAGCGACTATGAAGCACAACGTCGTGGTGGTAAAGGTAAAGCTGCAACGCGAATGAAGGAAGAAGACTTCATTGAGCGTCTGTTAGTTGCTAATACCCACGATACGATTTTATGTTTCTCTAGTCGTGGCCGTATGTACTGGCTGAAGGTATATCAATTACCATTAGCAAGCCGTACTGCACGCGGTAAGCCAATTGTGAACATTCTACCTCTTGAAGAAAATGAGCGTATTACCGCGATTCTTCCTGTACGTGAATACACAGAAGACAAGTTTGTCTTCATGGCAACCGCTGATGGTACAGTGAAGAAGACACCATTAACTGACTTCAGTCGTCCGCGTAGTGCCGGTATTATTGCCGTTAATCTACGTGAAGGTGACTCATTGATCGGTGTTGATGTTACTGACGGTGACTGCGATATCATGCTGTTCTCTGCATTTGGTAAAGTTGTTCGCTTCTACGAAAGCCCTGTAATTGATGCTGAAGGCAACGCGAAAGGTGGTGTTCGTGGCATGGGTCGTACAGCGGCAGGTGTTCGTGGTATCAAGCTTGCTGAAGGCGATAAAGTGATTTCACTTATCGTTCCTCATAACGATGGTGATGTACTAACAGTAACTGAAAACGGTTACGGTAAGCGTACAGAACTGGCAGAATACCCAGCGAAGAGCCGTGCAACACAAGGTGTTGTATCAATTAAAGTTTCTGAGCGTAATGGTAGCGTTGTTGGTGCTGTTCAAGCCGAAGACGGCGATGAATTCATGATGATCACTAACGCTGGTACGCTTGTTCGTACTCGTGTTTCTGAAGTAAGTCGTGTTGGTCGTAACACTCAAGGTGTAACGCTTATTCGTACATCTGAAGGCGAAAAAGTTGTTGGCCTTCAACGTATTGATGAACCAGAAGAAGAATTAATTGAAGATGCGGAATTAGTTGAAGGTGAAACTGTAGAAAATACAGAGCTGCCAGCAACTGATACCAGTGCTGATGATTCAACTGAACAAGAATAAGTTACCTTAACTTGTTGATGATATGAGATGGCGATTACTCCTAGAGTAGTCGCCATTTTTTTATCTCTATATTTTGATTTTATTCAGAATGTATCAATATAGTTATTAAAACGCTCAATACGTGAGTTTTTGAATAAATCTACGTTGTCGTATTTGAAATATTTCAGGAACACTCAATAATTCCAAATATTCTTCTGCTCGCTATTTTTTTATTGGTAGGCTTTTTGTACTTTGTTTATTCATCAAGCTAGTAATTTAGAATAAAAACTTTTAAGTTGCTTAATAAAGGTGTAAAAACAAAGCATTGACATTTGCTGTAGTGGCAATGTTTTCTCTTATGTTGTTTTATAATGCTAAAAACGTTATGTGTTTGGTGTTATTAGCTTTATGAAGCAATAGGCATTTATTTTTATTTCCCCAAGCAGGAGCAAGGTCAAAATTATGGATAAGGTTTATAACTTTTGCGCAGGACCCGCAATGATCCCCGCAGATGTTCTCGCCAAAGCTCAACAAGAATTGATTAACTGGAATGGTTTAGGTACTTCTGTGATGGAAGTAAGCCACCGTAGTAAAGAGTTTCTTGCTGTTGCAGCACAATCAGAACAAGATTTACGCGATCTTTTGAATATTCCTGCTAATTACCACGTACTGTTTTGTCATGGTGGAGCACGTGGTCAGTTTGCTGCTGTACCGTTAAATTTACTGGGTGATGCAGAAACTGCTGATTATATGGATGGCGGTTTTTGGGCGCACAGTGCGATTGAAGAAGCAAAGAAATATTGCCAGCCAAATGCGATTGATATTACCTGTGAAAAAGACGGTAAAAAGGCAGTATTACCAGCTTCACAATGGTTACTATCTGACTCTGCGGCATTTGTGCATTTCTGTCCTAATGAAACGATTGATGGCATTCAAATTCGTGATTTACCTCAGACGGATAAACCAATTGTGGCTGATATGTCATCAACAATCTTATCTCGTAAGATTGATGTTTCAAAATACGGTGTGATTTATGCTGGTGCACAAAAGAACATTGGCCCTGCTGGTTTAACGATTGTTATTGTGCGTGATGATTTGCTTGGTAAAGCTAAATCTATCTTACCAAGTATTCTTGATTATACGGTTTTGGTAGAAAAAGAGTCGATGTTTAATACACCACCAACATTTGCATGGTACTTAGCTGCTGAAGTCTTTAAGTGGCTAAAAGCTGTCGGTGGGGTAGAAGCAATGGAAGAGCGTAATCTGGCTAAAGCTAAATTATTGTATGACTTTGTTGATCATTCTGACTTTTATATAAACGAAGTACACAGTGATAACCGTTCAATTATGAATGTGCCGTTTCAATTAAAAAATGCTGAGTTGGATAACTTGTTTTTAGAGCAAGCAGATTTGGCTGGCTTAAAAGCATTGAAAGGACATCGTGCAGTAGGTGGTATGCGAGCATCTATCTACAACGCGATGCCATTAGAAGGAGTTCAAGCATTAGTTGATTTTATGGCTAAGTTTGAAAAAGAAAACGCGTAAAATCGAATAAAAGCTATAGCCATAGTAGTTGATATTATGGCTTTTTTAATTTTAAACATTATAACAATTGTAGTATAACGATATAAACAGAGGTATTAATTCTGTTACTTCTGCTAACAGTTTTATTATTGATGAAAAGCTTTTCATATATATAATCACGATCTCATACTTTTGCATGGCCATTATCGTTATATGTGGAAAATGACGTCAATTAAGTCATATTACAACAACTATATTAAAGATATATCGATTGTCTTTTTATTGTTATTGCCATTAACGATTTGTAACGCAATAACTATTTTTGTTGGCCACTCCTTAAATATCGCAGGTTTAACCCAAGCTGCGAGTACGTTTTTCTATTTCTCAAATTTACTAATAGGTATTTACCCTATTACGTTGTGTATTATCACAAGCTATTACATTTCAACGAAACATGGTGTGAATGCCATGGTTGTTGTGCCGTATTCATTGCTTATGTACATTGCGATTTCGGTGCCTAATGGTCTTGTTGCAGCAAATACAGGATTACCTAATAATCCGCTTATTGCGTTGCTGACGGCAATTATTTCAGCAATATGTTGCGTGTCGTTTCGGTTATTTCCTCTTGATCCATCTCGTTTAGATTTTGTAAAAACACTTTATAAACAAGTGGCACATTTTTTTACATTTTTATTGCTAACTCTTGCACTCGAAAAGTTAATGGAAAGTTTCCTTGTTTTTAGTACTGGTGCGAGCAAATTTATAACATTAAATCCATTAACTTTTTTAGGTGGCCTTGCATACCAATTTATTTTGGGACTATTGGGCGCGGTGGGTATTAATGGACATAACTTTTTATTTCGTTCTAAACAGCAGCTTTTTGAAAATACACAAATAAATATTGCAGCATGGCAAGCTGGAGACGCACCATTAAATGTCTTAGGGCAAGGTTTTTATGATGCTTTCTTATCAATGGGAGGTTCGGGAAACGCGATTAGCCTTTTAATCTGTATTTTATTGTTTTCAAAAGATCGTCGCCATATCACGTTAGCAATATCTGCGATCCCATTAGTTATTTTTAACATTAATGAGCTATTGCTATTTGGTTTACCGATTATCTTTAATCCAATACTAATCGTGCCTTTTGTGTTTGTGCCGTTAGTGAGTTTTGTTGTCGTTTACAGTGCTATTTCATTAGGTATTGTTAATCATGTTGGAACGATTGTTGACTGGATGACGCCACCATTTTTAAGTGGCTATATTGCGACTCAAAATAGTCTTGGTGGCGTTGTCTTACAATTTGTTGTGATAACCCTTGGCGTAATCATTTATCGTCCGTTTTATTTGAATTATGTTGGACGAAGCCGTCAAAATAGTATGACGATGAGCCGACAATCAGAATTAGAAAGTTCAACTTTGAAAACTTTCTTAGGTGATATTAACCAAATGATGGGTAGTTACGTGAGTAAGCACGATATAAGCCGTCGGGTTAATCATATGCTTAATCACGGTGAATTTGTGATGCATTATCAGCCACAGGTGAATGTAACTAATAGTTCACAATTATCCTTTGAGGCGTTAGTTCGTTATAAAGATAAAACGGGTAAGCTAAATCCGCCAATCTTTATTAATGATTTCTATCAGCTTGGCGCAATTAAACAATTAGATCAGATGGTTATCGATCTTGTTTTAAATGATATGCAAACTATGCCCTTAGTTAACGGTTGTAAGGTGTCAGTGAACATTTCGGCTGAGAGCATTGCAGATCCTGCTATTATTCATCTGATTATGGAGCGTTTACGCTTCTATAATATTGAGCCTGAAAATTTAGAAGTCGAGATCACAGAAGAAGCTATTATTACTGAAGACAAGCAGATTTCTAAAAATATAGAGGCACTACAAGCATTAGGGATCACTGTTGCTATCGATGATTTTGGCTCTGGTTATGCGTCATTTCCGCACTTACTTAAATTTAACTTTGATAAGGTAAAACTTGATCGGTCGTTACTATTGAATACGCACAATGAACGAGAAAAGAACCTTTATCAATTGTTAGCGAAGATCAGTGAAGTGACTGGTTGCGTGCTGGTAGCTGAAGGGATCGAAACAGCAGATGAGCAGCATTTTGTTGAGCAGTGCGGTATTGATATTTGCCAAGGCTATTATTTTGCGAAACCTATGCCATTAGATGAGGCACAGGTTTGGGTTAACAATAAGCTCCGGATTTAACAAAAAGCCACAGCTTGACTTTGGCTTTTTGTTTATTGTTTTGGATATATCAGTTTATCTGTATCGAAACCTGCTTTTTTAGCGATGTTGATATAACGTTCTAATTGCTTTGGACTTATTTGTTTTTGACGAGATAGCAACCAAAAGTAATCGTAGTTGTAACTGCTGATCAGCGCGGTTGAATAGTCAGGCTCTAAATAGAAAATAATATAGCTACCATAAAAAGGGCCAAAGAAAGAGACTTTAAGGTAGCCAACATTATTATTTTCTACAAATTTGGCTTTACCAATGGCTTCTTTCCATTCTTTTAACTGAGTGTTAAATCCACGATTAACGACTTTTACGCTGCCATCTTCATTCATACTGTAAGTTGCAGTGACATAGTCTAAATCACGCTCAAAGCTATGATCCATTCTTGCTATTTCATGCCAAGTCCCCAGGTATTTATTAAGGACAAAAGGTGTTACTGCTTCAATATTGTTGGGTTTACCTGTTGTGCATCCAAACATGGTTGCTATTAACACGATAAAGCTTAATGATTTGATATATTTTGCCATTAATTATTCCTTAATTATTTGGCGGTAAAAATCTGACACTAACAGTAAAGCTGATATTGTCATTCGTTATATGGTAAGGCCAATTCATCCTTTCACGGACTCACTGAACAATAACTAAAAGCACCTAAGGGTGCTTTTAGTTTATTCACTGACACAAAATCGATTTTCTAAATAGCAGCGAATTGCTTGTTCGCTAGCATCAAATTGTGGTGATGGGACATGATGAGGATCGACCCATAACCAATGCTCACATTTATCAGGTTCTGTTAGCTGCAATTCGCCTGTAAATGATGTCGCTAACAAAGTAACACTAATATAATGCTTTCCACATTCATCATAGGTTTCTAAGTTGTTAGTTACTGCTATAACCTCAGGATCATAAATCGTTAAATTTGTTTCTTCTTTAACTTCACGAATCGCGCATTGACGAAATGTTTCGCCAACCTCCATATGGCCGCCTGGAATGGAATAGTAGGGAGCGTGACTGTTTTTTCGTTTTCCTATCAAAATCTGGTTTTGCTCATTCACAATGATGATACCGATCCCGACCATAGGAGTTGTCGTCATGACTGCTGTCCTTTAATTCACTGTTGCATCCTATTGATTTTACCAAATAATAAATCAAATATCGTTATTGTTATAGCTAGCAATGAACGGGTACTAGCTAACTGATGCAATATTCGTTAATCTGCTTAAAGGTTAAAGAATTAGGATTGGATGAATAATCAAATGGAAAGTATAACGTTACAGCCGATAGCTAAGATCAATGGTGAAGTAAATTTACCGGGCTCAAAGAGTGTTTCGAATCGCGCCCTATTATTGGCAGCGTTAGCAACAGGTACCACACGCCTCACTAACTTATTAGATAGTGATGATATTCGACATATGCTTAACGGATTAAAGCAGTTAGGTGTGAATTACCAATTATCTGAAGATAAAACGGTCTGTGAGGTTGAAGGGGGGGGCCGTGCATTTTCACCTAATGAGCCCCTTGAATTATATTTAGGCAATGCGGGGACAGCGATGCGTCCGCTTGCAGCTGCATTGTGTTTAGGCGGCGGTGAATTTGTTCTAACGGGTGAGCCGCGAATGAAAGAGCGTCCTATTGGTCATCTTGTTGACGCGTTGCGTAGTGCTGGCGCGGACATTACTTATCTCGAAAATGAAAACTATCCACCATTAAAGATTATTGGTACTGGTTTAAAAGGTGGTGAGGTTGAAATTGATGGTTCTATTTCAAGCCAGTTTTTAACTGCCTTCTTAATGGCTGCACCTTTAGCACAAGCAGACACCGTTATACGCATTAAGGGTGATTTGGTATCAAAACCTTACATTGATATTACACTACATATTATGGCGCAATTTGGTGTTGAAGTTGAAAACCGTAATTATCAAGAGTTCGTTGTTCGAGGTCATCAAACCTATGTTTCACCGGGTGAACTACTTGTTGAAGGCGATGCGTCTTCAGCGTCGTATTTCTTAGCAGCTGCTGCGATTAAAGGCGGTGAAGTAAAAGTCACTGGTATTGGTAAAAAGAGCATTCAGGGTGATATTCAATTTGCTGATGCGCTTGCTGCTATGGGGGCGGATATCGAGTGGGGTGATGATTATGTGATTGCTCGTTGTGGAGACCTCAGCGCAGTAGATATGGATTTTAACCATATTCCTGATGCGGCAATGACTATTGCAACAACCGCATTGTTTGCCAAAGGCACAACATCGATTCGTAATGTTTATAACTGGCGTGTAAAAGAAACCGATCGTTTAGCAGCAATGGCTACAGAGCTTCGTAAAGTCGGTGCTGAAGTTGAAGAAGGTGAGGATTATATCACTATCGTGCCACCAACCACATTACAGCACGCAGCTATTGATACTTATGATGATCACCGAATGGCGATGTGTTTCTCGCTGGTGGCATTGAGTGATACACCAGTGACCATTAATGATCCGAAATGTACATCGAAAACATTCCCTGACTACTTTGATAAATTGAAGGGATTAAGTTGTTAAGACTGTAATAAATTTGTCTGATAACTGAGATTACATTTTTAAAAGCCTGATCTTCTTGTATCAGGCTTTTTTATTGTCGTAAATAAGGAACATAAGGTTAGGACATTACACTATAAATTGTGATTTTTTTTCCGTATAATGTGCCACCGTTTGAAGGCACAGAGAAACCTTTGGTGCTGTCTTTCATCTGTTACGGAAACTACATCGGAGAAAACCTATGTCTACTCATGCTCCAGTCATCACTGTTGATGGTCCAAGCGGCGCCGGAAAGGGGACGCTATGTATGCTATTAGCAGAAAAACTGGGCTGGAATTTATTAGATTCTGGTGCAATTTACCGTGTTTTAGCATTAGCGGCTATTCATCATGGTGTTGATATCGAATCAGAAGACGCTTTAGTCCCTCTTGCTGCGCACCTAGATGTTCAGTTTATTGCAGAAGGTGAGTTGGTTAAGGTTATTCTTGAAGGTGAAGATGTTTCTGACACACTTCGTACCGAAGAAGTAGGTAATACAGCATCAAAAGTGGCTGCTTTACCTCGCGTTCGTGAAGCGTTACTACGTCGTCAACGCGCTTTTAGTGAGCATCCAGGCCTTGTGGCAGACGGTCGCGACATGGGAACTGTTGTTTTTCAAGGCGCAGAAGTGAAAATCTTCCTTGATGCAAGTGCAGAAGAACGTGCAACTCGACGTATGAATCAGTTGCAAAAAAAAGGCTTAGATGTTAACTTTGGCAGCCTTTTGAGCGAAATTCAGGAGCGAGACTACCGCGATCGCAATCGTGCTGTAGCGCCTTTACGCCCTGCTGATGACGCATTAGTGCTGGATTCAACCGAATTATCGATTGATCAAGTACTTGAGAAAGTCTTAGCGTATGTTGATGCTAAGCTAAAATAACGAATCCATATTTAGTTGTGTAAACAGCTAAATAACGTCAGTGTCATGGATGATAACTGACTTTATTATCAACCCCATGCGGTAGGATACCCATGGTTGTTTATCATATTGAAGATTAATTAAATGACTGAATCTTTTGCTCAACTCTTTGAAGAGTCGCTAAACCAAGTTGAAACTCGCCCAGGTGCAATCGTTAAAGGTACTGTAGTAGCTATCGAAAACGGTTACGTACTAGTTGACGCTGGTCTAAAATCTGAGTCATCTATTCCTGCTGAAGAATTCAAGAACGCTGCTGGCGAACTAGAAATCGAAGTTGGTGCTCAGGTAGACGTTGCTCTTGATGCGATCGAAGACGGTTTCGGTGAAACTAAACTTTCTCGTGAGAAAGCTAAGCGCCACGAAGCTTGGATCCAGCTTGAAAAAGCTTACGAAGATGCTGAAACAGTTGTTGGTATCATCAACGGTAAAGTTAAGGGCGGCTTCACAGTTGAACTTAACGGCATCCGTGCGTTCCTACCAGGTTCACTAGTAGACGTACGTCCAGTTCGTGACACTGCTCACCTAGAAAACAAAGAACTTGAGTTCAAAGTAATCAAGCTAGACCAGAAGCGTAACAACGTTGTTGTTTCTCGTCGCGCAGTTATCGAGTCTGAGAACAGCGTTGAGCGTGATGAACTACTTGCTTCTCTACAAGAAGGCATGGAAGTTAAAGGTATCGTTAAGAACCTTACTGACTACGGCGCATTCGTTGATCTTGGCGGTGTTGACGGTCTTCTACACATCACTGACATGGCTTGGAAGCGTGTTAAGCACCCTTCTGAAATCGTTAATGTTGGCGATGAAATCAACGTTAAAGTTCTTAAGTTTGACCGTGAGCGTACTCGCGTATCACTAGGTCTTAAGCAACTTGGCGAAGATCCATGGGTTGCAATCGCTAAGCGTTACCCAGAAAGCACTAAGCTTACTGGCCGCGTAACTAACCTAACTGACTACGGCTGCTTCGTTGAAATCGAAGAAGGCGTTGAAGGTCTAGTACACGTTTCTGAAATGGATTGGACTAACAAAAACATCCACCCATCTAAAGTTGTTAACGTGGGCGACGAAGTTGAAGTTATGGTTCTTGATATCGACGAAGAGCGTCGTCGTATCTCTCTAGGTCTTAAGCAGTGTAAAGCTAACCCATGGCAGTCATTTGCAGAAATGCAAGCTAAGGGCGACAAAGTTACTGGTAAGATCAAGTCTATCACTGACTTCGGTATCTTCATCGGTCTTGAAGGCGGCATCGACGGTCTAGTTCACCTATCTGACATTTCTTGGAATGTTTCTGGTGAAGACGCAGTTCGTGACTTCAAGAAAGGCGACGAAATCTCTGCAGTAGTTCTAGCAGTAGACGCTGAGCGTGAGCGTATCTCTCTAGGTGTTAAGCAAATCGAAGAAGACCCATTCAACTCTTTCGTTGCTGATACTAAGAAAGGTGCTCTAGTAACTGGTAAAGTTACTGCTGTTGACGCTAAAGGCGCAACTGTTGAGCTAGGCGAAGGCATCGAAGGTTACCTACGCGCTTCTGAAGCATCTGTAGACCGTGTTGAAGACGCAACTCTAGTTCTTTCTGTTGGCGATTCTGTTGAAGCTAAATTCACAGGCGTTGATCGTAAGAACCGCGTAATCAACCTATCTGTACGCGCTAAAGACGTTGCTGAAGAGCAAGAAGCAATGGCTACTCTGAACAAGCAAGATGATGCTGCGTTCGGTAATGCTATGGCTGACGCTTTCAAAGCTGCTAAAGGCGAATAATTGAGCATAGAGGGAATAGGCTTAGCTTTTTCCCTCTAAACGGCTATACTATTGAGAAACTTACTAAAACGGAGTGTTTATGACAAAGTCTGAGTTAATTGAAAGACTATGTAGTCAACAAACACATCTTTCTGCTAAACAAGTAGAAGATGCAATCAAGGATATCCTTGAAAATATGGCGAACACGCTTGCTGAAGGCGATCGCATTGAGATCCGTGGCTTTGGTAGCTTCTCATTGCATTACCGTGCTCCTCGCGTAGGCCGTAACCCTAAAACTGGTGATAAAGTTGAGTTAGACGGTAAATACGTTCCTCACTTCAAGCCAGGTAAAGAATTACGTGACCGTGTTAATGCATCAATTGCTGCTTAACCGCGAATAGAACAAAAAAACGGCATACTCTCAGTATGCCGTTTTTTTATGTCTTTTGATCATGGTCTGATGAGCAAAATTACTGCATAATCAAGCTATCATATTGTTGATTTAGTGAGAGGATTCACGATGAAAATTTTGGGTATTATTGTTTTAGTTGCTGCATTCTTAATAACACTGGCTCTCGGTGCGCAAAACCAAATTTTAGTAAACTTTGACTATCTAGTTGCTCAAGGCGAATTCCAATTATCAACGCTATTAGGTATTGCATTTGGTTCTGGCTTTATCATTGGCTGGTTGATCTGTGGTACGTTATATCTAAAAGCACGTTTTGCTAAAAATCGTTTAGCGAAGAAAGTGACAAAACAGCAACAAGAACTAGATTCTCTACGCGCACAGCCTGTAAAGGAATAAGTATTAATGCTTGAACTGTTGTTCCTACTATTACCCATTGCGGCAGCTTATGGCTGGTATATGGGTAACAGGAGCGCAAGTAATAATCGACAAGAGCAGTCTCATCGCTTATCTCGTCAATACGTGACAGGTCTTAATTTACTGTTATCTGATCAATCAGATAAAGCGGTTGATCTGTTTATTGAGCTGCTTCAAGTTGATAGCGAAACTATCGATACTCACCTTGCTTTGGGTAACTTATTCCGAAGCCGAGGGGAGGTCGATCGTGCTATTCGCATTCACCAAAACTTGATTGCTCGTCCTAACTTGACGATAGAACAACGTAACTTGGCGCTTCAGCAGTTAGCAAAAGATTACATGGTTGCCGGTTTTTTAGATCGTGCCGAACGCATCTTTGAACAATTACTGGATGAGCCTGAATATAAAAAACCTGCCTTACAGCAGTTATTGTCTATCTATCAGCAAACACGAGAGTGGGAGAATGCGATAGATATGGCTTCCCAACTTGTTAAGTTAGGTAAAACCAAATTAAAGCATGATATTGCACATTATTGGTGTGAACTTGCCATGCTTGAGATGAGTGCACAGAATCAGGATAAAGCGATTCAGTGTTTGAAAAAGGCACTCTCAGCGGATAAACAGTGTGTCCGCGCTTCGATCACTATGGCTAAAATTCAGATCAAAGATCGAGAATTTAAGCAGGCAGCCAAAACGCTTGAACGTGTTCTTGAGCAAGATGCTGAATTTATTGGCGAGGCTTTACCTCTGTTATTAGAATGTTATGAAGCATTGCATAATGAATCGGGATGGCTGAAATATCTACAGCAATGCGTTGAAGTTAAAGCGGGCGCTTCAGCTGAACTCATGTTAGCAGACGAAATTGCGAAAAATGAAGGAGCCGTTTCTGCTCAAGCATTCATGACTCGTCAGCTACAAAAGAACCCGACCATGAAAGGCTTCTACCAGTTAATGGAATATCATTTAGATGAAGCGGAAGAAGGTCGAGCAAAAGAAAGTTTGACCAGCTTACGACATCTCGTTGGTGAGCAATTAAAAATTAAACCGCGTTACCGCTGTCGCCAGTGTGGGTTTGCTACCCACTCATTATATTGGCAGTGTCCATCTTGTAAGAGCTGGGGACAAGTTAAACCCATTCGTGGATTGGATGGCGAATAATGCTTGTTATGAATAAAAAGACCAGACCATATGTTCTGGTTTTTTTATGTCTAATGAAACGTTAATTTTATTCGTAAACGTTTGCGTTTGATGTAAAATCTGCGCGCGGCTGGATTGCTGCAGTAGGAAACAATTAGATATCACAGGAGACTCAATGCTAGACGCTAAAGTAATAGACCCTAAAGTAATCGTAGCCCTTGATTATGATAATCAGAATGAGGCACTCGCTTTCGTCGATCGTATTGAGCCGGGAAGTTGCCGATTAAAAGTCGGTAAAGAGATGTTCACTTTTTTTGGTCCTGATTTTGTGCGTCAATTGCATGAAAGGGGACATTCTGTATTTTTAGACCTGAAATTTCACGATATACCAAATACTTGTTCAAAGGCTGTAAAAGCGGCTGCTGAGCTTGGGGTGTGGATGGTTAACGTTCATGCAAGTGGTGGTGAGCGTATGATGACGGCTTCGCGTGACATTCTTGAGCCTTATGGTAAAGACCGTCCGTTATTGATTGGTGTTACGGTTTTAACGAGTATGGAAGCATCTGATCTTGCTGGTATTGGTATTGAGCGTGAACCTCAACAACAGGTTTTAAATCTAGCGAATTTAGTTAAAAATAGTGGGTTGGATGGGGTAGTTTGTTCTGCACATGAAGCACATAGCTTGAAGCAAGATTTGGGTCAGAGCTTTAAGTTGGTAACACCAGGTATTCGCCCTGTAGGGAGTGATGCGGGTGATCAACGTAGAATTATGACACCAGTAGAGGCGATGGCTGCTGGTTCTGATTATCTTGTGATTGGACGACCAATTACACAAGCTGCGGATCCTGCAAGTGTCTTGGCTGAGATAAATAGATCGCTTACGTAGTTACCGTTATATAAATGAAGAAGCCCGCTTTGATGCGGGCTTTTTGATCTTAATTGACACCGATTATGTGCTAATTTTTGGTGTTGAATTATTAATACGTGTACTTTTATCTTTCTTTGGAGAGCTAAAGTGGCTATCTAATAATTTCTGTGTCAGTGGATGTTTTGGGTTGTTAAATACATTTGTAGTGCGGCCTTTTTCCACCACTTCACCGTCTTGCATTACCATTACTTTGTCACTGAAGTGTTTTACCACTCCCATGTGCTGTGATACATAGATATAGGATAACCCCATTTCTTCTTGTAATTCTAATAACAGATTTATCATCTGAGAGCGCATGGACATGTCAAGTCCGTTAAGCGCTTCATCAGCAACGATAATACAGGGCTGAAGAATGAGAGCACGGGCTAATGAAACACGCTGTTTTTGACCCGTTGCCAGCATTTGTGGATAAAAATAAGCATGTTCAGGGAGTAAGCCGACGCGTTTGAGCGTATCCATAATACGTTTTTCACGCGCTTGCGGCGTCATATTGGTATTACGTTTTAATGGGCCTTCCAGAATACGACCAATTTGAATACGAGGGTTAAGTGACGTATTCGGATCTTGGAAAATCATTCGGATCAGCTTACAGCGCGTTTGGTAATCACCACTTGATAAGGTGTCACCATTTACACGAATAATACCGCTGGTTGGTTCGATAACACCGGATAGCATTTTTGCTAAGGTTGATTTACCTGAACCATTTTCGCCCAGTAACGCAATTGTTTCACCTGCTTCAAGATGAAAAGAGACTGGTTTTACTGCTTCGATGGTACGTCTACGGAAAAAACTTGAGCGGTAGTGGTAATCTTTCTTAAGATTTTCTACTTCCAGTAACGAACTCATTTGTTGTCTTCCTCCATGTTTAGCGGGAAGTGGCAGCTAAACTTATGGTTTTTAATTTTTCTACGTTTAGGCACTTCAACACATTTACGTTGGGCGTGAGGGCAACGAGGACCTAATCGGCAACCAATGGGTAAGTGTTGAAGTGGAGGAATCGACCCCGGTAATGTTTCTAGTTTTGTCTTATGGCTAATGTTTTCTAAACTAAAATCAGGCATAGCACGCATTAACGCGGCGGTATAAGGGTGGTGTGGTGATTCTAACAATTGCTTAGAAGTACCTGATTCAACTGATTGTCCACAATACATTACCGTAATTCTATCAGCCCACTGAGTAACAGTCGTAAGATCATGACTGACTAATAAAATAGTGGTATTACCTAACTGATTCATTCGACTTAATAAGCGAAAAATCTGCGCTTGAGTAATAGGATCTAAATCGTTGGTTGGTTCATCAGCAATCAATAAACGAGGACGGTTCGCAATCGCCATTGCAATCATGACTTTTTGACATTCACCATCTGTTAATTCATAAGGGTAGCTACGCATGACACGTTTGTGCTCTTTGATTCCGACTTTATGCAAAAGTGCGATAGCTTGTTTTTGGCGCCAATGAAAGCGTTGCCAAAAATGCCCAGTGAAAGAGGATGAAGGAATTGCTTCTTCCAGCTGTTCCCCAATCGGCTCTGAAGGATCAAGACAGGTTGATGGCTCTTGGAAAATCATTGCCATCTCGCGTCCAACAATTTTACGTCGCTCACGATGAGATAGTGTGAGTAAATCAATATCGCCTAAGCGCATGCGATCAGCACTTACACGCCAATTATCTTTACACACGCCAGCAATTGCTTTCGCAACAAGACTTTTACCTGAGCCTGATTCACCCACTAAACCACGAATTTCACTTTCGTTAATCGTTAAGCTCATTCTATCAACCGCTTTCACCATACCTTGTGGTGTATCGATTTCGATAGTGAGATTGCGTATATCGAGTAATGGCATATTAATCAATCCCCGCATTAAGTGCTTGGCGAAGGCCATCACCGACTAAATTAATCACTAGAACGCTAAACATAATGGCAAGACCTGGTAATGTGACGGTCCAAGGTGCAAGGTAAATAAGTTCAACAGAATCACCCAGCATTGCACCCCATTCGGGTTGCGGTGTTTGCGCACCTAGCCCTAAAAAACCTAATGCGGCAATATCTAAAATGGCAATAGATATTGCACGGGTCATTTCAGTAATGATGGTGGTTAAAATATTGGGTAAGATTGAGTTCCACAAGAGATAAAAATTATTTGCGCCATCTAATCGTGCCGCTATAACGTAATCTTTAGCCACTTCAGTATGAACTGCAGTGTACACAGCTCGAATAAAACGAGGGATTAATGCTAGCCAAATAGCGAGTAGGATATGTGTTTCCCCTGGCCCCATATAAGCCACCACAATGATAGCCAGTAGCAGAGAAGGGATAGACAGGACGGTATCTAAAATATGGTTTAGAAAGCTTGATTTTAAACCTTGGCTCATTCCGGCAAGAATACCGATCAGTAAACCTATAACGCTGGATGCAAAGGCCACTAATAAGGCATAGCCAAACGTGAGCTGTGAACCAATGATTAGGCGAGATAAAATGTCACGGCCTAAATCATCGGTACCAAAGAAAAAGTTCACATGGCCCGAGTTGTCCCATGATGGTGGCATGAGAAGCTCACCAACTTGTTTTATCGGAGAATAGGGCGCTAGCCATTGTGCTGTTAGGGTGATAATAAGCAAAAACAGCAAACACCATAGACCAAACATTGCCAGTGAGTTTGCTCTGAAATTTTGCCAAGCACGCTCCCATTGGGTTGGGATTGTTTCTTCTTGGTAAACACTATTTGATGGCATACCATTCCTTCCTTACTAATGGGTTCACCATAGCACCAGCCAAATCAGATAAAATATTAGCCAATAATATGAAACTGCCGACTGTTATTACACCAGCTTGAATGGCAACATAATTTTGCTCTGCAATCGCATTAAGTAACCAACGACCAATACCCGGCCAATTAAAAATAGATTCCGTAAGCATGGCAAAGGTCATCATTGCTGCAAACTGCATCCCTAGTTTAGGAATAATCGGGGGCAGGGCATTTTTCATGGCATGGCGACGAACGATTTCAAAGGTCGATAAACCTTTTGTTTGGGCAACTTTGATGTAGTTTTTTGTCATTACGTCTGAAATTGAGGCACGGGTTAAACGTATTACTTCCGTTGTTGGTGCCATCGCTAACACAATGGTTGGTAATACCAAATGTTGTAGTGCATTAATAAATGCATCCATGCGGTATGGCTTATTTGATAACAAAATGTCAACTAGAGCGAAGCCTGTGACATGATCAAATTGATATAACAAACTGTAACGCCCAGAAACAGGTAGCCAGCCCAAATTTAGTGAAAATAATAGAATCAATAGCATCGCTAACCAAAATAGTGGGATGGAATAGCCCAGCAAGGTTATTGATGAAATGATAGTATCAAGAGGCTGTCCTCGGTGTACACCTGCGATAGTACCAAGTGGAATTCCAACGATTAAGGATAGTATAAAAGCAAAAAAGCAGAGCTCTAACGTTGCAGGGAAAACCGTTAAAATTTCACTGCTAATTGGTACGCCATTAGCCGTGATACCAAGGTTGCCTGAAAGTAAGTTGTCTAAATATAAAATCCAACCACTGAAAAAGCTTTGATGTGCCCATTGCAATTGGGTGTCTAAACGCAAAATACTAAAACCAATCAAGGTCAGTATTAACAACGTAATTACAAATAAATTTAGGCGACGTATCGTATAAATAAACATACTTTACTCAATTCGATAAACACTGGAAAAAGATCGCGAGCCAAATGGATCCATCTGCAAACCACCCAACGATTTATTATGAGCTTGGAAATGGACACCATGAGCGAGAGGGATCACAGGTATTTGTTGATCCAAAATATTTTGCGCTTGCTGGTAATATGCTTGGCGTTGTTGTTGCTTATTTGTGCGTAGTGCAATTTCAAGTAAATTATCAAAACCTAGATCACACCAGTTAGCTACATTGAGCCCTGCTTTTTTAGCATTACATGATAATAATGGTCTTAAGAAATTATCAGGGTCACCGTTATCTGCGATCCAACCAGCAAGAACCATATCGTATTGAGTGGTATCAGTTAAACCAACACGTCCAATCGTTTCTTGATGATGTAAAGACACATTGATACCAACTGCTTTTAAATTAGCTTGAATTAATTCAGCCGTTTTACGAGGGCTTGGGTTATAAGGTCGAGGTTCAAGTGGTACCCACATTGTCAGTACTTGTTTGTAATCATAGCCTGCGGCATCAAGCAGTTGCTTTGCTTTTTTAGGATTATAAGAAAGTGCTTTACTGTCGTGATTATAAGCCCAAGACATTGGTGGTAATAAGCTTTTTGCTTCGGTTGCAGTGCCGTAGTAAACTGAATTTAGTAGTGTTTTTCTGTTTATTGCATAATTAATTGCTTCACGTACTTCTAACTTATTCAACGGCGGGCGTTCTGTATTTAATGCCAGAAAGGATACATTCATCCCCGTTTGCGCAAGTAGTTTATAGTTATCGTTATTTGAAATAACCGGTAACTGGCTAGCAACAGGAGATGAGAGAACATCACACTCAGAGCTTAGCAACTTAGCAAGATTACCCATACCACGGGCTGAGATATCAAATACCACTTGTTCCATTGGCGCGGCACCTTGCCAATAATCTTTGTTACGTTTTAAACGAATAAGATCATTGGGTATAAACTGATCAACGTAAAAAGGCCCAGTGCCAATAGGTTTCGTGTCAATAAGATCGATACGTCCAGATTTTAGTAGTTGTTGGCCATACTGCTGAGAATAAATCACCGCATAGCTGGTCGCTAAGTTAGATAAGAAAGAATTATCTGGGCGGTTTAAAGTAAATTGAACCGTTAGAGGATCTTTTGCTGCGATGTTATCAATTAAATTAGCGAACCCAAGACTTTCAAACCATGGGTAACGACCACCTGAAATATTGTGAAAAGGGTGGTGGGGATTAATGATTCGCTCAAAACTAAAAATAACGTCGTCAGCATTAAGCGGACGTGTTGGAGTAAACCAATCAGTATGTTGGAATTTAACGTTATCACGCAGCTTAAAGGTATATACCAGACCATCGTCACTGACTGTCCAACTTTTCGCTAGATCTGGAAGTGGTTTATGGCTGATAGGATCGAGTAACAGCAGGCGATCGAAAATTTGAGCCGAGAGTGTTTCTGCTGTTAATCCACCATCTGTTAGCTGTGGATTTAATGTTGTCGGAGTATCTTGACCACAATAGACAAAGCCATTGCTTTGCTTAGCGGTATCATGTGACGGCTCTTTACAACCTAAAAGGCCAAGTAAAGTGAAGCCGGCAATCAAAAGACGACTGTAAGCGCTCATATTTAATAGGCGTTAAATGAAATTAAGTCGTTAAATTTAACATTTTTCTTTTACCGCCACCAAGCTATCCTGCTTTATTTATAAGGAATTAGTCTAAAACCGTTACTTATCTTTAATTATTACGCTAATTTGGTTGATTAATCACCGTTAACGTTAATGTCATACTTTCGGATTAACCCTCTTAACTGATGATAACTTAAGCTTAAAAGTTCAGCAGCTTTCGTTTGATTAAAACGAGCTTGTTTAAGCGCATCATTAATTAGCATGATTTCTTGATTTTGGAGATGTTGTCGTAAATCAAGTGGTAATTCAATGGTTGCTGGGTGTTGTTGAATCGTTGTTTTCTCAGCCGATGCGGCATGTTGTTGTGGCGTTGCTGCACGAGATTGCCAAGCAGTGGCAAAAGGATCGGTATAAATTTCAGCTATGGGTTCATCTTCGGTGCTATGACGAAATACAGAGCGCTCGACAACGTTTTTTAACTCACGAATATTCCCTGGCCATTGGTAATCGAGTAGTTGTTGTTTTGCGTGTTGTGAAAAACCTGCAAAATAGCTGTAGCCTAGTTCTCGACACATACGAACAGCATAATGCTCTGCTAGTGGTAAAATATCTTCTTGTCGTTCACGTAAGGGTGGAAGATGGATGATTTCAAAAGCCAGTCTATCAAGTAAATCTGCTCGAAATTTTCCTTCAGCAACGAGTTTAGGTAAATTTTCATTAGTTGCACAAACTAGGCGCACATTCGCTAGGCAAGGTTTATTGCCGCCTACGCGTTCGTACTCACCGTATTCAATTACGCGTAATAATTTTTCTTGAACCCCCATCGGGGCGGTCGCTAATTCATCTAAAAAAAGTGTGCCATTTTCTGCACGTTCAAAGCGTCCTTGGTGGCGACCTTTCGCCCCTGTAAAAGAGCCAGCTTCATGACCAAATAATTCAGAATCAATGACGCCTTCGCTGAGTGCGGCACAGTTAAGTGTCACTAAAGGTTGATCCCAACGCTTTGATAAGTAGTGAACGCGTTGGGCGATTAACTCTTTACCAGTACCTCGCTCACCAAGAATAAGAATGGGGCGATTGAGCGAAGCGAGGCGTGATGCTTGGTCTAGAACACTTAGAAAAGCATCAGATTCACCGATTAAGTTTTCCGTCTTACGCATTGGTTAATCTCACTATTAATTAGTTAAATTAACTATATCATAGCTTGATTAAAAGTTGTTGATAAATTAAGTTATTGATATTTAATAGTTTAAAAGTTGGCACAGTACTTGATATATCTAAGTGGTAACACAATAACATTAAGTTAGTATCACTATATAAACCTGTAAGCGTGATTACTGTGAAATGGGTTTAATCAAGGAGTTTAATGATGGGTATTTTTTCTCGTTTTGCTGATATCGTAAATGCCAATGTGAATTCGTTACTGGATAAGGCTGAAGATCCACAAAAACTGATCCGTCTTATCATCCAAGAGATGGAAGATACATTAGTTGAGGTACGTACATCTTCAGCTCGTGCATTAGCTGATAAAAAAGAGTTACATCGTCGTATTCAAGCGATTGAATCACAAATTACAGATTGGCAGGAAAAGGCGAGCCTTGCACTGCAAAAAGGTCGTGAAGATTTAGCCCGTGCAGCACTGATCGAAAAGCAAAAATTGGCCGATGTCGCATTAACGCTAAATGAAGAATACAAACTAGTAGAAGAGACAATTGAAAAATTGTCATTAGAAGTCGCTGAGCTTGAGCGTAAATTGCAAGAAACACGCGCTCGTCAACAAGCGTTAGTGACACGTCATAAAGCAGCAGGCACTCGCCGTGATGTTCGTCGTCAGCTAGATACAAGTAAAGTTGATGAGGCGATGTCGAAGTTTGAGCAATATGAGCGTCGCATCGATGAAATGGAAGCAGAAGCAGATAGTTATAGCTTTGGTCGTGGCAAAAGCTTAGAGTCAGAATTTGCTGATTTACAAGCACAAGACGAAATTGAAAAAGAACTTGAGCGCTTAAAAGCGAACATCAAGGATAAAGAGTAAGTACAACGAAGTTATCGTCGTTGTTTCATTGATTCTGCGCGAAAGGAGAACAAATAATGTCAATGGGTTTTATTAGCGTTCCATTAGTGGTGTTCATGATTATTGTCGCACCGCTATGGTTAATCCTTCACTATCGCAGTAAACGTCAAGCAGGTGAAGGGCTGTCAGGTGAAGATCAGAAAAAGTTAGAGACCTTGGTGGCACGCGCAGAAGATATGCAAGAACGTATTGTAACGTTAGAGCGTATTCTTGATGCTGAAGTGCCAAGGTGGAGGCAAAAATAATGAGTAAGACCTTATACCGTGATCCTAAAAAAGGAAAATTGGGTGGTGTGTGTGCTGGCTTAGCGGAATATTTCGGTGTTGAAATTTGGTTAGTACGTATTCTTGCTGTTTCGGCCTTCTTACTTGGTTTAGGTTTTTTTGCCACGATTGCTTATATCGCCGCCTGGTTGATTTTAGATAAAATGCCACCACAGCGAAAAGAGCAACAAGATACTTATACCGAGCATAACGTAAAACAGAAACCATGGCAGGCAGGTCGCTCAGCGCATCAAATTCTACAAAAAGTTGAATCAGAATTTGATACAGCAGAAAAGAAAGTACAACAGATGGAAGCGTATGTTACATCATCTGCATTTAAAGTTGATCGCGAGTTCAATAAGCTTTAATTATCAATAAAATTTAGCGTAATGAGGCAGGTACTGATCAATGTCAGACCTGCTTTTTTTCGCTATAAAGGCGTAATATAGTTAAATCACTTTATTGATAAATATTAGAATAAAGTTGTTAAACCTAAAACAAAAATGAAAACAACTAGGGTTAATCATGAATCGAATCAGTAATGAGTTGAATAAGCTCGTCAATCGAAGTTTAGACCGACATGTACGACTGGCGGTTACCGGATTGTCTCGCGCAGGTAAAACGGCCTTTATTACTTCTCTTATAAATCAATTACTGCATGTTAGTACTAACGCTCGTTTACCGATGTTTAGTGCAGTGCGTGACGGTTATTTGCTAGGAGCGAAACGTGTTCCTCAGTTAGATTTGCATGTGCCTAAATTTGGTTATGATGAGGGAATGCAATCTATCTTATCGGCGCCACCTGAATGGCCAGAGCCAACACGAGATGTTAGCCAAACACGTCTAGCATTGCGTTACAAACCACAAAAAGGGGCATTAAAGCTGTTTCAAGAAACCGCTACATTGTATTTGGATATTATTGATTATCCTGGTGAGTGGTTACTTGATCTACCGTTACTTGATTTGGACTTTTTGCAATGGTCAAAACAGCAAAGCCAAGTATTAAAAGGTAAACGTCTTGAATTAGCAAAAAATTGGCTTACGAATACTGAAACGTTTGATCCTTTTGCTCCCGCTGATGAAAAAGTAATAGAAGCAATATCTAAATCTTTCACCGCTTACTTGCACCAATGTAAAGCTGAAGGGGGATTGCACTGGGTTCAGCCAGGACGATTTGTGTTGCCTGGTGAATTGGCAGGCGCGCCTGTATTGCAGTTTTTCCCACTATTGTGGGAGCAAAAGTATACTGAAAAACAACTGTTAGATGCTGATGAGAATACCAATATTGGTATGTTACGCAGTCGCTATAAGTATTATCAGCAACACGTTGTAAAAGCGTTTTATAACGATCATTTTTCTAAGTTTGATCGCCAAATAATCTTAGTTGATTGTTTGCAACCATTAAATGCAGGGCCAGAATCATTTAACGATATGCGCCAAGCATTAGATCAGTTGATGCAAAGTTTTAAATACGGACGTAGCTCGTTACTGCGCCGACTATTTTCACCGCGTATTGATAAAGTACTCTTCGCTGCAACCAAAGCCGATCATATTACGCCCGAGCAGCACCCGAATTTAGTCGGATTATTACAGCAGCTAGTAAATGAAGCATGGCAAACCGCCTCCTTTGAAGGTATTAATATGGACTGTGTGAGCTTGGCGTCGATTCAAGCAACAGAGCCAGGGTTTGTCGTGCATCAAGGTCAGCAAGTGCCGGCATTACGTGGGACAGATATGTTAGGTAGTCCACAGACTCTTTTTCCTGGAGAAGTGCCGAAGCGATTGCCGAGTGATAATTTCTGGCAACAACAGAGCTTTGATTTTATTAATTTCCGTCCATTACCACAGCAAAGTGACGAACCGTTACCGCATATCCGAATGGATAAAGCGCTTGAGTATTTGCTGGGAGATAAATTGCAATGAGTGATCAACTTAAAAGTAAAATTGTCTTTGATGAGCCTACTGCTCAAGTTGAGCAATTAAATATTGCGTCAAAATTAGAGTTTGCAGAAAAATCTGACTTTCTACCGGATGTGACTCAAGAACCAGAAGTTGAGCAAGACTTAAAACAGGTATTAGCAGCGAAACCTAAACGTCGTTATGGCTTTTTAAAAGCGTTAGCGGTGGCGGGTGCTGCAATGGTTGGGTGGCAAACAGTTGATCACGTTGTTACTGCGTATCAAAGTGCAGATTGGTTATCACTAGGCTGGAGCGCCATTGTTGCAGGTGTTGCGGTAACGGGTATTAGCGCTCTTGGGCGTGAATTCTTTAAGTTACGTCGATTGAAATTACGCCAAACTGAGCGTGATGAAGCACAAATCTTGTTGGATGGGGACGGTATTGGTCATGGTAAAGCATTCTGTACCAAGCTTGCTCAGCATAGCCATATTAGTAGCGATAATCATGGTTACGATCGTTGGATTAATTCATTAGATGCAACCCATAACGATCGTGAAGTTTTAGAGCTATACGATCATTTAGTGGTAAGTCAGCAAGATAAATTGGCACGCAAGCTGGTGGCGAAATACTCCAGTGATGCTGCAGTCATGGTGGCATTAAGTCCGTTAGCGGTGGCTGATATGTTGCTGGTGGCATGGCGTAATTTACGATTAATTGAACAAATTTCCCGTGTTTATGGGGTGGAATTAGGCTATTGGTCGCGAATTAAATTGCTGAAGTTAGTATTAGCTAACATGGCATTTGCTGGTGCATCAGAGGTGATCACCGATTTAGGTATGGACATGCTATCGATGGATCTAGCGGGTCGTATGTCAACGCGTGTAGCACAAGGAGTAAGTATTGGCTTACTAACAGGGCGATTAGGACTCAAAGCGATTGGTTTAATGCGCCCATTACCTTGGTTACCAGGGGAGCAGCCTAAGTTAAGTGAGATCAGAAAAGATCTTGTCGCTCAGCTCACGCATAAAAAAGATGATTAAAAGATAGTATTTTCAAATAATTAACACATAAGCTTATCGGTAACGGTAAGCTTATTTCTTATTTGAAGAATTATGTGGAATGAAAATGAAAAAAACGATGCTGCTATTGCCATTAGCCTTTTTATTCTTTGGCTGTGATGCGCAAACATCTACAACGAAAACAATAGCTACATCAAGGGTTGAACAATGTAGCGAAGGTGAATACGCCTATTCATTGCCTGTTGATATTGAAAAATATACACACGCCATGGCGCTATTTAGCCAAGAAGGTGGTGTTAATCCTTATTCAACGACACAATTTAAGCAAACTTGTCACTCATTGCCGCAAGTTGAAGACAAGTTAGCGTATATAGCAGAGCAAAGTGCGCAAGCAACGTTACCTTACCCAGAAGCTGGCAAAGTGCTTTATTTCAAACAAGTTGATGATACGGTTTATGTTGTATTAGAAGCGCAAGAAGATGGATGGGCTGGGGTATCAGCCGCCATGGCAGCTGCAGAGCCTGTTATTACGCGTAATATTCAATTGAACAGTTCAATGAAGCATGTCATGTTTAGCTATGCACCTGGTGATGAAAAGCAAAGCTAATGATGATTTTTGTCAAATACAGACTGCGTTATTATCTAATGAGAATAAGTGGTGAAAATTGACTTACTCATCACCATTTAATCTCATATCTTAGATTTCCATCTTGACTATAAATGGGCTTAATAGCACACTGCTTGAATGTCACGTTAAGTTGACAACTCGAATGTTACCTCTTCTAAGTTATTATAATTTCATTGATTTTTTAAAACTTAGTTGAGTCAAGAATAGGCTACATCTAAGAAGGCGACAAGTATGAGGCTACAGGTATTTTGTGAAGATCGGGTTGGGATGACTCGCGAGCTACTCGATATTCTGACTAGTCAGGAGATTGATCTTCGAGGAATTGAAATTGATCGCATTGGTATTATTTACCTCAATTGTCCTGAAATTGAATTTGAACAGTTTAGTCAGCTAATGTCTCAAATCAGACAATTAGATGGCGTAACAGATGTTAGAAAAATACATTTCATGCCGAGTGAACGTGAACATACAGAGCTTTCTGCGTTACTTCAAACGTTACCTGATCCTTTTTTTTCCATTGATTTAAATGGAAAAATTGATTTTGCAAATCAAGCTGCTGAAAGATTATTAGTCCATCATCATGGTGCACTCCATCATGAAAATGTTCATACGCTATTTGGGTTTAATGTTCAGCGGTGGTTAGAAACAAAACAGGCTGAAAAACATATCGAAATGGTGGTAATTGCAGGTTTAGATTACCAAATGGAAGTCATGCCCGTTTATATTAAAGATGAAACGGATATTCCAGTCTTTGCTAGTGCCCTTATTCTTCTTAAATCACTTTCTGAAGCAACTATGCCAATAGTGACTCGCCAATTAGATGGAGACAGTGGTTTTGAGCATTTAGTCGGGCAATCATCGCGTTTTAAGCATTTATTAGCACAAGCGAAAAAGTTGTCGTTATTAGATGCACCATTATTGATCCAAGGTGAAACGGGAACAGGAAAAGAAATGTTAGCCCGTGCCTGCCATCAACGTTCAATACGTCGAGAGAAACCATTTTTAGTTGTTAACTGTGTGTCTATGCCCGATAACGCTGCTGAAACTGAGCTATTTGGTTTTGCTGGGAGTGCAACTGAGCCAAGTAAAAAAGGTATTTTTGAGCAAGCTGACGGCGGTACCGTTTTTTTGTATGAAATTGGTGAGATGTCAAAACATCTACAAATTAAATTATTACGCTTTTTACAAGATGGGACGTTCCGACGCGTAGGCGAAGAAGCAGAGAAAAAAGTTAATCTTCGCGTTATTTGCTCTACACAGAAAAAGTTACCAGATTTAGTTGCTGCAGGTGATTTTCGTGAAGATTTGTATTATCGCCTAAATGTTCTTGCTTTAGTTGTGCCACCATTACGTGAAAGAACGGCAGATATAGTACCGTTAGCTGAATTATTCTTGAACCAGTTATCACAAGAGTTACATCAGCCTAAACCTCAAATATCTGAGGAGTTGGCTGAATACTTAAAGCAATATGCATGGCCTGGTAATATTCGCCAATTACGTAATGTGTTATTCCGTGCGATGACACAACTTGAAAATACGGTCATGACGTCAGATGATGTACAGTTACCTGAAAATGAATCAAGCAGCATTATCAGTGATGAAACATTAGATGGTTCTCTTGATGAAATAATGAAACGTTATGAATCCGGTATATTATCGAACCTATATCGTAGTTATCCGTCTACCCGTAAGTTAGCGAAACGCTTAGGGGTCTCACATACAGCCGTTGCTAATAAATTACGAGAATACGGTTTAAGTAAGCGCAGTTAATGACTGTGGATATAAAAGAAAAAGAGATAATACTATTATCTCTTTTTTATGATCTCGAATATCAACCTAGAATTAGCGTTATGCTATTTCATGTTGTGGTTCTTTAATGAGAATGGCATTACCTGACTCTAATGCAAGTAATAGTTCTACCATTTCAGCACCATAACGATAGCCGCAAAGATTTTGATTGCTATTAAGTACACGGTGACAAGGGATAATGATAGGGATAGGGTTTACATTCTTTGCCATGCCTATAGCTTGGCTTGCAGCTGAATTGCCAATATCAAGCGCGATTTGTTCGTAACTGGATGTTTCACCAAAGGGAATATCAGCAATAGCATGCCATATTTGCTGTTGAAACATCGTTCCTTGAGGAGCGAGAGGGAAGGTGAAGCGTTTACGTGAGCCTAAGAGATATTCTTTCAGTTGCCTTATAAAGGGTCTCATAAAAGAGGGGTTATGCTGCCATGACTCATCGGGGTAATAGCCTGGACTATTGACAGTTAACCTTCTTAAGCCTTGATGGTCGGCAAGCAACATAATGCTGCCTAGTTCAGTTTCTATACAATCGTAATACATCCATAACTCACTAAATGCGTTAGTAATTAATAACATTGCTAAGCTAAGATTAACAGATAACAGTTTGATAACATATAACAATGTGTTTATTAGTTATGCTAATCTTACGGCAATGCTCAGCACCTCTTATTAACATCCTTGTGTCGAGGTAATAGTTTGTTCCATTCAATTATAAACCGTTCATCCACAATTGCGCTTGATGATATAAAAATTAGGCTTATTTCAAGTCAGGATGTGGCAAAGATAACAACGTATTATCAAAAAAACCGTGATTTTCTGAAAGCTTGGGAGCCGATGCGTAATGAATTGTTTTTTTCAGAGCTTGGTTGGCAAAAAAGAGTTGAACAAATAGCGACGTTACACCGCCATGAAATGGCCTTTTATTTTGTCATCGAAGACAGAGAAACTGACGATATTATCGGGGTCATTAACTATAGTAATTTGGTTAAATTTCCATTTCATGCGTGTCATGTTGGCTACTCCCTTGATCAAGATTATCAAGGTCGAGCTATTATGCGTCGAGCATTAAAAAAGACGGTGAATTGGATGTTCGAAGAAAAAGGTTTTCATCGTATTATGGCTGCGTACATGCCACATAATAAAAAAAGTGCTAGCGTTTTACATTCAGTAGGATTTGAAGAAGAAGGACTGGCGAAAGCGTATTTATTGATTGATGGAAAATGGCAAGATCATGTTCTTACTTCATTGATTAATCAGCAGTGGACAGCACCCGTTACGTGGTCAGCGTCTTAAAAACAAGCAATAAAAAGGCAACGCGAATGTTGCCTTTTAGTGCATTTTTGTATGAGATCAATCGATTACTCGACAGTTAGAATCCGCATATTGTTGGTTGAGCCAACGGTATCCATCACATCACCTTGAGTGATGATTACAAGATCGCCCACTTTAACAAATCCAGCATCACGAAGCACATCTAACGCATGTTTTGCCGCTTCTAAGCCAGCATCGCTGTCACGATTGAAAAATACAGGTGTTACACCACGGTATAATGAAGCTTGGTTTAACGTATTTTCGTTACGAGATAGTGCGAAAATAGGTAGGCCTGATGAAATACGAGACATCATTAATGGTGTACGACCAGACTCAGTCATTGCCACCATCGCTTTTACACCTTCCATGTGGTTTGCAGCATACATGGTTGACATTGCAATCGTTTCTTCAGGCGATGAGAAGAAGCGATCTAAACGGTGGTTAGAGACGTTTATGCTAGGCTCTTTTTCTGCACCTAAACAAACACTTGCCATTGCTTTTACGGTTTCTTCAGGAAATTGTCCCGCAGCTGTTTCAGCTGAAAGCATTACCGCATCTGTACCATCTAATACAGCATTAGCAACATCCATAACCTCTGCACGTGTTGGCATTGGGCTAGTGATCATTGATTCCATCATTTGCGTTGCTGTAATAACCGTGCGGTTTAAGCTACGAGCACGACGAATAAGTTTCTTTTGTACACCAACTAGCTCAGGATCACCGATTTCAACACCAAGATCACCACGAGCAACCATAACAACGTCAGATGCAAGGATGATATCGTCCATCGCTTCGGTTGTTGCTACCGCTTCTGCACGTTCAACTTTAGCGACTAGTTTTGCATTCAGACCTGCTTCAGTGGCTAATCGGCGCGCATATTTCATGTCTTCGCCATTACGTGGGAATGATACTGCAAGATAATCAACGCCCATTGCCGCAGCCGTTATAATATCTGCTTTATCTTTATCTGTTAGTGCTTCTGCTGAAAGGCCGCCGCCTTTTTTATTGATGCCTTTGTTATTTGATAATGGGCCAGCCACAGTCACTTCAGTGTGGACTTTATTACCTTCAACTGCTGTTACTTTTAATTGTACACGACCATCATCTAATAGCAGGATGTCACCGGTTGTTACATCTTTAGGTAATTCTTTGTAGTCTAGACCGACAGCAAACTGATCGCCTTCGCCTTTAGGTAAATCACTATCTAGGGTGAATTTATCACCAATAGCGAGTTGGATTTTATCTTCTTTAAACGTAGAAACACGAATTTTAGGTCCTTGTAGATCACCTAGAATCGCCACGTTCTTGCCTAGTTTTGCTGCAATTTCACGTACTTGCTTAGTGCGCTGAATATGATCTTCTGGGCTGCCGTGAGAGAAATTCATACGTACAACATTGGCACCTGCCGCAATGATTTTTTCAAGGTTATTATCGCGATCAGTTGCAGGACCTAATGTGGTTACAATTTTTGTACGTCTTAGGCGTTCTGTCATGTGAAACTCCAATTTATAGAAACGGGCTTTATTGAGTACTTGGATTGGGAATGATGATTACCAAGTTGGCAATAAAATATGAGATAGTTTTGATACCATATCTTGCTTATTTTGCTTAATGATGTATATCAAAAGCCAATAAACTGTCACTTATTTGATTCTTTTTTGTTGTAACAAAAAATATGTAATGAAAACGTTGTGAATAAAAAAGCGAAGCTGAGGCTTCGCTTTTAAAGTGTTACAGCGATGAACCATCTTTAGAAAAGCGAGAGTCTTTAAGCGACTCTTTTACGCGTTTTAAGTTATCTCTAAACCCTGCACCACGACGAAGAGTAAAACCTGTCGCGAGTACATCAATAACTGTCATTTGTACAACACGGCTTGCCATTGGCATGTAAATATCGGTGTCTTCTGGTACATCTAGACAAATAGATAATGAACACTCACGCTCTAATGGTGAATCTTTTGCTGTAATACCAATAACAGTAGCGCCATTAGCACGTGCCATTTGTGCAATTTCAACCAAGCTCTTTGTACGGCCAGTGTGGGAAATAACCACGACAACATCACCATCAGAGCAGTTAATAACACTCATGCGTTGCATCACAATATCATCAAAACAGACAATAGGAATGTTGAAACGGAAAAACTTATTTTGCGCATCGTGAGCAACAGATGCAGAAGCGCCTAAACCAAAGAAAGAGATTTTTTTCGCCTGTGTTAATAGATCGACAGCACGGTTAATTTGCATCGAATCAAGACTATTTTTTGCGACATCTAAACATGCCATCGTCGATTCAAAAATTTTAGCCGTATAGGCATCAGGTCCATCTGTTTCTTCAACATTACGGTTTACATAAGGTGTACCGTTAGCCAAACTTTGTGCTAAATGTAGTTTAAAATCAGGGAAACCTTTAGTATCTAAGCGGCGGCAAAAACGGTTAACGGTCGGTTCACTCACATCAGCCATTTTGGCAAGGGTTGCAATACTAGAGTGGATAGCTGTTTGTGGAGAGGCAATAATAACTTCGGCGACTTTGCGTTCTGATTTACTGAAGTGTTCTAAGTTATTTTGTATTTTTTCTATGGTATTCATAGCTAATCATGCACTTCGTTATTGAATTTCATTTGTAGCAAACTTGTCATCAAGATGCTTGTTTAATGAAACTATACTACTTAATTTTGACTATATCCTAGCTAATCAATGCTTTTTGAAGGCTAATTTTATTAGTTTTTGACAGGGATCGACTTTTGGCTTTCAGTTTTGAAACTCTATTCGATGAATAATTACAAAAAAGCAGTAGATACAGTGAATTTTTGTATATTCCTTTCATATCTAAGGAATTATTTTACAGCATGAAAAAATAGAGTGATGTAATTTGTTATCATTTTTTGACTGAAACTTAAAGCGACATAGTATTGGTGTTATTTTTCTTATATGGATCTGATGTAATTAGGAGGTGAAAAAATGAATGTTGCGGTATGTGGTTGTGGTTGGCTTGGTTTGCCTTTAGCAAAGGCGTTATATAAACATGGGTATAACGTTTACGGTACAAAAAGAAATGAGATTGATACGAACGCGTTAACTTCATTTGGCATACATGGTGTGCCAATGCAGCTACCATTAACTGAGGATAAGCAATTATCGTCTTTAGTACCGATATTATCAAGTGACGTGATGGTGATTAATATTTCTGCTGGTCGTCAATGTATTGATAAAGAGCAACATTATCAAAATGTGTTATCTCTTTCTAACGCAGCTTATCAATCAGGTTGTCAGCGTATTATTTTTATCAGTACAACGTCTGTTTATGATGGGCGACAAGGACGTGTAATTGAGAGTGATGAGGTGATGCCATTAACCGAATCAGCATTAGTTCATGTAAATCTTGAGAATCATTTGCGTGAGCAGTGGGGAGATAAATTAACGATATTACGGTTATCGGGACTCATTGGTGACGATCGCCATCCTGTTAAATTTTTAGCGGGCCGAAAAGAGTTAAAAGGAGGGAGTAGTCCTGTAAATCTAATTCACTTAGAAGACTGTGTTGCTGCGATTGTACAATTAGTTGCTCAGAAAAAGATTATACCAGTCTTACATTTAGCATCAGACTTTCATCCAACTCGTCGTCAATATTACACTCAAATGGCGCAACAATTGTCATTACCGTTACCTAAGTTTTTACCTGATGATGAGAACAAGAATGCAAAAGTGATTGATGCTTCAGAAACGTTGTCTGTACTGGATTATGCTCTGCAATATCGTGATCTTATGTTAAACGATTAGGTAAAAAAAACGCTGAACAGATGTCCAGCGTAAAAATATGCAACTAAAGAATAGTTGCAGTGGCAATTAGGAGCATTGGAAGAAGTTCGACGGCCAGTTAAACAATTCTCACCAATATTATGAATTCTATATATTCAGACGCCGAATTTTAGAATTGGTTCAAAAAAAGATTAAAAAAAATCATATTCAGGTAAGAAAAGTTAAATCGACAAGGTTTTTACTACTTAAGTTGCTTGTGAAGGCAAAAAAAATCCCATTAAAAAAATTAATGGGATAAAAAGTTCCGTAAATATTTCACAAAGTTCAGCAGTAGTGGACATCTAACACAAATAAAAAATCTGTAAGAGACTGATTCAAAACCTAATGCATAGTAGGTCGTATCCTGAATCATATTAGTATGACTGACATTAAAATGGTTAGTTCAATAAAAATGAAAAAAAGTTATATTTTTTTTCATAGTGAAGGTGAAAGGCTTTTTTGATAAAAGAAAGCCCGCTAAAACGTAGCGGGCAAAAATAAAAAAATACAATTAGGAGTTAAAGCAGTAGTGGCATTTACAATGATAAAAATTGGTGAAACATGTCCGTTTTGCGAAATCTTTATCAATATGAATACATTAATTAAGACTCAAGGTTTACCAAAAGGTTCCTAAATTTTTAAATATTTTTATAATAAAAAAAGGAATAATTATAACTCATTGTTTTTATAATGCTTTTAATTTTTAAGCCGCTACTTTTGCGTTTAGTACGTCATTCGTCTCTGTATCTGAAGCCGCTATTGATTTGCTCGCTGGGTTCTTTGTTAAAATGGAGAACACGAATGCAATTCCCATGATAATTGCTGAATAGAAATAAGCGAGGTTGTAATTACCTGTAGTATCAACAGCAACAGCAGCAATCACAGGGCCAATGAAACCACTGACACCCCATGCAGTGTATACGACACCATAATTTGTACCATAGTTTTTCAAGCCATAGAAACCTGCAGTTAATGACGGGAATACTGCTGGCAATGTGCCGTAACATAGGCCAGCTGTTGCCATACCGATGATAAGCCCAATATGGCTAGTGTAATGAGGGAACAATATCATATTAGCGATCGATAGCAGAAATGACAGTGATAATGTTTTAAGACCACCTATCTTGTCGCATAGCATGCCGGCAAACACACGACCTGATGTATTAAACAAAGCCAGAATAACGACAAGGTGAGCAGCATCTGTCATACCAGCCTGTGCCGATGCGATAGAGGTAATATTGCCAATGATCATTAAACCAGTTGATGATGCACAAAGGTACATAACCCAAATGCTATAAAACTGAGTGGTTTTCAGCATAGCAGTCCAACGTAATTCTTTTTGTGGAGCCGCAGCTTTTTTATCTGCCTGTTTAGATGAGGCTACGGGTACGTAATTGGCTGGTGGATTGGTAATAGTAAATGCTAATGGTGTTGCAATGCATAAAAGCGCCACACCTAAAATAATAAAACTGTAGTTAATGCCGTAGCTTGCAATTAAAGACGTAATTAACGGTGCAAGGTAAACACCTGCAAGACCAAAACCAGCAGCGATAAGACCATTCACTAGCCCACGCTTTGATGGGTGAAACCATTTCATTGCTGCAGGGCTTAGACAGGCATAACCAAAACCAATACCACCACCTGCAAGAATACCAAAGGTAAAAATAAGTTGAATAGGACTTGTGATGTAACCGGATGCGATTAGACCTAAACCAGAGCAGATTGTACCTGCGATTAATACACGTTTAGGGCCAAATTTATCTTGTAAAATACCAGCTAATAGAAGGGTTACAGAGAAAGTAATAATAGCAACAGTATAAGGTAGAGATGCTTCAGCGTTTGTCCATCCTAAGTCAACAACAAGCGCTTTTTTAAATACACTCCAAGTAAATAGAATACCAATACATAAATTAATACAAAAACCAGCAATAAGAATTTGCTTTGCTCTATCAAACATGAATTTCTCTCTAATGATATTTAGACGGTGAAACACCGAATAAATAGATCGTTGTAATATTAAAATGCTTATTAAATATTACCCGCTAATACTGTAGGGGAATTTTAGCGATAAAAATAGTGATAGCAAGTTAAAATGTAAGTAAATATGAAATAAAATAAGTTGTTGATTATATTGGCTTTATTTGAAATATTTGTCATTCAAATAAAGAGTGTAAAATCATTATTTGTATTATGTATTATAAATTAATGCAGGTTAATTTTAATCGTTAAAATAATCTTATAATGAATTTTAATTATAATTAACAGAACTAAAAACAAAGATAATTAGATATCATGTTATTTTTTTAATTAATTAATTAATTAATTTGAAGAATGGTTATTTATATATTTTGATGAATTAAGAGTTATTGTTGTTGGTATTATAGTGTTGTGTATAAAAGTGACTCGCCTTTCAGTTATATGAATGAGGTGTGTGTAGATGTGAATAAATATGTGTAGGTGCGAATGAAAGGTAGGGGCAATAGAGCCTGCTGAATATAAGTTAGCGCTGAAATAATACCTACTCCAATTATAGGAGTAGGCTATGAAGGAAAATCTTCAACAAAAAAGTAGTGGCATTTAATCAGACTCAGTCGATGCGGTTAAGTTCCACCAATATATGTTTTTTCTATTATTTTTTATTGGTTATCAATTTTACGTATGACTTTTGTTGTTAATTTATTGATATATAAGTACTTATTGTTGTTTTCTCTATTTTTAATATCTAAATAGATTTCACCTCTCAAAATGAGATAGCGAACTTGTTAAAAGTGTTAACGAGTTGTAGTATTTAAACATGTGTTTAATACGGGTGAATGAAAATGGCTGGAAAAGGTGAAACTAAAAGTCGTATTCTAGATGCCGCAGAGTTGCTATTTGCCGAGCATGGCTTTAATGAAACATCGCTGCGGACCATCACGAGCAAAGCAGGAGTGAATCTAGCTTCTGTTAATTATCACTACGGAGATAAGAAAACATTAGTACGGGCAGTACTCAGCCGCTACCTTGATATCTTTATGCCAGCTCTGCAAAGTGAATTAGAAAGGCTATTAACCCGTGATGATTTTACGATGGAAGATGTTTTCCACTGTACCAAGTCACCGTTGGTAAGCCTTAATGATTGTCGAACTAATGGCGCGACAGTTTTTATGTCATTGCTGGGGCGGGGGTATACTGACGTACAGGGACATTTACGGTGGTTTATTGTTACCCGCTATGAAAAAGTGCTTTCTCTTTTTGTCACTGCAGTATGCCGTGCTAATCCATCTTTAGATCCAGAAACCCTTTTCTGGCGCTTACATTTCACATTAGGTGCATCAGTATTTACGATGGCATCAAGTGCCGCTTTATGTGAAATAGCAGAAAACGACTTTTCTAGTCATGTTAAAACTGAAGATTTAATTGATCGTCTTGTGCCTTATCTTGCGGCAGGAGTCGGTGCGCCAATTGAACCGAATCTTTCGCTAGTTAAGCAAGTATAAAGCCTTATAACAAATGTATACCTACCTAATCATTATAAAAATAATCGAAGCAAAAGGATCTGAACTATGAGCACTCTATCTACAATGCGAAAACGCTATCTCAGCGATCCCGCTTTTAAGATGTTTAAAAAAGTGTTGCCACCGTTGTCTGAAACTGAACGTGAGGCAATGGAAGCAGGGAGTGTATGGTGGGACGGTGAGTTATTTAGCGGTCAGCCTAATTGGAATACATTATTAACATACCCTAAACCTAAGCTGTCTGATGAAGAGCAAGCTTTTATCGATACTAAGCTTGAAACGTTATTAGCCATGTTAAATGATTATCAGATTGTACAAGAAGATAAAGATTTATCGCCTGAAGTGTGGCAGTACTTACGCGACGAAAAGTTTTTTTCGTTAATTATTGGTAAGGAATATGGTGGTCTTAATTTTTCAGCACATGCGAATTCAACTATTGTTGCCAAAATTGCGACTCGGAGTTTGAGTGCAGCGGTGTGTGTCATGGTGCCTAATTCCTTAGGGCCGGGTGAATTACTGACTCATTACGGGACAGAAGAGCAGAAGGATTATTGGCTACCACGTTTAGCTAACGGGAAAGATATTCCATGTTTTGCGTTAACTGGTCCAGAAGCGGGATCTGACGCAGGTGGGATCCCTGATGAAGGTATTGTGTGCTATGGCGAGCATGAGGGTGAAGAAGTATTAGGTTTACGCCTAACATGGAACAAGCGCTATATCACCTTAGCACCCGTTGCAACAGTATTAGGTCTGGCTTTTAAAATGAAAGATCCTGATGGCCTGCTTGGTGATAAAAAAGAGCTAGGGATCACCTGTGCATTAATTCCTGCTGATCACCTTGGAGTTGAGATTGGTGATCGTCACGATCCACTCAATATGGGGTTTATGAACGGACCTACACGTGGTGAAAATGTATTTATTCCGATGGATTGGCTAATAGGTGGTCAAGAATATGCAGGAAAAGGTTGGCGAATGCTGGTGGAATGTTTATCTGCCGGTCGGGGTATTTCATTACCTGCACTAGGTACTGCTATTGGTCATTTAACAGCGAAAACAACAGGTGCATATTCTGTTGTTCGTAAACAGTTTGGTACTTCAATAGGAAATTTTGAAGGTGTTGCTCAAGCGCTTGGCCGCATTGGTGGTTATACCTATATGCTAGAAGCTGCCCGTACCTTAACCACGACGTCGTTAGATATGGGGCAAACTCCAGGGATTGTTACAGCCATTGCCAAATACCACATGACTGAAATGGCACGAACGATCCTAAATGATTCAATGGATGTGCATGCTGGTCGTGCAATTCAGCTTGGCCCAATGAACTACTTAGGTCATCATTATTTTGGGATGCCCGTTGCGATCACCGTTGAGGGTGCGAATATTCTGACTCGAAACCTGATGATTTTCGGTCAAGGGGCAACACGTTGCCATCCTTATGTACTCAGTGAAATGGAAGCAGCTGCAAATCCAGATGAGAAGCAAGGTGAGGAAGACTTTGATAAGTTGTTATCAAAACATATTGGTTTTGCGATTGGGAATGTCAGCAAATCATTGCTGAATGCGTTTTCAGGTTCCCGCTTTAATCGTGCTCCCGTTAGTGGTGAAACTGCAGCTTATTATCGTCAATTAGCTAGAATGGCAAAAGCATTAGCGGTAAGTGCTGATTTTGCGATGTTAAGCCTTGGTGGTGAGTTAAAACGCCGAGAATTAGTCTCTGCACGTTTAGGCGATGTTTTAAGTCATCTTTATTTAGCATCGGCAGTATTAAAACGCTATGAAGATGAAGGGCGTCAACAGCAAGATTTACCAATGGTGAAATACGGTGTAGAGCATTGTTTACATCAATGTGGCGTTGCTTTTAATGATGTGTTTAATAATTTCCCTCGTAAAGGTGTTGGACGTCTACTAAGTACGATTAACTTCCCGTTAGGTATTCATTATCACGCACCATCAGATGTGATCGCTATCGAGATCGCTGAAGCATTAATGACTCCTGGTGTACATCGTGAACGACTAACTCATCTTTGTTATGTTGGTAATAAAGAGGATGATCCTGTTGCTATTATGGAACGTGCCTTTTTAGCTATGCACGAGATCAAACCTTTAGAGCGTAAACTAATGAAAGCAACACGTAGAGGTGAGATCCCACGCAAATCTTCGTTAACAAATAAGTTACAAGTTGCATTAGATGTGGGAATAATCACAGAAGCAGAGAAGAAAAAAATAGAAAATGCTGAACAGCTAAGACAAAAAGCGGTTCAAGTGGATCATTTTTGTGCAGACCATTTTAAAAAAGCTCGCATACAACCAGGAAAAGCAGCTTAGGTAACTTAGTTAGTGATATATAAACCTGGAATCTCCCATGTGCCACGCTAAGCGTGGCACTTTTTTTGACCAGAAATATCTGTAACACCTCCAACCACTACGGTTTTTATCATTTTCTGTCATAAATTTAATGCGAATTTGACGCTAACCTTTTATGCTATCAGCAACTATGTAAGGGAAGTTGAAGATGATCATCAAACCTAAAACTCGTGGATTTATTTGTACAACAACGCACCCAGTGGGTTGTGAAGAGAACGTAAAAGAACAAATTGCTTATACTAAAGCACAAGGCCCAATTGCGAACGCGCCTAAACGTGTGTTAGTTGTTGGTTCATCAAGTGGTTATGGCCTATCGTCTCGCATTGCTGCGGCATTTGGCGGCGGTGCTGCAACTATTGGTGTGTTCTTTGAAAAACCAGGTACAGAAAAGAAACCAGGTACTGCAGGTTGGTATAACTCAGCAGCATTTGACAAGTTTGCGAAAGAAGAAGGTCTTTATTCAAAAAGCTTGAATGGTGATGCTTTCTCTAACGAAGCAAAACAAAAAACCATTGATTTGATCAAAGAAGATCTTGGTCAAGTTGATATGGTGATTTACTCACTTGCATCACCTGTACGTAAATTACCTGAAACAGGTGAAGTGATTCGTTCATGCCTAAAACCAATGGGTGAGACGTACACAGCAACAGCAGTAGATACGAATAAAGATGTATTAATCGAAGCAAGCATAGAGCCGGCTACAGAGCAAGAAGTTGCTGATACTGTAACGGTAATGGGCGGCCAAGATTGGGAACTTTGGATTGATGCTCTATCTGATGCTGGTGTTCTAGCTGACGGCTGTAAGACGGTTGCTTACAGCTACATCGGTACTGAAATTACATGGCCAATCTATTGGCACGGTGCGCTAGGTCAAGCGAAGATGGATCTTGATCGTGCAGCGAAAGAGCTAAACGAGAAGCTAACGAAAACTGGCGGCTCTGCGAATGTTGCTGTACTTAAGAGTGTGGTAACACAAGCAAGTGCGGCGATACCTGTAATGCCGCTGTACATCGCAATGGTATTTAAGAAGATGCGTGAAGAAGGTGTACACGAAGGTTGTATGCAGCAAATTTTACGTATGTTCAATGAGCGTCTATTTAAAGCAGATGGTACAGCAGCCGAAGTGGATGGCGAAAACCGTCTGCGTCTAGATGACTGGGAACTACGCGAAGACATTCAACAGCACTGTCGTGATTTATGGCCAAATGTAACCAATGAAAATTTATTTGATGTTGCTGACTATCAGCAATATAAAGATGAGTTTTTAAAGCTATTTGGTTTTGGTATTGACGCTGTTGATTATAATGCAGATGTGAATCCTGTTATTGAATTTGATGTGAAAGACATCTAATTTAAGACAAATAAAAAAACCGCCGAAAGGCGGTTTTTTTATTTTTTTGATTCATCAATATAATCTACTTATTGTGTTTTTTTTGTCTATAGATCCAACCACATTGGTTACAGAGATGAATTCTTCTAATGTAAATCTTGTGCCATAGTTTTCGTTTTATTCTTCCTACATCAAAACTTGCGCACTTTTCGCACTGCATTTATTAACTCTCCTAGCTATTAATAAATTACCAGTGATAGTTTTAACGATTAGAGATTTGATGTCTATGAGTGCGCGTCAAATTTTTGGCGTTTCAGTGGCGTACATTCGTTTATTCGGCCTGTCATAAATTTTTAATATTTGTTAATCATTAAGTTTTGGTAATGTAATGATAAAGGCTGCACCCTCTAATGGTGAATCTTCAACACAGATAGTCCCTTGATAGCTGTCGATAATTTCATTACATACCGATAAACCAATACCTTGACCTGGATTTAGCTGATCAGATCGTATACCTCTCTGAAAAATGGCTTCTCTCATATCAGGTTTTACACCCGGGCCATCATCCTCAATCTTAATGGTAAAGTGAGTATTAGTTTCAGTGACAGTAATATGTACTTGGCTGATACAAAAACGAAAAGAGTTTTCGAGCATGTTGCCGAATAATTCCATTAAATCATCTTTATTCAACGGTAACATGACATCATCATTAAAGTGATAATGTAATTGCGCTTGTTTGTCAGCATAAATTTTGCCAAGCATTAAGCTAAGGCTATTAACAACGGGCATTAATTGCGAATTACTTTTTTGTAACCCTTGTTGACCCACCATCGCACGTTTTAGCTGATATTGGACAAGATCATCCATTTGGCTGATTTGTTCCATAATGCGTTGATTTAGCTCCTGGCGCTCTAGGGATTTATCATCCAATAATGCATTGGTTGCGGCTAAGCGGGTTTTCAAACTGTGGGCGAGATCATCCATCGCATGACGATAACGTCCTTTTTGATCACTGCTTATACGGTTTAGGCGGTTAACCGCTTTAGTCACTTCTTGCAGTTCCATAGGGTAATCATTATCGAGTTTTTCTCGTTTAGCTTCTGCCATTTGATCGAGCTGAGAGGCTAATTTTCGTAACGGTTGGAAACCCCAGTGAAAAGCCGCAATAAGAAATGCAACAGCAATAAGAACAAACAGGCCAAGATAAAATGCTGTGCGTTGGTGGAGCTTTTCTAATGATCTTTCATAATCATTGGCTGAGCGTAATACAACAAGTTGATAAATACTGCCATTTTCTTTATCACGACTGAGGTTATAAGCGATATAGCCTTTATCATCTCCCATTTTTATTAGGGTAGGGGTTGGAATTTCTTCTGGAAGATAACGACAAACGTTTTTTAAATTCGCTTTATTTGCTTCATGAGATAACCAGGTCGTGTTATCTGCTTGATCACATACTACGGCAATATAATCGGTGTCTGATGGGTCCAGAGAATCAATCCACTTATCAACATCTTTGATTAAGCCGGCACGGTTAAGTTGAGCAACAACCATTGGCATTTGAGCGACAAGCTCTGAAGAGTAGGATGCCATATAGCTTTGAGAATAAAGCTTGTTAATCACACCGGCTAAGGCCGATGTGACTAATGCGATAATAGCAACAGAGGTGATTAAAACTCGACGTCTTAAACGCGGCTGTATAAGTTTATTCATTGGGCATTAAGTTCAAAAATATACCCTTGACCACGAATGGTTGATATCGGGTTATCTTGACCTGTTTTGGTGAATTTTTTACGTAGACGACTAATCATAACTTCGATGGTATTTGGATCACCTTCCTGATCTTCATATAGCACGTCGAGTAAGCGTTGCTTTGATACAACCTGGCGGCTATGACGCATAAGGTATTCAAGTAAGTCATATTCAAAAGCGGTTAATTCTAATAGTGTTTCATGAACATAAACTTGCTTGGCAAGGAGATCTACACGGATATCGCCTGCGGTCATTTCTGGCTTTACAAAACCAGCGCTCCGGCGAACAAGTGCGCTTAAACGAGCAACCATTTCTTCTTTTTGGAATGGTTTAACAAGATAATCATCAGCACCGGCTTCAAGGCCTGTTACTTTGTCTTGCCAATTTGAACGCGCAGTAAGAATAAGAATAGGAAGGCGAAGGCCTTTTTTACGCATATCTTTAATTAAGCTAATGCCGTCTCGATCGGGTAAACCAATATCAACAATCGCAATATCATTGGGGTAGTTTTCAGCGAAGAATAATCCTTCTTCTGCGGTATTAGCACATTGAACTTGGTTGCCTAATTCACTGAGTTGAGATTTTAAGTGATGGCTAAGGATTGCATCGTCTTCGACAATAAGAATTCGCATAAATTAAAGCACCCAAGGTTGTTGATTATAGTTATAAACATCTATGGTACGAAATATTGCAATTATTCGCATTATTTATGATGACCATAGACTTAAAATTTGAACGTCATAGCAGAATAGGTAGTAATAAGCCACATTGCTATAGTGTGTTATTAACTAAAGGGTTTGATTAATAACAAATTAACGCTACAGGTCTTAGTGTAGGTATATTGACTGAATAGGGGCTGACTCATGAGATAACTCATTAATCAGCCCTTATTAGAGAGAGTAGTATTATCGTCAATAGTTACTTTAAAATAATAATTAACGTACCTGCGATAGTGAGTAAAACGTTAGCGATAGCATAGGTGCCAGCATAACCTAAAGCAGGGATAGTACTGCGAGCATGAGCGTTGATCATATCCATAGCCGGAGCGCATGTACGTGCACCAATAATGGCGCCAAAAAGTAGCGCACGGTTCATTTTAAGTACATAAGCACCAAATAGGTAGGCTAATACAACAGGGATCACACTCACCATCAAACTGGTGACAAAAACGGTTAAACCGATATGACCAATGGATTCAAAAAGGTTAGAGCCCGCACTTAAGCCAATACCGACCATGAAGACCATTAAGCCTAAATCTTTCGCCATGTTGAGTGCCCCTTGAGGGACATAACCGAAAGTAGGGTGGTTGGCACGTAAAAATCCAAGCGTTATACCGGCAATTAAAAGGCCTGCAGCACTACCTAAACCAAACGCGATATGGCCAAATTTCATGGTAACTAAACCAAGTAGTAAACCTATGATAAAGAAACAACAAAAAGCTAATAAATCTGCGATCTGGCTATGAATAGAAATAAAGCCAATGCGTTCTGCTAAACCATGAACTCGACTTTTTTCGCCACTCACTTGCAGAATGTCGCCTTTGTTTAACAGAATGTTGTGATCCATCGGCATTTCTATTTGAGCACGAACAACACGGTTTAAGAAACAACCGTACTCTGAAAGGTTCAGCTCTGATAAACGTTTACCGGCAATACCATCATTTTTGACCACGATTTCTTCTTCAATAATGCGAAGATCTAATAAATCACGATCAAAAACTTCTTTACCATTACGGAAACTAGGATCAAGACGAGCGTGACTATCGGGGTAACCAACTAATGCAATTTCATCACCTTCTTGTAAAATAGCATCACCGTCAGGGTTAGCTAAAATACCATTACGACGAACACGTTCAATATAACAGCCTGTTTGGCGGTAAATACCTAATTCACGAAGGTTACGACCATCAATCCAATTAATTAGCTCGGGGCCAACGCGATAAGCTCGAATAATGGGTAAATACACTTTTCGTTGTGCTACTTCACCAATACCACGTTCACGAGCGATCTGTTGTGATGATTCAGCTAGATTCTGTTTTTGTAGTGTAGGCATGAGTTTCGCAAGGAAAATTAAGCTTACTAAACCTACAAGATACGACATAGCATAACCAACGCTTAAACTCTCTGTCAGCTGCTTAATCATTGTTGGATCGGTGATGCCTGAAAGCCCGGTATTTAATGCGTCTTTAGCGCCCACTAATACAGGCGTTGCCGTTAGTGAACCTGCCATTAAACCTGTCGCAAGGCCAATATCCATATGAAGATAATGCGCCATTGTCATGGTTATCGCGATGGAGGAAAGCAAAACGACGAGTGCAAGTAAAAGGTAGTGTTTACCGTCTCGAAAAAAGATGCCGAAAAAGTTTGGGCCAGCTTCAATACCTACACAAAAAATAAACAGCATAAAGCCAATGTTTAATGCGTCAGTATCAAAAGTAAAACCAGCATTACCAAAAAGCAGTGCCGTGACTAAAACGCCAATAGAATTACCTAAGCTCATCTTACCAAAGCGTATTTTGCCAATACTTAAACCAACGGCAAGAACAACAAAGAGTAATAAAATATCATTATGGTGTAGAAGTGCTGCTACATCAATGTTCACAACAGAATTTCCGACAATAGTGGGGAAGTAAAAGTAGTCAAATTCTAGCTGATTTTTGCAGAGTGTTATAGCGTATATTCTAAAAAAATATTGAAAGTTAGCATTAATAACTTATTAATGTGAATTATTTATATCAAGGGACAAGAGTGAAGATAAGATGGATTACTGTACGTTAAAAATACTGTTCATTTAGGTTGTCAGTAAGTAATAAAAGAGTGGTAATAAAAAAGGCCGAACAATGTCGACCTTTTATGAATTGCATATGATTCTTATTTGAACAGTAGGTTATGTTCTTTAGAGTAAGCTTCAAATTCAGTGCAGCCGCCAATGTGCTCCTGATCAACAAAAATCTGTGGCACTGTTTCAACAGGCTTACCTACCGTTTTTTCTAGATCAGCTTTACTAATGCCTTCCGCGTGAATATCAACATAACGGAAGTTAAAGTCGTCACGCTCTTCTTTAATTTTTTCTGCTAATTCCTTAGCACGTACACAGAATGGGCAACCTGGGCGACCAAAAATAACTACGAACATAAAATCTCTCCTACAAAATTATGTTGTTACTATAACGTGTGTTTATTGATAGAGAAAGTGGGATTTTCCTGTTAGAGCAATAGATAAAACCGATGGTGAGACGTAGTTCAAGATGGGATGGTGACAAATAGTAAAGCCAAGCACGAGGCTTGGCTTTAATTACTGCTTAGGGCAATTTAGAAGTCGTAACGAATACCCATTTGTAATTCGTCATCTTCACCATCAATTTGATTAAATAGGTAACCTGCATAAGTACGTAGGTTCTTATTGAACTTATAGATACCTTCCAGTACAAAGTAATCTACCTTGTCAGTTTTTACGCCACCGTCTTCAGATTGCTTAAAGTTGTATGCTGCTTGAGCGATAAATTGATTCATTTTAAAAGCTGTTGCTAGCTCATAGCCTGTTAGGTCGGTATTACCGTCTTCGCCGCTAGCGTAAGTAGCTGCTGCGTAGAAATTATTGAATTCATAGCTTGCTGCTAAGTTATATTGGTTAGCATCAACGTCAACACCGTCTTGACCACTCACATAACCAGCGCCTAAAGATAAGCCGAATGGGAAGGCATATTGTGCAGCAATGCCGTAGCTATCTGAATCTTTTACAGCATCATTGTTTTCAGCAATGTAGTTAGCTGAAACTGTGAAGTTATTGAATTCACCCGCATATAAAAAGTTATTCTCACGCTTATCTTTGTTACCATCAACAAGATCAACACCGTCACCACCGAAAGTAGCAAGAATATCCGTGTAATCTGTCAGCATAACTTGTGCTGAGTCTTGCTTACCGTAAGAGAACGCACCTGCTTGAGTATCAAATCCTGCATATACGTAACGACTTTTTACTGTCGAGTCACTACTATCAGAAATTTCAGCTTCATACTTACCAAAAGCAGTGACTTGATCATTAATCTTTGCTTTACCTTTTAGATTAATACGAGCACGGCTCTTATCTTTAAAAGCATTACCAGCGCCATCATCACCTTTATTTGCATCAGATAGGTTAAAACGCGCTTCAGCACGACCACCAATACTTAGTGATTTATCATCATCTTGATAAACAGTTGCAGCGTTTACTGTACCTGCTGCTAATGACGCTAAAATTGCCGATGCCAATGCTACTTTTTTCATTTTCTAATCCCCTAGAAAGAGTGTTATTTGGGCTTCAGTGCCTCTTGAATGAGAGCAGATTAGTGCATGAATGTTAAAGTTATGTGTAAGTTAAAAGTTACTTTTATTACATATATCAATGAGCTAAGTAGGTGTTTAATGTTAACTGCTATGTATGTTGTTAAAAGTATATTTGATCATAATAAAATCTTTGGTCATATAAATGCGTAGACGAAGTCATTAGTTAAGGCTGTTTTTAAGACGGTGAGTAAATTGATAGTGAATAGGTAGTTGGGGGCTGAATTAATCGCGATTAAAGATGCTCATAATGTAGCGATCATTATGTTGTAGACAACTATGACTTTTTAATGTGTCATTTAATCGCTTTAGAGTATAAATGATAATGAAAGTACCATTTTAATCACTAGTTATGGCTGAATATGATTATTTATATGACAAATAAATTGTATTTTTGAGGTGTTTTTTTATGTCACTATATTTAGTGTAAATTTAAATGTGTGAATTGTTATGCGTAAATTGTTTTTTGTTGCTTTAAAATCAATTGGTTAATAATTGTCATTATATCATTATTCTTTTTAGGTATATACTTATTCATAATTTAATATTCACTAACAGAATTTTGCACTTGTTATTATCAAAATACTTTACAAAATAGAATTAATCCTCGTTTTTTTGTTTTTTATTGCCTTTTTTGTAGTTTTTACATTGATCTGGATCGCACCATCAATTAGAATTCGCGGCGCATTTAGGATGCAACCACATTTTAAGATTTATCACTTTTGTTGAATTACTCCTGCAGGGGAAATAGATGTCTACGAAATTAGCTAACCCAGCGCCATTAGGCTTGATGGGTTTTGGTATGACTACCGTTCTTTTAAACATGCATAACGCTGGATTTTTCCCATTGGATTCAATGATCCTAGCTATGGGTATTTTCTATGGTGGTTTAGGTCAAGTTCTTGTAGGAATGATGTGTTTTAAACGTGGTGATACGTTTGGTACAACGGCGTTTACTTCTTATGGTCTATTTTGGTTAACGCTAGTAGGTCTAATTGCGTTACCGAAGATGGGTTTTGCAGCAAGCCCTGCGCACTTCATGGGCTGGTATTTAGCACTTTGGGGTCTATTTACAGCATTTATGTTTATTGGCTCACTACGTTACCCTCGTGCTAAACAAGTAGTATTTGGTTCTCTAACTATTTTATTCTTCTTGTTAGCCGCTCGTGACTTTACGGGTAATACAACAATTGGTTTCATTGCTGGTATTGAAGGTATTTTCTGTGGTCTAAGTGCGATTTACTTTGCAATGGCTCAGGTATTAAATGCTGAATACGGCCGTACAATCTTACCTATCGGTGAACTTAAGAAAGAGCAAGTAAGTTTAAAAGCTGCTGCTTAATTTTGTTAAGTATTGATAAAAAAAACCTCGTTGCTTAACGAGGTTTTTTTGTATCTGAAATCGATAAAAGTAATTACATCATATGTGGAAGAAGTAATTATTAGCAGCAAGATTCAGTAATTTGAATATTAGGCTTGTAAGTAAAGTGACCTTCAGGGTTTACATCATTTTCTTGACGTGACGTTGTTCTAAACTGAGAGGGCGTAATACCATATTTACGTTTAAATGCATCACAGAAATATGCAGCACTACCAAAACCAGAACGATTACCTATTTGTGATATAGAATAATTTGAGAAAGTGAGGTAGTTCAACGCCAAACCCATTCTAACATCAAGTAATAATTGGCTGAATGAAACGCCTTCTTTCGCCAAATGTCGACGTAGTGTGGATTGTGTTGTGAATAGCGCTTTCGCCATATCATCTACACTCCATTTACGTTGAGGATCTTGGGTAATTAAACGTGCAATTGTGCGCTCTTTAGGTTCATCATAATTGAAGCGGTAAACATTAAATACATCAATACCTGCTTCATTTAATGCCATTAAAATAAATACTAAACACTGACTGAGCAGTGTTTTTTCCATGGAAGAGCCACATAGTGAAGGCAGTAATTTATTAAATAGGACGAAGTTTTGATCCACAATGACAGGAGTTGGAATAGTATAAACAGGAGAACAACTTGCCGTTGGGAAAGTAGGCTGTTTTAACGCACTGATATATTTGAATGCTTCAGTGATAGATTCTTCATCAATCATCAACAATTGTAATTCAATATTTTCTTGACTATTAAGCTGATTAATAGAGCAAGAAATATGACTGAATTTAGGAACAACAAAAATACTGTTGTTTTTTAATTCAATAGCATGACCGTTGATGTGAACATCACCTTGAACATTTGATAATTTTACAATCAAGTGGTGGTCGACATAAAACTCTTTCAGAACCACATGGCTCTGAGAGAGGATACGCTTATATTTCATAGCAGTACTGCTTCTCTAAAAGTGGAAATAAATCCTTCATTACACACCATAATTAGGCGACCGTTCGATATGTACTGGTATTCTATACTGGAATATGCTGATACCAAGATACATGCGTCTGAGTATAGGACTAAACGAAACGGTTGAATAGATGAAATACACTTAACTTTTGTTATTGATCATATTGATTATATTTATCTATATAAAATGGCTATATCTTGATATGTCATTATAGACATTTTGAGTGTTTAGCTCTATATACAGGATATTATGCTATTTATTATACTTTATCTATGAAATTAAAGGCATAAAAAAAGCTGCTTCGAAAAGCAGCTTTTCTAACACGTTTACGCTTAAATATTAGCAAATAACTTTAATTGCTAAACCACCTTGAGATGTCTCACGGTATTTAGCATTCATGTCTTTGCCTGTTTCAAGCATTGTTTCGATAACTTTATCTAGTGAAACGCGAGGATCAGATGAGCGACGCAGAGCCATACGTGTAGCGTTAATTGCTTTAACTGCTGCAATGCCGTTACGCTCGATACATGGAACCTGAACTTGGCCAGCAACAGGATCACACGTTAGACCAAGGTTGTGCTCCATGGCAATCTCAGCAGCCATACACACTTGCTCAGGGCTACCACCCATAAGCTCTGCAAGACCTGCCGCAGCCATTGAACATGCCACACCCACTTCGCCTTGACAGCCAACTTCAGCACCAGAGATAGAAGCGTTACGCTTATAAAGCCCACCCACAGCACCAGAAGCTGCAAAGTAACGGGTGTATTCTTTAGGACCAACAGATTGGACAAACTTATCGTAGTAAGCAAGTACAGCGGGAATGATGCCACATGCGCCATTTGTTGGTGCCGTTACAACGCGACCGCCTGCTGCGTTTTCTTCGTTTACTGCGAAAGCAAACATGTTAACCCAATCAACAACTGTCATTGGATCATTACTTAGTTTCTCAGAAGTCATCAGCTGCTGACGAAGTGCTGCCGCACGACGAGGTACACGTAGGGGACCCGGTAAGATACCTTCTTCGTTCATACCACGTTCCATACAATCACGCATTGTTTTCCAGATGTTAGCAAAGTAATTGCTAATTTCATCTTCAGCGTTCATCGCACGTTCGTTAGTCATGACTAAAGAGCTGATTGATAAACCATGCTCTTTACATTGCTCAACAAGTTCAGAGGCATAGTTGAATGGGTAAGGCGCAACAACACTTGATTCTTGCGTTTTACCAAAGTTTTCTTCATCAACAATAAAACCACCACCGATAGAGTAGTAAGTTTTAGAGAAAACGTTCTCATCGCCTACCCAAGCATGAATAGACATGCCATTTTCGTGCAATGAAAGGTTAGTTGTATGAAAATTCATACCACCATCACGTGGGAAATCTACTGTGTGGCAATGCATACCAACAGGTAGACGTTCGGTTTCTTCAACACGGGCAATAAAGCCTGGAATACTATCGATATCAACATGCTCAGGGCTGTTACCAGCAAGACCCATGATGATAGCAATATCAGTATGGTGTCCTTTACCTGTAAGAGAAAGAGAGCCGTATACGTCAACGGTAATTTTAGTTATGTCACGTAATTTACCCATGGCACGTAAATCATCGATGAATTCTTTACCTGCTTTCATTGGGCCAACAGTATGTGAGCTGGAAGGGCCCACACCGATTTTGTAAATATCAAAAACACTGATCATGTTTATTACCTCAGTCGGGGAAGCGATTCTTGCCTCCGGCCAAGACTGTATGCGTTTTATGACTCGCCCCTTCCTTGGCGAGCGTACTAAAAAAGCAAGAGCAGGGCGCTTAGCATCCTGCTCTTAATTATCGTATAGATTGCGTTTATTGTACCAGAACGCTATACCTTTTCTTACATTTTATGCTTCAAAAAAGAAGTATTTTTGTGTCTGTATAGTGTCTGGTTACAGTGCTATTAAAAAGCGCCGTAAATTACAGAAGTAATCGCTGCTACACCACATAGAGCGGTGAAAATACGTGCAGCAACAGAGGTTTTGTATTTTGCCATTGCTGGTATTTTTTGCATCGCAACAACGGGCATTAGGAATAGAATCGCTGCAATCATTGGTGCGCCCATTGTTTCAATCATACCAAGGATGCTTGGGTTGATGATTGCAACAATCCATGTAGTAACAACGATGAATGCTAGAGATAGTTTTTCAATTTTACCAACAGGCATTTTACTGCGAGATTTCGCTAGGCCAACAAGACCTTCATGTGCTCCTAGGAAGTGACCGAAGTAGCTTGAAGTGATAGCAGCAAATGCAACCAGTGGACCTAAGTAAGAAATTGCTGGTGAATCTTTAATGTTTGCTAAGTATGAAAGAACAGAGATATTTTGCTCTTTTGCCATGTTCAATTGCTCTGGTGTCATCGACAGTACCACAGAGAATACGAAGAACATGACAAAGCCCATTAGCATCATTGCTGCGCCACCAGTGATCATGTCAGTTTTCTTTGCTGCGTTTTCACCGTATACATGGCGTTGTTCTTTAGCAAACTGGCTGATGATTGGGCTGTGGTTGAAAGAGAACACGATGATTGGAATTGCGAGCCAAATAACAGTAGGCATTGATGACCAATCTGGTGCAACAGACACCATTGACATGTTCCAGTCAGGAATTAGGTAAATTGACAGTGCAAGCAAGATGATAACCAGAGGGTAAACCATCGCTGATGTTGCTTTAAGCATTAGTTCTTTACCAAATACAACCCCTGCTGTCATTAGTGCAATAAGTACACCTGATAGTAACCAACGAGGAACAGAGTCCATACCTAACTGGTTAACCATGAATGAATCAACAGTGTTTGTAATACCCACGCCATAGATAAGAACAATAGGGTAGATAGCAAAGAAGTAAGCGAATGTAATAAGGTTTGCACCTGTTTTTCCGTAGTGCTCTTCAACAGTATCGGTAATATCAGCATTTGGGTTTTTAGCTGAAAGAACAAAACGTGCTAAGCCTTTGTGTGCAAGCCAAGTCATCGGGGCTGCAATAAGCGCTAAAATAACTAACGGCCAGAAACCGCCCGCACCTGCTTTAATTGGAAGGAATAGTACACCAGCACCTACAGCTGTGCCGAATAGTGACAATGCCCATGTGAAATCTTTGTAGGTCCAACGTGTTTTTGCTACATCAGTTTGTACTGCGGTCGATGTGTTTTGCATTTTTTGTCATCCAAAAAAAGGGAACGGAACGGAACGTTGTTTTAGGAACACGTGCATTTTCGTTATTTATGACGGGAATACAATGATAAAGATCTCGTTATGTAAGTCATTTTATTTGTGGTACAAATAAAGAAGACTTAGCTCACAATTTTAAATTTGGTAGAAGCTAAAAAAACAGCTAATAGACTATAAATCATCATGCCAAATTTGATCTGATAGTAACTTTATCATTTGAGCGGTAGCCCCCCATATTGAATAGCCTTCATAAGGAATATTGTATACGTGATGGTTATTGCCATTAATTAAAAATTCATGTTGGCGAATATTTTTGGGGTTAAGCAAATAATGTAGAGGAGCTTCAAAAATGCAATCGACTTCATTGTGATCTGCGACAGGGGTGTAATCTGAATTAATTGTGGCGATAAAAGGCGTGACTATATAACCACTCACCGTTGGTAAGGTAGCAAGGCTACCGAGTATATCATTGCGATAACAAGTAATATTCGTTTCTTCAAATGTTTCACGAATAGCAGTTGCCATTAAATCATCATCTGCCGGCTCAAAGCGCCCACCAGGAAAAGCAATTTGTCCTGGGTGGTGTTTAAGGTGCTTTGCTCTGCGAGTTAACACTACATTAAAGCCATGTTCGCGATGAACGAGAGGGATCAAAACAGCAGCTTGCTTAAATCGGTATGAGTCTTTCCAATGCTGTCGAATACGATCTTGATGGCTTTGATCGTATTGCTGACTTGGCGCAAGAATAAATCGACTTAAAATTTGCTGCTGTCCAACCATAAAACCTCATGAATAAAATAACTTTACGTTAAAGCTTTTTATATAAATATCATTGTGATGATTTTATCAACACTTACTGTAAGGTTGGCAGAATTTTGCTCAACTTGTCGAGTGTTTCTTGATATTCGCTACCTGCATCACTATCAGCAACGATGCCGCCTCCTGCCCATGCATGAATCTTTTGTTCATTAGTTACCAGTGTGCGAATCGTGATACTGGTATCCATTGTGCCGCAACGACTGATATAACCGATGCTGCCACAATAAATACTACGGCGGTGTGGTTCTAACTCTTCAATAATTTCCATGGCACGTACTTTAGGTGCGCCCGTTATCGATCCGCCGGGAAAGCATGCTTTTAATAAATCTGTCGCACTATGATCTGCGGGTAATTCTCCTGTGACAGTGCTTACTAAGTGGTGTACAGCAGGAAAACTTTCAATCTTAAAAAGGTGCGGTACTCGTACGGTGCCAGGGGTAGCAACGCGACCAATATCGTTACGCAGTAAATCTACAATCATTAAGTTTTCTGCACGATCTTTTTCAGCATTTTGTAGTGCTTGGGCATTGGCATTGTCTTGATCGATATTTGGGCTTCGAGGTCGAGTTCCTTTTATAGGTTTAGTTTCAATATACCCATCACGCAATTGTAAAAAACGCTCTGGTGATACTGATAAAATAGCACCTTGGTGTAAGCGAATAAAACCGGAGAAAGGCGCACCATTTTCCGATTCAAGAGCAAGATAGGCTTGCCATTCATCACCTTTATAATTAGCTGTAAAACGCTGGGCTAAATTAATTTGGTAGCAATCGCCCGACAGTAAATACTCTTGAATATTGTTAAATTTGTTACGGTAGCTATCGCAGGTCATGTTTGATGACCATGATGATGTTAATAAAAAGTCATGGGAAATTATTGGATCTGTTGCTATTTGCGCTTGAGTGAAGGCGATTTTATGCTGCTCTAGCCACGTTTTTCGTTGTCCATTTTTAGGCTCAATTAATGTGACTGTTTCATTTTTATGATCAACAATCAATGCCCAATCATAAATGCCAAGCGCTAAATCTGGCAGTGGAATATCGTGTTCAGCCAGTGTGGAGATTTGTTCTACTTGGCGACCCAAGTCATAACTAAAGTAGCCCAGTGCACCGCCAATAAAAGGAAGATCGTCAATTGGGCTAAGTGCAGGTAATAATTGTTGTTGTAGTGATTGTACTGCTGTAAATGGATCGGCAGTGTTGGTTTTTACTTCGCCATTGGCATCAGTGATCGTATTCGTGCCATTCTCTGACTCAATAGTGGCTAAAGGATCAGCAACGACAATGTCAAAACGGTTATCTGGATGATTTTCTGCCGCTGAGCGTAATATCATTGCCCATGGCAAACCCGATAGTGGTGCAAACCATGTTAATGCCGCATCTTTTGAATAGACGAGCGACGTAATGCTTAATTCTGGATGTGATTTACAAATCATTTTCTTTTTTGTGACAAGGGTTTGATTGGCGCATAGCGCAATAATAAGTGCAAGAGTATCATATTCGGCGAAAGACGCCCAAAGATGTGCATGTACTTAGCGTGAACATTGTCCCTACAAAACTGGAAGTAAATTTCGGGCGCCATGGAATGATATAACTCAACGAGGGCAACTATGACTGTCATCCGTAAAGAAGACGTAATTAGTAGTGTGGCAGATGCATTACAATATATTTCTTATTACCACCCACTGGATTTTGTGCAAGCTTTAGAAAAAGCCTATAACAAAGAGCAAAGCCAAGCCGCAAAAGATGCGATTGCACAAATTTTGATAAACTCTCGTATGTCTGCCGAAGGGCATCGTCCAATCTGTCAAGATACGGGAATCGTTACCTGTTTCGTAAAAATTGGTATGAATGTGCAGTGGGATAGCGATCTTACTGTACAACAAATGATTGATGAGGGTGTACGTCAAGGTTATACCAATCAAGATAATCCGTTACGTGCATCGGTTGTTGCAGATCCTGCTGGTCGTCGAATTAATACTAAAGATAATGCACCAGCCGTTGTTCATATTGATATGGTGCCGGGCGATAAAGTTGAAATTCAGTTAGCTGCTAAAGGTGGCGGCTCTGAAAATAAAACGAAAATGGTCATGCTAAACCCATCTGATGATATTGCAGAGTGGGTTGAAAAAACAGTACCACTGATGGGGGCTGGCTGGTGTCCGCCGGGTATGCTAGGTATTGGTATCGGCGGTACAGCAGAAAAAGCAGCAGTGCTTGCCAAAGAATCATTGATGGAATCGATTGATATTCATGAGTTGAAAGAGCGTGGGGCGCAAACAACAGAAGAAGCATTGCGTTTAGATATTTTTGAGCGAGTGAATAAGCTAGGTATTGGTGCGCAAGGGTTAGGCGGTTTAACAACAGTTCTTGATATCAAGATTAAAACAGCGCCAACACATGCAGCATCCAAACCTGTTTGTATGATCCCCAATTGTGCCGCAACACGTCACGTTCACTTTACTTTAGACGGTACTGGTCCTGCTGAATTAACACCACCTAAGTTAGAAGATTGGCCGGAAGTGACGTGGGAAGTGGGTGATAGTGTTCGTCGTGTAAATTTAGACACAGTTACTAAAGCCGATGTTCAAGAGTGGAAATCAGGTGAGACAGTATTGCTATCAGGCAAGATTTTAACCGGTCGTGATGCTGCACATAAACGTATTCAAGAAATGTTAGCCAATGGTGAAGGTTTACCTGAAGGTGTTGATTTCAATAATCGCTTTATTTATTACGTTGGTCCTGTTGATGCGGTAGGTGATGAAGTAGTGGGGCCTGCGGGTCCTACAACCTCGACACGTATGGATAAATTTACCGACATGATGTTAGGCGAAACAGGCTTAACGGGAATGATAGGTAAAGCTGAGCGTGGTCCTGCGGCGATCGAGTCAATTAAGCAGCATAAAGCTGTTTATTTAATGGCTGTTGGTGGTGCAGCGTATCTAGTCGCGAAAGCTATTAAAAAATCACGCGTTGTGGCGTTTGAAGATCTTGGTATGGAAGCGATTTATGAATTTGAAGTCGAAGATATGCCAGTAACGGTAGCCGTTGATTCTAATGGTGTAAATGCCCATCAAACAGGCCCTGATACATGGCGTGTAAACATAGCGGAAATGGAAAAATAAGCTACATAAACATACGTTGAAAAAAGGAGCCTTGTGCTCCTTTTTTATTGTCTATTTGGGCTAAAAAAGGATTGTGATATTGGCTTTATTTTTAAATATGAAACAAGATTGTTAAGTTGAAAGCCTATATTATTCATCGGTATATATATTATTCATACAAAATATTAACAATAGTAAGATTGAGTATGAAACATTATGGAGAATAGTATGAGATATCGCTTTTTTGCGGCATTGTTTACATGCTTAGCATTAATTGGTTGCAAGGATGATCAACCAGCGATTGCAGAGCCTGGATCTCGCCCCGTAAAATTACAATCAGTATCGGTTGGTAATAATGAATCACAACGCGCATTTCCAGCAATTGTAGAAGCTGGAGACAAAGCGGTATTAGCCTTTCGTGTTTCGGGCCAACTTGCCAGTGTTGACGCACACCCTGGTCAATTTGTAACGAAGGGACAAGTACTCGCGACACTAAATAGTGATGAATTATCATTGTTAGTGAAGCAGGCGCAAGCACAATATGATTTAGCAAATGTACAATTTAATCGCGATAAAAAATTACGTAAAAAAAATGTGGTATCAGAACTTGATTATGATACTTCTAAAGCCAATTTGAAACAGGCCAAAGCGGCATTAGATAAAGCGAAATCAAATTTAAGTTATGCCAAGCTTATCGCACCTTATGATGGACACCTTTCTTTATCCATGGTTGAAAACTATGAATATATCAATGCTAAACAGCCTGTAATGCATATTCAAAGTGCTAAATTAATCAATATGGTATTTCAGCTTCCCGATTATCTTTTAGCACGCTTTCAAGGTCATGCCGAAAATATTAACCCTACCGTTGCTTTTGATGCCTTAGCTAATCAGACTTTTCCCGCACAATTTAAAGAAATTGATACCGAGCCAGACAGCAAAACATCCAGTTATAAGGTCACACTATCAATGGCTCGTCCTGAGGGGAGCAATATTATGCCAGGCATGTCTGGTAGCGTGACAATTGTTCTGCCACAAGGAAAAGCAGGGGCAATACCTGTTCGAGCGATCGTTACTGAAGGTAATAAACACTTTGTATGGCGTGTTGATGATAAGCAGCAAGTTGAAAGAATTGAAGTCACATTGGATAACAATAACCGTGTAATCTCAGGATTAGATGACGGAGATGTTATAGCGACATCAGGGGTATCTGAATTGCAAGCTGGTCAGAAGGTCCGCTCATGGATCAAGGAGCGTGGATTATGATCAAGCGTTATCGTTTATTAACATTAGTAATCTGTACTGTATGGCTACTTCAAGGTTGTGAAAAACCAGCGGTTGAACCACGAGAAGATCCACCGCTAGTAAAAGTACAGCAGGTACAATCCGGTAAACAATCACCCAAATTAACGTTTCCTGCTGTGGCATCTGCCGCTGATAAATCTGTTTTATCGTTTCGTATTGCCGGGGAAATTACACAAATATTAGTACGTTCAGGAGATACCGTTAAAAAAGGGCAGGTATTAGCGCGATTAGATCCACGTGATTACACATTAGAAGTGGATGATGCTCAAGCTAAATACAATGTTATTAATAGCCAATATCGTCGCTCAGCAACATTATTAAAAAATGGTTATTTACCTCAGTCTCAATTTGATGAATTAAAAGCCAAGCGTAGTATTGCTCAAGCCAATCTTGATTTAGCCCAATTAAAATTAAGTTTTACAACGCTTAAAGCCCCATTTAGTGGTGTGATTTCAACTATTCCCGTTGAACAATTTGAAAATATCAAAGTAGGTCAGCAGATTATGAATATTCATAGCACTGATTCTGTTGATATCGAGATCCAAGCGCCTGATATGATTTATTCCAAGCAAAGTATCTTGGATGTTGATAAAGGCCAACGTTCTACTGCTAAAGCTATTTTGCCTAATGGCGTTAAATATGCGGTGACATTAAAAGAATTTACTACAGAGCCGGATCCTGAATCAGGTTCATTCCTTGTGACATTAACCATGCCAATGCCTAAAGAGCAGTTTATTTTGGAAGGTATGTCGGTTGAAGTTGAAGCTGATGCTCAGAAGTTACAAGTCTATAAAGTAGGGCAACAAATCGTGCCATTAGAAGCCTTATTTAATTTAGATGGTGATGATATCGCGGCATCTCATAAATATGTTTGGATACTTACGCCAGAATATACGGTGTCGAAACGACTCGTTGTAACGGATAAAGTTGTGCCAGAAGGTGTGCGATTAAAATCTGGTGTAAAACAAGGAGAGCTGGTGGTTGTCACAGGTGTTAACCGCTTAAGAGAAGGACAAAAAGTGGTGGTATTTACTAAGGAGGGTACACAGTAATGAAACAAGATATCGCGACTTATTTTATTAAAAATAAAGTGATTAGCTGGATGCTAACACTGATATTTTTAATAGGTGGCACCGTGTCTTTCTTTGGTCTTGGACAGTTAGAAGATCCTGCTTTTACGATTAAAGATGCGATGGTGGTTACCGCTTATCCTGGTGCAACGCCACAGCAAGTAGAGGAAGAGGTCACTTATCCGATAGAAAAAGCGATTCAGCAACTGACTTATGTTGATGAAGTCAATTCTTTGTCTAGCCGAGGGTTATCTCAAATTACGGTTACCATGAAAAACAATTATGGGCCTGATGATTTACCGCAAATTTGGGATGAGTTACGCCGTAAAGTGAATGATATTTCGTCGAACTTACCACCGGGCGTAGCCAAACCCAAAGTGATTGATGATTTTGGTGATGTGTTCGGTATTTTATTGGCAATCACCGGTGATGGTTATAGCTATAAAGAGTTGAGTGATTACGTTGATTATCTACGTCGTGAAATAGAATTAGTCGGCGGTGTTGGAAAAGTATCTGTTACAGGTGATCAGCAAGAGCAAGTATTTATTGAAATATCAATGCAGCGCTTAAGCAGTTTAGGGATTTCATTAGATACAATTTATAACATTTTAGCGACTCAAAATTTAGTCACAAGTGCAGGCGCTGTTCGTATCGGTGATGAATATGTACGCGTTCATCCAACGGGTGAGTTTAAGAATGTCGATGAACTAGGTGATTTAATTATCACTGAAAAAGGCGCTAATGGACTGATTTACTTACGCGATGTGGCTGACATTAAAAAAGGTTTTAAAGAAATTCCTGATAATTTAGTCAGCTTCAATGGTCATCAAGCGCTTAATGTTGGGGTCTCTTTTATTGAAGGTGTTAACGTTGTTGAAGTTGGTCAACGAGTTATGCAGCGATTGGCTGAGCTAAAAGAACAACAACCAGTTGGCATTGATATCGATGAGGTGTACAGCCAACCGATAGAAGTTGATAAATCAGTGAGCGGTTTCGTTGTTAGTTTAGGTCAAGCAGTAGCGATTGTTATTATTGTTCTACTGTTTTTTATGGGGCTGCGTTCAGGTCTGCTTATTGGCCTTATTTTGCTATTAACGGTACTTGGCACTTTTGTGTTTATGAAGTGGCTGGCAATTGATCTACAGCGAATATCATTGGGTGCATTAGTGATTGCGTTAGGTATGCTGGTAGACAACGCCATCGTTGTTGTCGAAGGGGTACTCATCGGGATGCAAAAGGGGCGAACCCGAATGCAAGCTGCATCGGATATCGTCACACAAACAAAATGGCCATTATTGGGTGCAACAGTGATTGCAGTCATGGCCTTTGCTCCGATTGGGTTATCAGAAGACTCAACAGGGGAATATTGTGGAACTTTATTTACAGTCTTACTGATTTCTTTAATGCTCAGTTGGTTTACGGCTATTTCACTAACGCCGTTTTTTGCTGATCTTTTCTTTAAAAATGTAAAAGTTGATCCGTCTGAGGATCAAAAGGATCCATATGGCGGTATTTTCTTTACCGTTTATCGTAAAACATTAGAGTTTTGTATGCGCCGTGCATGGTTAACTGTGATCACGTTGATCTTGATGCTTGGCGGAAGCCTATATGGCTTTACATTACTGAAACAATCGTTCTTTCCATCATCAACGACGCCGATGTTTATGGTTGATGTTTGGTTACCAGAAGGCACTGATATCCGTGCAACAAACGAGACCTTAAAACAATTAGAAAAAGTGGTGAGAGCTGAAGAAGGCGTTGAATATGTAAGTTCAAGTGCAGGTAAAGGTTCGCAGCGTTTTATGCTGACATATGCGCCAGAGAAAAGTTATGCCGCTTATGGTGAATTAATCGTTCGTGTGGATACTTTTGAAAATGTGAGGCCAGTGTTAGAGAAATTTAGAAAACAATTAGATGAACAGCATCCTGAAATTGAATATAAAGCAAAGCTTATTATGCTTGGTCCATCTTCTGGCTCTAAAATTGAGGCTCGTATTGTTGGTTCAGATCCAACGATCCTCCGCGGTATCGCTTCACAAGTGGTTGATGTAATGAACTTAGATCCTGGGGCATTTAATATTCGTCATGATTGGCGTGAGCGAACCAAAGTGATTGAACCTGTGTTTAACGAAAGCCAAGCAAGACGTTATGGTATTACCAAAAAAGACGTTGATGAATTACTGCAAATGGCATTTTCGGGAATTAATATTGGCTTGTATCGCGAAGGAACAAATTTAATGCCAATCGTAGCACGTTTACCTGAAGAAGAGCGTGTTGATATTAGTACCATTGAAGGCATGAAAATTTGGAGCCCTGCCATTCAAGGATATATCCCATTACAACAAGTGGTATTAGGTGTAAATGTGCGATGGGAAGATCCGCTCGTTGTTCGTAAAAACCGTAAACGCGTATTAACTGTAATGGCTGATCCCGATCCTATTGGCGATGAAACGGCCGCATCGGTACAAAAACGTATTATGCCTGCAATTGATGCGATTGATCTGCCTGAAGGTTATAGTCTTGAATGGGGTGGTGAGTATGAATCTTCGGCGGATGCTCAAGCATCATTATTCCAAACGATGCCGATGGGATATTTAGCGATGTTTTTAATTACAGTTATTCTCTTTAATAAAGTTAAAGAAGCACTGATTGTATGGGCGACGGTGCCACTGGCCATTATAGGAGTAACGGTAGGGCTACTGTTACTGAATACACCGTTTGGTTTTATGGCCTTACTGGGCTTTTTGAGTCTATCAGGGATGTTGGTAAAAAATGGTATTGTTTTGTTAGATCAAATTGAAATTGAGATCGCTAGTGGTAAAGAAAAATATCAAGCGGTAGTAGATGCTGCGGTAAGTCGCGTACGACCTGTTTGTATGGCAGCGATAACGACCGTTTTAGGGATGCTACCTTTACTACCTGATGTTTTCTTCAAGCCAATGGCTGTTACGATTATGTTCGGCTTGAGCTTTGCAACAGTACTTACCTTGATAGTTGTACCTGTACTGTATCGTTTATTCCATAAGCTGAAAGTGCCGACACAACAAACCGCCTAATGGTGCATTAAACTCCCCCAAAAATAAAAAAGGCTTCCGATTTGGAAGCCTTTCTTTTAATACACTATTTAGTGCTTAATGAAAGTTCAACGATTAAATATTCACTTTCCAACTAATAGTTTCACCTGCTTTAATAGGTACAACTGTGTTGTTACCAAACTGCATTTCTTCTGCTACTTTCCATGACTCTTTAACCAGTGTAATGGTATCTGTATTACGCGGTAAACCGTAAAAATCAGGGCCATTTAAACTAGCAAAACCTTCTAATTTATCGAGTGCATTCGCTTGTTCAAAGACTTCCGCATATAGCTCGATAGCTGCGTGAGCAGTGTAAGAGCCAGCACAACCACACGCAGCTTCTTTCATTCCTTTTGCATGTGGTGCGCTATCTGTGCCTAAGAAAAACTTCTTACTACCGCTAGTTGCTGCATCAACTAATGCTTGTTGGTGTGTATTACGTTTTAAGATAGGTAAGCAGTAGAAGTGTGGGCGAATACCACCGGCTAACATATGGTTGCGGTTAAACATTAAATGGTGTGCAGTAATCGTTGCTGCTACATTGTCGCCTGTATTTTGAACAAACTTCACGGCATCTGCAGTCGTGATGTGTTCAAGTACAATTTTCAAAGATGAGAACTCTTCAACGATAGGGCCAAGTACCGTTTCTAGGAAGGCTTTTTCACGGTCGAAAATATCAACATGGTTATGTGTGACTTCTCCATGAATAAGAAGTGGCATACCGACTTCTTGCATCGCCACTAATGCTGGGCGGATGTTATCAATTGAAGTAACACCTGAATCTGAATTAGTCGTTGCACCTGCAGGATATAGCTTAGCGGCGTATACATGACCAGATGCTTTGGCTTTTTTAATTTCTTCAGGTGATGTGTTATCTGTCAGGTAGATAACCATAAGCGGAGAGAACGTTGATTTTGGTTGAGCATCAAGAATGCGGTCACGGTAAGCTAAAGCAGATTCTGTATCAGTAACAGGAGGGATCAAATTAGGCATGATAATCGCACGGCCCATGTAACGGCTAATATCTCTTACTGTATCTTTTAATACATCACCATCACGTAAATGTGTGTGCCAATCATCAGGACGAGTAATCGTTAATGTTGTCATTTTGTTTCCCTACCAAAAAATTTGCCCGATTCTAAAAGTATCGGTGAGCTAAGTAAAGGTCATTAATTAAACAATCGGTTTGATTGTTTAATTAAAAGGCAATCGTTTGCCAAAAGAGTATTCGATCACAAAACTTTTGTTAGAGTTTGTGTATCCTTACTTTCTTTTTTTCATACTTATCACTGAATATACAACGAAAACCATACCAACAGCATGAAAAGCCGTGAAGGGCTCATTCAATATACTGATTGCAAAGATTGCGGTGATAGCTGGACCTATATTACTGGTTAGGCTTAGTTGTGATGGTGTAAGTTTTTGCATTGCAGCAGCAATAAAAAAAGACGGTAATACGGTACAGAAAATGCCTAACACTATCCCTATTATCACCAATGAAGGATCAAGCGAGATCATGCTTAGTCCTTCCCATTGTCCTTGCAATAGAATAACGATCCCTGCGGATCCCATGCCAATGCAGGTGAATAATTGGCTACCCATTTGGGTAATTAACTTTTTGCTCATAATTAGATAACAAGCAAAAATAAAGGCAGAGGCTATAGCTAATCCACTACCTAGCAAAATGTTGTTGCCAATGTTACTCATATCATGAAAGACAATTAATGCCACACCTGTATAACCTAAGCCAATTGCTTTAAATGTACCTTGTTCTGGTTTTTGCTTTAATACGATCCAGCTTATCAGCACGACGAAACTTGGGAATAAAAAGATTAATAAACGTTCTAATTGTGCGCTGATAAAAGCCATAGAGGCAATATCTAAGTAAGAAGCGAAGTAATAACCTAAAATACCGATAGCACTTGCAGATAAACCATAACGTTTAAAACTATATCTATGTTGTGGTTGGCGCAGTAACCATAACATCATAATTATGTAGATAGGCAATGAGCTAAAAGCACGTAACGACATAATTGATATCGCATCGCCACCGTATTGATAAGCTAATTTGATAAATATTGGTTTGATTGAAAATAGTACGGTACCGATAAGGGCTAAAATGATCCCTTTATTGATATCGGACTTGTGATTACTAATAGAATGATTATTGGAAGATTGTGTCATTGATATTCTCGCATGAAGTTAGAAAAAAGCTGCGAGAAATGCGTTAAGTTACTGGCTGAGCATTACTCACAGCCAGATAGCAAAGCACTACCGGCCGAGTGGCAGTAGCACATTGAGGAGCCAAGTAGAAGTTATTGAAAAATACATAATTAGCCTGCTTTTAAAGTCTTAATTTCAACTTACGTGAGAAAACAATTGCTTGCAAGCAATTAATTGACTGTATCTATAGTCATACATGATAAATGGGTAAATTGCTCGCTGATAAAATCAAGAAAGACTCGTTGGCGATAAGGCATATTGAGGTTAGGCAGGTATTGCATAAAGACTTCTCCTTGATAGTTATCAAGAATACTCCAGTCAGAAAGTACGGATGTTAAGACTCCTGATTGTAAGGATTTCTTGGCGACGAAAACGGGTAATACCGCTATCCCTAAATTTTGTAAAGCAGCCTCTAAACGCATTTCTGTATGATTTGCAACATAACGACCATTTACCGTTACTGTTACTTGTTCATTATTCGATTTAAATCGCCACTGGTTATCCGTTATGGTTTCACCCAAATAAATACAGTCGTGTGATAGCAATTGCTGTGGGTGAGTCGGAGTCCCTTTAGCCGATAAATAGTGTGGTGTTGCGCATAATACCATTTGGTTTGTAGCTAGCTTTTTTGCCACCAAGTTATTTTGCGGATTATTGGTCAGAGCAAACACAATATCAACATCATGATAAATAGGATCAATAGGTTTATCTGTGACTTGGATTTTTAGTTTAATTTTAGGGTATTTTTCCACAAACGCTAATAGCATAGGTTGTAGAACCTGACGACAAAATGCTTTTGGTGCTGAGATCGTTAATTGCCCATCAACGCGTTGAGCTTGTTGCCCTGAAAGGTTAATTACCTCTTGAGCGTTATGCAGAATATTCTTGCCATATTGGTAGACTTCAAGCCCCGCCGCAGTAATAGTTTGATTACGAGTGCTACGTTTAATCAGTTGGACGTTTAACTCTTTTTCTAATCGACTGAGCTGACGGCTAATACCCGATGGGGTTACACCTAATTTTTTAGCGGCAGCACTGAAAGTTTTTGATTCCACAACAGTAACAAATGCGGCGATATCAGGCAGTAACTGAATAATTTTATTCTTGTCCATGAGTCACAAATCCTTTGCTTATTGGAGGTATTATCAATATCAAGTCAAACATATACCATTCATTCTTACAAGAAAAGTGACTAAATCAGTGTAAGAAAGGATGTGTAAATGGAACAGGTCGAACAGAATAGAAGCGTATTTTTGAATACATCGTTAATAGCAACAATAGGCGTATTAGCTGCTGCAGTATTTTGGGGGACCAGTTTTGGTGTTGCAAAAGAGTCTATGCTCTACACTGGTGTATTGATGTTTTTGGTTATTCGTTTCTGTTGCACACTTTTAGTAATATTTCCCTTAGTAGTCAAAAAGCTAAATAGACAAGTTTGGCGACAATTAGCGCCTACAGGGGGGATTTTAAGTATTATTTATTTAGCTGAAAGCTATGGTTTGAAACACACAACAGCTTCTAATGCTGCTTTTCTTATTAGTCTTTTTATTATTTTTACTCCTGTTGTTGATGCATTGTTTAATCGCCATAAGCTTGCTATTGCAGATTTATTTGCGGGATGTATTGCGCTTACCGGTGTGTGGTTATTAGTTGGGGATAACCTCAATACAGTCACGTTCAATATTGGTAATATTTTAATTTTGATTGCTGCGTTGGGGCGTGCAGCTTTTGTTGTGACAACTAAAAAGAAAATGAATAAACAACATTGTGATCCTTTGGTCGCGACATTTATCCAATTATCAGTGGTAACCGCTGTTTGTATTACCTTATTGATTTTTACGGTACCTTCAGAGCAATTCATCATACCAAGTGCACCAGAGTTCTGGTTGTATATTAGCTACCTTGTTATTTTTTGTACCTTGTTTGCTTTTTACTTTCAAAACTATGGGGTGAAGCATACAAGTCCAACCCAAGTCTCTTTTTTATTGGGATTAGAGCCTGTATTTGGGGGATTGTTTGCACATTGGTGGTTAGGTGAACAATTTGAACAGCTTCAATGGGTAGGGGCGGGAATGATTGTATTGGCTGCAATGTTTATTTCAGTTAGACCGAAATTTAAATTTTTCACTAAAACAAACAAGCCGATCTACTGATCGGCTCCATTTGTTTGCTTAGCTATAGTTACAGTTTAAATTTATGAACTAATTTATTTTGCTCAGTGGCTAAGCTGTCTAACATGGTACTGGCTTCCGCCATTTCTTCCATTGCATTGTAATTAGTATCAGCAATGTGGCTAATATCTTCTAAACTGCGAGCAATGTCGGCTGTTGTTGTACGCTGCTCTTCCGCTGACTGTGCAATTTGACTACTCATCTGACTAATTTCAATGATAATCGCTTGAATCTCTTCCATTGCACTATTGGCATCTGATGCTTGATTAATACTATTATCCATTTCCGTCACACAGCTTTGCATCATCTCCATTGCTTGGCCTGAACTTCCTTGAAGGTTTTGGATCATCGCTTCAATCTCAGAAGTCGAATCGGTAGTACGTTTAGCAAGCACACGTACTTCATCTGCAACGACAGCAAAGCCTCTCCCTTGATCACCAGCGCGAGCAGCTTCAATGGCGGCATTGAGTGCAAGTAGGTTAGTTTGGTCGGCAATATTACGAATAACATCCAAAATAGAGCCAATATTACTGCTCATTTGTTGAAGATCAGCAACGGCAGTTACAGAGTCATCTAAGCGAGTTGAAAGCTGATGGGCAATATTGATGTTTTTACTCATCACTTCACGACCTGTTGCTGATGCTCGTTCGACTTCATGGACACGTTCCATAGTATTTTGCGCACTTTGCGATACATCGGTAACTGAGTGCTCCATTTCTGTCATTGCTGTTGCCACAGAAACGGTTTGCTCTCGCTGCTCATTTAATCGCTGTTTTGCCTGTGCTGTTGTACTTTGGTTTTCGGCTGCAACTTGTGTGAGATCTTCTGATGCTTGGCTTAACTGGCTTAAAATTTGTTGAAGGTTACCAGCTAACGTATTGATGTGATGACTCAATTTATTAAACTCAATAAACTGGCTGCTTTCTGTACGCTGTGTCATATCGCCATCAGTTAATGATTCAAGTGTTTTAAGCATAGAAACCAGTGGACGACGTACACTTCGTGCTAAATACCAACCTATAGAAATTGCTAATAAAATAACCACGATCGCAATACCGATAGCTTTGGTTAGGCCTTGGTTGTAAGTGTTATCAGCCGTTTCAATCGCTTGATCCATTTGATTGGTCGCTTGCTGATTAAATTGCTCAAGAATTGATATAGCTTGGTTAACTTCTTTAGTTAAGGTTGCAATGTTATTATAAAGGCGTGTTTTTGCTTCAATATATTCATAGTGTTGATCAAGTACGCCACCTTTTTTACCAATATCTAGCGTATATTGATTAACAGATTTATCGAATGCTTCTTTTAAGCCTGACAGTAGGGTTGTTAAGCTGCGAAATGCATTGGCAAGGTGGTTAACACTACGTTTATTTGCCTTCATTGCTGCTTGAATCTTACTGATATCGTCAGTCGCTAGCGCGTCAGAAGTAATGGTTTCTGTTTCTTTTAATTTCACAAAGAAATTTTTAGCCATCATTTTAACAGCCATATTATCTTGTTCGTTAATGTACTCTTTCATACCAATGCTAAGTTCAGCTTGCAAACGTTGGAAGCGTCGTGCTGATTGTTGGCGCTCATCACCGGCTAACATTTGTGCTCGATAATTATCCATCGCGGTTTGAGCTTCGCTGAAATAACGCTGCTCTAATTCTGTTAGCGCTTTAATATAAGAGGTTAATTCTGGGTTACTTTCAGCAATGGCGACAAGCTCTTTACGGGCAGAGGCAAAGTCTCTCGTTGCTGTGCGGAAGTCGGCCTCATAGGTTTTCATTGCTGCTGGATCTTGACTGGTTAAAAAGTCTTTGAAAGTTTTGTCTGCCGCAAGAAGTTTAACACTGACTTTATTTGATATAGAGACTAAAGGAAGTGCGTCTGTTGTCACTGTTGTTAACTGGCTATGGATACGGTTTGTTCCATCAAGCATTAGCACGATAGTTAAAACAAACAATGCAACCATAACCACAAAACCTGAGTACATACGACGTATGACTGAAGTTTGGTTAGATTTCTTCATAATATCCCTATATTTAGCAAAGGGTCAGTGTCATCATAATGCTGACCTATTAGTCATAAATTTAATTTGATAATGGAGTAATACTTTTCGCAATCAATGCTAAATTTGCGAATAGAATTATCAAATTAACTCTAGCCTATACTATCGTCACTTCTGCTTGAGTCTTGATAGATAAATTTATTTAGGCTTCAATTGTTTGATCGCTGCATCAAAAAAACACGTAAACGTGAAATTTTTTCTCTATTAAATCTTTAAAACAACGTTCAATATTGCGCAATAGAGTTGACTGACGCATACTCACTAACTAAACAAATAACAATGAGTTGATGGAGTCAGAAATGGCGGAAGAAACTATCTTCAGTAAAATTATTCGTAAAGAAATTCCAGCTGATATTTTGTATCAAGATGATTTAGTCACAGCATTTCGTGATATCAATCCTCGTGCACCAAGCCATATCTTAATTATTCCCAATAAATTGATTCCAACAGTCAATGATGTGGAAGCAGATGATGAGTTGATGATGGGGCGTATGTTTACGGTTGCACGTCAATTAGCAGAAAAAGAAGGTGTAGCGGAAGATGGCTACCGTTTGATCGTTAATTGTAACCCTTATGGTGGACAAGAAGTTTACCATATTCATATGCACCTATTAGGCGGACGTCCTTTAGGGCCAATGCTAGTTGGCTAATCGTAGCGTGTTACTAACGTTATGTAATGGATGATAATTATCCGCTAAGAGACTAAAAGCTTGAGTATCCTAATTCTTCTTATTGAATATATGATATTCAGGCTTTTTTATTACAATTCATTGTTTATGTTTGCAGCTTATCAATAACGTCATTGGTAATAGTCGCTTACTAATATTAAATTTTCCGCGTTGTTATTTGATAGTAAATACTGATGTTTATATACGTTAGTCAGAACTTGGGAGTAATAGTGGAACGCACAATCAAAGTTGAATTTTTATAATGTTTCTCGGTATTTTTGATTGTCGCGCTACTTAGGAGACATGTAATGAAGTATGTAATGGCATTATTGTTAGCATTAATGATCACTGGGTGTAGCAGTGTTCATACTGGTATTAGTATTGAAAACAGTAATCAAAATGTCGTTATTGGTAACGCTGTTCTAGCACGTAGCTTAGTTTTTAAAGAAGCTCATATAACAAAAGTTAATGGTTTAATGAAAGCTTCTGTTGAGGCAGTGAATAAAGTTAACACAGATCTGAATTTGCAATACCGTTTTTATTGGTATGATGAGCAAGGTTTAGAGATCAGTGGTAGTGATGCCCCGTGGCATTCATTTGCTTTGGCTGGTAACGATAAAGTGATTTTACAAGGGGTAGCGGATAAAGCTGAAGCCACCCAATATCGTATTTACGTTCGCCGAGCAGCATACTGATTTAATATAAAATATTGTTAAGGTAAAACAATGAAAAAAAGCGTTCTTGCATTATTAGCGGCATCTTCGTTATTAGGTGGTTGTGCCCAAACTGTCGATTATGTGAATTCGCATTTACCAGATACTCCGTCGGTAAATTTTGGCTCTAATGATCTTGATAATACAGCATCGAAATTAACAACAAAGATGTTGTCATCACCGGCTGTGTCTTCAATTACAGCTGGCGGTCAACATCCAATTGTTATTGTTAATAATATTCAAAATAATACCAGTGAGCATGTTGATACAGCGTCGATGACTAACACGATTAAGTCTAAAATTTCACGTTCTGGTAAATTCAATTTAGTCGCTAAGTCTCGTGTTGATGCGGTGCGTAAGCAAATGAATTTTAGTGAAAATGATCGTTTTGTGAATCAAGGAACGGCGATTCAATTTGCTAAAATGACCGGTGCACAATATATGCTTTATGGCAATTTAACCAATACAAACAAGCGTCAAAATGGACAAAATGTCCCTTTCTATAAAATGACAATGCGCTTAATGGATACAAACTCAGGTTCAATTGAGTGGACTGATTCAGGGTTAGCACCTAAAAGTGAATCAAACTCTCAAGGTTGGTAATTTAGCTTAAATAATCTGGTAACAATGTTGAAATTATAATGAAAGATAACGAGCTTTTTGATCCGACATTACTGTCTTTGTTGCCAGATACAGAATTTCTAACAGCGAGCCCATTGGCTGGTGGTTTAACAAATCGCTGTTGGAAATTATCCCTTTATCATCCGTCCAAGAAGCAATCTGCTCATTATGTTTGGCGACCACTGACAACCATCACTCAAGTCTTTGGGGTAAATCGAACGCTCGAGTATCAGTTATTACGCATCGTTGAAGATTCTGAATTAGCGCCAAAACCGTATGCATTGTTAGACACTAATTCAAACAATAATGACCAAGTATTAATTGTAGATTGGCTCGAAGGTGAACAAGCCGATCAGCGGTTTACTGATCAGCAACTTTGTCAACTTCAGGCCCGCATTCATGCATTACCGCTTCCTACCCATCGTTTAGATATCAAACAACGTATTGAACATTACTGGCAAACGATTCCTGATGATTTAAAATCAAAACAATTAATGTCTATTTATCACTATTTTGATAAGCAAAAGATTAGTAATTACTTTCCTGATACCTGCTGTCATTTTGATTTAGGGCGTTACAATATTATTGTTCAAAATCGTGGTAGAGAGTCTCATTTTGCTTTAGATAATGCCAAAGTCATTGATTGGGAGTATGCCAGTGCTGGCGATCCTTCTTTTGATTTAACTATGACAATATTAGCCAATGCACTTAGCCCTGAAAAAGCGGTGCAAGATTATTGTTTGGCAAGAGAGGAGTCTGATATTACTTTGGTATCTACTGAGGTATTAAAGTGGTTAGAGGCGGTAAATTACTGGCAACCTTGGTGTGAGTACCTAGCATTACTGTGGTATTTGGTGGGTTATCAAGTTTGGCATGATGATGAATATTTACGGCAAGCTAAACAATTAGAGCTCAAGCTAAAACAAATGGCTACATAGAGACGTTATATTAAGTGTGAAACGTTTGTACAAGGAGATGTACTGATGTTGAAAAGAACGATAAGCATAATCTTTATTTGTGTGATGTTATCTGGTTGCACATTTAAATTGGTATACAATTCATTGGATTTCTGGATTGATTATTACTTATCAGATTATCTTGATTTGGACTCTCAACAACAGGGTGAGTTAGAGCAAGGTCTTGAAACTGCACTTGCACAGCATCGACAGCAACAATTAACCGTATTTCATAAGTTGATTTCTGCCTTACAAACGGATCTTAAAAAACCTTTAACGGCTGAACAAATCGCCAATTACCATCAGCGTTTTACGCAAGCAGGCGAAGCATCAGCTCTGGTTTTTGTGTCGCCGATCATTGATGTTGTTAAAACAATGAACACTTCGCAAATTACAATGAGTTTGCAAGCTATTGAAAAAGAGATGGCAGAGAGACGGGAAGAACGGTTATCGAAAAGCCCGCAACAACGATTGCAAGATCGCTATGATAAACTTAAAGATAAAAGCCAAGATTGGATTGGACGTTTAAATAAACAACAAAAACAGCTGATATTAAGCTTGGCACAATTGCAATTACAGCAATCTACAATGTTTCAAAACATAGCAATAGATAACTTGTCACAATTAACGACGATACTAAAACAGCGTAACCATGCGAAGTTTGTATCAAGTGTTGAGCAACAGGTGAAAAATATTATTTCTCTTAAAAATACGGATTATCAAGATCAACTTGATGAGTATTTAATCCAACGTTTTGTCATCATGAAACAGCTCAACGCGAGTTTAAGCCCACAACAGCGACGTCATTTACAAAGTGAGCTAACGTCATTGAGAAAAGATATCGCGGTGTTAATTCAAGAGAAGTAGCCCTGAGTAAGCATTCTTAAATGTGGGGCAATTTGCAAAGAAGATCATAGTTTTCATTATTATCCTGTTAAACCATATATAAAGTGGTAGATTTATAACGTCCTCTTTAAGGGCATGGATGATTTTAAATTTAAGCGAGAGGGAATTGATATGATTATTTATTTACATGGCTTTGATTCAACAAGCCCTGGTAATCATGAAAAGGTTTTGCAGTTACAATTTATCGATCCTGATATCCGCTTTGTAAATTACAGTACCCAACATCCAAAGCATGATATGCAGCATTTACTGAAAGAAGTCCATAAGTTGGTCGATGAGAGCAAAGATACAACGCCACTGATCTGCGGTGTTGGGCTAGGGGGCTATTGGGCAGAAAGAATTGGTTTTTTATGTGGCATTAAACAAGTCATTTTTAACCCAAATCTTCATCCGGAAAACAACATGGAAGGAAGAATTGATCGCCCAGAAGAATATACTGACATTATGACGAAATGCGTGGAAGATTTTCGTAAAAAAAATGCAGGTAATTGTCTTTGCATACTTTCAACTAATGACGAAGTATTAGATAATCAAACTACAAAAGATGAGCTAGATCAATTTTATGATATAGTGTGGGACGAAAATGAAACACATAAGTTTAAAAAGATCTCGCAACATCTACAAAAAATAAAAGCGTTTAAAGCGCAATAATAACGAAACATACTACCTCCTATACCTTAGACGGGTCATTGATCCGTCTACCTACACATATGTGGCTTAACTGGCTTCAGATTCCTTTTTGCCTAACAGTTTGCGTGCTCAACAAACAACCAAAACAGTCTGTTATGCAATTAGGTATTTGTCGGATTTAAAATTTATAAAATTAGAGAGGAAGTGATTTTGACTCGAATTATTGTTGTTGGAGGCGGTGCTGGTGGTTTAGAGCTTGCGACAAAGCTTGGACGTACTCTTGGTCGTAAAGGCCGTGCAGAGGTTACTTTAGTGGATCGTCGTGCAAGTCACTTATGGAAGCCATTACTACATGAAGTCGCAACGGGTTCATTAGATGCAGGTGTGGATGCTATCAGTTATCGTGCACATGCAAAAAACCATCATTTTGATTTTCAGATGGGCTCGTTAGAAGCCATTGATCGTGAAAATAAAACGATCACACTTGCCGCATTATTTGATAAGCAAAACGAGCTATTAGTCCCTGAGCGTACATTAGAATACGATATTCTTGTGTTAGCGATTGGTTCTACATCGAATGATTTTAATACTCCGGGTGTACGTGACCACTGTATTTTCCTTGATAGCCCAGAGCAAGCTCACCGTTTCCGTACTGAAATGAACAACCAATTCATGAAATTACATGGCAACAAAGAGCAAAAGACAGTTGATATTGCCATTGTTGGTGCGGGTGCTACGGGTGTTGAATTATCTGCAGAGCTTCACAATGCAGTACAAGAGTTACATAACTACGGCTTCGGTGATCTAGACAGTTCACGTTTGAATGTTAACCTTGTTGAAGCTGGCGATCGTATTTTGCCAGCATTGCCTCCGCGCATTTCTCAAGCGGCGCATAGCGAGTTAACGAAGCTGGGTGTAACCGTACGTACTGGTACTATGGTCACTAAGGCCGATGAAACCGGCTTAACTACAAAAGATGGCGATCATATTCCAGCACAAATCATGGTATGGGCTGCCGGTATCAAAGCACCTGATTTCATGAAAGATATTGCAGGGCTTGAAACGAACCGTATTAATCAGTTAGTAGTTAAACCAACGCTACAAACGACCCGTGATGATGATATTTATGTGATTGGTGATTTGGCATCTTGTGTGCAGGAAGATGGTTCATTTGTTCCCCCTCGTGCGCAAGCGGCACACCAAATGGCAAGTCGTTGTTTCTCAAACATTGTTGCGAAAATCACAGATCGTGAACAGAAACCGTATGTGTATAGCGATCATGGCTCGTTAGTATCACTAAGCCGTTTCTCAACTGTTGGTAGCCTAATGGGTAACCTATCAAAAGGTTCGATGATGGTAGAAGGGCGCATAGCACGTATGGTGTATATCTCACTATACCGTATGCACCAAATGGCATTGCATGGCATGTTTAAGACAGGACTTATTATGTTAGTAAGCCGTATTAACCGTGTACTTCGTCCAAGCTTAAAACTGCACTAAGTTAGTGATAGTGGTTTAATTAGTGACATAAAAAACGCCAGCATTTTTGCTTAATGCCGATCAGTTAAGACAAAAATGATCAGTTGAACGATCCTATAGATGTGTA
>NZ_JADQAQ010000011.1:0-61382 GCF_022129445.1 Photobacterium sp. Ph5
CACCACCGATGCCAGAGAAGTTATTAACCTTAGCTGAGTCTCGGTGGTAATCAGGAAATTAAATATTAATTACCAATTAAAAATTGATCTTAATGGTGAATACTTCGTATATCCATATATTTAGTAAGAGATAATAAATATGGATAATATTCGATTATCATCATGTGATATTCAAACAATGGAAAAACGCCAAAGAGTTCAACTGATAAACTCTTTGCCAGGTTTTAAAAGCGCCAACCTTATAGGAACTACTGATAATGATGGAAATGAAAATGTAACCATTGTTAGTTCTGTTATCCATCTTGGATCATCACCTGCTTTATTAGGGTTTATATTACGCCCTGATACTGTCGAACGACACACTTATACAAATATCCAACAAACAGAACAATACACGATTAACGCTGTATCTGAAGAGTTTTACCAACGAGCCCATCAAACATCCGCTCGCTATCCTAAAGAAGTGTCAGAATTTAGTGAAACGCGTCTCACCCCTTTCTATGACAATCATTTTGATGCGCCATTTGTATTAGAGAGCCCAATAAAAATAGGCTTAAGACTAGCAGAGATTATACCGATCCCATCGAATGGTACACATATGATCATTGGAGAAATTGAGCGAGTTATTTTGCCTAAATACGCATTACGGAAAGATGGCTATATCAATATTGAAAGCCTAGATTTAATGACGCTTTCTGGGCTCGATAACTACCACGTAACACAAAGTGTCGGACGTTTAAGCTATGCAAAACCCGATAAGCCTATCGTACCACTCGATATTGACGGCAACGCTTTTTATATTAAAGAGTAAAAAAACAAGAGCCTCAATGATTGTTAAAAACAATATATTGAGGCTTATAACTTGAGGTTAATATACTGGTTATAATATTTTTTGCTTAATAACTGTCATAACACCCTGTTCGTTATTACTCGGCGCTTCAAATCGAGCTAATTTTTTAATCTCAGGATGTGCATTTTCCATTGAATAACTATGGTAGGTTTCTTTCAGCATTTCGGCATCATTGAAGAAATCACCAAAACTCATACTCTCCTCAAACGTAAAACCAAATTCTTTTTGTAAGTGCTTTATCGCGGCACCTTTTGACGCTGTTTTGTGCATTAAATCAAGCCAAATCTTTGCACTAACAACGACTTGATGCGTTTCACCAAACACAGGCGCTAAAACAGGGTAAATATGCTCTTCTGTACCATTGAAGTTTAATACTGCTATCTTGATAAATTCATCATCAACAGAAAACAAGTCATCAACCAACTCTAAGTTATGATAATACTTGCGGATTTCGTTAAGTGCTCGTTCGCTGGTGGCTTCTGTATAAGCTGAGTTTTTACCGCACAACACGATGTCACAATCAGGCACTTGCTGAACCGATTTTAAAATGGTGTGGATTTCATCGGTAGGTATAGTAGAACTGTAAATCTCTTTTCCTTTATACATCACCAAAGTGCCGTTTTCGGCAATAAACACCATGTGATCTTTTACTGGTTCAAATGTATTAACAAGACTTTGATATTGGCGACCTGACGCAGCAGAGAATAAGATATTTTTTTGTTGAAGCAGTTGAAATACTTCATAGAAATCTGAAGGTAACTGCTTATTATCACAAAGAAGCGTGCCATCCATGTCGGTAGCAATAAATTTGATAGACGTTGTCATTAGGGTTACCACTTAATTATTCTTATTGCCATATTACCTGTTTATTGCGCATTTATGAGTGATTAAAATAAAATATTGCACAATATTATCTTCGTTCATTTCGATAAATTATTTGTAACACGAAATTTAAGACCAATAGCTATAAGTAATTCACATCACATTGCATATTAATAATTAGTTACATTCACCACAAATATTATACTTAGATCACGGTTTAGTATTCTTATTTTCTATATTGTTCTGACATAATTAACTATAAAACAAAGGATAAAGTATGGCTTACCAAGCTAAAGATCTTAACTACCGTGGTGAAAACTGTGGCGTGCATAATTGGATCACAGATGGCGGTCAATCTTTTTACTGGCATCCAGATTGGCTTCATATTGCTGAAGAAGAAACCGGCTTATACGGCAAACATGAGATTGAAGTAGAGAAAGGTGGAGAAGTAACAAAGGGACACGCCGTTCATACAATTTTGAAAAAGTTAAACGAAATGCTCAAAAGTACTGATCACGAATAACAAAATCCCCTAACACGTTTGTTATGATCTGAAATATGTTAGGGGCTTTAATTAACTACAACGAATTAGCTATATTTTTCTGCTGTTTTTTCGACCACTTTGATGATCACACTCACTGCCTTTTCCATCCCTTCAACAGTAATAAACTCATGAATACCATGAAAGTTATAACCGCCAGTAAAAATATTCGGGCATGGTAAGCCTTTAAATGATAAACGCGCGCCATCTGTACCACCTCGAATCGGTTTGATCTCTGGCTGTACATCGCATTCAATCATTGCTGATTGCGCTAATTCAATGATATGTGGGTATGGCTCTACCATTTCACGCATATTGAAGTAAGAATCTGTTAGAACAAGCTCAACACGCCCTTTTTCTAACTGCGCATTTAGCTCATCCACTTTTTGCTGCATGAATGCTTTGCGTTGTTCCTGCCCTTCACGGCTAAAATCACGAATAATATAACCTAGCTCTGTTTTAGCGACAGATGGCTTCATTGATTTTAAATGGTAGAAACCTTCATATCCTTCTGTTGCTTCAGGCGTTTCATTGCTTGGCATCATTAATTGAAATTGCGCTGCAATGTTCATTGAGTTCACCATTTTACCTTTAGCAGTACCAGGGTGAACATTAGTGCCGTAGCAAATCACATCTGCAGATGTAGCGTTAAAGTTCTCGAACTCTAACTCGCCAACAGGACCACCATCTATGGTGTAGGCCCATTGTGCATTGAATTTCTCTACATCGAAGAGATCAGCCCCACGTCCGATTTCTTCATCAGGCGTAAAACCAATGCAAATATCACCGTGCTTAATTTCAGGGTGTGCAACAAGATACGCGATAGCTGTCATGATTTCTGCAACACCGGCCTTATTATCAGCACCTAGCAATGTTGTACCATCTGTAGTGATAATATTGTGACCGTGTAACTTATTTAAATCAGGGTATTGAACTGGAGATAACACTTCATCACCCATGCCTAATGCAATATCACCACCTTGATAGTTTTCTACAATTTGAGGCTTAACATTTAGACCTGAAGCATCAGGTGCTGTATCCATGTGAGCAATAAAACCAATAGCTGGAATATCAGCAGAAACATTTGAAGGAAGGCGTGCCATTAAATAGCAATGTTCATCTAATGAAATATCAGATAAACCCAATTCTTCCATTTCAGATTTTAATTGTTGTGCAAGGTTAAATTGCCCTGCGGTACTCGGACACGTTGCAACGTCACCATTAGATTGTGTTTCGATGCGGACATATCGGAAAAAACGTTCAAGTAACTTATCCATCATTAACCTTACATAGCTTATTTATTTCGAGATAAACACATAGCTTCTCATCTAGATAAATTATGACGGATAAGTTAATCAATGTTCTTGCGATGTATCAGTTTTAATATGAATAAACGCAGATTTACGATTTAGCTGGGATCCAAGGGGATATTTTTTCTATTGACTGGGTAAAACGTAACGTCTCATTAGCAGATAGATCATCAGGTTTAATTTTACCAATCCCTTCTATAAATGAAATGGTTTTACCGTTTTCTAACACTATTGTTTGGTCTACATTAGGATCTGATAACGTGACAACGACACCTTCCGCTTTGGGCATAAACCAGTTACTAAACATACCACCTAAATCTGTCATCATCACATTCATTTGCGGTACGATTGACGCTATATACTCTTTGCTTAGAGAATTGGGCTTATAGTTTAAACCTAAGATCTGCATAGAAACATCACAGGTAATACCCTCATCGATAACAAAAGTAACATCAGGATTGGCTTGCCGAAGGTTACTATCAAGAGGAATAGAAAGTGCATAATCAGCAGGTATCACCAAATCCTCATAATGCTTGTCTTTACGCATTGACGCTTTGTGAATTTTACAGGTATTACCCTGCTGATCGACAAGATATAAACGTATGTTTACGTCTTCATGCCCTTCTTTAAGATTATTTTTAAGCTTTCCATATAACGAGCTATAACGTATTTGAACATCTTGTGAATAAGCACTGTTCGCAGCCAACAATGAAAGGCAGCTCGTTATAATCAATAATCCCTTATTCAATTTCATTTCCCTTACATATAAAAGCTTTTAAATTATCGTATCACGATTTTAATAAGTTATTGCTTGTTATTTTTTTAACAAACAATAAAGTTATAGTGCATTAGGGTGTTGTGTGATTTTATTTTAACAATAAAAAAGCTCCAAATTCAGGAGCTTTTTTAACTTATAACGATTTAGGCATTAAAAACATCTTTATCTATCTTATCAACTGGTGGTTCACCGTTATCTTTCGGTGGTTGCTCATCATCACTTTTTGCCACAGAGGTGACTTGTAAAGTTACGCCAAACATATTGCGATAGATGATACCTTTCACGTTAAAGAAAAAAGGCAATGTCCAAATCAAACCAATACCAGCTGTTGCAATTGAGATAAAAAACATCAGCATGATCACAATATAGATAGCCGTCATTGGTAATACTTTACGGATCGTTGCCATGAAAGAATATTGGATCGCTTTTATTGGTGATACTTTCTTTTCACACACCAATAAAATAGCCATGCTTAATGCCATCGTTAAGAACAAGCCAACCAATGGGAATAAACTACTACCTAGCCCTTGGATTGAAGAAAGCAACAACATGGTAATAAGTGATACTATAGTAAAAGAAAAACCTTTTACTATCTGGCTTGGTTTACTCGGTAAACCAACTGCATGATTTAATGCCATTAAGCTAACACCCACATAAAGTGGTGCAATAAGCACATCAGACCAAAAGTTAGCCATAAAGCCCGCTTTTAGTATTTCAGGTGTAAAGCCCTGCCCTGTGATGAACGCATCAAAAAATACCGTTGGGCTGCCTAATTGAACTTCAAGCCCTAAAAGTAATAATGCAACTTGTGCAAGAAACAAACAAATTACTGCAGGTAAAAAACTAAAAATGTTTTTCCCTGTGATTTTCCATGCCTCAATTAAAACAGTGACGGGTTGTAGTTCCACTTCACCCTTCAATGCTTTTTCAATAGACCCACCAATGTGGAAGCTTCGATTAATTGGCTCTTTCATACTCATGTCAGTTATTGGTGTAATGGCGGCATTGTACGTCAGAGAGGATAAGACAAAAACATTTCTAAGATAAAAAATCAGTCAAGCTGACTAATTTGTGTGTTTTTCATGCAAAAACCCCAAAAAAGCTGATAATGAAATCGTCTTTTCATTAAATATCTACTAATGATACTAAGCTGTAATAAGGCTTTTTATTATAAGGATAGTTTTTTGAATAATAATATTACCGACATCATAGTAAAAGATTGTTTATAAAATCGATAAAGTGACTGACATCATATAAGGGATTTCGCTACTTAACGATGAAAAATATTACATCTTTGCATTAAAATTAGTGAAAAAACGCTTTAATTTGAAAGACTACAGGTCTATCATGCGCCCTTTATTTTTAAGCCAAAATGTTGGGATTTAACCAAATAATCCCAGGGTGGAGATAACGTAGAATTGAACGCTGAAAAAACATCTCAGAAACCTGTCATTCAGCTGAAGGGTCTTAGCAAAAGCTTTGACGGTAAGCAGATCATTTCAGGTTTGGACCTAAACGTAAACAATGGTGAATTTCTAACCATTCTAGGTCCATCAGGCTGTGGTAAAACCACAGTACTTCGTCTAATTGCTGGATTTGAAACTGCCGATAATGGGCAGATCACTATTGATGGCAAAGATGTTACAGACATTCCTGCTGAACAACGTCTAGTAAATACGGTGTTTCAGAGTTACGCACTGTTCCCACATATGACAGTGTTTGAGAACGTCGCGTTTGGTTTACGCATGCAAAAAGTACCCGCGAGTGATATTGAACCGCGTGTAATGGAAGCATTGCGTATGGTGCAACTTGAAAAGTTTGCCCCTCGTAAACCTCATCAACTGTCCGGTGGTCAGCAACAACGTGTTGCGATTGCTCGTGCTGTTGTAAACAAACCAAAAGTTCTTTTACTTGATGAATCACTGTCTGCACTTGATTACAAATTACGTAAACAGATGCAGCTTGAGTTGAAACAGCTACAGCGTAAATTAGGCATTACCTTTATTTTCGTAACACACGATCAAGAAGAAGCCTTATCAATGTCTGATCGCATCATTGTTATGCGCGATGGTCGCGTTGAGCAAGATGGTTCACCTCGTGAAATTTATGAAGAACCAACTAATTTATTTGTTGCCCACTTTATCGGTGAAATCAATGTCTTTGATGCAACAGTTAAAGAGCGTTTAGACGAAAAACGTATCATGGCTGATGTTGAAGGTCGCCACTCATTGATCCACTGTGATTTAGATGTGAATGTTGGTGATAAGGTTAAAGTATTACTTCGACCTGAAGACATTCTTATCGAAGAGATCCATAACGGTGACAAAACTAACGGAATTGTTGGTTATGTTCGTGAACGTACCTATAAAGGTATGACATTGGATTCTGTGGTGCAGTTAGAGTCTGGCAAGTCTGTGATGGTTAGCGAATTCTTCAACGAAGATGACCCTGACGTAGACCACTCTCTTGACCAAAAAGTTGCCATTACTTGGATTGAAAGTTGGGAAGTGGTACTCGCTGATGAGCAAGAAGTTTAATTTACAGAATTTCATTATCGCGTTAGTTGTTAGTTGGTTAGTACTGTTTGTTTTTGTACCTAACTTAATGATTATAGGAACCAGTTTCCTAACTCGTGATGATGCAAATCTAATCAAAATGGTCTTCACGTTTGACAACTATGAAAGACTGTTTGATCCACTGTACGCAAAAGTACTTTGGCACTCTTTTTACATGGCAATCACAGCAACCATTCTGTGTTTAGTAATTGGTTACCCTTTTGCTTATGCCATTGCAAAAATGCCAGAGAAATGGCGTCCATTTATGCTGTTTTTGGTTATCGTACCATTTTGGACTAACTCTCTAATTCGTACTTACGGCCTTAAACTGATGCTAGGTACCCGTGGTATTTTAAATAACACATTAATGTACCTTGATATTATCGATAAGCCACTGCGTATTATGTACACCGAGTACGCAGTAATGATCGGTTTAGTGTATATCTTGCTACCATTTATGGTGCTACCACTCTACTCCGCGATCGAAAAGCTTGATAATAACTACATTGAAGCAGCACGAGACTTGGGCGCAAATAAGGTTCAAACCTTTATTAAAGTGATCTTCCCACTAACCATGCCTGGTGTTATTGCAGGTTGTTTGTTGGTATTACTTCCTGCTCTAGGTATGTTCTATGTTTCTGACCTTTTAGGTGGTGCGAAGAACTTACTGATTGGTAATGTTATTAAGAGTCAGGTTTTAAACGCGCGAGATTGGCCATTTGGTTCTGCAACAAGTATTGCCCTTACGTTAGCAATGGCAATTATGCTGTATGCCTACTACCGTGCAGGTAAGTTGCTGAACAAAAAAGTGGAGCTTGAATAATGGGACGCTTGTTTAAATTTAGCTTTATGTCAGTGGTATATGCATTTTTATATACCCCTATCATTATTCTGATTGTTAACTCATTCAACGAAAGCAAATTCGGTATGAAATGGGGTGGCTTTACTACTAAATGGTATGAGCAACTGGTTAACAATGACAGTTTAATGCAAGCGGCAGGACACTCGATCACCATCGCCGTGTTCTCTGCAACAGCAGCATCTCTAATTGGTAGTTTAACGGCCGTTGCTCTGTTTCGTTATAACTTTAAAGGTAAGAAGTTTGTATCAGGTATGCTATTTCTCGTTATGATGTCTCCAGATATCGTAATGGCAATCTCGCTACTTGCACTGTTCTTACTATTGGGTGCTAACTTAGGTTTCTTAACGCTATTGCTTTCTCATATCACATTCTGTTTACCTTTTGTTGTTGTAACAGTTTACAGCCGATTAAAAGGCTTTGATGTGAAAATGCTTGAAGCGGCACGTGACTTGGGCGCTAGTGAGTGGGTTATCTTAAAGCAGATTATCCTACCATTGGCTAAACCCGCAGTTGCTGCAGGCTGGCTACTAAGCTTCACTCTATCGCTAGATGATGTAATTGTAAGCTCGTTCGTAACGGGTCCAACTTACGAAATCTTACCATTGAAGATTTACTCAATGGTTAAAGTAGGCATTTCACCTGAAGTGAACGCCCTAGCGACAGTGATGTTGATTGTTTCTCTTGTTCTGGTTATTTGTTCACAATTACTGGCTCGAGACAAAATAAAGTAAGCATCAACAACAGCTAATACTAAATGGCTAACTGTATCCAGTTAGCCATTTTTTTACCTATTATTCAATGACCTTCAAATATATTCCCCTGTAACATTTTCAAACACTTTTTTGCTATCTAAAAACTGAAACTTGCTCTAAATTTCGGCCACTTTTTATCGCATTCACTACGAAGACACTCGAATGAAAAAATGGTCATCTCTTGTTATCGGTACAGCGCTACTTTCAGCAAGCGTTAATGCTTTTGCTTCAGAAGAAGAGAAAGACAAACAGTTAGTTTTTATGAACTGGGGTCCGTATATCTCTACTGAGCTTCGTGAGCAATTCACGAAAGAAACAGGTATTAAAGTGATCTACTCGACTTATGAGTCGAATGAAACTATGTATGCAAAACTTCGTGCTCACCCAGAAGGTTATGATCTGGTTGTGCCATCAACATACTTTGTTGCAAAAATGCGTGACGAAGGCATGTTACAAAAGATTGATAAGTCTAAGCTGTCTAACTTCACTGAGCTAGACAAGAACTACCTAGACAAGCCATTTGATCCAAATAACGATTACTCTCTTCCACACGTAATCGCGATGACAGGTCTTGCCGTAAACACAGACATGTATGACCCAGAAGATTTCGATAGCTGGGCGGATTTATGGGACCCAGAGCTGAAAGGTCAGCTAATGCTAATGGATGATACTCGCGAAGTATTCCACATTGCATTACGTAAGTTAGGTTACTCAGGTAACACAACTAACCCAAAAGAAATTGACGAAGCCAAAGCAGAGCTTGAGAAACTAATGCCAAATGTATTAGTTTTTAACTCAGACAACCCTGCTGCGCCTTACCTTGCTGGTGAAGTAGGTCTAGGCATGCTATGGAATGGCTCTGCAGCGGCAGCGCAAAAAGAAGGTTTACCAATTAAGCTTATTTGGCCGAAAGAAGGCGGTATTTTCTGGGTTGATAGCCTAGCTATTGCTAAGAATGCGAAAAACGTAGAAGCGGCACACAAGATGATTGACTTCCTACTTCGCCCAGATATTGCAGCACAAATTTCAGAGCAAACGGGTTACCTAACCGCAGTAGAGAAATCAAACGCAAAATACAAAGACAACCCTACTCTATTCCCACCGCAAGCTGATCTTGATCGTGGTGAGTGGCAAGATTCCGTAGGTAACATGAATATTCGCTACGAAAATTATTTCCTTGAATTAAAAGCGGATCAATAAACAAAATAGAAAGCTGCCATTGGCAGCTTTTTTTATATCTCATATTTATTAATAAACATGGTTAGTTGTAGTTTTTTCTGAAGATTTACTTAGCAAGCTTGTTATTAATCAATATGATAGCGATATTTAACAGTCAAAATTCTGTTTTTTTGTGATGTGGTCGACGAATATTCTCTGCTATAATAACTTTGTTTTATGATTAACATCTGTTTATGCATTAAAAATAATACTCTAATGCGTTTACAACCAATTAGGAGAAGCGGTCAATACCGCTAGAGAACACTCTCGACATCCTGTTTAGTTAGGAGCTAACACAATGAAAAAATGGTCTTTATTAATGGCCGGTGCTGCATGTGCAATGTCAATGTTTTCGAACGTTGCGACTGCTGACGATAATAATAATAATAAATCTAATGAGCTGTACTTTTACAACTGGTCTGAATACATCCCATCAGATGTTTTAGAAGAGTTTACAAAAGAAACAGGCATTAAAGTTATTTATTCGACTTACGAGTCGAATGAGACGATGTACGCCAAGCTAAAGACCTACGATAAAGGTTATGACCTTGTTGTTCCTTCTACTTACTACGTAGCTAAAATGCGTAAAGAAGGTATGCTTCAAAAAATTGACCATTCGAAAATTCCAAACTTCGCAGGTCTAGATCCTAACTTCTTAAATAAACCTTTTGATCCTAACAACGACTACTCTATTCCATACATTTGGGGCGCAACGGGTATCGGTGTTAACACTGACATGATCGACAAGTCTAAAATCACTAGCTGGGCAGACCTATGGGACCCTAAGTGGCAAGGTCAGTTAATGATGATGGATGATGCGCGTGAAGTATTCCACGTAGCGCTACGTAAACTTGGTTACTCTGGTAACACTGAAGACCCTAAGCAAATCAAGGCAGCATACGAAGAACTGAAAAAACTAATGCCAAACGTATTAGTCTTTAACTCAGACTACCCTGCTAACCCATACATGGCAGGTGAAACCTCATTAGGTATGCTTTGGAATGGTTCTGCTTATATGGCACGTAAAGATGGCGCACCAATCGACATCGTATGGCCAAAAGAAGGCGCAATCTTCTGGATGGATAACATTTCAGTACCAAAGAATGCTAAAAACGTTGATAACGCATACAAGATGATCAACTTCTTACTGCGTCCTGATATTGCAGCGAAAATTGCATTACAAATTGGTTACCCAACACCGGTTGCTGCTGCTAAGAAATTACTGCCAGCAGACTTTGTTAACGACCCAAGCATCTACCCACCACAATCTGTAATGGATGCAGGTGAATGGCAGAACAGCGTTGGTCCTATGACTGAAGTTTATGAGCAATACTTCCAAAAACTAAAAGCTGGCGAATAATCGACACTGATAGTTAAATACAAAAACCGAGCCTCTAGTGCTCGGTTTTTTATTATCTATTCAAAACATCACAAAACATCAAAATTGTTATTTCTGCGCGTTAAGTAACTCTTCTACATAAGTAGGTACAAGTTCAGATGCTTTGCCATAACGTTTTTCTTCAAACTCATTTTCAACGTTACTTGGCTCAAGATTAAGTTCAATAGTATGAGCACCTTGTAATGCCGCCTCATGCACAAAGCCCGCAGCTGGATATACATTGCCAGATGTACCAATAGAAATGAATAAATCAGCCTTCACAATCGCATCATGGATTCTGTCCATCCCAATTGGCATTTCACCAAACCACACAATATCAGGGCGCATTGGGGCTGGTATTTGACAACAGTGACAATGATCGCTGGTATGTAAATCACCATGCCATTCAACTGTTTGTCCCGATTCACAGCAGCGTGCTTGTAATAACTCACCATGCATGTGAATGACGTTTTTACTGCCAGCTCGCTCATGCAAATTATCAATGTTTTGCGTAACGATAGTCACATTACCATCTAATTCTTGTTCAAGCTTGGCAAGTGCCATATGCGCAGCATTTGGGGCAACAGAACCATTTTCAATTTGTGCACGACGAGCATTGTAAAAGCGTTGAACAAGCTCAGGATCACGCAAATAGCCTTCTGGGGTTGCCACGTCTTCAACACGATGTTCTTCCCATAAGCCATCAGCAGCACGGAAAGTTCGGATCCCCGATTCAGCTGAAATGCCGGCACCCGTAAGTACGACAACGTTTTTGTAGGGGAAAAGCATAACAACATCCTTTCTTTAGTATTTATTATTCCTTTATAGCACTGATATCACACGACTTTAAGCATCTTTTATCTCGATATAATTTGTACGTGATATCACACAATAAACCAGCGTAATTATCATATTCATATACAACAGATATAAAAAAACCGACACGCATGTCGGTTTTTAAAATCACAAACTACGATTATCAATTAGACGAAGATTTTCCCTTCGCTTCTTGCTGTTGTGATTCACTGTATCCTGGTTGGTTTTCTGGAAGATCTTTTACTTCCTCATACCATTCACTGTGGTGTTCACGCGCCCAAGTTTCATCAACCTCACCCGTCACCATACCATCAATACCCGCTTCCATACCGAACAGGCCGATATAGATGTGGAAAATGAAACCACAGATCAGGATAAGTGCAGAGATCATGTGTACTAGGTTAGATAATTCCATGTGACGACGTGTTTGGTCGAAAATTGGGAAATCAAGCACAAAACCGCTGATCACAATAAATACACCAAAGATCGCTAACAGCCAAAACAAGGCTTTTTCACCACCGTTCGAGAAACCAGCTTTTGGGTGTGAGCCTTTATGTTTACCCACCATGCCGCCCATTTTCTTGAACCAATCAATATCCACTTTACTAAAGATACTCTTACGCCACCATTTAATGACAACGAAAAGAAGAATGATTCCAAACAATGGACCTATATAGTTATGATACTGCTTCGCTGCATAAATGATCCAGCCCCACACTTCTGTTGGTACGATAGGTTTAATAAAATGTTTACCGTAAACAAGAGTTAAACCGCTAAAACCTAACGTTAAAAATGTGAATGCTAAACTCCAGTGCAGAGCACGATCCATCCGGCTCCAGCGCTGAATTTTACGACCTGTTTTAGGCTTACTTAATTTAAGAGGACCTACAACAAAGTATGCTAGCGTCACCATCACAAGGCTGCCAAAAATAGCCATCGCGCCAAGTGGTGACATCCACTTTTCTTTTAAGATATACCATGTTTGACCAGGCACACTGATCAAAACATCGTGCTCAGGCCAACCTGATGTTGTATACCCTTTTTCGCCATCTTTGACCGCACGCCAATAATCAGCACCAGCAAAACCTATGACTTCTTTTTTTACCACAGATTCACCAAGTTGCTCACTACTGGTTGTTGTAGTAGCTTCGTTTGCCATCACTTGGACAGAAAACGCAACCATTAATGCGGTAACGAATACCGTTAACCAGCGTTGAATTCGCTTAGTCATTAAAGCTCCTGCCTGCTCAATTTGAACAGAAATTTGTTACATCCGAGATCTAAAATTTAGGCTCAACACATAGGCTGAGCCCAAATAAAGACAATTACGCTTTACGTACTTTTGCCGCGTCGTACGCTAGATCTTCAGTACTTGCCCAACCTGCATCTTTTGCACCACGAGCAACAACACGCTTGCTGAAGATTTCAGAAATCTTCTCAGCGTCACCTGCAAGTAGTGATTTAGTCGAACACATAGATGCACACATTGGTAACTTACCTTCTGCAATACGGTTTGCGCCGTAAAGTACACGCTCTTTTTCTGAACCAGGTTCAGTATTTGGACCGCCAGAACAATAAGTACATTTATCCATTTTGCCACGCTCTGCGAACGCTTCCTGTTTAGGAAACTGAGGTGCACCAAACGGACAAGCAAATAGACAGTAACCACAACCAATACAAAGATCTTTATCGTGCTGAACGATGCCATCTTCTGTTTGACTGAAACAATCTGCCGGACAAACCGCCATACAAGGCGCATCACTACAGTGCATACAAGCAACAGAAATAGATGTTTCACCTGGTAAACCATCGTTTAGTGTCACAACGCGACGACGTTGAATACCCCAACCTACTGCTTCTGAGTTAGCATTTTTACAAGCTGTCACACAACCGTTGCATTCAATACAACGCTTAGAGTCACAAAGAAATTTCATACGTGCCATTTGATGACTCCTTACGCTTTAGTGATGTTACAAAGGGTGACTTTTGTTTCTTGCATCTGAGTTACTGGATCGTAACCATATGTCGTTGCTGTGTTAGCAGCTTCGCCAGAAACATAAGGAGCACAACCTTCTGGGTAATGACTACGTAGGCTTTCACCTTCGAATTCACCACCGAAGTGGAATGGTAAGAATGCTAAGCCTTCGCGAACACGTGGGGTTACCATCGCTTTCACTTTAATACGGCCTTTTTCTGCACCTTCAACCCAAACCATCTCGCCATCTTTAATGCCACGATCGTTTGCATCTTTCAGGTTAAGTTCTACAAACATTTCTTGTTGTAGCTCTGCAAGCCATGGGTTTGAACGCGTTTCTTCACCACCACCTTCATATTCAACCAGACGACCAGACGTTAGAATAATTGGGTATTCTTTCGACATATCTTTGTCTTGAATTGACTTGTACAGAGTTGGTAAACGGAACAAATGCGCCTTATCATCCCAAGTTTGGTACTCAGGAAGAAGATCACGACGAGGTGTGTATAGTGGCTCACGGTGAATAGGCACTGCATCTGGGAATGTCCAAACCACAGTACGTGCTTTTGCGTTACCGTAAGGAATACAACCGTGTTTAATCGCTACGCGCTGAATACCACCAGAAAGGTCAGTTTTCCAGTTCTTACCTTCAGCAGCCACTTTCTCTTCTGCTGTTAGGTCGTCCCACCAACCAAGTTGCTTCAGCATCTTAGCGGTAAACTCTGGGTAACCATCTTCTAGCTCACAACCTAATGAGTAGCTATCGTCAGCAAGTAGGCTTACACCATTGTGCTCAACACCGAAACGTGCACGGAAGTTACCGCCACCCTGTGCCACAGTCTTAGATGTATCATAAAGAATATGTGTACCTGGGTGCTTCATCTCAGGTGTACCCCAACAAGGCCAAGGTAGACCGTAAGTTTCACCATTTGCAGGACCACCCACCGCTTCTAAAGAAGTACGGTTAAATGTGTGCCAGTTTTGTTGGTGCTCTTTTAGACGCTCAGGGCTTTGACCTGTGTAACCAATCGTCCACATACCTTTGTTGAATTCACGTGTGATGTCTTCAATGTGTGGGCGGTTGTTTTCAATTTTAATGTTCTTGAATAGTTGATCCGCAAAACCAAGACGCTTAGATAGCAAGTACATGATTTCGTGGTCAGGTTTTGCTTCAAATAGCGGCTCGATAACTTGATCACGCCATTGAATAGAACGGTTAGTTGCCGTTACTGAGCCGTATGTTTCAAACTGCGTAGTCGCTGGGAATAGGTATACATTATCTGTACGACCATTCATTACCGCTGCAACACCTGGGTATGGGTCAACGATAACCATCATATCCAGTTTTTCCATCGCCGTTTTCATTTCAGGACCACGCGTCTGTGAGTTTACAGCGTGACCCCAGTAGAACATGGCACGGATATTATCGCGCTGTTCAATCTTATCTTTGTTTTCTAAAACACCGTCGATCCAACGAGAGACAGGAATACCTGCACTGTTCATTGGTTTCTTACCGTTGTAAGTGTTTTGGTCGAAACGACCTTGTAGCCATGAGTAGTCTACATCCCACACTTGTGCCCAGTGTTTCCAAGCACCTTCAGATAGACCGTAGTAACCAGGTAGGTTGTCAGAAAGTACGCCAAAGTCTGTTGCACCCTGTACGTTATCGTGACCACGGAAGATGTTTGCGCCGCCACCTGATTTACCCATGTTGCCAAGTGCAAGTTCAAGGATACAGTAAGCACGTGTGTTGTTGTTACCTGTCGTATGCTGAGTACCACCCATACACCAAACAACACAGCCAGGACGGTTTTCAGACAGCATTTTCGCTGTTTGGTAAACTTGATCTTCTGGCACGCCAGTTACGCGCTCAACTTCTTTTGGATTCCATTTCGCCACTTCTGCGCGAACTTCGTCCATACCGTAAACACGTTGACGGATGAATTCTTTATCTTCCCAGCCATTGTTGAAAATGTGGTAAAGCACACCCCATACAAAAGCAACGTCAGTACCCGGACGCAAAGAAACGTAGTGATCTGCTTTTGCAGCAGTACGTGTACGGCGAGGATCGACAACCACAATCTTACAGCTGTTCGTTTCTTTCGCGATAAGGATGTGCTGCATTGCTACTGGGTGAGCTTCAGCTGGGTTTGAACCAATGAATAACATCGACTTACAGTTATGCATGTCGTTTAATGAGTTAGTCATTGCACCGTAACCCCAAGTGTTCGCTACACCTGCCACTGTTGTTGAGTGACAAATACGCGCTTGGTGGTCAACGTTGTTAGAACCCCACATAGAAACCATTTTACGGAACATGTAAGCTTGTTCGTTGTTATGCTTAGCAGAACCTAGAAAGTAAACAGAATCTGGGCCTGATTCTTCACGGATCTTAAGCACTTGCTGGCTTACTTCATCTAAAGCTTGTTCCCAGCTCAGTTTCTTCCACTTGCCATTAACAAGCTTCATTGGGTATTTTACGCGACGAGCACCGTGACCATGTTCACGAAGTGCTGCGCCTTTCGCACAGTGTCCACCAGCATTAAAAGGGTGATCGAAAGCGGGTTCCTGGTGAGTCCATACACCGTCTTGCGTCTCTGCGTAAATACCACAACCCACTGAACAGTGTGAACAAATAGTACGTTTAACCACTTTAGGCGCGTCATATACATCTTCAGATGCAGCTTCTGCTTTTTTCATCATACCTGGTGCAAACATGCTTGCACCAGCAACGCCACCAGCGGCAGCTAGAGATGTATTACGAATAAAAGAACGACGAGAAATACCCAGTTGGTTTTCTGCTTTGCTCACTTTATCGGAACGTTTAGTAAGTTTCATTTAGAGCTCCGTCTTACAAAGTGTTGTAGTAATCACGAATATGTTGGGTCTCGTGATAACCTTTAGTTGTTTTTGTTTTTTTCTCTTCTGACTTTTCAGCAGCCTGAACTGCTGTTGTCGTACCAGCAGCAACAGCACCAGCAGCCACAGTTAAGCCAATGTTTTTCAACAATTGACGGCGGCTTTCATTGGTTTTTTGCTCACTCATAAAGTTTGCTCCTTTATCGTCACTAAAATAAGTTACGATGGGTTTTTGCCTTAGTTTTATTGCTTTGAATCAAACCGTTGCAAGCAACGTATAGGGATTATTTTGATTCTAAAAAGCGTGTTTTCTCTACAGTTAAAAACTGCAAAGCAAGCTCACCAACAGCGGTATAAAAAACAGCGCTGTTAGCAGCTTTAACATCGGTACAGAACTTTTCACACCACTCAGCTAAGTGACGATTAAAGAACGTTTTTTGAAGGTGCTCATCGCCGCCTTCAACTAGCATTGCCATAACTTCAAGCAAAGCCGCAATATGATCTTCCGGTTCCTTCACTGACTCATCACGTTCAAATCCTAATTGCTTAAGATCTCGTCGAAGATAAGCCAGAGGCATTTCCATTAATGAACCTGTTAAATACCATGATCCAAAAGGCACAACTTCACCGCGACCAATACCAATAAATACATCTTGATATTCTTCTTCAACTGCAAGTGGCATGCTCTTTTGTGCTGCAAGTTTCAGTAAAGGCCAAGCAGCAGACATAGTAGATTGTTGAGGTTTATTCGCCGTATCAACATCTATATCAGCCAAAAAATTCAATACATTTTGATCAGGCGCTTGACGAAATAAATGTGCAAGCATGTTATAAATTTCAATACGAAGTACTGCGTCTTCATTCAATGACGTTTGAGCAGGGCTCATAGCAATTGTTTCCATCTTCGTTCCTTAAACTCGAGCCTGACTTTCTGGATCTTTTTCCATTTGTTCGAAAATATCGCGAACACGACAATCTTCACACATGGATAAACGACGAATAGCATCACCTTGGAAGTGAGAATGTCCTTGAAGTTTTTCAGTTAACATTTTCACCATAGATGCTGGCGCGAATGCATTTCCACAACTGATACAACAAGCCGCAGGCTCTTCATGAACAAGACGTGCTTCTTTACGAGCATGCCAATCCCAATTAAAACGAGGTTCTAATGAAATCACTTTTTCAGGACACGCTTTTTCACACATACCACATTGAACACAATCTTCCTCAATAAATAGAAGACCAGGACGATCACCAATGGCATGTAAGGCGCGAGTTGGACAAACGGCCACACAACTCATACATAACGTACAATCCGTTGTGTCACATGAAACAGAACCATAAGGCGCTTTTTCTACAACGGAAGATTGTTCTGGTTTTGTACTTGCTTGGGTGTAAAGCATTTCAAGTGAAGAAAATAGTTTTTCACGTTTAGAGCCAGTTAAAGCCTCTGTAACAGGAGAAACTAGTGCATCGTCATAAGAAACAAAGTTCTCAACATCACTAAAATCAAACAGGCAAATACGATCAGCGTCATAACCCATTTCCGTTAAGAAACGTTGAGCCATTGCAAGCTCATTAGATAAAACGCGATCAATCGTGGCAGGAATATATTTTTTGTTAGTCGCAAGAAGAACTTGATGCGCACCATAAACTAACGCACTAAACCAAGTATCCACACCCACTGTTGCAAGCTCTTCTAATGCAATCGCAATGACTGAACTTGGAAAAGTTGCTAATGCTGCAGTCACCACTTTCTCATCACGATTACCGTACAAAAGTAATGTTGGTTTCTCACCGCCCTCTTGCTTATAACGAGTAAGAACACGATGAACAAAGTTTTGTGTATTTTGAGGATCAGGTAATGCATATGTGATCGCCTCTGTTGGACAAGCTGTAGCACACGTGCCAACACCCTGACAAAGATAAGGATCAATCGCAATTTCTACCCCATCACTGCTTAGTGCGCCTGCAGGACAAGCATCTAAACAACGATCACAACCTTCAACACCACGAGATGAGTGTGCACATAGATCTGGGTTTAAACGAAAGTATTTAGGTTTATCAAAAGTACCCATCATAGCCGGTAAATCTTCCACCAGCTGAGCCAGTTTATCTTTACGACTACCTACTGCGTAATAACCCGGAGCAGGAATTTCTAACGACATAATGCCGTTTTCTGTCATATCTAGGATCAAATCAAAACAATCACGACCAATAGCTACTTTTGCTAAATTCGCTTTTGTTAATTGACCTGTAACCTGACAAGTCACTTCAAATGCACCAAGGTAACCTTTAGCTGATACATCTTGACTAAAATAAAGATTAGACAATCCTGCTTTATCGCCAGTTGTATCAATTGCCAGTAACGTTACGCTATTCAGTTCTGAAAACTGTTCGGCAAGTGCAATAATGTTTTCCTGAGAACCCACGATCAACAAATCCCCACGGCTTTCATACGTTACCGTAGGTGGAATTAAATTTGTTAGCTCTACTGTGCCATTAATTGCAGTAGCACGTGCTTTACCGTTTGTATCAGAAAATGCTTCTAGTGTACTTTTTAACATTCTTATTCCTGTTTGCCCGTCACCGCTAGTCAGTGCCGATTGAAGAAGCGACGAAGCTATGTCTTAATGTCTTTCCACATTAAAATCTAACTTTCATTTTCTTCTCACCCTTATAGAGCAATAACCGATCCAACTTTTCACGGAATAAAATGACTTAAAAGGAACTAAAGTCGGAGATGGATAATCACCCTTACCGCTATTGAGACATTTTGTCTTAACGCAAAAGACCCATTGCGCCAAAATGTCCCAACAATAAATATGGTTTTAGTTCCCTTTTTGTCTCACACAATAAATTTAACTGTCTTGCGCTGTTTTATTTTCTAAAGAAATCGATGTAGGGATCGTTTCTTCAACAGCATTATTTTCGTTAGATAGTGCTGAATAGTGAGTATATTGAGGAGCGACCGATTCAGCCTCAACTCGTTCAGTAGTTGATTCAGACAGTTCAGCTATCTCTGCTTTCTTCGTAACCTCAGAGTCAGGTGTTACTTCACTACCTAAGTCTTCAACAATATCTGTCACTTTCTCTACCGCTTTATCCATCCAGCCACGCATTTGAGAAGCAATCGCAGGATCAAGCGTTGGGATGTTGCTAAAATCTTCCGTGCAATCATCCATGTCACTGATATAATTAAATTCTTCCGAATGAAATAACTTGCGTAATGCTGCTTTCTTAACTGATTTCTCAACCGATTCTTTCATAAAAGATGCAACGCCAGAATCATAAGTCACTGTTGAAACATCATCATGAGTCAGTGCTATATCAGGGATATCACCAGCGACCAAATCAGTATTATCTAATTGATTATCTGGCGCTTTATCCGTTTCAATAAGTTCAACAACATCTGTATTAATAGCAGTATTTTCGGTAACAACTACGTCTTGTTCTAAGGCCGTTTCAGCACTTTCGAGAGTTAACTCTTCACCAGCAGATTTATCTTCTGTTTTGGTTAATTTTCTTTGAGACCAACGTTGAAAAAAATTAGTTGCCACTTGAACGCCCTTTTTGCTTTTTACCTTTGCCACCGCCTCGACGTTTACACTCTTCTAATTCGCCGTGTCGGCCAAGGTACGCTTCCATCCATACTTGAATAGGTAATGGAATTTGGATGTGAAGTACAACGTAATCACCATCCATATAACGTGCTGCAACCCCTTGAGCGGCCGTCATTAAAACAGGTTTAAGTTGTTCATCTTCTTCCGCACAAACAAAAAATAAATGCGGATCTTGTGCGTTTAAGTTAAAGCGGTACTCCATACGTTCATCACGAAATAATTCAAGTGGCAGCATGTAATTACCAGCACCGATTTCCGCAAGTTCTACATTTAGATCTTCTTCACCATTCAAGCAAAGATCTTCAATCGTCCACGCATATGTCGTCCAACGCCCAACTTGTCTCTCTTCGGCTTGAAGTCGAAAATAAATAGGCCAAACACTTTCATCTTTCTTTATTTCTAGCTTTGCTTGTTCTGGCACAATTACTCCTTACATCTTGCTTTTTACATACCCGCCTATCGCGGTATGTTGAGAATATTCGTCCGTTACAAGCAAAATTTAGACCAAGTAATCAATGGTAATTAAAATATCGCCAATAAGTAACAATCAGGAGACTCATCTACCCTGAAAGTTAAAATATGGAACAATATTTGCTTTAGTGCGTTTAAGGTGAACTTATTCACCTTGATACGTGTCATTTAATACTACTTATTGAGCTTAGTATCATTGTGTGTATTTTGACGGACTTATTTGAAATCTCGATACGTTTCTTGTAACCACTGGATATCCTAATGAGCCAACTGCCTAAAATTATAAAAACTAAATCCGCCGTTAAGCAGACAATGTCTGTGGAAATCATGGATGAGTACGGTGATTTGCAAATCAAAGAAATTGCATGTGAGCATCCCCTAACGGTTTATTTAAATTGGATTGAAATCGTTACCCTGATGACGTTGGGTGAACGTCCTTCTGCGCTTGTGCTCGGTTACCTAAAGAACCAAGGCTTTATCGAAGATATTAATGCCATCGAATCTGTGATCATTGATTGGGATACCAACTCTGCCGCCGTTATTACCCGTGAAAATACTGATGGCTTAGAGAAAAAATTAGAAAAGAAAACTGTTACCTCAGGCTGTGGTCAAGGCACCATGTACGGTAACGTAATGAAAAAGCTTGAAAACGTAACCCTGCCACAAGTACAAATAAAACAATCTATGTTATATGGGCTTCTTGAAGCGCTAACTCACCACAATGAAACTTACAAAGCTGCTGGTGCCGTTCATGGTTGCGCCGTTTGCCGTAATACCGAGATCTTATCGTTTGTCGAAGATGTAGGTCGCCATAACGCCGTTGATACCCTAGCCGGTGAAATGTGGCTAAAAGGTGAAATAGGCGAAGATAAGATTTTCTACACCACAGGACGCTTAACCTCAGAGATGGTGATTAAAGTCGCGCAAATGGGTATTCCCGTACTTTTATCTCGTTCTGGTGCAACGCAAATGGGTTATGAGTTAGCACAGAAACTTGGTATCACAATGATTGCCCGCGCTAAAGGTCATCGTTTCCAAGTTTATAATGGCGGCCATAACCTTATTCTTGATGTAAAAGGTGCTGATGCCTCACAACAATCAAATAAAACAGAACAACCATCTTCTAATAAAGAGCAAAACTAAATGGCAGACTTTCCAGAATTCATGAACGCGAAATTAGTCGCGGAATATTTAGATCTTAATGAAAAGAAAGTTTATGCCCTTGCTAACGATGGCTTACTTCCTGCAACTAAAGTAACGGGTAAATGGTTATTCCCTAAAGCGATGCTGGATAAATGGCTATTAGAATCTTGCCATAACGGCGTATTAACCGATCGTTTATTAATTGCTGGCTCAGACGATCCACTATTACAAATGGTAGTTGGTAAGATGGCTAACCAATTAGGCAGTACAGCATTAGTTGGTTATACCTCAACGGGTACACGACAAGGCTTAGCTATGTTAAGTAAAGGGCACGTTGATATGTGTGCCATTCACTGGGGCAACGCTGAAGAAGCTAGCCTTCGACACCCTGCACTGTTACAACAATACCAAGGTAATAAAAACTGGGTATTAGTCCACGCATTTGAACGTGAACAAGGTTTAGTGGTGAGTAAAGAATTAGCCGAAGCGGTAAATTCAAAGTCGATTCAATTACCTGAATTGCTGTCTTCTCGCTGGCGCTGGGCATTACGTCAGGAAGGTGCTGGTAGTATGCGAGCATTAGAAGAATGGTTACACGGTCACGCTTATAACCTCTCAATGCTGAATCAATCTGATGTGTGTAACAGTGAACGTGAATTGGCCTCATCCATTGCTCGCGGCCAAGCTGATGTAGGTTGTGCTAGCCAAAGTACAGCAGGTGAATTTGGTTTAGGCTTTATTCCACTGTGTACCGAAGCCTTTGAGCTAGTTATTCCAAAGAATATTTATTTTAGAACCCTACAACAGCAGTTGCTACAAGCAATTTCAGATGAGGATGTTCAAGCGCACGGTAACGCACTCGGTGGTTATAATTTCGCACGGACAGGTAAACAAGTATGGAGTGCTAACTAAGTCAGCCACCAGCTAATAGCCATCTTTGAAGTAAGATGGATAATAAAAAGCCCTGATAATACATGATGATTATCAGGGCTTTTTTCATTCAGTTTAAACCGCATTACTACTGGCTTAAGAGAATTAATAAGAGCGAGTAAACAAACCAATAATAGAAGCGCCTGTTTCACCAAAATGCAAGGTCACTGACTTTGTTTCACCTTGTGCAAACTTACCCTTTTGCTCAATTCGTATCGGTTCAACATATTGGTTATTACTGAAATACGCTTTGATCTGCTTCGGTTTAAGTGCAATACCACCGCCAGAATGGTTTGTGATTACCGCTTGGATCATACGCTTTCCACCTTGACTACTATAAATGTCATAAGAGACGATTTCATAGTAACTATAAGCTGGTTTATCTTCATTGTGTTTAGGCATAGGTACGGGAATTGAACCAGATACAGTCCGAACGTAATGCATCGTATCTTGTGACTTTTCTATACTGTTTTTAATATCATTTAAATCTGAATCATCTGTTGTCGCGTAAGATGATAATGACAGCAATGATACTGAAGCGATAAGTAAGCAACGAGCAAGCATAGTTGATCCTGTGAATCGAAGATAATTACACCATCCTATACCAACTCAGTATTTTTTATCACTTGCATCATGTTAGTTTTATGTCAACAGCCATTCATAATAGATATAGATCACACACCTTTAACTCATACTCATTCTGAAATATCTCGGTGAACAGCTTTAAGCCACAATGTACGCTCAAACAATCATTATAATCTTAGATAAGTGATAAAGAACACGACAACAATGCAATCAAAAAATAAAAGGCGGCCTGACACAACCATAGGCAATCACCATCTAAATCTAAGGTGAGGTTAATGGAAAAGTCAGTATGCAATCATAAGTAAGGAATCCTACATTCTACACAGTTCAGTGTTATCTTGTTTACAATTACTCTCAGTATTAGTAGATCACTTTTTATTTTATTGAATAATGTTTAATTACAGATGCATATGAATTGATAATTTTTATCGCAAATAAATGACCTATTTACATAAACATGACTTGCCTAACAGTATAGGTTAAGCCGACAATAGCTATATTAACAATACTGTTATTATTTCCCTTTGCATTATCAAGGAGCCGTTGTGCGTAACGCTTTCATTCTGTTTTTTACTCTTGCTAGTATTAGCTTCTCTTCCATGGCTAGCATCAATACCAGCAAACTGGATCCTAACAAGTTACAAACGGCATCAGTCAGTAATTATGTGATAGACCTAAGTACAGGCAAAACCCTGTACCGAAAAAACTCTAATGTAAAAATGCCTATTGCTTCACTAACGAAATTAATGACAGCGATGGTAACACTCGATGCAAAACTCCCACTTAACGAAAAGCTAACATTTACCCCTACCGATAAAGCACGTATGTACAATACATACACACGTATTCGTATGGGCTCTACGTTAAGTCGTGGCGAGACAATCCATATTGCTTTAATGTCATCTGAAAACCTTGCAGCTGCAACACTTGCCGGCAACTACCCTGGTGGCTACAAAGCATTCATCAAAGCGATGAACCGCAAAGCTAAATCTTTAGGTATGACTAACACACATTTCGTTGATAGCTCAGGCCTTGATCCTCATAACCACTCTACTGCATCTGATGTAGCTAAGATGGTACGCGCTGCTTATAAGTATCCTGAAATTCGTAAGTACAGTACAACACCGGTTCATACCGCTTACTTTGGCAAACCTAACTACAAGCTAGGCTACACAAACACCAACGCATTAGCTCGTGGTAAAAAATGGACAGTAAACTTAACTAAAACAGGTTTCTTAGATGAAGCTGGTCGATGCTTAGGCATGGTTACAACTATCGATGGTAAGAAGATCCTAATGGTTATGCTTGATTCTCAAGGTAAGCTAACGCCTATTGGTGATGCCGGACGTATTAAACAATGGCTACAAACAGGCAAAAGCAAACCTATTAGTGCAGATGCAAAATACTACCAACAGCAAAAACTGAAAGAATTAACAAAATAATCATTGTTGTTAATTGAGAAATATAGAGCCAGCACATATCAGCTGGCTTTTTTCTTTTATAGACATCCTAATATCTACTCCTCTCACAATGAGATAGCCTATTATTTTTTAACAAAAAACTCACGACAGTGACACTCTTCAACTATGCTTAAATGAGGCTAAATAAAAAGGAGTGCCTATGCAGCATCAAGAAATGATTAATCCCACCCATCTTAGTTTAATTACTCGTATATCCCTCACTGCTTTAGCCATTCTACTTATTGGTTTGTCATTCATGTAATTTCTAAAATAAACACATAACAAAAAGCCCCTTGGTATTTTCACTCACTTAGAAGAAATACCAAGGGGCTTTTGTTGTAGACAACACTAAGACATCATTAATAACTCTAAATCAGTGCTGGTTGGTATTTTTTGTCTTAAATAGACAGCGAACGTTGTACCCTGACCCAACTCAGACTCAACCGTTATTTCACCACCAATATCTTCAATTAGACTTTGACTAACCGAAAGACCAAGTCCCGTACCTGAACGACGAGTAGTAAAGAATGGATCAAATATTCGCTCTAAATTTTCTTTCGCAATACCACAACCATGATCAATAATTCTAACGACAGCACCAATAGGCTGCTCCTGTTCATCAAACCAATCATCCGTTTTAATAATCAAACGACCTTTATCATCCATTGCATGGATACCATTCATTTGAAGATTCACTAATACTTGCAATAACTGATGACGATTCACTTCCACACTGCATTTCGCATTTAGCTCAACAACAAAATCAACATCAAGTTTCTTTGTCCCTGAACGCACTAAGGTTAAGCTTTCTTCTACAATCTGATTTAAGTGATGCCACGTGACTTCATTTTGTACACCACCTTGACGGCTATATTGCAATAAACTTCGGGTAATATTCCGTATCCGATCAATTTGGACATGAATCGCATCAAGCTCTTCTTGAACTTGTTCTTTACTATCACCTAATTCAAACTGAATTAACTCAACATTTCCAAGTATTACACCAAGCGGGTTATTAATTTCATGGGCGATACCGGCAGTCAGTTCACCCAGTGCGGCTAATTTTTCACTCACTACCAGCTTAGATCGTGCTTGATTAAGCAACTTAATGTGTTGTTCTAACTCTTCCGTTTTGTAATGTAAACTATGAGTACGTTGCTCAACCTTCTCTTCTAATTCCACAGCCGCTTGTTTGATCGCTTGATTACGCTGTTCAAGTTGATCCAACATGGTGTCAAACTGATTACCTAAAATTTGGAGTTCATGATCTGGACAAACATCTAATTTACCCACTCGACGCTCAAACCCCATTTGTACTAACTTTGCAACTTGATAGATTTTTTCTATAGGTAAAAACAAATCACGTGAACCACGATAAACAAAGATGCCTGAAATAATCAGCACCAATACAATTCCGATACCTAACTCAATAATATTAGTTAAAAATGTTTTAAGCAGTGGCCATTGTAAATAACCAGTATAAAGCATACCGATCACTTTACCGTTGATATCACGTAAAGGCTCATAAGCAGACACATACCAACTGTCATAAACGTAGGCTCTATCTACCCACGTTTTTCCAAATTTAAGTACTTCACGGCTCACTTCATCTGAAACACGAGTACCGATTGCGCGTCCAATTAAGTTTTTACTATCTAATGGCACATTAGTACTAATACGTACATCATTCATAAAGATAGTAACAGTACCAATACTGCCTGTCGGTAACGTATCTGAAGCAAAGACTAAGTCACGGATTCTATCCACCAGCACCGTACTATTATTGAGTAAAATACCACCGTCAAGAATCCATTGAAGCTGTCCTTCATGATTAAAAATAGGGATCAAACTCCGACTCACTAAACCTTTCTGCTCAATCATGTGCTCTTTAAGCAAAGGAACTTGAGCTCGAGCAGGTAAATCACGATTCAACGCGCCTAGTTCACTACGATTCAACACTTGAAAAAATGTTTGTTCTTTTCCTTCTTGTAACAGATGGCGCTCTTGCTTTGAGAATTCGCCCAGTGCTGATGCTGGATGAAGAACAATAAAGTCCAATTTATATTGTTGATTTTCAGAGCGAACCCAGCTTGCTAATGATGATTCGTCAAAACGTAATCGATATTGAAAATCGTAAGAGTCAGCCATTGAATGTAATGCCGTGCGCTGCTCCTTTTGTAGTAACTCCATACTATGGTGAGCAACGGCTAAATCAGCTCTTACATTCATTAATGCATTTTGCCAAGTGTAAGTCACTGTCCAATAAAAAGTTAAACCAATTAACGCAAATAGTGTAATGATAATAGGGACAGACGTTAAAACTAACAGGCGATAGCGAACCATGGTCCGAAAACGCCTTAGCCATAATAAAATAAACGCTTTAGGATGCATTAACGCTTTAGTTATTCGCATGATGCCGACTCTTCAGCCCATTCTTTATATTTACGTTCTAACGTTTTACGTGCAACACCAAGCTGACGAGAAGCCGCAGATTTATTGCCATCATGTGAATCTACCACTTGCATAATATGGGCTTTCTCAACATCTTTTAGCGTCCAATCTGTTGGGTAACAATATTGCTCTTGCCCATCTTCATGACACTGACACGGACGTTTATCATCACCATTTCCAGAAGCACTGGTTTGATTCGAAGTGTTTTCAGCAGAAAGCGCTGGTGCATCACCATTTAATTCTTGCCAATATTCAGCAGGCGATTTACCGAGCAGAATACAGCGTTCCATCATATTACGTAGTTCACGAATATTACCCGGCCACTGATACGCTTGCATGGCAAGGATATCTTCATGAGTCCAATTGATCGGCTTCATGCCTAAATCTTTTGAAAGCTGTTGAGTAAAGTGATGCGCTAAAGCTGGAATATCTTCTACACGTTCTCGTAATGCGGGAAGCTCAATGGTTAATACATTAAGACGGTAATACAGATCTTGGCGAAAACGCCCTTCTTCCACTTCTTTTTTAAGATTTCGGTTTGTTGCCGCCACAATACGGACATCAACCTGTACTTCACGTTCAGCACCAACCGGACGAATGGCTTTTTGCTCTAACGCACGTAACAGTGATGACTGCATAGACAATGGCATTTCACCAATTTCATCTAAAAACAGTGTGCCATTATTAGCAACACGGAATAAACCATCACGACCTTTCTTCGCCCCAGTAAACGCACCAGATACGTGACCAAATAATTCACTTTCCAATAAATCAGGGGCAATCGCACCACAGTTAAGAGGAACAAAAGGACCTGTACGTTTACTCAATTGGTGAAGTGCACGCGCCACCAGCTCTTTACCTGTACCCGATTCACCTTCCACTAATACCGCAGCAACAGAAGGTGCAACTTGGGCAATCATCTTTTTCATTCGCTGGGTGCTTTCCGCATCGCCGATGATATCGACAGGATAGCTACGCTCAACATCGCGTTGCAAAGCAAAGTTTTGGCGCTCTACTAAACGACGCTCAATACAACGGCTGACAGACTGCATCATTTGCTCTAGGTTGAACGGCTTTAAGATGAAATCAGACGCCCCTGCACGTAGTGCCTGAATCGCCATATCTAAATCTGCGTAACCTGTCATAAAGATAACATCACTACGACGCGTATTTGGATCAAACGCTTCATGCCATTCAATCCCTGAACGCCCTGGCAGATTTATATCTACAATTAGTAAATCAAAGTGGCAGCGTTTTCTGATTTCTTCCGCTTCTTCAATACTGCCTGCAGTGTCAACCTGAGCAAACTTCTTACTTAATGCTTTTTTTAAGATGGCACGCATACCTGGTTCATCATCAACAACCAGCACAGACACAGCAGTCCAAGGCGTATTTAATTCAAGATCAGACATAAAGGGACATAATTACCTATAAAAAGATGCGACATTTTGTCCCACCGTCTGGATAAAAGTCAAAACACATTTAAAGCAGAATAATGACGCAGCGCAAAAAATCAAAAATAGCACTTTATAATCAACAAATTAGATAACATAAGATCACGTAATATAATTATTATATATTCTGGCATTTTATTTGCTTATAGGCGCATAAGCTATTGATTGGGACGAAAGGTCTCAAATTGTCTCTTTTCATTTTACGTTGAGTCTGTAAATCAAGGAATCTTATGAATTTTTTTAAGACGAGTTTAGTTATTTTAAGCTTAGCCGCAGCAAGCCTTAGCCATGCCGCGACCGATAATAAAGAAAATAAAACCATTCGTTTAGCAACAACAACCAGTACTTACCACTCAGGGCTTCTTGACTACCTTTTACCAGCGTTTAAAAAAGACACTGGCTACACTGTTGAAGTTCTAGCGGCAGGTACAGGCAAAGCATTACGCATGGGCGAAAATGGTGATGTGGATTTGGTGATGACTCACGCACCTAAAGCGGAAGCAAAATTCGTTGATGGCGGCTTTGGTGTACTTCCTCGTAAATTAATGCACAACGATTTTGTGCTTGTTGGTCCGAAAAGCGATCCTGCAAAAATCAAAGGCGACAAAGATGTTGCTGATGCATTAGTAAAAATTGCTGAAACCGATTCAGTATTCGTTTCTCGTGGTGATGATTCTGGCACAAATAAAAAAGAGCTGAACCTTTGGGCTCAAACTAAAATGGAACCAAACTTCGGTGGCTACAAAGCAGTAGGTCAAGGTATGGGCCCTACATTAAACATGGCGTCTGAATTACAAGCTTATACGCTTACAGATCGTGGAACATGGCTTGCTTACCAAAATAAATTGCACTTAGAAATCATGGTTCAAGGTGACAAACGTCTCTTTAACCCATACCAAGTGATCTTAGTGAATCCAAGCCGCTACCCTGACATTAACTACCAAGGTGCAAAAACATTCAGCGATTGGTTAGTCAACTCTAAAGCACAAACAATGATCAATGATTACCAACGCCATGGTGAACAACTGTTTGTTGCAGATGCAATCACACAATAAATAATCAGTTTTATTTGATTTTGTAACATTTTACGCCGAACACATCCTCATCTCTAATTAACACTTCTGTTATAATAAAACGAGGCCATGTTCGGCGTAACCAATTAAATATTAGATAAAAATAACAATGAATATTTGGCAAACAACGCAACAAGCAATCCAACTTCTATTTAGTGGAGACAGTTCGCTATGGGGCATTGTTGGTGTTTCTTTTTCAGTTTCTCTTTTAGCCATTGCTATTGTATTAATTCCCTCTTTATTAGTTGCGTTCTCCCTTGCTTATGGCAAATTCCCAGGTCGATGGCTAATCCTTTCTTTTGTTAATACACTGCAATCAGTTCCAACTGTTGTTATTGGCTTATTACTGTATATGTTGCTGTCACGCTCTGGTCCTTTAGGTGACTGGCAAATGCTGTTTACTCAACGAGCAATGATTCTTGGACAAATATTAATTTGTTTTCCAATCTTAATTTCTATGATGCATGCCGCTTTTCAAAACAGTGATCGTCGGGCATGGGAAACTGCAATTTCATTGGGTGCTAGTTATCCACGCGCATTAATGAGCCTTATGTGGGAAAGCCGCTTCCCCCTATTAGCTGCCATTGTTGCGTCTTTTAGCCGTATTATCACTGAAGTAGGTTGCTCAATGATGGTCGGCGGTAACATTTTAAATTCAACCAGAAATATTCCGACAGCCATTGCATTGGAAAGCTCTAAAGGTGCATTTGCACAAGGTGTCGCCTTGGGAATGGTATTATTACTTCTCGCTCTCGGACTAAACTTTATTTTATCGATCTCTCGTGGCAAAGCCCACTTGCGTACGAACTAAGCTGAGGGCATTGATATGACGCATATTTCAATTGAGGCAACAGATCTTTCTGTTCGTTTTAAGCATCGCCTACTTTTCCATATTCCTCAGTTAAAGTTAGAACCACAAGACGCGATTTATCTCACTGGTGATAACGGCGTTGGAAAAACAACATTACTAAAAGTGTTAGCTGGATTACAGAAACCGACCACTGGAAAAGTCAATACTCAACACCATTGGTTAAGTCGTTTGTTTGGAGGCTGCTACCAAAACGGTATTATCTACATGCATCAAACCCCATATATGTTTGATGGCACAGTGTTTGATAATGTTTGTTATGGCTTAAAATATATTGTTCGCGATCGTCAGCAACGCCGTAATGAAGCCATTAATGCCTTAAGAATGGTCGGATTAGAAACCCTTGCCGACGAGCATGTTTCTGTTTTGTCTGGCGGTGAACGCCAACGTGTTGCAATGGCGCGAGCATGGGTATTAAAACCAAGTGTATTACTGATGGATGAATCCAGTGCAAGTATGGATAAAGAGTCCATCAGTCGCCAAGTCATATTGGCAAAAGATTTATTAGAGCGAGGCTCGAGCCTTGTCATCACTAGCCACCAGCATAACGAATTAACCGCTTTATGCCGTCGTCAGTGGACAATCAATGACACAAAATTAATTGAGCGTGCAGATTTGCAGCTTGTTAAAAAGGATAAGGACAACTATGCCTACGCCTGAACAAACTCAGTGGGTTATTTTAGCTGGTGGACAAGCCAGCCGTATGGGAGGAAATGATAAGGGGTTAATTAAACTGGCTGATAAGCCTTTAATTCAACATGTTATCGATACGCTACGCCCACAAACATCACATATCATCATCAATGCAAACCGTAACCAAGAACGTTATGCTGAATTTGGCAAAGTCTTTGGTGATACCATCAAAGACTATCCCGGCCCTTTAGGCGGTATGCATGCCGCGCTTTCTCATATCGATAATGATTGGATCGGCTTTGTTCCTTGCGATTGCCCGCAACTCCCCCACGATTTAGTTGCACGAATGGCAAACGCTTGTACGGAAGAAACCGATATTGCCGTCGCTCATAATGGCGAGCATATTCAACCAGTAGTAACGCTTATCCACCGCCGTATTTTACCTAAGCTTGAAACCTTTCTTGCTAATGGCGACCGTAAGATTATTCTACTTTACCGCCAATGCAATATGATCACGGTTGATTTCAGTGATCAACCCGATGCCTTTGTAAACCTTAATACCCCTGAAGAACTCTCTCAATTTGGAGTACTACATGAGTCAAATTAACGCTTCTTTACCGCTACTTGGTTTTGCTGCATTTAGTGGTACAGGTAAAACAACACTACTTGAAGCTATGTTGCCTAAACTTGTTGAACGTGGACTACGTGTAGCTGTGGTAAAACACGCCCATCATAATTTTGATATCGACCAAGAAGGCAAAGACAGCTACCGTCTTCGTAAAGCTGGTGCAAACCAGATGCTGATCTCTTCACGTTACCGTCGCGCTCTTGTGACAGAAACACCAGATGAAGAAGCGCAACTTCCCTATTTACTTAGCCAATTAGATCAAAGCCAATTAGATCTGATTTTGGTGGAAGGTTTTAAAAAGCTCGATTTCCCTAAAATTGAACTACATCGAGAAGAAGTCGGTAAGCCTTGGTTGCATCCAGAAGACGCTAATATCATCGCCATTGCAGCAAATATTCCTGCTGAAAGTACATTGCCACAAATGGACATCAACAACCTTGACCAACTTACTGATTTCGTTATTGATTACGCTAACAACAGCGCAAATCATGAAGCGCAAACATTAAGCTGTAGCGATATCAATCCAACAGGTATGTTATCGGTTGCTCAAGGTCGTGAAAAAATTCTTCAGCAGATCAAACCATTAAACAACAGCGAGTCCGTTAGCCTTCACCAAGCGTTAGGACAAATTGTCGCACAAGACATTTTATCGCCAGTTAACGTGCCACAACATATCAATTCAGCAATGGACGGATATGCAATTCGTGGCGATGATCTCGATCGTGAAAGCTACCATGTTGTAGGTCAAGTACTGGCAGGCCATAGCTACGATAACACCCTACAAGCAGGTGAAGCTGTACGCATTATGACAGGTGCCCCTGTACCACAAGGTGCCGATACTGTGATTATGCGTGAGCAAGCAAACCAAGAAGGTGACACGGTCACGTTTAACCTTGCTATGGGTAAAATCAAAGCAGGTCAAAACGTGCGTCAAGCAGGTGAAGATTTAGCATTAGGTCAGGTTGCCGTTGCTGCGGGCACAACAATCACAGCACCAGAACTTGGCATGGTAGCGTCACTAGGTATTGATAAAATCACGATCAACAAACCTATTCGCGTTGCGATTTTCTCTACTGGTGATGAAGTACAACAACCGGGTGAAGCACAAAAACCAAACTGCATTTATGATTCAAACCGCTACACCCTGTTCGCTTTACTGACCAAGTTAGGTTGTGACGTGGTTGATCTTGGCATTATTGATGATAACGAAACGTCTCTTGAAAAAACCTTACAACAGGCAAGCAGCCAAGCTGACTTGATCTTATCATCAGGTGGCGTATCAGTCGGTGATGCAGATTACATCAAAACCGTTCTCGATAAGTTAGGTCAAATCAACTTCTGGCGTATCAATATGCGCCCAGGTCGACCTCTTGCCTTTGGTACTATTAGTGATGTGCCTTTCTTTGGCTTACCGGGTAACCCTGTAGCGGTAATGGTTGCGTTTTTACAATTTGTTGAACCTGCTATTCGTAAACAACAAGGGATTATTAATTGGCAACCTAAAACCCATCAAGCGATTGCCACAGAGAAGCTACGCTCTCGCCCAGAACGTACTGAATATACTCGTGGTATTTCAAGTTTTGATGCCAATGGTCGTTTGGTTGTGAAAAGCACAGGTTCGCAAGGTTCAGGTATATTACGCTCGATGAGCGAAGCAAACTGTTTAATTGAGATCACACCGGAACAAATAAATGCAGATATTGGTGATCGCGTGACTATTATTCCACTAGATATCCGCGTTTAACACTCAGCTTCACCATAACGTAAAAAGCCAAGCTATTTTAATAGCTTGGCTTTTTTTTATTTTAATTTTTTGTTGTAGCATCCATGCTACTTATTTTTTTCCTATCTTCTACACGTTTAGAAGTCGGCATAGATCTTTCATTATATGTTTATTTGTAACAAAAGATTTCTTTATTCTCTAGGCGAATGATAATACATAATAATTTATCGATATACACGTCAAAAATCGATTTTTAGAGAAAAACATTAAAAAAATAGTGGTTAAGTACATTAAGTGATCAGACTGAGTGTAAAGTTGAAAATTTCAAAAAAAACTTCAACTTTTTCTTTATCGTTAACACAAAATTAAAATGTGACATTGCTCGCAATAACAAGACAATAGATGATAGTTATGAATAGAACCTCTTGCATTTACACATAATTTAACAGCTAACAATATTTCATCTGGCTAGACCATTAAACAGCACTTTATGTTGTAGAATAGGTGCAGTCTCTATTTTAGGTATTCATACGTAACATGTTTTTAGATACATACTATTCAGATAAAAGTGGTGAGTTTTCTTTTACTCGTGAACAAGCAAGCGACTTTGCAAAACGCATCGCAGGTGATTTCAACCCAATTCATGATCCAGACAATAAGCGTTTTTGTGTTCCTGGCGATCTACTTTTCTCTGTCTTGCTTGCTAATGTTGGTATCAGCCAAAAAATGCGTGTGACATTTGCAGGCATGATAAATGAGAGTACAGAACTGAGTATTTCAGCTCAATCCGATACCGATTTATCATTAATTGATAGTAAAGGTAAAGAATTCCTGCACCTTGCACGTTCAGGTGAAACAACACATGACCAAGATTTAATTGCTCAAATAACTAAAAGTTACGTTCAATTTTCAGGAATGAATTTTCCTCACATCATGGTGCCTTTAATGAAATCTAAAGACATGATGATCAACCCAACTCGCCCATTAGTGATTTACGAAAGTATGGAACTTGAATTCTGTCGCCTTGACTTAACAGCACCCCACGTAGAGCTAACGAGTTCAAATATTGACGTTGATGGCAAACGTGGAAGTGTGACATTGAATTTCTGTTTTAAAGAAAATGGAGAGATAGTTGGTACTGGTCGTAAACGTATGGTAATGAGTGGTTTAAAACCTTATTGCCAAGATGGTATCGATGATTTGGTTTCTCGTTTTAATGCTAAGAAAGAACATTACAATAATCTTCAAGCAGCAGTTTAAACAAAATAAGTGATTATCAGCATAATAAGAAGCCCGCAGTTAGCGGGCTTCTTATTATATATCGTTAATTCGATGATCATGTTTTAACGGAAAGTATAATCGCGTTCGCAAGCCCGGATTATTATCACTAAAAGCTAAATCACCACCATGACTTTTCATCACCGCTTCAACAAGCGATAACCCTAAGCCAAAACCTTGATGAGTTCTGCTTTTATCAGCCCGATACATTGGCTCTTTGATACGTCCTTTATCTTCATCCGATACGCCAAGTCCATTATCAATCACCACTACACCAAAATGATCGACGACAACTTCAATACATCCCTCATCAGGGGTATATTTTATCGCGTTTTCAACCACATTATAAATGGCACGAAAGAGTAAACTCGGTTCCCCTTTTAAGTGGTATGGCTCATCTTCACGAAACGATAAAACCTGTTTCTTTTCATCCGAAATAGGTAATAAAAAATCAACAACATCTTGGCATACTTTTGATAAATCCACCCATTGCTTATCAATTTTATGTTTACCCGTATTGATATGAGAAATTTCTAACATACCATTGAACATGCCAAGCAGAACTTCTAAGTCATCATGACACGCTTCTAAATCTTTGGTAAACGGTGCCGTATCTTTGGTCAATAAGCTTTCAAGCCGAAGTTTCATTCTTGCAATGGGGGTACGTAAATCGTGTGCCATACCAACCGAAAGTTCTTTTAATGACTCTTCTTTTTTTTCCACTTGTTCAATAAGAAAATTAAGATGAATAGTGAGAACATCAAATTCATCATCATTCTTACTGACTGGTAATTTCACCCCTTTTTCACCAAGGCTGACTCGGTTCATACCATGATTAACACGTTCTAATTTCTTTAGAATCGTGATCGCAAATAACAAAGCACCTGCTAACATCAAAATCACGGGTATAACGATGCCAGAGACTAACATTGGTATCATATTATCTCGATACGAACGCATTAACTCAGGGTTAATATCTATAATCAAGCGCTTGTTATCAGGTAAATTCAATGTCCTTTCAAAACGATTAGCACGAAGATCTGTTTCTGATAGTGCTGCAGGATACGTTACCGTAGAATTCACCTCTGGTTGATTAGTAATTCTATATTCAAATGCATTTTGTATTTGTTGGTGCTCTTTAACTACGTCAGGAATCGAATCAATCTGGCCATTTTGTTCCATACGTTCAAACAACGCCATTTCATTGCTCAAATCTTGTGCTAACTGTTTATGGTAAAACATTTCGGAGTTAACAAAAACTTGGTTAATAAACAGGATAAATATAATGGCTACGCAACTTATGAAATAGAGCAGAACTTTAAAAATACTCGAACGTGATAGCCGATCAGAGCCTGCGTAAGACATAACCAGCACCTCGTACGGTATGGATCAAACTAGCCTCACCACCTTCTTCTAATTTTTTACGTAAGTTTGCAATATGTACATCGATAACATTAGTCTTAGGATCAAAATGATAGCTCCATACCGACTCAAATAAGCTCATACGTGAAACGACACTTTCAGCATGCTCCATTAAATATTGCAAGAGTAAGAACTCTTTTTGCTGTAAATTTAACACACGGGATCCACGCCACACTCGATGAGACTTAATGTCGAGCCGTAGATCATCGTAGCTATATTCAGATGAAATATTCACACTCGATTGGTGGCGTTTAACTAATATATTAGCTCGAGCAATGAGTTCAGCTAAAGCAAAGGGTTTCGTTAAGTAATCATCACTGCCTGCAGTTAATCCAGCGACACGGTCTTCTACACTATCCATGGCACTTAAAATTAATATAGGCGTTTCATTTTCTGTTGCACGTAATGCTGCAAGTACTTTTAAACCATCAAGCATCGGTAACATTCGATCTAAAATAATCAGTTGATACTCACAACTGGTTGCCATCATTAACCCTTGATGACCATCTTCAGCTTCATCAACCACAAAGCTATGCTCTCGCAACCCTTGCGCAATAAATTCACGCGTAGTGACATCATCTTCAATAACGAGAACTTTCATTTAATACCTAATCATTTTCTTCTCAGCGCTTATTTTCGCATTATATACATAAGAGATATAATTTTCAGGTAATAGGATCATAGCTTTACCTTTTAAGACAAAAAAAACGGCCTACCAAAAGGTAGGCCGTTTAACGTGACCATAGGGGGAATTATGAAATCACGAATCTCTTAACGCTAACGTCTTAAAGTGACTTCATCTGGTTAGCAATAATTTCAGCTTGTGGACCAAGGATAACTTGAAGGTTATTAGAACCTACATTCACTACACCTTTAGCACCAAGTTGTTTAAGTTTTGTATCATCGATGATTGTACGGTCAACAATACCTAAGCGTAAGCGTGTGATACATGCTGAAATATCAGTTAAGTTATCTTTACCGCCTAATGCTGCTAGATAAGCTTTCGCTAAATCTTCTTTACTACCGTCATTATCTTTTGATGGGTTTGAATCTTCTGCAGGTGCATCTTCACGACCCGGTGTTTTAAGATTGAACATCTTAATAACTGCCACAAACACAACGAAGTAGATAGCGCCTACCACAAGACCCATTGGGATAATTTCCCATGAATTATGTGCTGCTGGTGCGTTGTAGTTCAAGATGTAATCAATCAAACCTGAAGAGAAGCTAAATGCCATGTGAATATTCAGGTAAGACGCAACAACAATACTTACACCCATTAAAATTGCGTGTACTACGTATAATGCTGGAGCTAGGAACATAAACATGAATTCGATTGGCTCTGTGATACCTGTTAAGAATGCAGTTAATGCAACACTTAACAACATACCGCCAACTACTTTCTTGTTTTCTTTCTTCGCTGTTACATAGAATGCAAGCGCAGCACTTGGTAAACCAAACATAACAACTGGGAAGAAACCACTTAAGATTTGTCCTGCAGTAGGGTCACCAGCAAAGAAACGCGAGATTTCGCCCGTAACAACCTGACCATCAGCGGCAGTAAAGTTACCAAATACAAACCAAACCATGCTGTTTAGGATATGGTGTAAACCAAGTGGAATTAATAGACGGTTAGCAACACCGTACACAAATTCACCAGGTACGCCACTTGTTAGGATCCATTGACCAAGATGGTTGATACCATCTTGAATTGGAGGCCAAATAATGCTGAATGCGTAAGCAAGTACTAAAGCAACTAAACCCGTTACTATAGGTACAAAGCGCTTACCACCAAAGAAGCCTAGGAATTCTGGCAACTTAATTGCGTGGAAACGGTTATATAAAAGACCGGCGAAAACACCGATAATGATACCGCCAGCAACGCCAGGATCAACATCTGGGTTTAACGTTTTCAGTGCAGCCATAAGGATGAAATAACCTACGGCTGATGCAATTGCTGCTGCTGCTGAATTATCTTTCGAAAACCCAGCACCTACACCCATTGCGAAGAGTAATGCAAGATTAGTAAATACAGCCTGACCACCAGCTGCAATAAAAGGAATATTTAATAGATCAGGTTGTCCAATACGCAGCAAAATACCAGCAATCGGTAATACCGCGATAGGAAACATAATTGCGTTTCCTAGCTTTTGGAAATGTCCGAGAATGCTCATCCTCTTCTCCACGTTAAAAGTTAATTTAAAAGTATGCTTATTTATTACAGTAATAATACGCTGCGATTCTTAATTAGAATTAAGCAAAAGATTAAGGATTCTTAATGTTTGCCCTATAATGAACAAACCTGAGTGATGGGAGTCACAAAATGACTAATTTTATGATTTACCTCGTTTAATAGGTAACGGTTAACGATAACAACCACCATGCAGCAAGCGCATTAAGGATACCCATTAAGATTAAAATCATCGTATATATGAAAATAAAATGTCATTACTGTGGCACTTTCAGTAGAATTCGCGGTCAACCTACCCATGCCCTATTACTGATTGACTTTTACCATGATGTTTTTTATCTCTCAAAAACTTGTTAACTATCTCGCATTAGCTTTTTTTGCATTAGCACTTTTTATTGCTATCTCTCTATTCCCTGTCCCACTGTTAAGCGATCCCATTAATGATGCGGCTGGTTTATCATTTACTTTATTGACGGATACCGCAGGCAAGCCCTTCTTTCTTATCACAACCGTATTACTGTGTTTATTGCCAATTTTTTTCCGTTTACCTAAAAAGCAAATTATCAAACTATGGGTTCAATTCGCTATTTTGTTGGTATTAAGTTTTGGCGCTAAAACAGTCTTAAAACATGAAACGGCGATCCCTCGTCCTTATACTTACGAACTACAACGTTTAAACCTAATCCCATCAGCTGATAACTTTTATCAGCTGAATAAAACAGAAAAAGATAACGTTGTTAAAAAAGCATCTGCCTATATTAGCCAATGGCGTATTCATAGTTGGGAAGGTGAAACAAACTATTCTTTCCCATCAGGGCACACCATCTTCGCTGCAATTTGTATTCTTTTTTGGGGCGGCTTCTTATTACGTACTCGCCATTACTTGTTAGCCGGTGGGCTTGTCGTATGGGCTGTTGGTGTAGGCATTAGTCGTTTATGGCTAGGTATGCACTTCCCATCAGATGTCATGGGCTCTATCTTATCTGCTGCTGTGTTATATTTATTTGTACCCGAGTGGCAAGTAGATTCTGAGAAGTAATAAAAAAGGGCTCATTTGAGCCCTTTTTTACACCCTTTAGTATTAACTTACTGTACAGGTGTCGCTTTATGTTCGTATTCAACAACCAATTGATTACCCGAATACGTTACGTTGGTGATTTCACCATCAAAAATAAACGTATTCTTAATAGATAAATTAGCGCCTTGACCTAAAGCCATTTGCTCTCGCAGTGACGGTAAAATCAAAATAGGGTCAACATTTAACACACGACAAAACTCATTGACGAATTGCTGTTCAATCGGTTTAGAACCTCTCAAAATATCTGAAAACTCTAGTTGTGTTAATCCTAGCTTTTTAGCCATTTCAATCTGAGTTATACGCATTTTTGCTTTATAGCTCATCCATGTATCATGCAAAATTTGACGATCTTTTTCGGTATACAACATAATTAACCCTAACAGCGCATTTTTATTATTTTAAAACAGAGTAATGTCCTCTATGTATAGTAGTTTACGCCTAGTTGCTACATATTAATGTCAAAATCGCGTTAAGCTCTGCTTCAATAACACAACTCGTTACAACCTCACTATTGTACTTCTATTATGCTCATATATACTTATTAGCAGTTAAGATTTATAAGCTAATGTTATATAAGGATGCTTAGCGGTTTTATGATCAAGTTGTGTCGTTGCTCAATCCTCACACTATTTATCATTGTCAGTGTTTTTACTAACGCTGTGATTGCACGCACCATTAGCTTTGATCAAACACCTCAAACACATTGCCTACAAATAGCAACACCATTAATAGATCCTGCTCATTCAGATAAATGCTGCAATGAAGATATGTCAACGAAAATCACGACGCTTTCCTCTTGTGGAATGACTGATATCGCTGATACATCACTCACTCACACAGAAACTGATAAAGCAAAATCATCATGTTGCAGTGACGATGATTGCAAGAGTAAACAAACACAAGCCGCACTTTTAACGTTTTTTGCGTTTTCTGCGATTGTTAACAGCGATCAATTATATTCTAGTCAAACAAACACGCCTGTTTATTTTAGTGAAACACAGCTAAGACCTCCTCTCGTTTAACAAAATAACTTATCGGCATTTTGCCACCACTCTATTTTGTTATTTAGCGCGATAATATCCGCGTAACTTGAAGGATTTACAGATGAAAATTTCACATATCTTTGCAGCTACATGCTTATTTGTTACCTCATTGGCTCAAGCAAGTACACCTATTACAGGTACTAACTACCAGTCACCTTACTGTGGTTGTTGTAAAGAATGGGTTAAGCACATGGAAGACAATGGCTTTAAATTAGATATGGTGTACGAAGAAGACTTAACACCGATTAAGATTAAATTAGGTTTACGTCCTGAATATGCATCATGCCATACTGCACAAATTGAAGGCTACACTTTTGAAGGACATATTCCAGCCGCTGAAATTAAGCGTTTCTTAGAAAATAAGCCTGAGCGTATGATTGGCCTAGCTGTAGGTGGTATGCCTATGGGTTCACCGGGTATGGAATATGGCGATAAAAAAGATGCCTATGAAGTGTTAGCATTTGATAAGGACGGTCACACCATGGTCTGGTCACGCCATAACCAGTAATCTAAACGAGAATAAATTAAAAAGAGAGCCCGTTCTTACAACGGGCTTTTTTATCACTCTTATATCATTGCTTTTTCTTCGATGTCATCAGAGATACGCCTTTATTAACACTTAAGACTTCACCACTTTTATCAATTTTAACAGTAAAATTATTGTTAGTGATTTTTTCATACCCGTTAGCTAATTGCTCTATTGATTCTTGCTGTGTGAATTGAACTTGTAAATGCTCCGATTGATGAACCGCACTCTTAAAATGGTGTTGGACTAAAATAGGCTCTTTATAATTTTCAACAACCGCACCATACTTTTCAGTTATCGCTGATTCCGCTATAACAATGGCTCTCGACTTATCAACAAAGAAAAGTGAACTTTCGTTACTATGAACATTAACACTCACTAACAAGATTAAAAACAATAGATTTTTCACAAGCCCTCCTATGGCACAACGAAACACATATAGTCTCAGTAATCATTTTTATATACTGGCGACCTATTACACTAAAACATCAAAATATTTAATCGTCTTCACATCTCACGAAACATTCGTGTGCATCTAATTTGTACCTCTCGCTGGAATAATTCTCTGTCAACGTGTGGATTTTTCAAATATATAAATATCTGTATGGACAATGCAGGAAAAAATAAACTGATTGAAGAAAAGTATAATTAGCGGAGTAAGCAGAGCAAATGAGATTGCTCAAAATGCGATAAGTAACAAAGTGAGGCTGAAATAATGATTATTTACAGCACAGTCAATAAACGCTCTGTATTTAAAATATAAACCCCAGATAATATATTTATCTAAGTATTGTTATTAATAATAATCTTAACTTTTACTTGTATAAACTATTTGTTATGAATTGAGAATTTGTTTTCAAATATTCGATATCGGTAAGATAAGCAAGATGATGTCCATTATCAATATTCTCAATAAAGGCAACATTACCCTTGCTGGCTTCACTTTGCATAAAGTCAACTAAGGTTTGAATCCTATTAATCATTGTTTCAACTAACTTTCCCCGGTCTTTATTTGGTAAACCATAACCATCACAAAAGAGACGAGCTCTAATAGATTGAGCTCTTAAATCCCCTAAAGCATCATATTGATTGGTTTTAAATGGTGCCCAACAATAAATAGCATAGGCAATATCCCAAAGTCTTGGAGCCGGATGTGCTGTATCAAAATCAAAAAGACCAATTGTTTTAACACCATCTAAAGCAACATTGTAAGGTGCAAAATCACCGTGACAAATTACCTCATATGGCGCTCTACTTGGTAGCATCCATTGCGAATCTTCAAATAATGGGCTGGTGATAAATGAAACAGTACTATCATGGTATTGGCGTAAAAGCTTACTAGCAGAAATTAATGCATCATCCGTGGCAATATTTCCCTTTAATGGGTAGTTGTAAACATCACCTAACACGAAAGACAATACCTCGTTGCCATCATCGGCGAATCCCAAAAACTTTGGCGCGTTATAAAAGCCTTTACTTTCGAGATGCAACAACAAGTTATGAACTGACTCTGACCAAAAACTCGTTGGACGATACACTTTCTCGTCACTAAGAAAAATTAGCCCTTCTCGTCCACCTTGAAGCTCTTCCATTCTCATTCCTTTCAACAAAATCCATATTATAAGAGTGTGTTCATGAACAAACTGCGCCAATAGCCCAACTTTAACAAGACTATTCCAATACTTCAGTTTACGTTTAAAATGACAAATATTGGATGACTCTATACTTCAGTTTACGTTTAAAATGACAAATATTGGATGACTCTATCCTTATGCTCGTAACTTAACTGCAGTACCAAATGCCATGATCTCGGATGCACCGTCAGTGACAGAACTAGTGGTAAATCTCACGCCAACAATGGCATCCGCACCAAGCTTTTCAGCTTCCGTTACTAACCGCTCCGTCGCGATAGTTCGTGCTTCAGTCAACATTTCGGTATAACCTTTCAATTCACCACCAACAATACTTTTCAAACCCGCCATTAAATCTCTCCCCACATTCTTAGACTGAACCACACTGCCGTTTACCACACCAAGTATTGCTTCAATTTCACAACCTGGAACAGTTTCTGTTGTTGTATAAATCATAACTTAACTCTTAATTACATTTAAAAAATCATCAACGTATCATCAAAGTAACATTACTATTGTTTTAATACGTCATAATTTAAAAAATTTATCTCATTACTCTTAAAACTCTCATTAATGAATTTTGAGTGATCAATTAATATCCTTAAATCGTATTAGTTTAAATTAATTATATATACGTGGCATGATTATGATGGGGACACCTGCTGGCTCTATTATAGAGACGTTACGGTAACACTTATGTTTCATGACTCTCTTAACATTGAGTACGATAAACTTGTAAATTATTCTGATTTTACTCATCAATGCTTGGCTATGCTCGCCACGAACGATCGAGGTACGTAGGTTTCCTATGAAATTGTTCAGTATTTATCGATATGATTTATTTAAACACTTTTTATTACTGTTGGCATTGAACGTTACTTGTATTATTTTTTCTAAAGACACGTTGGCATCAAGACTTATTATGATTGATTTTACTCAACCTAATGAACATCAATACTGGACCGCTGTAAATGATAATGTCATGGGGGGTATTTCTACAGGGCAATTCACTTATGATGGAAGCGTAAGCCAATTTACTGGTGAGCTATCATTAGATAACAACGGCGGATTTAGTTCGGTAAACCGATCAGTATCACCATTAACTAATAACATTAACGCTGTGAACCTGAGTTATATTGGTGATGGTAGAACATATCAATTACGGTTTAGCACTTGGAAAGACGGCTATCGTATTAACTACAAACATGAATTTGAAACGATCAAAGGACAAAAGCAAAGTAAGACTTTTTACTTTAAAGAATTTAAAGCTGTTTTTAGAGGAAGGCTACTTAGCGGCGCACCTGAACTTGATGCACAGGACATCAAACAAGTTGGCTTTTTAATTGCTGATAAGCAGCCTCTGCCTTTCACACTAAATCTTATCCATATTCAATTTGAAACATCACAATAGACAAATATCAATTAGTTAAATAAATGTTTGTTTGGATCTAATTGCTCCGCCCACTCGATATCAATTTCACGCTGTTCAAGATATATTTGTAAGCCATTAAAATAAGTGAAGGCTGTTAATTCAGATTCTTTATTGAAGTGTTCGAAAAACGCATCTTCCTGTTCTGCTAACAATTGCAGTGTGGTTGCACCATGCTCTAGCGCCCATTGAATGGCATAAGGTGAAATCATCGTGCGATGTAAAATCAGCTCTTTAATCTCAGAAATAGCGACTTTTGTGTTTTTTCGACGACGATTATTGCTAGTTTCAATCTGTTTATTGGCTTTTTCTTCCGCTAACAGTGCTCGTAAACTCGCTAAACTTGCCGCAATTTCAGCACTTGAATAACCGTAGCTTGTTTTACAAAAACGCAAGGCATACGCCATTTTATCGCGTCCGACCAATTCAATGACCTGTTCCAAATAGGGCTGTGGGATCGCATACGCCGTTGCCAGTTGGATCACAGCATGATTTAAACTGGTATACACAATGCCATCAAATTCAAATTGAAACGCGGTTGTTAGCCCTTCAACAGGAATGCCATCAATACTTACCGCCCATCCACGGTAATTGACTCGCCCCTTTGCAATTTCAAACATTGCCCATGCGCTTTCACGAAAACCTTCAAGTGCTTTGCCTTCAAACTCACACTCTTCCAGCTCTTGCTTGGTCCAATTAACGCCAATCTGTAAATGCTTTTGATACTTCTTATGCAGTTTCTCTTTTACTTTATCGCGTAAAATATCAAGGCAGCTTGCTTTAATTTCTTTCGTAAAACTAAAACATTCTTGGCAGCAAGGCACCATGATCGGTGCAGATTGGCCATCATAATTAGGCTTTGCCATAAACGCATGGCTTTCATAATAAGGTTCGCCACAAAACCAACAGGTATGACGAAACTCAAAAGGCACATCAATCGACACATAATCGGTCGTCATATGGGGGTACTCATTGTTGTGGTTATTAGTAAGGTTGACACGCACTCAACCTGATATGCCTATTTATACTTAAAGTCTGTGTTTATGGCTAATATGATTTTATCTTTCATTACATATATAGGTGCTAGATAAAAGAAAGGCACTAACTTGCTTAAAAAGCGATCTATTTGGGCGTGCGCTCGTAATACATCATAGGAGGAAGTGTTATGAGTCTTAAAAGTTATTTAGATAAGTTATCACCAAAGTTCAAACCTGGTGGACGATACCAAACCTTTTATCCTTTGTTTGAGGCGGTTGAAACTGTTTTCTACACCCCGGGACAGGTCAATAAAGGTATTACTCATGTTAGAGATAGTATTGATTTAAAACGTATTATGATCATGGTTTGGTTAGCTGTTTTTCCCGCCATGATTTGGGGTATGTACAATATAGGACAACAATCCAGTAATGCGTTGTTATATGGGCTTGATGCGACAGCGGCACAGCAAGCATTGGATTCCTCATGGAGACTTAGCTGGGTATGGGGTTCTCTCGACGCCGTTCAGCAATCAAGTTGGATCAGTGATCTTTTAGTTGGTGCTAATTACTTTTTCCCTGTTTATCTTACTGTCTTTATTGTTGGTGGATTTTGGGAAGTATTATTTGCCATTATTCGGCGGCATGAAGTGAATGAAGGCTTCTTCGTCACTTCCATATTGTTTGCGCTTATTCTTCCTCCGACTATTCCACTTTGGCAAGCTGCGCTAGGTATTACCTTTGGTATTGTTGTCGCAAAAGAGATCTTCGGTGGTACTGGTCGAAATTTCTTAAATCCTGCACTCGCTGGTCGTGCTTTTTTATATTTTGCCTATCCTGCGAATATGTCAGGAGGCGCTGTTTGGGTTGCAGCTGATGGTTATTCAGGGGCGACACCACTCAGTCAATGGTATGAAGGTGGTCAAAATGCACTGATGAATAACATGACGGGGCAATCTATCTCATGGTTTGATGCTTTCATTGGTAATATTCCCGGTTCAATGGGAGAAGTCTCAACCTTGTTTATCGCGCTAACAGGCTTAATCTTAATCTTTATGAGAATAGCATCGTGGCGAATTGTACTAGGTGTTTTCATCGGCCTCGCAGGTACCTCTTTACTACTTAACACTATTGGTTCAAATACCAATTACATGTTCTCAATGCCCTTCTATTGGCACTTTGTGATAGGTGGTGTGGCATTTGGTACTTTCTTTATGGCAACCGATCCAGTTTCAGCTGCATTTACCAACAAAGGGAAATGGGCATACGGCATTTTAATTGGTGTGATGACCATATTCATTCGCGTACTTAATCCTGCTTACCCAGAAGGTATTATGCTCGCTATTTTATTTGCCAACTTGTTTGCACCACTGTTCGATTTTATGACCAAAACAGGAAATATTAAACGCCGTGCTAAACGGGCAGCATTAAAATAAATTCCTCCGCTGTTATCCTTCTCAACTGTCTGATTACACGACAATCTTTTATTTCGTGTAATCAGATAACAAGAAAAATATATCAGCATAAATTGACGCTATAGTCTGTTGTTATGATAAATATTCGATTCTTAGTATTAATTACCCTTATTAATCGCCGTTACGCTTGATGTAGTAGCAACTAAAGCGGTAAAATACGCGCCCTGTTTTAAATCGTGAGTATGTTGAATGTCTGAACAAAAGCGAAAGGCGCTAAAGAAAATAGCAAAATGCCTTGAGTTAGGTAACTCGGCTAACGTTAATGAAGCCGCGCAAGCTATTCGTATGGCCCATCGCCTCATGCTCAAATATGGTCTTGAGAAAGACGATATTGAATTCATCAAAATGGGCAAAACAAAATCTCAGACCTTACTGCCAAGTGATATTAGTGCACAAATTTTAAAAATCATTCGTGGTATTAACCGTCGATTCGGCGTGGAATGTGTATTAACTAATTATAAAGGACTAAAAAAAGCGGAATTCATCGGCATGGCTGAACGTGCAATTTTCGCAGCTTTTGCTTTTGATGTTGTATATCGTGAAATGAACCAACAAACAGGTCAATTCAGAAATAGTTTCGCAGGTACAGGTACTAGCACACAAGAAGTAACACGACGTGTAAACTCTTTCTTAGCAGGTTGGCTTGAAGGTGCTTTAGAAAAATTACCCGTATTAACAACAGACGATGATCATGATCAGCGTATGGCGAACTACATTGATAAACAGTTTGAAAACCTTGATCGTGAAACGTTTAAAAAGCAACTACAAGAAGCAATGAAGGCACTCACCGATGATTATGAAAAAGGCATGAAAAAAGGCCGCTCTATTTCGGTTAGCCGTCCTGTGGGTGGTAAATCAGCGCAAGAAGAATTAAAAAGACTTAATTGATTCTATCGCTTTATCATAAAAAAGCCGCTAATGCGGCTTTTTTTTGTAACTTAATAATTTATAAATTACAATGAACATCATAATTACTGCTATTTTATACCCATCAAAAAGCGCCGCACGACACTGGTAAATAGCTTAAAAGCATAGTTATTAGCCTCTTTTTGTTTAACTTTATTTGACTCGTTTAAAAAAACAGCAAAAGAACAAGTATAAACACGATATTTCAAAGAAATGAGATTCCAGTCGCGTTTTTATGTTAGAATAAATCAAAATCCCTTAATTCCATAGCCATCAAGACATGAAATTTCCTGGTCAACGTAAGTCAAAACATTACTTTCCTGTCAATGCACGTGATCCATTAGTTGTTCAAATTCAACAAGACAATCCATTAGCTAAATCACATCTAATTGGTGTTGGTCAAACTATTGTTGATATTGAAGCTCGCGTTGACGATGACTTCTTAGCCAGACATGCTCTCACTAAGGGACAATCTTTAGTTCTTGATGAAGATAAAGCTGAACTGCTTTATAAAGAATTAAAAGATCGTAAGCTGATTAGCCACGAATACCCTGGCGATACCATTGGTAATACATTGCACAACTACTCTGTATTAGCTGACGATAAATCTATTTTACTTGGTGTAATGAGCCAAGATCTAAAAATCGGTTCATACGCATACCGCTATTTATGTAACACTTCTAGCCGTATGGACTTAGATTACCTACAACCTGTCAATGGTCCTATTGGTCGTTGTTATACTTTGATCAGTGAAGATGGTGAACGTACTTTCGCGATTAACGAAGGTCAAATGAATCAACTTCGTCCTGAAAGCATTCCTGAATCTGCATTTGAAAAAGCATCAGCCTTAGTTCTTTCGACTTATCTTGTTCGTGGTAAGCCAAATGATCCAATGAAAGATGCCGCGCTTAAAGCTATCGAATACGCAAAAAAATACAATGTGCCAGTAGTATTAACTATGGGTACTAAGTACGTAATCGAAGATAAACGTGAATGGTGGATTGAGTTCCTAAAAGAGCACGTAACGTGTGTTGCGATGAACGAAGAAGAAGCTGAAGCATTAACAGGTGAAAAAGACCCACTGACCGCTGCTGATAAAGCACTTGATTGGGTTGATATGGTTCTGTGTACCGCAGGCCCTGCTGGTTTATACATGGCAGGTTACACCGAAGATTCATTAAAGCGCGAATCATCACTACCACTACTTCCAGGAAAAATCCCTGAATTCAATAAATATGAATTCAGTCGACCAATGGCAAAAAGTGCATGTGAAAACCCAATTCGCGTTTACTCCCACATAGCCCCTTACCTTGGTGGCCCTGTTGAGATCAAAAATACCAATGGTGCAGGTGATGCAGCTCTTTCCGCATTGTTACACGATATGTCAGCTAACCGCTTCCATAAAATCAATGTGCCAAACTCAGCAAAACATGCAGCGAGCTTTTTGTCATACTCATCTTTCTCACAGATTTGTCAGTACTCAAACCGTGTGAGCTATGAAGTATTAATACAACATGCTCCTCGACTATCTCATGGCCTACCAGAGCGTGAAGACTGTTTGGAAGAAGCATACTGGGAACGTTAATTCCCGTTGTAACCACATTAAAAAAGGAGCTAATTAGCTCCTTTTTTCATATCTACCATACAGATTAAATACTATAACCATTTGCATCTGCATATACTCAGTATATTCATTACATCACTACTTTACTGATGTAATGAATATAAAAAAACCGATAGCGCTTCAACTATCGGCTTTCATTTATTTTAAACAAACGCTGATCAACATTCGTTAATTGCGTTACGTACACGCTTATCTGATACAGGGTATGGAGTACCCAACTGCTGAGCAAAGTAACTAACACGTAGCTCTTCAATCATCCAGCGGATCTCTTTTACCTTATCAGGTACTGGCTGCCCTTTCGGGATCTTATTCAATAGCTCTTTGTACTCATTAACTACTGATTCAATCTTCAGAATATGCACACGATCTTTGTTTGGATCGATTGGCAGTTTTTCCATTCGACGCTCAATGGCACGCATGTAACGCAAAATATCAGGTAGACGCTTCCAGCCACACTCTGTTGCAAAACCTTTGAAGATCAAGCTTTCAATTTGTGCTTTGATATCAGACATCGCAAATGCCATGCTTAAATCAATACGTCCTTTCAAGCGCTTACTGATGTTAAATGCTGTGGTTAAGATTTCTTCTACTTGTTTGGCAATATCAACCACAGTGTCACCAAGCTCTGCACGAACATATTCTTTCAATGCTTCAAATGACTCTGGCTGCCATGCTAAACCGCCTTTTTGTTCAATCAGCTTATCAACACCACAAGCAATACAATCATCAATCAGATCAAGTACACGACCATATGGGTTAAAGTACAAACCTAACTTCGATTTGTTCGGCAGGTTTGAATGAAGATACTTAATTGGCGATGGTACGTTAAGCAAAATCAAGCGACGTTGACCTGCCTGCATCGCATTGGTTTGCTGCTCTTCAGTTTCAAACAATTTGATACCAACAGAATCTTTGTTATCCACCAGCGCAGGGTAAGCTTTTACTTCAAAGCCACCACGTTTCTGTTGGTAACGCTCAGGTAGCGCACCAAAGCTCCATGTTTGTAAACCATCTTGCTCGATATCATCATCAGCAACTTGTGACAAAGTTTCTTGAACCTTCTCTTTTAAGTTGTCTTTCAGGCCATAGATATCTTTGCTTTCACGTAACTTACGATTACGGTGATCAACAGCACGGTATGTGATTTTCAAGTGATCAGGGATCTGATCTAAGTTCCAATCTTCACGCACAATTGTCACGCCACTCATACGCTTCAATTCTTTTTCTAGTGAATCTAGCAATGGCGCTTCCATTGGCTTAACTCGCGCTAAGAACGCATCGGCATAGTTTGGCGCAGGCACAAAGTTACGACGTAACGGCTTTGGTAATGATTTGATCAGCGCAACAACCAACTCATGACGTAAACCTGGAATTTGCCAATCAAAGCCGTCAGGCTGAACTTGGTTTAAAATAGCCAATGGCACATGTACGGTCACACCATCGTTATCTTCACCCGGTTCAAACTGGTAGCTTAGTTTTAGCTTCAAGTTACCTTGATGCCAGAAGTTTGGATAATCTAAATCAGTAACATGACTTGCATCACCACGGAATAGCATCTCACGTTCAAAGTTTAATAACTCTGGATCTTCTTTCGATGCTTTCTTCCACCATGTATCAAAGTGGCGACCTGACGTTGCTTTTAAACCAATACGTTGATCGTAGAAATTAAACAGCTCATCATCATCGATCAGAATGTCACGACGACGCGATTTATGCTCAAGCTCTTCAACTTCGCGTAATAACTTACGGTTTTGTTGATAGAACTTATGACGCGTATCCCAATCTCCTTCAACTAAAGCTGAGCGGATAAAGATTTCACGCGATAACGTTGGGTCAATATTGCCGTAGTTAACTTTACGTTTGGCGACCACAGGAATGCCATACAGCGTAACTTTTTCAAACGCATGAACAGCAGCAGACTTTTTCTCCCAATGCGGTTCGCTATAACTACGTTTAATCAAATGACCGGCTAATGGTTCAACCCACTCAGGCTGAATTTTTGCGCCAATTCGTCCCCATAAACGTGACGTTTCAACTAACTCTGCAACCATCACCCACTTTGGCTGTTTCTTGAAAATGCCAGAGCCAGGGAAGATATTAAAGCGAGCATTACGCGCACCTTGGTATTCATTTTTCTCTTGGTCTTTCATACCAATATGCGAAAGCAATCCGCTTAGTAGCGAAATATGAATACTGTCATAGCTTGCTTCGTTGCCATTCATTTTCAACTCAAGCTCTTTAATCACTTGGTTGACTTGGAAATAGATATCTTGCCACTCACGAATGCGTAAGTAGTTTAAGTATTCTTTCTTACATAAACGGCGGAATTGATTACTAGAAAGCTCTTTTTGTTGCTCTTGGACGTAATTCCATAAATTAACGAACGCAACAAAGTCAGAATCTTTGTCGTTAAATCGGCGATGTTTCTCATCAGACTGTTGCTGTTTATCTGATGGGCGCTCACGTGGATCTTGAATAGATAGTGCCGATGCAATGATCATCACTTCACGTAATGCACCTAACTTAGGCGCTTCAAGTACCATACGAGCTAAACGCGGATCAATAGGAAGACGCGCTAGTTGGCGACCCATTGGTGATAAACGTTTACGAGGATCTGTCGCTTTAGAGTTAATCGCACCTAACTCTTCCAATAATCGAATACCATCTTGAATATTGCGATTATCTGGCGCTTCAACAAATGGGAAAGCTTGGATATCACCCAAACCGATCGCGGTCATTTGAAGAATGACTGACGCTAAGTTAGTACGTAGAATTTCTGGATCGGTAAATTCTGGGCGCGATAAAAAATCTTCCTCAGAATATAGACGAATACAGATACCTTCTTGAACACGACCACAACGACCCATACGCTGATTAGCACTGGCCTGTGAAATGGCTTCAATCGGTAGACGCTGTACTTTCGTTCGGTAACTATAGCGACTAATTCGTGCTGTACCCGGATCAATAACGTATTTAATACCCGGAACAGTTAGTGAGGTTTCCGCTACGTTTGTTGAAAGTACAATGCGTCGACCAGAGTGTGATTGAAATACTCTGTTTTGCTCACCAGCCGATAGACGTGCGTATAAAGGTAGAATTTCGGTATGGCGTAATTTACGCTTTTCTAACGCATCTGCAGTATCACGAATCTCACGCTCGCCGTTTAAGAAGATCAGGATATCACCCTCACCTTCATCACATAGCTCATCGACCGCATCAAAAATTGCATCTAACTGATCGCGATCAGTGTCATCACCGTCTTCAACCACAGGACGGTAGCGAACTTCTACTGGGTACGTACGACCTGAAACTTCAATAATCGGTGCATTATTAAAGTGCTTAGAAAAGCGCTCAGGATCGATGGTTGCAGAAGTAATTATGACTTTTAAATCTGGGCGCTTTGGTAATAATTCACGCAGGTAACCCATGATGAAATCAATATTTAAGCTACGTTCGTGCGCTTCATCGATAATGATAGTGTCATATTGACTTAAGAAACGATCGTGTTGAATTTCAGCCAGTAAAATACCGTCTGTCATCAACTTTACGTGGCTATGCTCTGAGACCTGATCGTTAAATCGGACTTTATAACCTACGTGAGAGCCCATTTCACATTCCATTTCTTCTGCAATACGAGAAGCAACAGAGCGTGCAGCCAGACGACGAGGCTGAGTATGGCCGATCATGCCGTGGGTACCACGACCGATTTCTAAACAGATTTTAGGTAGCTGAGTAGTTTTACCTGAACCCGTTTCACCCGCCACAATAACCACTTGGTTATTTAAGATCGCTTCAGCAATATCATCTTTCTTCTGACTTACGGGTAGCTGTGCAGGGTAAATGATTTTTGGACGCTGAGTACGGCGACGTTCCACCGTTTGCATTGATTTCGCAATCTCTAATGCAATTTCGTCAAATACAGCGTGCTTGGATTTTTCGTTTTTAATTCTTGATGCGCCTTGTACACGTTTGTGTAGACGAAAACGATCGCGCATCATGCAATCTTTAATCGCAGACTTTAATGTTTTTTCGTTATTCAACACGTCTGCTTGAGTTTGATTCGACTGACTCAATGTAATTCCTGTCTTTCTATGACTAATGGATACCGAGAACATCTGATGAAAACTCGCTCAGTATCACTTGGCGATTCGAAATTTTTGTTAATTCTATCACAAATGAAATAATCTGAGAGCCGCTTAAAAGACAATTACTAATAGGTAATGATCATTAATAGCAATCAATAAAATACTCACGCCTGTTTAGATGGTAAACCTATGATCAAATTGGTATTAATTTTAACAAAAAAACCTCGTAAACAAGCCTTAAGTCGACCTGTTTCGATGTTAATATCCAATAAAATAAGCGCTATTATGCGATTAGCGATTGACGCTGCGCTTCGTCATCATCATTAACAAGATTTTTTAGCCACTTACGCCCATAAATACGATAAGTTGTCAGTCCAACTTTCACTACTTCTTCTGCCAATATAGCAACAAGTACCCAATGTAATGGCCAGCCTAAAACAATACCCGTGAGTATGGCTAAAGGAATGCCTATTGCCCATTGGCCGAATAAATCGATAAAAATACTGTATTTGATGTCGCCACCGCTACGTAATACCCCTCCAATACCCACCATATTGAACACTTTTAGGAACATACCTAACGCCATCACTAAGGTAACATTCAGCGACATTTCAAGGTTCGGTGCTTGAGCCTTTGCCAACCACTCTCCAACAAGCCCACTCGATAACCAAATAGACACACCTAGCACAAAAGCAATAGACACACTCAAAGCTAGAAAGAACCACGACTGATGAAACGCTCGTTGATAATTTTCAGCGCCTAATTCATGCCCCAAAATCGTTGATGCAGCAACAGCAAAACCAATAAAGGCAGAAATTAATACCGCTTCTATCGGCGATAATAAGCTAATGATGGCAAGCTCTGTTACACCTAATTTGGCAAAAATAACGCTATAAACAAGTATTCCCATCGCCCATGCACCGTCATGAACAATCATAGGCCAAGCGACATTAAAATAACGTTTCCTTGCTTTGGCGTTACTTGCTGGCTCTATATCCTCCTGTGTTGGTAATACTTTTTTATAGGTTTTATAAGTAATAAACAGCAAAATAACTGTTTGTGCGCCACGCGAAATCGTTGTCCCCAGCGCGGCACCAGCAACACCCATTTCAGGAAAACCATATAATCCAAAAATTAATAGCGCATTAAGTACGCCATTAATAATGACAGCCACCAGCCCAACATACGTTGGCATTTTAGCTTCGCCTACTGCACGTAAAGCAGATTCAAGCGGTACAACAATAGCTGTAAAAATAATGCTCCAGCCGCAGACATACAAATAATCTCGCGCATAGTGAATAAAGTCGGATTGATCATTAACCAAAGAAACAATTTGCTCTGGAAAAACACGATATGCGACAGCAAAAGGTAATGTTAGAAAGATTGCGCATACCCAAGATTGCAACAAGGTGCGCCTCACCCCTTCCATTTTCCCTGCGCCAAAATATTGTGCCGCAAGTACACCAACTGCTCCACTGACGCCAACAACAAGCAATAAATTAAAGAAAAATATGCGGTTACCAATACCTACAGCGGCAACTTGTGACTCACCGAGTTTAGAGACCATGATGACATCGACTAAACCAAGTAGTGAAAACAACATAGATTGCATTGATACTGGCAACGCTAGACGCCATGTTTTTTGCCAAAATGTTTTATCTGCTGAGTATCGCCAGTGTTGCATGACCGCCACCTATTAATTGTTATCTTACTGTGAAGCTGATCATACCTATGTTTATTCAAACACGTTTATTCTAAGCAATCAAAAAGCTTTGCCAGACTATCATTTTTAATTTTGGAGCTCTGTAATGGGGTATATTGATACTTTTACTATTTCGCCAAAATGCCAATCTATCATTATTGATCAAGTACAATCGATTGAACTTGAGAAACAAAAAATCCTTCAATGTGGCATTAATTATGGCAAAGAGGCATTCAGTATTTATCGAAGAAGCCCAGACATGTATATGCTGCTCTATACAACGGGTGGTAAGGGGTTATTGAAAACACCAGACGGTGAATGGGCATTAGAAACCGGCAGTGTTATTTATGTACCGCCCAGTTATGAGAATGGCTTTGTCATCAACCCTGATGATAACCCTGACCTTCTTTGGGATGTTGCATGGGTTATGCTTGAAAAAGATAAGTATTGGGATAAGAGCTTACCTCATGATATTACCTATCAAGATTCACAATCAGGCTCATTACTATTTAAAACTATCATTTGCTTAAGCGAATCTTTAAGTTTCAGCTACCCATTAGGTGATGCGCTATGCAAGAGTATTACCGAACAGATCTGTTTATTAGTTAATACCCAAACCGCCTCTCACTCCCCTAAGGCACTTACCCGTTTAGAGCATGTTTTTCAACAAACGAAAAGCCAGTTACACTACCCGTGGCAAGTCACCGAACTAGCCTCACTGTACCCATGCTCTGAGCCGCATTTTCATCGATTATGTCAGCAGTATTACCAACAATCTCCCATTGCTTATTTAACTCAAATCCGAATGGAACATGCTGCGGGGCTGCTGACTACTACCAACTGGCCAATTCAACATATAAGTGATTTATGTGGATACCCAAACCCCACTAACTTTAGTACTCGTTTTAAACGTTGGAGTCGTTTTACCCCACGACAATTTCGGATTCAATTTCAGCCTAAAACATAAACAAATGTTCCTTACTATTTGCATAAATCTATTATTTTTTTCTCTCCGAGGAATATATCGGTTAAGCTAATAATGATAAAACTCAATTATTTGAGATTATTAGCCATAAACTCATTTAACGATGAAAGGATCACAAGATGCAAAACTGCTTTATATATAGTTATAAACTTGATGTAAGTAGTAGTGGTTCGTCACCACTTTCTCTCGATCAAATCAATAACTGGAGCAGTGATGATGGACTATTGTGGATCCATTTAAACTATACCGATGAACAAGGTCTAGCGTGGATCCTAAATAGTGATTTACCTGATATCGAAAAAGAAGCACTCACCACGCAACGTATTCGCCCTCGCTTAAACCAAACTAAAGATGGCTTTTTTTTATCATTACGTGGCATTGATTTAGATTCTGATAACCCTTCTGAAATTCCATCAGAAATGGTATCAATTCGAGGTTACTACACTCGTAATACAATTATCACAACCTCAGATCGCCCCGTAAGAGCACTAGATCGCGTTGCTGCGCATATTAATGGCAGTTATGGACCTAAAACGATTGGGGCATTTATTCTTTGTCTTTGTGATCATCTTACGAGTCATAAAATAGAAGTAATTGATTCTCTTGATGACAAGTTAACCTTACTTGAAGATCAGGTAATGAATAATAGTGACGAAAATTTACGTAATAATATTGCACAGTTAAGACGAGAAACGGTATATCTTCGTCGCTACGTCACACCACAGCGTGATGCTATCGCTAAATTACTTACAATAGATACTCCACTCCTTTCATTATCTGATAAGCAAAAGATTCATGAAGTTAATGAGAAATTAATCCATGTGCTTGACGATTTAAACGCTATTCGTGAACGTGCTAATGTCACTCAAGAAGAGCTAATGAGTTTACAATCTGAAGCTTTAAATCAGCGTTTATATTTTCTTTCTTTAATCACAACAATTTTTTTGCCGCTTGGCTTTTTAACTGGATTATTAGGTGTTAATTTAGGTGGGATTCCCGGTGCACAAGACCATTGGGCATTTTATATATTCTGCAGTCTATTATTTGGTGTGTTAATACTTCAACTAGTCCTTTTTTATCGAAGAAAATGGATATAATGAATACTGATAAAATAAATTAATTACATATATGTAATCCAATTTTGTTATTTTTAATATTGATTTATCAACTATATTATTAAATTATTAATATAATAGAAAAATATAATAAGGATAATAATGTTCAAATCGCTACGTACACTATTTCGACAACTGGTAAGTGATCCACATAGTAATGAAGCTATTGACACACCAGCACTTCATTTGGCTATGGCTTCTTTATTATGTGAAGTCGCCAGTGCCGATCATGAACATGATCCAAGAGAAGAGAAAGCAAAAAATCAACTCTTAATAAAATTACTTGAAATAGATGAAGCAACATCAAAACAATTACTAGATCAAGCACAACAACAAGCTGAAGCTTCTGTTTCTCTTTATGATTTTACTAATAAGTTACGGTCACTTGAACAGCCAGAGCGTTACCAGCTTATAGAGGCTATGTGGGAAGTTGCTTATGCAGATGGCGTGGTTGACCCACAAGAAGAAGCCGTTATTCGACAAGTATCAGATTTAATTTACCTTGATCATTCCGCATTTATAAAAGCAAAGATTAGCGCTCAGAACGCCGCTCATTAATTGATTCAAAGAGCTATTTATTAGCTCTTTTCTTTCCCCTCTCCTTTCTTGATAGTTTTATTATCAACACCTATTCTATATAGAGAGTGCAAACTTGATCATATACTAATACCTATGCACCTTTATATATTTTACTAGACAATTAAAGCAATCATTTAATAGGCAACGTTTAATAACACGATAAAGTTATTAACATGTAAGCACTTATGACGGATAAAATCTGACGTGCTGTTTATTTGTAATCAACGACAGGTATAAATACATAGATACTCCTGTCTAATTAATATTTTCATTATGAAACTTATTTTTATAAGTTCGCTATATGCTACAAACAATGGGATGATATAAAAAAACTTTCCATTAACAATCATATAGATACAAACACTGACATTACTGCCTTATTAAATATTTGTTGGCTTGAAACTTGTACATTTTATCAATGATGAACAAAACAATGAATGTCCATAAGTATTTTTAACTGAGTGAGGCAAAGATATGAAGTGTTTACGACACTCTTTACTAGCATGCTCGTTAGCCTTAGTTTCTAGCTCGGCCTACAGCATCATACCGCACCCGTTTACTGATAATGGAGGGTGTCCAAGTGATGCTTTCCTATTCCAAGGTAACCCTACTAGTGTGGTGTATCAAATAGACTTATCTTCGGGTTTTTATCACAACTCGGATCCTATGACCACCTCAGTTAATGCGGTTGGTTACAACGAATCTGACGCTTATATCTATGGCTTTGATATCGTCAATGTCAATGTGGTTAGGGTCAATCAACTGTTCCAAAGTGAAAATGTAGCCGTTACCGGTTTACCTTCAGGTCAAATTTTCAATACTGGTGATGTATACAATAATAAATATTATCTTTACAGCACGAATGATGGTTTATGGGAAGTTGATTTAACGACTCTTGTCGCAACGCAAGTAATGTCATCAGGTAACGCCAATGTTTCGTTGACAGATATGGCATTCCATCCAGCTGGTGGCGGTCGCTTATTTGCAGTCGATAATGATAGTAAAAAGCTCTATGAGATTATCAATTACAGTACAGCATCTGCGACATTTAATGAAATTGGTGATACCAATATATCTGGTTCATCAACCTTCGGTGCACAATACTTTGACTCAAGCGGTTATATGTATTTAAGCCGAAATCAAGACGGTTTAGTTTTCCAGCTTGATTTGACAGATTTAGCTAGCTTAAATCCTGTAGCGGTCCAATACTCAAGCGGTCCAGAATCTGATTGGAATGATGGTGCCCGTTGTGCTAATGCGCCTATTTTGGCTGCAAATACAGACTTTGGTGATGCTCCCGATACCTACAAAACAGCCCTTACCTCAAACGGGGCTCGACATTATAACATTTCAGAAGTGAATTATTTCTTTGGTAGTGAGGTTGATACAGAAGGTGCAGCATTAATCTCACCAAATTCAGACGATGCCGATGGTACTCCTAACGATGAGGACGGTATTTCATTCCCAGCCAATTTCAAACAAGGTTCTGATGCCCTCATTCAAGTTAGTGTTGGTGGGTCTGCACCAGGTTATGTTAATGCATGGATCGACTGGAATGATAATGGCGTATTTGATGAATCAACAGAACATGCTATTACAGATGAACTGTTAGCCGGTGGTGATGGCGTAACACCAGCCACTTATTTACTAAAGGTTAGAGTGCCGGATGATGCTGCTACAGGGCAATTATGGGCGAGATTCAGAATATCTAAAGATACAGGTACTCTTTCATATGGCGGGGTATCCTATGGTGAAGTCGAAGATCATCAGGTGACAGTTGATGCTCAAACCGTTACTCATAACTGGTACCCATCATCTAGTTCTTGGGTCACACTCGTTTATGAAGATGATTGGCCACAAGCAGGTGACTTTGATTTCAATGACGTTGCCCTTTACTACCGTGTTGACACAGTGAAAGATGCTGCAGGCGATATTCTTCGTTACGATATTTACGGCAGCCTTCGTGCTTACGGTGCTGACTTTGCCAATGGTTTTGCTGTTAAATTTGATGGTATTGCAACAGGTGCTGTTGATTCAGACCGAACTAAACTGGTTATCAACGGCTCTACGTTACATACTACTCAAATACTAGAATCTGGTACTACAGATGCTGTTGCTATTATCAGTAATAATTTAAAAACTGAAATAACAGCGCCAACATGTTCAGGCACATTAGGTAGTTACTATCGTGTATGGACAGGATGTAGCGACGATGCAACTGATCAGTTTGTTTTTGAGGCTAGTATTCCATTTACCACGCCAATTGCCGCAGCAAGTGGGCCAAGCATGCCACTCAACCCATTCATCTTCGGTACTCCAGGTATCGATCATGGTGATGGTACACGTGCAAGTGACGGTCGTGCCATTGAAATTCACTTGAAAAACCATGATGTTACCAGTAAAGCAAATACTGCTTTATTTGCTACAGATGATGATACATCAGCTTACGTCGATGGTGATTGTCCAGGAGTAAGTTGTGACACGTACCATAATACAAATGGTGTGCCATGGGCTATTGCAATTGATGTTCCTTGGGATCACCCAAGTGAAGGTACCAACATTCTTGATGCCTATCCTGATTTATCTGCATTTGCAACATCTGGTGGTTCAACAAACACTGACTGGTATTTGCGTGCAAATGCCGTTGTTAGCAAACTCTTTGAATAATGGTGAGGAGTATTAATGATGAAAAGTTTATATGTAACACTTTTTAGTGCTGCTCTCCTGTTTGGTTGTGGTGGCGGCGGCGGTGATGACGATACTGCAAGTACAGTTGCCCCACCAGCAACGGATACACCAGCAGCATCTCCTCCAGTTCTTGATGTACCAACAGGTGGTAGTAGTGCAAAGTTTGAAGATCTTGTTATTCCTGATAATTTCGATTTAAGTACTACTTACGACATGCCAATTACAATTGACTTAGATACCACGGAACCAATGAGTCTAAGCGTTTACGGTGATTTTACTGTTGCGGATGATGGTTCAATTACCCCTATCGCGGGTAGTCGCATTATCTCAGGTCAAATTGCTAATGGTGATTTTAATGGTGTTATTGCAGCGACGGGGACTCTCAAGAACTTATTAATAGAAGCTTGGTATCCCGATACAAACATACCACCGTTTCAAACTGTAGTTCCGGTAAATGCTGATGGCATTAATATTAGTAACTAAATAAGACAAAATCGGCTTATACAGTTCTCACTAGAAACAGTGTTGTATAAGCCGATTATATTTCTGCCATGAAACCTATATTGACAATATCTTTCGCATGTTTGCTGCTTACTCAAATTGCTTGTAACGGTCAAAATACCGCTGAAGAAAATAGTGCTATTGCAAGTTCGATTGTGGTTAACGAACCAAGTAGTGAAGCGATTCCACTCCCCATTGCCCTCTTACCATCAACAACACCTGATAGTGATACAAACAACACGGATAATGACGCCGAGACAATTATTGAACCAGATCAGGATACGTCAACTATAAACCCCATAGATGAAAACAACGAACAAACTGAATTAAATGAACCTGAACCTGAACCTGAACCTGAACCTGAACCTGAACCTGAACCTGAACCTGAACCT
>NZ_JADQAQ010000011.1:61482-68689 GCF_022129445.1 Photobacterium sp. Ph5
GAAAAGCCTACGCCACCAGCATCACCTGATGCAAACAATGGTTGGGGTGATTTAGTTGTCCCTGACGATTTTGATTTCAATACCTCTTACGATCTGTCAATCACCATCAATTTAAAAACAACAGAGACATTGAGTATCGCTATCTACCATGATTTTAATCAGCTAGATACTGGTGATATTATTCCTATTGCAGCAAGCCAACTTGTGTCGGGTACTATTTTAAATGGTGATTTTAACGGTGTCATAAGAGTAACAAGTTCGATGAATTCAATTTTAATTCTCTTATTTAACAACAACGGTAGTGCGTTATTTTATAGTTCAATTCAACCAACTACACCGGATGGTATTATCATCATCGAATAACGTTTTCTTAATGCTGAAGCCTCAACACAATAAATAATACTATTTAATATCAATTGTTCGACTGGCTTTTTTATACTGTACTCGCCATCCTTGCCACCGTGGTAATTCCCATCGTTTTGGATCTGGTTTACGGTTGCCAGACTGATAATTTGCAATAACAAGTTTACGATGAATGTCATATTCTATTGCCATCACAAGATCAGTGAGTTTAACTTCACGCGGGTAACGTTCATCAAACTCCTGTCGTTCCCATTCAGGGATCCCCTCAAAGGTAAAATCGGAAGGTTCAAAGAGTTCAAGATCATCAATGTGTTCAATACCTAAGTCTTCGATTTGTTGTGATAGCCATTCAATCACATCAACCGAATCAGGTTCACGTTTAACAAAATCTGCATTATATAAACCCAATGCGAGATATAAATTCCACTGCGAGATATCTGAAATAATTCGAGGTGCAAGATCAGGCATGACTTCACCAGCAAGTAGCATATCGACAATAGCAAAACGTGCTGATTGCCCTTCAGGTTCAATCCATCGAGTATCAATCACCCGTCCCGCATAGATCCTTTGCACCGCAGTTTTAAAAGTACCATCTTGCTGTTCTACCGTATCACCTTGAACTAACTCACCTAACTCAGCATTATTTATTTGTGACAAGGTCACGGGTGAGCTACACGTTGCCAAAATACGATTTTGTTTAACCCCCCTACCTGGTAAGGCAAATTGATCAAATACGATCACAGCTTGAGATAATGCCCCATCTATCGGCTGATTATCAATTAATGAATCTTTCGCACTACTGACTTCAATAATACCGTTACTCATTGCCTGCTGACGTTTTTCCCGACGAAGAAAAACCAATTCAGGTACCGCCTTTATGACCGCATCTTGCCATAGTTCACGTTTGAAACGGCTAGCAACAGACAGCTCTGGAAGTTCAAGCAACTCTCGCATTTGAACTGATAACAAACGCGCCTCTGCTAGCATATTTTCATCTACCGCTAGCCATTCTGGACACTCATCCATGCGCACCATTTTTATTAATGCCGTTGCATCACAAAACACGTTACCCAGCCATCGATATAATTGTTCTATATTTTCTTCTGAACGCGGTGGTTGCCATAACCGTTGCGGAATAGACAATGCAGCAGCAAGATCAACCATCGCTTCTTTATTTGCTCGGGTATCCATTGCTGTTATCAAGTGAGAAAATAAAGTATCGATAGGAAGTTGATATAAACAACGGCCATAATCAGTAATAACTTCATTTTCAGTCATAGCACCCATAGCCAACAATACCTGCTGCGCTGCAACAAAGGTTTTTTCAGGTAAAGGATCAATAAACGAAAGTTGGCTGAGTTTTGCGTTACAACATAAAGCAGCCAAATAGGCTTCTACTAACTCTTCACGTTGCAACTCTGGCGGTGTCAATAACTCTAACGCTGCGGCTTTACCATACAAGCGAATACAAACGCCATCCGTTACGCGTCCTGCACGCCCTTTCCGCTGCTCTGAGCTTGCTTTGGAAATAGCGTGTAATGATAGTACTGTTCGACCGTTTCTCTGGTGAGTACGACGCTCTAAACCAGAATCAATGATCAACGTAACCCCAGGGATTGTTACCGAGGTTTCAGCCACATTTGTCGCAACAATAATGCGTTGCTTATCACTTTGTGTTAGAGCCCGCTTTCTTTCATCATCGGTAACGGAAGCGTGTAATGGAATAATATCCATTAATCCAGCTTGTATTTGCTCACTAAACTGTTGCGTTAGTGCATTTTGCGTTGACGCTATCTCTTTTCTTCCGGGTAAAAAAATCAAAATATCTTGGTGGCTATCAATATGCGTTTTAACCAAGCTAGTTATCCGCTTATCGATATTCATCACATCGGGCATATCTCGACTATCAGAGGCATGATGCAACACATTCACCGCAAAATTACGTCCTTTTGCTTGTAAGTGCTGTGCAGATAAATAGTTAACTAACCGTTGGCTATCAATCGTTGCAGAAGTAATAACTAAACGATGAGATTGCTGCTGTTTGAGTAACGCGAGCAGAAGATCAGTATCCCAACGTCTTTCATGAAACTCATCAATAATAATTGTTAAGAACTGAGCTAAATTACCTTCACTTAACCAACGTAATGCAACACCGGGGGTCGCATAAATAATATCCGTATTTTCATCAAAGTTATGTTCAAAACGAATCGCATAACCAACGGATAACTGGTCAGGATTTGCTTCTTCTGTTAATAAATATTCAGCTAGCGATGTACAAGCAACCCGTCGAGGTTCAACCACCAGTACTTTTCCATAAATAGTAGCCCATAGTGGCAAACGGGTTGATTTACCCGATCCCGTTTCTGCTTCAACAACAATATGTTCATCACGTAACAAGGCTTTAAATTGTTGCTCAATGCTATCTATAGGTAAGTCGTTCTGCATATTTAATATATCTTTAATGAATTCAACGCTATTTTCGCAATTATTACCTACATTGTCAGTGAGAATCATAATATTCATTAAACTTGCTATTCATATCAGCCTAATTGTTTATTCCATCATCAATTACGTTTTATTTCTTTATGTAACTACTACTAATTTCATCGAAAAATTGACTTTTTTTTGTAACTCCCTAGCCTTACAGCATCAACTTATGGAGGCAGCGCCACATGACAACGAAAACCATATTTAATCCTGAGCTTTGGAACGAAGTTGAAGGCTTTGATTTTGAAGATATTACTTATCATCGTGCAAAAGATCAGGGCACTGTTCGTATCGCAATTAATCGTCCAGATTGCCTTAATGCATTTCGTCCAAAAACAGTTGATGAGCTTTTCACCGCACTCGAACACGCTCGTCAATGGTCTGATGTAGGCTGTGTACTACTAACGGGTAATGGCCCATCTCATAAAGGCCAGTGGTCATTCTCATCGGGTGGTGATCAACGTATTCGTGGTAAAGATGGCTATAAGTATGAAGGCGAAGAAGCGGGTACTGCTGACGTTGCGCGTATGGGTCGACTTCATATTCTAGAAGTACAACGCATGATCCGCTTTATGCCAAAAGTAGTTATCGCTGTTGTTCCCGGTTGGGCTGTTGGCGGTGGTCATAGCTTACACGTTGTTTGTGATTTAACGCTGGCATCTAAAGAACATGCCGTATTTAAGCAAACAGATCCTGATGTTGCATCGTTCGATTCTGGTTACGGCTCTGCGTATCTGGCTAAAATGATCGGTCAAAAACGTGCTCGTGAAATCTTCTTCTGTGGCTTTAATTACAGCGCACAAGAAGCCTATGAAATGGGCATGGTGAACAAGGTTGTTGATCACTTTGAACTAGAAGAAGAAGCGCTTCGTTGGGGTAAAGAAATCACAAGTAAATCACCAACAGCAATGCGCATGCTGAAATACGGTTTCAACCTTCCAGATGATGGTTTAGTCGGTCAGCAACTTTTTGCTGGTGAAGCAACACGTCTTGCTTACGGTACTGAAGAAGCACAAGAAGGTCGTGATGCGTTCCTAGAAAAACGTGATCAAGACTTTAGCCGCTTCCCTTGGCATTACTGATCTGCTTAATTTATAGGTAAATAAAAGCCACTTACTGATTATCAATAAGTGGCTATATCTACTTTACTCATTTATTTTCGCTATGAATCCTTGACGTAAAATAATCAATCGAAACAACACTGTCTTGTGGACCAAGATCTTCTTGAAGCCCAGCTACCTTCATATCACGTTCCAAAAACGATTCAGCTTTAACATCTGAAGAGTAAACATTACCGTCGACCAATACTGAAACCTTCGCTAAGTAGTATTTCATGGCACACCTCCTTGCGTGAATGTATTGTTACTCTATCCCATAGTTGGTTAATTTTTTTGAATTTAGTATGAAGTCGTGACAGAGACTATATTGTTTAACAAGATGATTTATAAAATATGATATTAGTTCACACATATAAACTAATTACATTGTTAATCGCCAAAAAGTGCCACTAAAGCAAATAATCAATTAAAAAAACAGCATTTTCACAAATAATATGACCCAACTTTCTAAATAAGTGATCATACCCTTTGTATTCTTATCTTTGACGTTCTAGCATTAGTGACCGATTGAAAACTCTTGCTTGTTTTCAACTTTAACCTTCTAGCTACAGAGCCTATTTGCATGAACAACGATAAAAGACCTTTATATATCCCCTATGCAGGTCCTGCACTGCTTGAAACACCTCTTCTAAACAAAGGTAGTGCATTCTCTGTCGAAGAACGTATGTTCTTTAACCTTGAAGGGCTTCTCCCTGAAGCTATTGAATCTATTGAAGAACAAACTGAACGTGCTTATCAGCAATATCTAAAGTTTGATAACGATATGGATAAGCACATTTATCTCCGAAATATCCAAGATACCAATGAAACCTTGTTTTACCGTTTGGTAGAAAACCACGTAACAGAAATGATGCCAATCATTTATACCCCTACAGTGGGCTCTGCGTGTGAAGATTTCTCAAATATTTACCGTCGCGGTCGTGGCCTTTTCATTTCTTACCCAAACCGTGATCGTATTGAAGACATGCTAAACAATGCTTCTCGTCAAAACGTTAAAGTGATTGTGGTAACCGACGGTGAGCGTATTCTTGGTTTAGGTGATCAAGGCATTGGTGGTATGGGTATTCCGATTGGTAAGCTTTCTTTATACACCGCGTGTGGTGGTATCAGTCCGGCTTATACTTTACCTGTTGTTCTTGATGTTGGTACTAATAACCCGCAACGTTTATCTGATCCTATGTACATGGGTTGGCGCCATACCCGTATTACCGGAAAAGAGTACGATGCGTTTGTTGATGAATTCATTCAAGCCGTTAAACAACGTTGGCCTGAAGCACTAATTCAATTTGAAGATTTTGCACAAAAAAACGCAATGCCTTTGCTTGAGCGTTACAAAGATAAAGTATGTTGCTTTAACGATGATATTCAAGGTACAGCAGCGGTAACTGTTGGTTCTCTACTTGCAGCATGTAAAGCAGCAGGCAATAAACTGTCTGAGCAACGTGTAACCTTCCTTGGTGCGGGCTCAGCAGGTTGTGGTATTGCAGAAGCGATTATTGCACAAATGGTGTCTGAAGGTATTTCTGATGCACAAGCTCGCAGCCAAGTATTCATGGTTGACCGTTGGGGACTACTCATTGATGGAATGCCAAACCTGCTTAACTTCCAACAAGCACTTGTTCAGAAAAATGTACAATTAGCTGATTGGGATGTGGCAGATAATAACATCTCACTCCTTGATGTTATGCGGAATGCAAAGCCGACGATTTTAATCGGTGTATCTGGTGTACCGGGACTATTTAGTGAAGAAGTGATCCGTGAAATGTACGCTCACTGCGAACGCCCTATCATTTTCCCACTTTCCAACCCAACAAGCCGTGTTGAAGCAACACCGTTTGATTTGATCCGTTGGACAGATGGTAATGCTCTTGTCGCAACAGGTTCACCATTTGATCCCGTGATTTATGAGGGTAAAACTTATCCAATCGCGCAATGCAACAACAGTTATATTTTCCCTGGTATTGGTTTAGGGGTATTAGCGGTTAATGCTCGCCGTGTTACCAATGAAATGCTAATGGAAAGTAGCCAAGCATTAGCAGAGTGTTCACCACTTGCTATTCATGGTCATGGTCCTCTATTACCACCATTAGAAGATATTCAGAAAGTCTCACGTAAAATTGCTTTTGCCGTTGCAAAGAAAGCGGTAGAACAACATAAAGCACCTAAAAACTCCGACGAACGTATCCGTGAAAAAATCGATGCTAACTTCTGGAAATCAGAATATCGTCGCTACAAACGAACGTCGTTCTAAGCCTCAGTTAAAAAAGGTGCCAATCTGGCACCTTTTTTTATGAAAGTAATACTGCTCTTTTTACTTGTTATTATTGAATATTATTTCAGCAGTCATAAAATAAAATGACAAAACACAGACATTTATCCCTTAATTAATAGACATTTCATTAAATGATTAAGGTAAGATATAAGATAAGAACTTTGTGCTTTCGTGGATGATTATGAAGCTGCTCAATCTAATCCGTATTTCTGCAGTTATCTGTATCTTATTTGTTTCAACATTATTGTTATTTGATCGTTGGGTTTCAGCCCGTACATCTGATCGTATTTATCATGACATTTCTACAGTACCCAAACATTCTGTAGGGTTAGTTCTTGGTACAAGTAAATATATAGCTAAGACACTAAACCCATATTATGAATATCGTATTACAGCCGCATTGGATTTATATAAACAAGGTAAAATAGATTATTTTTTACTCAGCGGCGATAATGCACACCGCTCTTATAATGAGCCTTGGACAATGAAGCGAGACTTGTTAAAAGCAGGAGTTCCTGACGATAAAATCACTTTAGATTACGCAGGATTTCGAACGCTTGATTCTATTGTTCGCGCAAAGGAAGTGTTTGAAGCAGATAATTTCACAATTATTACTCAACAATTCCATTGCGAACGCGCTCTCTTTATTGCAGATAGTTATAAAATTAAAGCGACATGCTTAGCAGTACATGAACCCAATGGTACTGCGCAACTGAAAATTCGCATTAGAGAAGTACTTGCTCGTGTTAAAGCGTTAAGTGATCTATTTATATTGAATGTTCAGCCTAAATTTCTAGGGCCTAAAGAACCCATAATTAAACCAGTACCTGAACCTATTATCAGTGACGATATTGCGCCACCTTCTGCTAACAGCACTCAAAAGCAGCTCCCCAATTCGGCAGTTACTGAAGCTACTGAAGCTACTGAAGCTACTGAAGCTACTGAAGCTACTGAAGCTACTGAAGCT
>NZ_JADQAQ010000011.1:68789-93329 GCF_022129445.1 Photobacterium sp. Ph5
ACTGAAAAATAACACTTCAAATTAAAGCATAAAGCCAGTATTTTTACTGGCTTATTCTTTTCGCCCTATCCTTAGCTTTTTTCTTTCATCGCCCTCAGAAATCGATGCTTTACATCTTTCATATGATGAAACACATCAGCTTTAATTTTCTTATTTAACTCTGCACTTTTTATTTTTTTTTGCATCCTAGCCATAACGCTGCCATTTTATTGTTGATTTCAAAGTCACTTTTTTGACGAAGACATATAATAACATAAGCAACAACGATTATAATTTCCATTTTTTGCTGCCACCGCTCAGGTTATTACTCATTAACAGATTTACAAATCAATAAGTTATAAATGACGGGTGTTTTATTACTCATTGGAATAATGAGAATACGTGTATTTTCTTAATATTTTGAATCAAAAGTGAAACGACACTCACCATTAACACCGCAAAAACAATTGACCACCTTAATTATCATTACAAATTAACCAATTACATACATAAGTCTCAAATTCCATCGTCAACCCCCCTTATATTAAAGCGCAACCAGATGTATTAATTACTAAGCCTCTTGCTACTGGAGAAACGCTATGACAGCGCTTACACTCACAATTAAACAATGGATATTGAATCGTAATAGTTTAATTATCATTGCTGATATACTTTTATTTTTAACGTTACTTAACACGCTGCCTTTTGATGAAAATGTTACATTAGGGCTTAGTATATTAAGCTTTATCGCTATACTATGGCTAACTGAAGCACTGCATGTCAGTGTCACTGCTATTCTTGTTCCTTTACTAGCCGTATTTTTCGATATTTTTCAAACTCAGCAAGCATTAGCAAACTTCTCCAACCCAATTATATTCCTCTTTTTAGGAGGCTTTGCTTTAGCTGCAGCATTGCATAAACAGCAACTTGATCAAGTTATCGCAGATAAAGTGTTAATAGCAGCAAAGGGTAAAATGTCTGTCGCGGTATTAATGCTCTTTGGTGTCACTGCAGGACTATCAATGTGGATAAGTAATACAGCGACTACCGCAATGATGCTGCCATTAGTACTCGGCGTATTAAATAAAGTAAATAGCAAAACAGGTCATAATACTTATGTATTTACCCTACTAGGTATTGCTTATTGTGCGAGTATTGGTGGTATTGCTACGATTGTCGGCAGCCCTCCCAATGCCATTGCGGCAGCAGAGGCTGGGTTAAACTTTACCGAATGGATGTACTTTGGGGTTCCTGTTAGTCTTTTATTGTTACCGATAACCGTTGGCCTGTTATATGTTCTTCTCAAACCAAATTTAAATCATACCTTTGAAATTGACCACATCCCTGTTCCTTGGACAAAAGGAAAGTTTCTTACGTTGGCTATTTTCCTTCTAACGGTTAGTTGCTGGATTTTCAGTAAGCCACTTAATACATTGTTAGGTGGGTTTGCTAAATTTGATACACTCGTTGCTTTAAGTGCCATCGTATTATTATGTGCATCTCGAGTGGTTAGTTGGAAAGATATTCAAAAATCAACTGATTGGGGAGTACTTATTCTATTCGGTGGCGGAATATGCTTAAGTAACATATTAAAAAGTACGGGAACAAGTGTTTTCTTAGCACATGAGTTAAGTGTGTTTTTAAACCAAGCCGGTTTATTCCTGACTATTTTAATTGTTGCTATATTTGTTGTTTTTCTCACTGAATTTGCAAGCAATACAGCCAGCGCTGCACTGTTAATTCCTGTATTTGCAACGGTTGCGGAAGCATTAGGTGTGTCACCAGTCGTCTTATCTGCACTTATTGCAATTGCCGCTTCTTGCGCCTTTATGCTGCCTGTTGCAACGCCACCTAATGCGATCGTTTTTAGTACAGGCTTTATAAAACAACGAGAAATGATGCGAGTAGGTATTTATCTCAATATCTTGTGCACTCTCTTCCTGACGATATTCACTTGGTTATTCTGGTAGTTTTCTAACAAATACATATAAAGAAGGTGTAGACTGACACCTTCTTTATATTTTATATTTCATAATAATGTTATTAATAGCCTTTCACTATTACCATTTTCTTTTTCTAATTTACACTTTCCTTTTTTTTCTATTTTTTTTAATTGTTCGTCTTCTAAGGCAAAAGGTAATAATAGCAAGACACTCTTAATACCTTCATTACGTGATAGTAATAACAATCGGATAATATTCTGTGTATCACTGGCACTACTCGATAAAACTTTCAACGCCTGTTGGTGTAATTTCTCGGTTGGGCTTATTCGCGAAGAAATACCTGTTTTTATATTTAATTCAAAAGACGGTATAAAATTTTTAAAAACATCAATAAACGTCCATTTCTGATTGCAAAGCAGCGAGAGGAAATGCGTATAATCAAATATGATTTGCTCTTTTTCTGATGTATTCAATCTTGTTTCCATAACTATCCTTAGGTAGAAACATAACATCTTCTATCATTCACTTAGTGTCGTTATGACTATACGACTACTTCAATAACAAACTAAATCATCCCAATAGTTTTTGTGAGCAATATCACATCAAAAAATCTAATTTAACATTAGAGAAAACACATAAAAAACAAAGATTTAACAACGTGAAACCTTTTGTTATCACCACTTAATTGCGATTATGCACATTCTGTAATCATTTATTCCGTGAAGAAAAAAACATACACTCCTATATTCTCAATAGTATTTTTATCTCATCGCTCAACAAGTTTAGAACAGCGTTCACTGATAGGAATTAAACAACTTATCTTAGTTATAAAAACGCCGTATCATTATATAACTGCTTTATATGATAATAATTTAAAAAAACGACTGGAAAGTTTGTCTATACAAGACTAAAATTGCCTCGTTTTGGGGAGTAGTCACAATTGTTCGTCTGTCGTCATCTCGAAGTTTACACTTCCGGCAGCCGTGAATGGATTTGCATTATTATTCATGCACCATTTTGACGAGACCAATGCCATTATCGCTTGCACATAAGTGCAATTATACTCAAACACTTAGAGGTTTGAGTTTTTTAATGCGCGTAAGGTTGATTGTGAAACACCCTTTTACCCTGCCTTCCGCGTTTTTAATCCTTATGCGATAACATATTGTTGCCAAATTATATTATCCATTATTGATGTATAATTTATATTTATAAAACACTTATATTTATTATTTAGTTTATAAAATGGCAATACGTTATCGCTTTAAGGTCGATTTTTAGGAGAGACTCTATGAGCCTTTTTAGCTATGAAGGGTTCGCTGTTTTAACAGTGTTAATGTTTGCGTTAGATTTATATCAAACACGCGGTGGTAAAGTTTCCATCAAGAAAGCGGCTATCTGGAGTGTATTCTGGGTTTTTCTTGCTTTCTTATTTGCAGTATTTATCTATTTCAATTGGCAGTTGATGGCACCAGAAAGTACCTACAGTAATTCAAAAGCAGCAACCGCTTTTGTCACCGGTTACTTATTAGAGAAATCATTAAGTGTTGATAATTTATTCGTTTTCGCCCTAATTTTTGGCCAATTTATGGTTCCTGAGCGTTTGCGTCCACGCGTATTAATGCTGGGGGTTGTTGGTGCGCTTATTTTACGTGGCGGTATGATTGCGGTCGGTGCTCAATTATTGGAAGATTTCCATTGGGTTATGTACATCTTTGCTGCATTCCTTCTTTATACTGGCTTCAAACTTTGGAAAGAAGATGAAGAAGAACAAGAAGATTTCTCAGATGCGCTGCCAGTTCGTATTGTAAAACGCTTCTTTAAAGTCGCTGATGATTACCACGACCATAAAATGTTCGTTAAAGGTGATCATGGTTGGTTAGCTACACCATTACTTGTTGTGGTTGCAGTAATAGCCCTTACCGATGTCATGTTTGCATTAGATTCCATCCCAGCAATCTTTGCAGTAACACGTGAACCATTCTTAGTCTTTACTGCTAACGTATTTGCATTATTAGGCTTACGTTCACTGTATTTTGTTCTAGAAGGTATGTTAACGCGTTTCTGTTATCTACGTGTAGCACTTGCATTTATTCTAAGCTTCATTGGCTTGAAGATGCTTCTTGTAGGTACAGCTTGGGCAATTCCAACAGCAGTATCGTTATGTGTCATTATTCTTACTATTTCCATCGCGATTGGCGCATCCCTATGGAAAACACGTAACGACGAACATACACCGGCTGATAATCAGCAGTAAACACATAGCAAGACGAAAATAATAAACAAAACCGCCACAGTCTTACTGTGGCGGTTTTTATTTATCTCAATATTAGTTATTAAATCAAAGTCGAGACAATTGTTTGAATATCAACTGGGTTAGCAACAATATAATCAGGTTTAATGAACGCTAATTTCTGATGATCGCTGTCTTTTTGGGTATCAACCCAGATACTCTTAATGCCAGCATTTTTAGCGCCTACTATATCTGCCGCTAATGAATCCCCCATATGGATAACCTCTTCAGGCTTGCAATTCACCAAGCCTAATGCTTTTTCAAATATACTTAATGCTGGTTTTTCCTCAGGCTCTTCCCCACCAACAATAATATGATCAACATATTGCTGCATTTCTGTTGTAGCCAACTTTGGATGTTGCGAAAAAACAGGACCATTGGTAATCACAACCAATTTATATGATTTGCGCAATGCCACCAACGTTTCTTTCATCTGAGGAAAAAAATCAAAACCAGCCATGCGTGATTGGTCAAAGCATGCTTGAATAGCGACTGCGGCTTCAAATGATAGCTCAATGCCCTGCTCTTTAAATAACATTAGAATAAGGTTTTGACGAAAGTAAAGTTCATCATTTAATAGCGGTACTAACTCAGGTAACTCGTCATTTAATTTTTTATAAATACCAGCAATATAGCGTTCTAAAAACAGGTCTACATTTAACTGTGGGTACAAATTACTAACATATAATTTCAGTTCTTTCACTGCATGTTTGTCAGCTAAAGACGTTGCACACAAGGTTTCATCCATATCGAGAAAAATAGCTTTTAACATGTTAACCTTCTTTATAATCAATTACAGGCGCATTTATAGTAACGAGGATAACTCGCTTAACTTAGTATTGATATGATTTCGTTACTCAATTTGACGTACCTCACTTATTTTAAGTATAAAAAAACCAGCAACTTAGTGCTGGTTTTATCTTTTTTACAACTTAGTTTTTAACGAAATCTTTCATTGTAATAAACTTATTTTTAATCTTAGTCGCGCTTGGTGAATCATAGCCATAGATATCTTCACGCATTTGTACTTTACCATCATGATCAACCCATGCTGTTAGATATACAAAATCGACATCAATACGCTTAGACAAGCTAACTGTTTTTTGCTTTTGCGCATCTAACATTTGCTTAAATTCTGGAATGTTACCGCGATTTTGGTATTCAATCACATAGTTAGCAAGATCATAAGCACGTTCAACACGTACACAGCCAGAGCTTAAATCACGCTTAGTTTTGCTGAACAATCCGCGTGAAGGTGTATCATGCAGAAAAATAGCGTAATCATTTGGCATAAGGAACTTTACACGACCAAGAGAGTTACGAGGGCCTGGACCTTGCTGGAATTCATGAGGGAACGTTTTAGGATTTACAGTTGCCCAGTTAATACTACTTGGTGAAATAACAGTACGATCACGCCAGCTATTTAGAATTTGCATATTATGCTGTTTTAAATAACCAACATTACGCTTAACTTTTGGAATCACATCATGCTGTTTAATGGTAATAGGCACGTTCCAGTATGGGTTTACAACCATGGTCGTAATAGCCGATGAGAATAGGTTTGTTGGACGACTGTCGCGGCCAACAATCACTTTTGATTCAAATACAACGTTACCTTTATCAAACACTTCTAACTTATAGTTAGGAATATTAACCCAAATATGAGGGCGACCTTCAGTATGCTTATTTAATGTCGCCACACGTAACGTATTCAATGCTAAACGGCGCGCAATGTCTTTATAAGGCATCACAAGTTGCTGAACTGTCGCAGCACCAATAATGCCGTCACTTGCTAGACCGTGGCGTTTTTGAAATGCTTTTAAGCTTTCAAAAACAGCACCTGTATTCGTAATATTGTGTTCAACAGATAAACGGTCGTAATCAGCCTGATCCATATCACCAAGGGTATACAAAACTTTAATCAACTCGTGCCCATTAGGCAGTGTTGCCCCTTTGCGATAAACCTGCTTAAAATTCGATGATGTTAATGTATGCGCGGGTAAATTCTGGTATTTAGTAATCGCATCCATTGTTGGTTTAAATGCAATATACCCAGGACGTAATTGTTCAAGCTTTGCAAGTGTCATTGGATGAGCATCAACGCTATCTACGTACTTGCTTATCGATTTACTCATTTGGATCGGCTTAGACAAGAACAATACATCACGGTGAGTCGCAATGTAGTTTTGGAATGCTCGGTACACATAGAAGGTATCAGTGGCTAATAAGTCATAAGCTTGTTCATTCTGTTGACTTTCAAGCTTATCCATTTCAGCAATACGTTGTGCTAAACCCGGTAGCATTTTTGTATCAGCAACCGCTTTTAACTGTAATTCAAATTCATCACGCAGTGCCTTATCATGCCAAATAGGATAAAACTTATTATCAATATAAGCTTGTTCTATTTGAGACTTAAAACAAACGTTATTTACTGAATTAGCACAAAGCGTTTTTGTACTAAACACTGTTTGGTTATTCAAAGAAGACCAATCAACAGTACCTGTACTTACAGGAGCTTCTCTATCATTAACAGGAGGAAGTGCTACTGAACCTTGATCCGGACCAGTAATGTTCACATAACTATGTGGCGCAATAGGTGCTGACTCAACAGCAAATGCGCTACCTGGAAGAATCAAAGATAAAGCAAGAAGCTTGCTGAAACGTTGAGTGACAACACGCTGAGGATTAAACATCTTCAAAGCGATCCTTATCTAATAAAAGAAGAAAGATATCCGTATTAAAATAACCAAACGTACATTAACAACCACGTAACGCTCATACATACGGTACACAAACGAAATAGCCTGTATAAAGGCCGATAACAGCATATTTAGACAAATTTTCAATCACGATACAATTCAAATAACGCAACTTTAAAAATTAATTATGCCCCATCAAGATTTTTTATGCTGAATATCGCATACCAAACATAAATAAAACATTGATTTTTAAAGATAAAAAAACACCATTTAAAATATCGCTCATAAAAACACCATTTATCTAAAATATTTATTAATGCGAGTTGATCGGCATTTTATAGTGCATTCGTTTCAATTTTGTTCAAAAATAAGTCTATTTATTATTTTCGCGGTAAAAAGCCCATTCTTCTACAACCTTACCATCCGCTAAATGACAATAACCAACTGTACCTTTTTCCTCTTGTTTCATTTCAAGTTTACCGCCTTGCTCTTCACAATAAACAGAAGCAGGATTTGCTTTACCAATAAGCTCTTTTGGCTGTTCTGGTTGTTTTTGTTCTTCTTTATTACAGCCAACTAATGCCGTTGTTAGACCAATAATGGCGAATAAAACTGTCCACTTTTTCATATTGTTCCCTTATGTAATTCACTTTTCCATTTTGGAAAATACACATTAATTCTTTTTCACTTCTGGAAATGAGCAATCTCATCTAAAGTGCCGCCAAACTATAACAATGAACGGTACTAGCAATGTCATTACAATCCAAAATGAAACAGATTATTACTTCTTCTACATTAAGCCCGAAACAAAAAACATTGTTTCTCTCTCTCGAAGCTGAAGCAATTGTAGACTATATGTCAGTCAGTGACGAAATTTTAGAAGCAAAAAATGAAGGTATTATCTGTGATATGTTCGAAGGTAATGCGCCTTTTAAGCCTCGCTACGTATTGCCCGACTATGCTAAATACTTACAGAATGGTTCCAGCTATTTAGAGCTAGAGCCCGCAAAAAATCTGGATGACGCACTCAATGCGCTCACCATTATTTATCATCACGTACCATCTGTAACTAACTATCCCGTGTATATCGGTCAACTTGATGATTTATTGTTACCATTTATTAATCGCGAATCTGAAACTGATATTTACAACAAGTTAAAGCGTTTTTGGATTATGCTCGATCGCACCCTACCCGATGCGTTTATGCATGCCAATATTGGTCCAACTGATAACATTATTTGCCGTACTATTTTAAAAATTGATGCAGAGCTTAAGCAAGTCGCACCGAATCTTACTTTTATGTACGACGCTGAAGTATCGCCAATATCTTTACTTGAACAAGCTTGCCAAAATATTTGTGAATGCAGTAAACCCCATATTGCCAACTATCCTATGTTTAAAGATACATTTGGTAAACAAGGCTTTGGTATTGTTAGTTGCTACAACTCACTGCCATTAGCAGGCGGGGCAAATACTCTTGTACGCTTAAATTTAAAAGCGCTAGCAGAAAAAGCAACAGGTGTAGATAACTTCATCAACCAAGTGCTACCGCATTATTGCCAAATGACTTTCGGACTCATTGAAGCCCGTTCAGCATTTCTTCATGAAGAATCAAACTTCTTTAATAGCTTTTTAGTACAAGAACAATTAATTGATGAAAACCGTTTTGCCCCAATGTTTGGTATTTATGGTATGGCTGAAGCGGTCAATTTATTATTGGAAAAGTCTGGCTCAACAGAAAAATATGGTCACAGTGATTCAGCCAATGCATTAGCATTATCTGTCACTCAACTATTAAGTGACATTGTCACCAATGCGCCAGTGAAATATGGTTATAACCAGCGAGCGTTATTGCACTCGCAAGGTGGTATTAGCTGCGATCAAAACATAACGCCAGGTATTCGTATCCCTTATGGCACAGAGCCTGATCCTGTATTGCACATTAAAGCGTTAGCTGCACATCATCAATACTATCTATCAGGGATCAGCGATATTTTAACTATTGATGAAACAATCAAACAGAACCCACTAGCTCTAGTTACTCTATGTAAAGGTGCATTAAGTATGGGATTTCGTGAATTTACCGCAAACGTTCACTCAAACGATCTTGTTCGAGTCACGGGCTATATGATTAAGTTGTCTGATGTTGCTAAATTCAAAGAGACAGGATCACGTACCAATACAACATGGTTAGGCTCAGAGGCCAGTGAACAAACCGACATTTTAAAACGTTTGCCTCGTGTATTAAGTCATGAGCAGACCCCTCATTATTCACATCTTTCTGTTGAGCATTAAGAGTTAACAAGTCAATGATTTCAGCCACTATTAGTAAGATACTTAATTTTTCGTGTGTTGATGGACCCGGCAACCGAATGGTGATTTTTTTTCAAGGATGTAACTACAACTGTAAAAATTGTCATAACCCACAAACCATCGGTGTTTGTAACCATTGTGCAGACTGCGTTAAACATTGCCCAACACTAGCATTACAAACAATTCATACGGAAAGTGAAAAGACTAAAGTGGCATGGAATAACACATTATGTACTGAATGTGATAAATGTATTGAGGTTTGCCCTCAACAAGCGAGCCCCAAAACCATGACGATGACTGTTTCTGAATTAATTGAAAAAATTCATGACAATAGATTATTTATTAATGGTATTACCGTTTCTGGTGGCGAGGCATCACTTAATTTACCTTTTATTATTTCACTATTTCGTTTAATAAAAACGACTGCATCACTGAAACATTTAACATGCATGATAGACAGTAATGGCAGTTTAAGCGTAACGGGTTGGAAACACCTTACCCCCTATCTTGATGGTGCAATGATTGACTTAAAAGCATGGCACGATGAAACGCATAAATGGTTAACTAACAGAAGTAATCACCGTGTCTTTGAAACGATGAACTTCCTCCATGCTCAAAATAAATTACACGAAATAAGGCTGCTACATATTCCTGATAAATCAGATTTTATCGAGCAGATAGAAAAAGTGGCGTATTACTTACGCCCATTTTCAAGCCGCGTGAAAATAAAGCTCAATGCTTTCAGGCATCATGGCGTAATAGGTGAAGCGCTCAACTGGCAAGAATGTAGCAAAGAAGAGATTAATAACTTAGCTGACGGGTTATCAAAACGTGGCGTACAAAACTTAGTTACACCTACGATGTATTAAATTAGGATTTCGGATATTCCGTCTGCTGAAGATATTCGTAATATTGACGAAGTGATTCAGCAGTCGGTATATGCTGCTCTTTGCGTGATAACATCACTTTTAACCGTGATTTATCAAAATCTTGTACAGCAAATGCTACCATAGGTTCAAGGCTTTCTTTATCAACAAGGTAACTATTTATTTGTTGTAAACAAAATAAAGATCGATTCATCCATACATTTTGCTTTGGTGATAAGTTCATATCTGCATAGCAGTTTGAGGTTACAAATAGACTGATTATTAATAGTATACGGCATGTGTTCATTAAGCTCTCCTCGTTAGTTCAAAAAGAGCATAACAACCTCAACGAATATAATGTCAGAAATATGTCATTACAATACAACTAACCTATTGTAAATCAATTACTTTATTTTCTTCTTCAACGCCACAAAGAACCAAAATCTGTTGATGTAACCAACGTAGAGCTGGATCATTCATACTTGGTTGATGCCAAACCAAACTATAAGCAACCTTGCCATAATTAAACGGTAACGTTTTTTCAATCAGCGCCTTAGACTGCAATGCGGTACTAGCCCAACGTTTAGAACAAGTAAATAGCAAATCACTGTTATGGCACATCGTGGCTGCACCACCAAAATCTGCGACATTCACTACAACTTTTCTTTTATGGTGCTGTTGCGTTAATTGCATTTCAAAAAAAGGCACACTTAAATCACTGTCTAAAATACCAATATGACCACAATTTAAATAATTTTCTATTGTCAGTTCTTTATCGACGAGAGGATGATCATGCGCCATTAAGCAAACCATCTCATCGGTAAACAATGTTTGCCATACTAAGTTATTTTGCATCAGTGGTGGCTGACTAAGATCGTGTGGCAAAATCACAAAATCCAACATGCCTTTGGTTAAACCATCAAAACCAATACTGTCTTTAGACCAAATATCAAAACGTACGTGAGGCGCTTGCTTTAAAACATGTTCGTATAATCCACCAGCTATTAATTCAAAAGTACTTTCACGCATCGCAAGTGAAAAACTCCCTTCATACTCTTCTGGCTGAAACGCTTCTTTAGTCATGATTTGATTCATATCACTGATCATTTGGTGAACAGTTGGACCTAAACGGCGGGCTAAAGGGGTCGAAATTAGTTTATTGCCATGACGGTAAAAGAGTTCGTCATTGAGGTTATCACGTAATTGGCTGAGTGTTTTACTAACGGATGAAGGGCTTACACATAATCGCTCTGCACATGCCGTTACACTTAACGTATCAAGCATCACATGCAGTGTAATTAAGTGTTTCATACTGATACGAGAAAGTTTAATTAAATCCATCTGCGACCTTTAATATATAAGCCAAAAAATCGATAATCTAGGCAGTATGGGATAAAAAAAATGCTAGTCAATGAAGGACTAGCATTTTTAATCATTTACTAATAGAACCCGCTATTTTTGTTTTAAATTTCAACAATAGCGTAAACCATGATTTATCGAATACCGCTTAAAAACTCTGCACGTGTCGCCGAATTTTTCTTAAAAATACCGCCAAGCGCCGTGGTCGTCGTTACACTGGTTGCATCCATTACACCACGCGCTTTGACACAATAATGCGTAGCGTCAATCGTTACTGCAACATCATCACTTTCTAACAATGTTTGAAGTGCGACTAAGACTTGTTGTGTTAAACGCTCTTGAACTTGTGGACGCTGAGCAAAGAAGCGAACAATACGGTTAATTTTGGATAAACCAATAATTTTACCACGCGGAATATAAGCCACAGTGGCTTTGCCATCAATCGTTACTAAATGGTGCTCACACGTACTGGTTAAGGTAATGTCTTTAACACGTACCATTTCATCACAGTTCATTTTATTTTCAATGACCGTGATTTTAGGGAAATTAGTATAATCTAAGCCAGAAAACACCTCATCAACGTACATTTTCGCAATGCGGTGTGGGGTTTCGACCAAGCTATCATCAGTAAGATCGAGCGCGAGTAAAGATAAGATCTCACGCATATGATATTCGATCTTTTCTTTTTTCTCTTCGCGGCTTACAACTTGTTCAACCATTGGGGTTTCAAGACCACGCGCCGCTAAAGCATCACGGACTTGTACTGCTGATTCACTTAATACTGTCATTCTTTTCCTCCAACTGGCACAGGCTGAAATGCAATAAAACGAGCCTGTTTTTGCTCGCCAGCGCTAAAAACATACGCAGAATACCTCCAAATGAAAATAATTACACCTCCCATTTATTAGGGATTAGTCCAATTGGCCTAATTTTGGCATAATCAATCCCTTACAGCCCTTAACAATAAAGGGTAAAATCATAATTAAGCGATTTACTACATGGTTTGAAGAGTGATTAATATTTATCATTTTACTGATGCTATTACTTCAAAGCCACTATGATTCAAATTCAACAATAACGAGATGGATACCATTATGGGATGCTGCGACGTACCAGGCCTTATGCCCGTTGAAACTGCAATTGAAAACATTCTTGAGCAAGTTTCCTCTACTACAACGACATCAACGGTAGCATTAGCCGATGCAATGGGATTAGTGCTAGCGCAAGATATTCTTTCGCCTATCAACGTACCACCATTTGCGAACTCGGCAATGGATGGTTACGCGCTACGTGCGGAAGACCTAGCGAATACAGATACATTAGTTTTAGCGGGTAAATCTTTTGCTGGTGTTCCATTTGAAGGTGAATGTCAGCAAGGTCAATGTATCCGTATTATGACAGGTGCTGAAATGCCAGCCGGCACTGATACCGTGATTATGCAAGAAGAAACGTCTGTTGATGGTGAGAACATCACTTTTAATATCAAGCCAAAAGCGAACGATAACGTGCGCCCAGTTGGTGATGACGTAAGCCTTGGTGAAACTGTACTAGTAAAAGGCACACGTTTAACAGCGCGTGAAATGCCGTTACTTGCATCACTTGGTATTGCAGAGCTTGAAACTTACCACCGCCCGAAAGTGGCTTTCTTTTCTACTGGTGACGAATTACGTCCAGTAGGTGAAACACTAGAAGCGGGTCAAATCTACGACAGCAACCGCTACGGTATTCGCGCCTTACTAGAAAAATTTGGTTGTGAAGTATTAGATTTAGGCATTATTCCCGATTGTCCTGAAAAACTGCGTGACGCATTTTTAAAAGGCTCAACAGAAGCTGACGTATTAATTACATCGGGTGGCGTGAGTGTTGGTGAAGCGGATTACACCAAAGATATTTTAGATCAAGAAGGTCAAATCGGCTTTTGGAAAATAGCGATGAAACCGGGTAAACCTTTCGCGTTTGGTAAAATCAATAATGCTTGGTTCTGTGGCCTACCAGGCAACCCAGTATCAGCAATGCTGACTTTATACCAACTAGTACAACCTATGCTGGCGAAACTAGCAGGTAACAGCCAATACCACCCGTCTGTTCGTGTAAAAGCGAAAGCAACAACAATGTTTAAAAAGCGTCCTGGTCGTACAGACTTCCAACGTGGTATTTACAGCATTAACGCTGAAGGTCAATTAGAAGTAGCGACAACAGGCAATCAAGGCTCAGGTGCCTTTAGTTCAATGCACCTTGCTAACTGCTTTGTGGTTCTAGAGCAAGAGCGTGGTCGTGTTCAAGCAGGTGAAGATGTGACTATAGAAATCTTTAACCACACCTTGTACTAAGCAAACGGTATTTCTAATGACAACAGATAACACAAATAACGTTGAACTGACAGATGATGAAATGCTGCGGTATAACCGCCAAATAATTTTACGTCAGTTTGATTTTGAAGGCCAAGAAGCATTAAAGGCTTCTTCTATTCTTATCCTTGGTGCGGGTGGTTTAGGCTGCGCTTCTACACAATACTTAGCCGCTGCTGGTGTGGGTAAATTAACCCTGATTGATGATGATAAGGTTGAAGTTTCTAACCTTCAGCGTCAAGTGTTACACCATGATGCTACGGTTGGCCTATTAAAGGTCGATTCTGCAAAAGAAGCGTTATGTCGTATTAACCCATATCTTACGGTAGATACCATAGCCAAACGCTTAACCGATGAAGAGTTACTACCACTCATTGAAAGCCACGACATTGTTTTAGATTGTAGCGATAACGTTGATACCCGTAACCAACTTAACCGCCTATGCTTTAAAACTAAAACGCCGCTTATCTCTGGCGCAGCAATTCGTATGGAAGGTCAAATCAGTGTTTACACTTACCAAGATAACGAGCCGTGTTATCAATGTTTAAGTGCCCTATTTGGTCAACAAACATTAAGCTGTGTTGAAGCTGGCATTATGTCGCCCGTTGTCGGCATCGTTGGTGCAGTTCAAGCAATGGAAGCAATCAAAGTGGTTGCCAACATGGGAACGCCATTAACTGGTAAACTGCTCATGCTAGATGCGCTCACAATGAGCTGGCGAGAAATGAAGTTAATGAAACAACCAACTTGCTCAGTTTGCGCTAGTTGATCATATCCGCTGTATATGTCATCCCATGAAATATACAGCGGTAATTCCTTTCACCCATCACGGCTTTACTAACAACTACCGCTAAGTCCCCTAGCCGATCGATTTCACACAACTCACGCTCGAATTTATATCTCAAGCATTTTTTTGCTAAAACACCCTAATACAAAATATAAATTACGGGATGAACATGTTTAGTAAAAAGATCTTAGCAGTAGCCTTGCTTGCGTTGTCATTTAATGTATCAGCAACCATTACCGACATTCCTACATCAAAAAAACTACTGATTGATAAGCTATTAGCACAAACGGGGCAATCCACCGTTGCTGTCGGTAAGCAATATTCTGATTTGTTCACCCAGCAAATGACCTTGATCTTAAAGCAATCTAAACCCGATATTAATCCCAAAGCGTTTGACATTGTAGAAGAAGAGATCAGTGCCATCATGGATGAAGAGTTTGTGATTAACGATAGCTTCAAAACCATGATGTACCCAATCTACAATAAGCATTTCACTGAAGATGAACTGCGTAAAATGATTGAAATTAACGATACAGAATTTGGCAAAAAGTTAATTCGAGTAATGCCGCTTATCAATCAAGAAGGCATGTTAGTTGGACAAGAATTTGGAAAGAAATTAAGTCCAAAGATTCAAAAACGTATAACCAAGCGTTTTAAAGAAGAAGGGATAAAGTAAACCGTTTATTCTTCTGGTATTAAAAAGCCGACTGTGACTATTTTTCTAGTACTCAGTCGGCTTTCTTATCCAATACTATTTTTTCACTCTACTACTAGAGCAATAAAATAATACTCACAATTGCAGCACTCATTAAGTTTGCTAATACACCTGCCGCAACGGCACGAATACCATATTTAGCAATAAACGGACGACGCTCAGGAATCAGGCTTCCCATACCACCAATCAAAATAGCCAGCGTTGTAATATTAGCAAAACCACATAATGCAAAAGTAACAACAGCAAGGCTATGTGGCGATAAGGTATCTTGCACCTTCATCATATCAATGAAAGCAACAAACTCGTTCATCACTACTTTCTGACCAATTAATGAACCAGCCGTTACCGCCTCGCTCATTGGGATACCCAGTAAAAGTGCAACAGGCGCAAACAGGTAACCAATCAACATTTGGAATGTTAAGCCATGAATACCAAAGAACTCTCCAATATCGCCTAACAAACCATTAAATAATGCGATAACACTGATAAAAGCAATCAATGTAGCGCCAATAGTCACAGCCATACGCAAACCAGACATTGCACCATCTGCTAACGCTTCAACTACATTGGTAGCTTTAGGGATTTCAACGCTAGTAATTTCATTAGCTGACGGTTTATTTTCGCTTGGTGGCATAATGATTTTTGACATTAATAAGCCAGCAGGTGCAGACATAAACGCAGCAGCAATCAAGTAATTTAAATCAACACCAACAGCGGCATAACCCACCATCGTAGAACCAGCAACAGAAGCCAAACCACATGTCATCACCGCAAACAGTTGTGAATCATCCATAGATTTTAAGTACGGTTTAATAACCAGTGGGACCTCAGACATGCCAACAAAAATGTTTGCACCAGCAGATAATGATTCAGCACGACCCGTACCTAAAATACGTTGCAGTGCGCCGCCAAAAATATTAACGACTTTCTGCATAATGCCTACGTGATACAGCATAGAGATCAGAGCAGAAAAGAAAATAATAATACCAAGTACATTAACGGCAAATACAAAACCGATACTACCAGTTGCTAAACCACCAAATAAAAACGACAAGCCATCTTTACCGTAATCGGTCACGTACGTTACACCATTGCTGACAGCTTGTAGTGCTGTTTTACCCGCTGGGATATATAAAACAATTAAAGCAAACAGTACTTGTAACGCAAACGCGATAGACACCATTTTTACAGGAATACGCTTTTTATCCGTTGAGATAAGAAACGCGAGTAAAAGTAGAACGAATATACCTAATAAAGCAATCATGAGATCTTTGTTGTTACTCAAAATAGGGTTGCATTGTATTTACATAAAAAATCCAAGCAATATCACTTTGTTATTATACTGTTACACCGAAGACGGTGAATCTATATTTATTGAGCCAGCAACAAAATCAACACTTTAAAAATCAACAAATTAGATTTAAATACCGAACTATAATTTCCAAATAGAAAAAATAATTTGCTTTAATGCAATAAAATCGAAAATATCAGCGTATTTAACAAGCATGTGTGTGCTGTTATTTTCAACAAGAAATACTCATTCATTGCACAACAATCTATCACTTACGCCTATTTAACTCATACCTAGTGTGCATCACCTCTTTTATTGCTGATAGGAAATAGTGAGATCTGCCTTCCACTACTCAGCCTCAATGCTGTTTTGCTCAAAAGAGGTGTAAAACATGATGATTATTGAGTTATCAGTTCGTATCTTTTTGCAAAGAAAGCATATAAATAGTGAGATTTAGGGGGTACATGCTTAATTTCGTACTCAAAATTTTGGATAAAATATTATTTAAGGTTTGTTCTATGTAGGCTGTTAGGTATTAGTAAAAGTATGAGGAGCGTTGCACGAAGTGGTGAGAAACTGTTGGCTAAATAGTGAACGCAGTGAACAAGCGCCAACTGTTTTTGTCTGTAACTATATATTTTTACATTTTATATCAATAAGTTGATTCACGACATCTGGTAACTGTTGAAAAGAATTATTAGCATATGCAATCACAAAGTATTCACCTCTCATTTGATTAAAGCCCAATATTTTTTTTGTTTTGGCTAGATTACTGAAATAATCATCAATCTCCAATTGCGAAATTTTCAACTCAATTGAAATCCCATATTCACCACCATATAGCTTTTCATGTTTTATGTTGCCAACATTATCCCAACTTACATCAAGGACTGTAGGCTCTTCACTTGGTGAAGGAGAAGATGGGAAATGTATTCCGTTATCATCAGCGGTGAAATATACCCAACCTTTCCAATTTGATGGCTTGAGTGCCACAAGTAAGAATACCAAACCTAAAATCAAGAAGGCATACTTCAAAAGCCATGGAGAGTTGTCAGCCCAGGTACCATAAGCTAATAAAAATACTCCAGACACTAGAGCATAAAGTGAGCATATTAACTTAGTTCCCCATGCTGGTGTTTCGTATTTAAAGACTCGATTCATATATAGATAACACCAATGTGAAAGAAACATATAACGTTTAATAACGGGCATTTACTTGCCAAAAAGGTTTGAAATACCTAAATAACAACACTTCAATGAAAAATGGCGGCGCGAGTAAACGTCCTATTCAGGATCTCGTTATAATTAACTAATCCTCGTACCGAAGAAATCTATACTTCTGTGTACCCGAGTCGTCATAAACGTTTTTTTGCAGTATTACTTTTGAGCCAACTCTTATAGGATAACCTTGGGGTAGCCTGACTTTTATTGTCTCTACCTCTATAGGTATAAATACAAGTAACCAATGTTTATTCCCTACTACTGTATGCATCGTGACACGATTCACTACCTTTCCACTAATCAATTCAACACTGTGTTGTTTGGTTCGATTTGTATATATCCCATATGCAATCGATAAGAATACAGTTAGTAATAAAGTTGCCAAAAGCAACCTTTTCGTTTGATGGATTGCGATACTTCTAGCTACTTTTTCCTTAAATTTCATCCTAGAACCTGAGCCAAATATAACAAGTGTCTTAATCAGTATTCTTACTTTTACGCAAAAATATATACATCAAATAGCTTTATCATAATCGATATAATCTTTATATATCATGAAGCCGACAGCACTTTTTTACATTCAATGATTTTTAAGAATGGAGAAAGTGAGAAATGTATTTAATCAATCTTATTAAATAGAAATTTAAATATTAAATTATTTAAGTTTCAGCTTGTTATAACAATTTATATAGACAGCAATAAGACTCATCTTATATACGGCATGCAATAATGCTCATTATAATCAGCTTCAAAACCACCATCCTTTCGCTACTGACTTCGATACTATTTATGCTAGTGTTACGAAAAATAGTAAAAAGAAGCACAATTTAATGAAACGTATTGTCTTATTTAGCCAGAAAAACTGCTCAAACTGTAAAGATGCACAACAGTACATGACGAGTAAAAACTACAGTTATCGTTTGGTTGATATCAGCTCACCAAAAGGAAGAAAGGAATTTAATAGTACTGGCGCTAGATCTGTGCCTGTTTTAAAAGTGGGTGATCAAGTGTTAATTGGCTGGAATATTACCAAGTTTGAAAAAGCATTAAAATCAAGAGACTAAGAAGCTATTTAACTGAATTTTCGGTAATTTACTGTTATTTCAAGCATAAAAAAACCGACAGCATGTGTCGGTTTTCTTTTACTCAACTTATCGAGCAAGTTATTAGTCGTTGTCGTTTAAGCGAATACCTTCACGCTCAATAACAATTAACCCTTTCTTGTATAAGCCACCAATGGTTTTCTTAAAGGTTGCTTTACTTGTACGGAAAACTTGGAAGATTTCATCAGGAGTTGATTTATCACTCACAGGGATAAAGCCACCTTTACGCTCTAACGAGGTTAAGATTTTATCCGCTAGATCGTCAACACGATCCTTACCCATTTTCTGTAGTGATAGGTTTAACTTACCATCTGGACGAATCTCTTTAATGTAAGCTTTTAATGCTTTACCAATAAATAGCTTACCAAATGATTCTGTTTTAAAGAAAAGTCCCCAGTGTTTACCTTCAACTACGGCTTTAAAACCAAGATCGGTTACTTCAGCAATAATTACCTGCACTTCTTGACCGATTTGGTAAGTTGCCGGTGTCTTATCTAAGTAACGGTTAAATTTAGTAGTCCCAACAATACGACCAGACGCTTTGTCTGTGTATACGTGAATAACCACTTCTTGACCTTCTTCTAAACGACGACGTTGCTCACTAAATGGAATAAGCAAATCTTTCGTTAAACCCCAATCAACAAACGCACCAATGTTGGTTACACCCACTACACGTAATTTTGCAAAATCGCCTACTTGCGCATAAGGTTCTGTTGTTGTTGCAATAACTTCGTCATTTGAGTCAAAGTAAATAAACACTTTTAACTTGTCGCCTAGCTCGGTACCTGCTGGAACTGAGTTCTTAGGTAACAGAATATTACCGAAGTCTTCACCACCATCAAGAAATACGCCAAAATCTACTAGTTTGACGACTTCTAGTGTGTTGTATTTTCCAATTCTAATCATGTATCAGGTACTCTCTGCATAGGCAACGACACGCGTTTGGTGTTGCTGCTTCAATATCTTTATCAATCAATTTATTAGCTGAACAATGAATTAGCTATATCTCGCTAACCAATCAGCTATAATGCACGTGTTGTGCTTAGATTGCAGCATTATACGTGATGTTGATTCGCAACGCCTGACCTATCTGCATTTATTTGATGATTTTTCATGCTATCAGCGCAAACTTATATAGTTAACAGTAATATTTAAAGTCGACTTATTCTAAAATTAATAGATTAAGCCATTGTTGTAGATCTTGGAGGGAATCAATAAGTGATCACTGTCGATAAAAAAGATGGGCATAAATTAAAAATATCCCATGTTATTCAAGAAACAACCAATCGGCAGCTCGATATGTACATCTTCATCCCTGGTGAGCTTGGTTTAAATGCCAATATCATTTCTGAAGAAGAGTTCTATCATAACGCCATCCACGGTAAACGAACTTATTTCAGTGATATTAATCACCTTCCTCTTGTTCATAGTCGTCTTGCCAGCCGTGGAAAATTATCTATTGAGCAGTACCGTCTAAGCTTAAGTCTTTACGCCTATCAGTACGCGCTTGCATTAGAAAAAACCACTAACGAATTATTAAACCAAAGCAATAATCTAACGTTTGAAGATGTCGAAGAATCAGCCAATATCTCTGTTCGTATTTTAAAGCGTTTACGTCGAAATATTCCAACCGACAAAAAGCTGCTTAAGTATTACGAGAATATTGATAACTATCTGTCTTGGTTTACTGAGCAGCGTTTTCTTCAGTTGATTTCTCATCTTCCGCGCGGCAACGATTACAACGCCATTAAAGCAACATTACTTGAAATCTGTGAATCTGAAACACAACATCGCATTAAGCATAATTACAACTCAGCTAAAGCGATGGAAGATCCAACCCGTATGTCGAATAAAATGCGCTTATTACGACGTTTGATCGAATACCCTGTCACCATGAGTGAAAAAACCATTGAGTTGGGTAAAAGCACAAGAAAAGTCGTAACAGGTGCCGCGGCTGGTATTGTGATGATTTTCGTTACTTTAATGCTGATAAAAGCTCGCGGTATGCTGGGTGATATTACCGCGTCATTTATTTTGGTGTTATCGCTGATTTATGCAGCACGTGAAGTGTTTAAAGATGACTTAAAAACGATGCTGTGGCGCTGGTTACGTAAAGGTAAAGCACGTTGGCGCAAGCAGTTCTTTGATGCTAATACCAGTCATTTAATTGGTCGTCAGTTAGAATGGCTCGAATACATTAGTTACGATAGTTTACCACCCGATATTCGTAAAACACGTAAGCACAAGGTGTCACACCGTGAAGAAACTATTCTTCACTATAAAAGTACTACTCGTATGTCACCGACAAAGTTTTTAAGTGGTTATGAGCAAACACGAGAATCGATTATTTTAGATTTACGTACTGTCGCGACATTAATGGAAAAGGGCTCGCAGCGCTTATACCAACTCAATGATGGTCAGGTAACAAAAGAGTCTGTAGAAAAGCGTCACTTGATAAACTTAATGACCAAAGAAACAGACGAAGATAAAACGGTTCGTATTCAACGTTGGAAAATTATTATGAGTCGTTCCAAAATTGTAGATATTGAGCCTATTTTTCCTCCAGAGAAAAAGCCAGCAGCAGAAGCTAAAATTGTTGAAGAAACAGCAAAAGTAAAAACTGCCTAACACTAAAAAAGCTCACCGCTGACGATAGCAATGGTGAGCTTTTTTATTATCACTATAAATATTATGCTGCGCGTACAGAAACCGGTAATTCTGCACCTTTTTTAGTTAAACCAAATTGCCACACATTTAAATCACGACAACGAAATGCCCCAGCACAAGACAATAAGTAATAGCGCCACATGCGGTAGAAACGCTCACCATATTTATCAGCAAGTGTCGGCCAAGCGGTTTCGAAATTTTTATTCCATGCAACAAGTGTTGTATCATAATCAGGGCCAATATTCTGCACATCTTCAATATTGAAGTAATCTTCTGCAGATGCACCTATTTGCGCCATTGATGGTATCACCCCATTGGGGAAAATGTATTTATCAATCCAAGGATCGGTTGAAGATTTAGATTTTGGACTACCAATGGTGTGAAGTAAGAAAATACCGTCTTCTGCCAGAAAACTGTACGTAGATTTAAAGTAGTCTTCGTAGTTTTCAGGACCAACGTGCTCCATCATGCCAATAGAGACAACACGATCATAAGGCTGCTGTGGTTTATATAAACGGTAATCTTGAAGAATAAAGTTAACTGGTAAGCCTTTCTCGTCTGCTCGTGCCTGACCAAGTGCTGCTTGTTCTTTTGATAAGGTTAAACCGTCACAAATAACACCATACTTTTCAGCAGCAAAGATCATAAAGCTGCCCCATCCACAACCGATATCAAGCAAACGCATTCCCGGTTGTAAACCCATTTTACGGCAGACTAAATCTAGCTTTGCTTCTTGTGCTGCTTGCAGGCTGTCACTGTCTTTCCAATAAGCACACGTATAAGTCATACGTGAATCTAGCATCGCTTCAAACAAATCATTACCTAAGTCATAATGAAAAGGCACATCTTGCGTTACGCGCTCAACGCTTTGCGGATTGAAGAAATGCTTAAGTTTAGAAGCACCAGCTTTTAACCCTAATTGCATTTTTGTTGTAGTCGTTAATCTATCTTCGATACCTGCATGTAATACACGTGAAATCATTTCATCAATGGCGTCACAATCCCACATGCCATCCATATAGCTTTCACCAAAGCCCAAAGAGCCATCTTTTAATACGCGATCGAAAACACGTTCATCGTGAATTTTAATATCCCAAGAACGATCACCATTAATCTTCACATCAGCAAAATCTAAAATGTCTTGGAAAAGTTGATTATTTGTCATTCTGTATACCACTATTTTTATTTGTGTGACAAATTGCCTTTTTACGTTTTTATTCACAAGATGAAAAATCAAAAACTAAATTTTCATTAGCCATATCAATAAACAACATATTAATTATTAATTAAAATACTAATCAGATATTCTGATTGAGAATTGGGTGTTATTTCTTTTCAATTAACGCTCATCAACGTATATTTGGCACAAAATTTTTCCATGATTTTTCCATAGTCATGTCAAGCCCCCTTCGGATAAAGGAGCATGCAATGCGTCTACCAATGACGTCTTTACTTATCATTGATCCTCAATATGACTTTTATGATGTTCCCATTAATGAACAATTCACATTAGGTTCAGCACCTCAAGAAGTCACTATTTCGCCAACACTTCCCGTTGATGGTGCATGGGAAGACGCTAACAGACTCGCTGCATTTATTACAAAGCAACAAAAGAATATTAATCAGATTATTGTGACACTTGATAGCCACCATGAATACGATATTGCTCATGCGACCTATTGGAAAAATAAAGCCGGCGAACACCCAACACCATTTACTCTCATTAGCCACCAAGAAATTGTAGATGGTATATGGCAGCCAACAGACCCAATGCTTTTAAATCATGTTCTTAATTACACTCAGTCATTAGAAAAAGAGGGAAAATATAGCCTTCTTATCTGGCCGACCCATTGTGTGATTGGCTCTGTTGGACACAATATTGTTAAGCCAATTCAAGCTGCTATTGATGCTTGGGAACAGCAAACTAATACACAACATATCAGTATCGTTAAAGGCGAGAATCCGCATACTGAGCATTACGGTGGCTGCGAAGCTGAATACCCATTAGAAGATGATAAAAACACCCAGTTTAATCCTCAGCTTGTTGAATTAGTCAAACAAAATGATCAGGTTTACATTTCAGGCCAAGCACTTTCCCACTGTGTTGCCAGTACTGTTGAACAAATAGTGGAAAAGCTCACAAGTGAAGAGATTAAAAAGCTAACAATTTTAATCGATACCACCAGCCCAGTTTCTGGTTTTGAGCACCAAGCTGAAAGTTTTATAAAAAAAATGTCACAAATAGGCGTAAATTTTTTAACTTCATCGAACTTATAGGACTATCATTGGTCTGGTAAATATATGAGTTATAATTATTTAAGATACGAAATGAAAAAATTACTATGTTTATCTCTTATGATTGGTTGTGTTTCTCCTGCATTTGCAGCTAAACATAATAACGATGAAATTTATGTCTGCACCCTTTCTCCTTTTACCGACACTTTTGCAGATGCCGCAAGAACTGAAGATGCAGCCCGCTATAAAGTTGCACAACGCTGCTTAAAGTCACAAAGTGATATGTTCTGCCGAGCACAAGAAGCCAACTGCTTTACAACTTCGCTATCAGCAAATAATAACAATAATTCCCATAAATCAGTGACGCTATTTAGTAAAAAGAATCAGAAAGGCCAATCTATTGATATCAGTCGTGATAAGCCTAACTTTTTTGACACTGATTTTAACGACAAAATGGTCTCATTTAAGATCCCTTCTGGCTGGAAAGTCCGTTTTTACGAAGACATTAACTACCAAGGAAAGTCCTATACCTACAAAGGTGGTAAAGATAATGCAGATGGTTTTGAGCACGCTATCAGCTCAATGAAAATTTTGAAAAAGTAATACTAAAAATATAAAGCCCCATAATATTGATTATTATGGGACTTTATTTTTCCTGATTACCACCGAGACTCAGCCAAGGTTAATAATTTCTCTGGCATCGGTGGTGATTTTGCACCAC
>NZ_JADQAQ010000012.1:0-28504 GCF_022129445.1 Photobacterium sp. Ph5
CATCTATAGGATCGTTCAACTGATCATTTTTGTCTTAACTGATCGGCATTAAGCACTATGGCTCCTTTTTTATTCTTAAATTATAGTCATTACCTATTAATGATGATGTTTTTCAACTAGATCTTGTTCAACTTCGTCATGAAATACTTTCGGTGGTGGTGTCCACCCACGTTCTGATTTCGTATGTTTATCAGTACGCTCTTGTTTCATTACTTCACTTAATGTTGATTCTAATTGGTTAAACAATTCAACATAAGAGGTATTAAAACGATCTTCTTCTGTGCTATCTAACCATGTTTGATACAGCTTATCTTTACTTCGAGCCTCTGATTCAACAAACGTGGCCTTTTGCTGCTCCGCCCTAAACGGATGCACGCCTAAGTTTTTCAAGGCTTCTGTTCCCAATGCTAGTGCAGAACGATATGTTTCACTGATCACATAATCAGCTCCCGCACAACGTAATGAGTAATGATGACCTCGATCATAAGCTCTCGCCAATACACGTACTTGAGGGTAAGTTTGTTTTACATAATGAACAAGCTGTGTAGCTCGCTCTTTATCATCAATGGCGACAATAAACAGTTTTGCTTCTTCAATACCGGCGGTATGAAGTAAATCATGTCGTGTTGCATCACCAAAGAAACTCTTAATGTTAATTTTACGCATATTGTCAATTTGCGTTACCGAGTGGTCAAGCACTACCGTTTGTACCCCATTAGAGGCTAATAGTCGGTTTACAATCTGACCAAAACGCCCAATCCCCGCAATAATAACTTTCCCTTGTTCATCAATTTCATCAGCTTCACGCTCATTTTTAGCTTCACAGAAGCGTGGTAAAATCACACGATCATACAAAATAAATAAACCAGGCGTTAAGAACATAGATAACGCAACCACAAGTGAGAGTGTTTGGCTCATTGACTCAGGTAGCACGTTGTTTTGTACGGTATAGCTTAATAATACAAAACCAAATTCACCTGCTTGTGCCAAACTCAATGCAAATAACCAGCGGTCACTGCCTTTTACTTTAAAAATAAAAGACAGTACTAATAGCACAATAAACTTAACCAGCATCACGCCAATAGTTAAGCCAATTACAGTACCAAATTGATCAAACAAAACGTTAAAATCAATACCAGCACCAACGGTAATGAAGAAAAGCCCTAATAATAATCCTTTAAATGGCTCAATATTAGATTCAAGCTCATGTCTAAATTCACTGTTGGCAAGTACCACACCAGCAAGGAAAGTGCCTAATGCTGGCGACAAACCAATTAAACTCATTAAGGCTGCAATACCAATTACAAGCATCAGTGCTGTTGCAGTAAAAATTTCTCGAAGTCCCGATGACGCAACAAAACGGAACAACGGACGGCTTAAGTAATGACCACCAACTACAACAGCAGCAATCGCCAAAATAACAACAATGGTATAAGCCCAACCAGGAAGACCCGCTACAAGACTAAGTTCATCATGGTGCTCTGCCGCTTTAGCCACGACTGCTTGTGACTTTGCCACTAATTCAGGTACTGCCAACAATGGGATCAAGGCTAACATAGGGATAACGGCAATATCTTGAAACAACAATACCGAAAACGCGCTTTTACCACCTTCTGTTTTACTTAAGCCTTTTTCGCTAAAGGTTTGCAATACAATCGCAGTAGAAGAAAGTGAAAAGATAAGGCCAATAGCAAGGGCATAAGACCATGCAATATCAAATAAATGCGCAATCCCCATCACGGTTAATGCAGTAACAACAACTTGTAATCCACCTAAGCCCAATAAGCGATGACGCATACCCCACAACATTTTAGGCTCAAGCTCTAAGCCGACAACAAACAGCATCATAACGACACCAAACTCAGCAAAATGCTGAATTGTTGTGGTTTCACTACCAACTAAACCAATAACGGGACCAATAACCACACCTGCGATTAAATAACCCAATACCGACCCTAGTCCTAAACGTTTCGCGAGTGGAACAGCAATAACGGCGGCTACCAAATAGATGAAAGCCTGTAAAAAATATCCAGTCATAATACTCTCTTCTATTTAATCACGAATTCTAAACTATGATTCATTTTTGATAATTTACTCGCAACCTCATAGTTGAATTTATTATCCTGAATCGCAATCAGAACACGTTTCCAATTTTGAATATGTTGTTCAATACGGTTCTCTTCATTCGCCATACCTGCGCCAAAGAGTGCAAACGGCGCTAGAAAGTCCATACCGGTTAACTCTGCCATTTGCTCTAGAGGTTGCAATAACTCACGAATGGTATAATGGTTAAAGCCGTCTTTACGATAGCTCGATTCAGGACCACCAGCAGTCAAAGCGCAAAAGAATTTTTTACCTACCAATTCATTCCCTTCACTGCCATATGCAAACCCATATTCAAGTACTAAATCTTGCCATTCTTTTAATAACGATGGTGTGGAATACCAATAAAGAGGAAACATAAATACAATAACGTCGTGTTCACGAAGGCGCTGTTGCTCTTTATCTATATCAATACGATAGGTTGGGTATTCGGCATATAAATCAACGCATGTTACATTGGCGATAGTTTTAGATGCATTAAATAACGGTACATTGATCTCTGAACGATTTTGCGATGGATGGGCAAATAGGATCAGAATTTTAGCTTGAGACTCAGGCATGATTTTCCTGTTTTAATAATAATTCATTCCGCGACGACGATGTGACAACTAACCGCTTCTAAAGTTCCACTCTATGCATACAAACAACAAGTTACATCCCTAATGAGCATACATATTATACCTAAAATTACGCAATCGACTTTAGTTAAAATATACTGATATATAGGAATCATTTTCGAGAATAATCTGAAATTTCATCAATACGGCTAGGTGGCACACCAAAATAACGTTTAAATTCTCGGCTAAATTGAGCCGCACTTTCATAGCCAACTCGTTGAGACGCAAGACTTGCTGATAGCCCCTCTTGTAAAATATAGTTTTTAGCATGATTCAAACGAATTTTTTTGATGTATTGCAAAGGAGGATCCGTTACAACTTGTTTAAAAACTTTATGGAATACAGAAACACTCATCCCAGCCATCTCTGCTAATTCATTAACGTGTAATTTCTGCGCGAAATTCTTTTGTACATACCCAATTACTGTTGATATCTTAGCTAAAGAGCTATCTTGCTCGCAGTAGTGTGCTAATAAATAGCCCTGCTCACTTTGCAATAAATAATAAAAAAACTGACGGATAATAGAAGAACCAAGTACTTTTGCATCAAGAGGATTATGCAAAATATTCAGCAATTCCAACATACAAAGATACATTGACTCTGTCATTTGAGTTGGAGAAACACCACAACGTGTATCTATATTTCCCCAATTTTTCTGCTCTGATTCCATGGCAGAAACCAACTGGCTGATAACATTAATATCAAGATCAATATTAATCCCCATTAATGGTGCTTGTTGAGAAGCAAATGTTTCACACGTTATAGGATAAGATGTCGACACAATAAGGCACTGTTCAACGTCATAAGCAAACTGATGTTGATTTAAATGCCCTATTTTACTTCCCTGAAAAATAACAACTATTCCTTGCTCATACATTTGTGGTGTCAATTTATGATAACGATCAATACGAAATAACCGCACACCTGAAAGCACCGTCTGAACACGATTCGTTTGATCGGATATTTTGTAATACTCACATAATTGACTAGCAACGATAGCTAATTTTTTTTTAAGTTCAGCTTTCATTAAAAACCTATCAAGCCTATTTGTTAACGTTCAACCTATCAATGATAATTCAACTATTCTACTCCTATTTTCCATAACACGAACATAACGCAGCAATATTGTTAAAATAGAAATAGGCAAGAAATAAAGAGAATTATGTATTTAGTTTATCCTACGTTCGCTTCTACACTAGAGATCTCAACACAATAATTAGAATATCAATATCACAATGATATAACGGAGCCTACAATGGATAAGTTTACCTACCAAAACCCTACAAGCATTCATTTTGGTCAAGGTCAAATCGCGGCAATTAGCCAAGCTATTCCTAAAGATAAAAAAGTATTGGTTATTTACGGTGGCGGTTCTATCAAATCCAACGGTGTTTATGACCAAGTAACAGCAGCTTTGGACGGCTTTAACTGGGGGGAATTCTCAGGTGTTGAACCTAATCCACAGTATGACACACTGATGAAGGCTGTCGAGCTTGTTAAAACAGAAGGTTATGACTATCTATTAGCGGTAGGTGGCGGCTCAGTTGTCGATGGTACTAAATTTGTTGCCGCTGCAGCCTGTTATCAGGGAGAAGATCCTTGGAACATTTTACTTAAGCAAGAGCCTGTCACTAAGGTTGTTCCTCTTGGTTGTGTATTAACCTTACCCGCAACGGGTTCTGAAAGTAACGGTGGCTCCGTGGTTTCGCGTGGTAAAGACAAATTATTCTTTGGCTCACCACTCGTAAAACCTACATTTGCTATTTTAGATCCACAAACAACATTGAGTTTATCTCCTCGCCAAGTAGCAAACGGGGTTGTTGATGCCTTTGTTCATACAATGGAGCAGTACTTAACCTATCCTGTTAATGCAAAAGTCCAAGATCGTTTTGCTGAAGGTCTGCTGCATACCTTAATAGAAGATGGTCCAAAAGCATTAGCTACACCTGATGATCTTGCCGTTCGAGCCAATATTATGTGGTCTGCCACTCAAGCTCTCAATGGTTTAATTGGGGTTGGCGTCCCAGCAGATTGGACAACACATATGATTGGCCATGAATTAACAGGTAATTACGGTATTGATCATGCTCGTACGCTAAGCATTGTATTACCTGCCGTCATGAAAGTACGTCGTAAAGAAAAAGAAGCAAAATTATTACAATATGCTGCGCGTATCTTTGGTTTAACAACAGGCACAGCAGATCAACGTATTGATGCTGCGATTGAAAAAACCATCGCCTTTTTCAAACAAATGGGTGTTCCAACAACACTTAATGACGTTGATTTGGGTGAAAAAGATATCGATGTTCTTATCGAAAGCCTTAAAAAACATGGCATGATCGCATTAAGTGAACACCACGATATTACGCCAGAAATCAGCCGAAAAATCTTAATGACTGCATTATAAGTTTATATTGTAATACGGTAGCACTATGAAAAAAGGGAGCATAAGCTCCCTTTAATTATTTCTGTAATCCCTAAACCGAAATAGTAAAACGCTGGCGAGTAACATCCCCCCAGTAACTATCGTGATAAATATCTTCGACGTACTGTTCATTTGTGAATGCGCCAATAGCACGACGCCAAAAAGCAATCGCATGCACTGCGCCTTCAATTTGCTTACTTTCCCATTCACCTGGCATCATTGAAAATAAGCTATGAGCAAAACGTTGACCTGCTTTATTTTTACGAAAGACAGGTACAACATAGAAATCACATACCTCATAATGACAGTTACCATGATCAGCAATCGCAGCTAAGCCCGCTGGCACACCATCAAAATATAAAAGAAAGCCAAGTACATTACCTTCTATTGGTGTATCAAGCGCAAATTTACCATCATTATCAGGCACTTTTTTCGTCAGTGGTGAAAACTCAGCTTCATATGCCTGAGTTAAGTTTAAATAAATGGATATGTTTGAAGTATTAACTTGTACTAATTCCACTGCAGCGACCTTCTTTATCTATTTTATTTGTCTTTCTATAAGATCATTGATCAGTTCTTTGAACAACGTGCAAAATCCATGTCAAATTAACCAAAACAAACAAGAATCACAAGTACTCTTACTTATTTTACTCATTGATTATTTTAACTTTTCAGGTAGTAAAACAGTATTCACTTGGCGTGACTTAGAGCCTTTTGCTTTCATCACCTGAGAAGCCAAGTTATAGCTTATTTCAGCCGCTTGGATTGTACTGCCGTTTTGGGTTATTTTTGCCTTATCCTTTAGCACCATCATGTTATTTGTTGGTGTATAAATACCGTAAAGCGATTCTCCATCCACCACTTTTCCATCTTCCATCACACGATGAAAATAAGCAGGTTTGCCATAAACTTCCACACTTTTTAATGCTTTTGTTTTACTATCCAACTTAATAACGGCCTTATCAGCTTTAATCTGAACACCGCCTTGAGTGATATCTACTTTACCCGTTAATGTCGTAATATTTTTAATAACATCAACATCTTGTGTAATTGCAGACAAATGGATAGGTAACTGTGTTTCTGCTTTTTCAGCCCATGCCGATGAACTCAGTAACAACATACATCCAGCCGCAAATAACTTTAATTTCATACTTAGTTTCTTCTACTCTATTATTTACTTCTTCTTTGCTTATTATACCTTGAAAATCAGTAAATAGCGGCAAAGCTATGAATAATTTGAAATAGTGTTTTTTATTTCACCAAAAAAGCTAACTAATACCAAGTTTAGACTTTTCTATTTCACATTAATCAAAATTAATTCTATCTAGAGAAAACTCACCCATTTCTAGATAATCTAACTACACATTTTTACATAACAAAATTATACATCCACTAACACTAAACGATATAAAACATTTATCAATCAATTAATTAAAACAATCACATTCTACTTACTGACTTCTGACAGTTTGCTAACACATCTATTGCTATGCATGTTATTAAATAATCACATCATATACTGGAGTGCTTTATGATCATCAAACAGAAGCTATATATTTCACTTGGCGTAGTATTGACACTCATTGCAGGTTTTGACCACAACCAACCGCTTGCCGTCTTTGGTGGTGTCATTATTACGACTTCTGCATTTTTACTTGCAGAATTAAAACCATAGCCTCAATAACCGTATATCCTCATAATTATTTACACTTAATTTTCTTTCAGCAAACACAGGTTGATGTTATAACATAACACTATTTATTCTTCTTTGATGCTTTAAACATAGTGCCAAGCTTGTAAATATGGAGATTTCATTTTCTATGCGTTGGGTTTCTTTTACTACACTATTACTTTCATCTTTAACCTTGTTTTCAACCGCTAGCCAAGCACATCCACACTCATGGATTGATATGAAAACCTATATCCAAGGTGATAATAATCAAATCACAGGGTTTAAAATGATATGGACTTTTGATGCTATGACAACAGCATATATGCTGGATGGTGAAGATATGTCACCGGAGCGCAAGATTGAAACGCTTGCTCGCGTTGGTGATTCTGTGATGAAAAATATGATGAATGAACACTATTTTACTTACTTTTATAATGACCAAGAGCCAATCAAATATAAAATTGCTACAAATGGGGTATTAACAAAAGAACGCGCAAAGGCAACACTGACATTTGAACTTCCATTATCCAAACCTCAGCCATTAACCAAAGATTCATTACGACTGCTTATTTTTGAACCAAGTTACTATGTCGATATGTCTTGGAAAGCGAAAAGCGACATCACATTATCGCCAGAGCTCAATAAAGTATGTACTTTTGAACTTGCAGAGCCTAATCCAACTCCAGAGCAAATGCTTTATGCTCAATCATTGCCTCCTGATGCCGATCCCGATAATGCACTTGGTCAGTTATTTACTCAAACAGTAAAACTGCATTGCCCATCAGTTAATTAACGCTTATTAAAGGATTCCCATGGAGCACCATCATTCCGAGCAACATTCTCATATAAATAAAGGTAACTATTGGTTAGGCGCAACCCTTGTTGCCACTTTTCTAATGATTGTTGGTTATTTCCTCTGGCATAATTGGCCAACATTAATGCTTAGTACTATAAAATGGCAACGTGAAATAAACGGTCAGTTGAGTGACTTACTTTATGATGCAAAAGAAAACCCAGCGGCTATCTATTCGCTTGCTGGCGTCAGCTTTTTATATGGTGTATTTCATTCATTAGGCCCTGGGCACGGCAAAATGATTGTAACGACCTATTTAGCAACAAACCCAGCTAAAGTAAAAGCAAGCTTAATCATGACGGTTATCTCTGCTTTTTTACAAGCCTTAGTTGCTATAGTGCTAGTTACCGTTCTACTTGTGTTTTTTAATTCATCTATGCGTGAAATTAATAGCGCAGCAGACCGATTCATCACACTTAGCTTCGTTGCCATGTTATTACTGGGTGTCATTGTTGCTTACCGAGCTTTAAAACAAAGCTGGCAATTATACAAACAGAAAACACATAAACATGACCATAGCCATAGCCATAGCCATAGCCATAGCAGTGATTGTAGTTGTGGGCATAAACACTTTGCTGATGCTGATAGTATTAACCAAGCAACCAATATGCGTGAATACATCGCAATTATCGCCAGTATTGGTATTCGTCCATGTACAGGCGCGATATTAGCACTACTTTTTGCCAATATGGTTGGTATGTATTGGTTAGGTGTTGTAAGCGCTTTACTGATGGCAGTGGGAACAGCACTCACGACGTCAACGATCGCTACCATGACACTTTCAGGTAAAAAGCTGGTTACGAAATATCTTGCGTACTCCGATCACCAGCACTCTTTTACTCCATTAGTCTTTAAACTATTTGGTGGTTTATTGCTCATCGCCCTAGGTTTACTACTGATTAATAGTCAAAGCTATGGGATGTCGCCAGTACTCTAAATAATACTTTGCTATGATAGCTAGCGTTGCGATAGTTCCGTTAACGCTAGCATAGCTTGCTCAGCATGATTTTCATTAACAAAAATATGATCATGATAGAAACCAGCCATCACATTGGCGCTAATTCCATGTTTAGCAAGCTCTGATGCTACAGCAGCAGTTAAACCAACAGCTTCTAAACTTGAGCGTACTTTTAATGTGATACAGCAATACACATTATTAATTTCAATATTGTGTTGAACAGCACTTTCATAGCTTAAAATAAATGTCATTCCTTCTTCTTCACGAAACGTCGCTAATGGTGACATAGAAGCAATAGCATCTAGATTAGTATTTTCTGTACAACAAAAAATATAACGCGTTAAGCTTAACTCTGGTTGTAAATTTGCAAGAATCTCTGTTAAGTCGGTGATACCAGACATTTTTATCTTTCCCTAATAAATTTAATAGCGTGTTAAATTAAAGCTAGCTATTGGATAAAGCCAGCTTATACCCGTTTAAGATTTTACGTTCAGCAATCGTTGATAGAATGAACATCATGACATAACCTAAGCATAGTGCGACAATAATAGCGACGACATTTGCAGTAAATATCGATAATAAATAATAACTTGCTATTAGTGTGATGATACCGCTAAGACGAATGAGTAAGCTTAATGTGAATTTCCCATGGGCTTTGATATAGGCTAATTGGTAAGCATTTAGCATCATAAAAATAAAGAACATAGAAAAATGAAATAATACAATAACTGCCCCGTGATATTGAGGCGGAAAAACAAAGCCTATAATTTCTCGTCCACCAATAAGCATTATGAGGAAAAATGTCACACTCACCATTGCTGCGAGACGAAAGATCCAACGCCTTATTGCTTTAATTTGTTGGTGATCACCTTGCTTAATACATAAGGTTAACTCAGGCAAAACAAAACGATAAATAGGAAATACAAATAACATCGTCATATAAGTGAAGATCGGACGAACAACAACTTGGAAGTCGCCAAGTTCATCTAAGCTAAAATGCGTGATAGTCAATAAAACCGTAATATAAATCATCAAGATACTCGCCCCTGCTTCTAATGAGGCAGTGAAGCTTTTACGAACATAGTTACGCATATTAGGATCAAGTTGAACCGACTTTATAGGCTTAGTCGCTATTTGCTTACGTCGTTTCCAATACATAAAATGAGCAGCAATAAGTGATGAAAACGTCATGCTGTAAAACAATGATGCGAGTGGAGTAAAATGGAGTATGTAATAACACAAAATAAAGCCCATTACATTCGTAATCGGTTCTATCCACGTCACTTTATTAGACACATCATACAAACGATACATGGCTATCAAGTTAGTAAAATAAACCTTCATGCCCATACTAAAAATCACGCCAACCATTTCAAAATAGCCAACGTTAATATGTAATTCATGTTTAATATAAGGGAGTACAACTCCCCATGTTAAGAGAACAATCGTGATTAAACAAAATCGAAAGATGTTAATAATATCACGATCATTATTAGTTTGGCTGTAAGTCACAACCATAGAAGAGCGAAAACCAGTCATTAATATTAATGACAAAGACACAATATCAATCACACTATTAAACAGTGCTAAATCGTCTTTATTAACCCACTGAGCGAGCCAAATCTTAAATAAAAACCCAACAGAAATACTAGCTAATGTCGCGATAACACCAGCTTTAAAAGCAGTTTTCAATCGAGATAAAGCATCTTCACTTGAAGGTGGGACAATATTTTGCTTTTGCATATATATAAACAATAAATTATCAGAAGAATTATAATACGTTATTTATCCCTAAATATCTCTTGTAAATATAATTATCTATTAATCCTTTATTGGTTATATTTCTTTATATGATGAGTATAACGCCTCAAAAACACTCAATTCTTCTTCAAGTTCTGACAACAATAATGAAACATTATTTACATCACCATTTTTAACACAAAGTTGAATATTTTCACGAATGGTTTTAATTTTATTTCTACTAATAGCAATTAACGACATTTCTTTAAGTCCGACTTAACATAATACAAGCATAACATGTGAAATGCATTGTCCTCACCAACGTTATATATTTGTTAGAGCAATGACATTTCTTAACTTCACGCCTAAATAATACATCAAAATGTGATGCATGTCACACTTCATTATAAGAGACGCGTTGAGTAACGCTTGAATGAATAAATAAGATTTATATGACGATACTTGATTAATTTACTTTCTGGTTATATAAGTTTTCAAACGTTAAAAAAGCGGTATCTAAACGCCTCAAAAGTCGATTCGCTGTCTTATTATATTGATGGGATAAGCAGAAACGTATTGCTCGCTCTAGATTTTTTATCATAAACCGTGCTGAAGATAAGCGAATATTTAATATCAATTTATTTGAATGATTTTTTTTCATCGTCTAAAAGTGTAATTATATTTAAAGTAAACCTACTATAACCAAGTTTCTTAACCAATAAGTATAACTGAAATTGAAATCATACATATACAGAATGCTATAAGCACTATCTCAACCTTTGATCATATAACTCCTATATAATACATATTTACTTCCCTCTCTTTTATTTTTGTTAACAAACCTGTGTTTGATTCTTTATTCAGGTCATTTTATTAATGATTTCATTTTGTATGACATTTTTGATTGACCTCATAACTCATAAGCCTTATGTTATAAAAACAGAGCGGATATCGTATAATGGTATTACCTGAGCTTCCCAAGCTCATGACACGGGTTCGATTCCCGTTATCCGCTCCACTTTTGTCAATATTTCCTCTCTTATTTATGAAGCAGACAGTTCTAATTAAAGTTAACATCTTCAATTTAAGTCAGAATAGATACGAAATTCTGCCCTCTTGAATCTCTTTATTAAACTGCGTACAGTTTGCCTTCCTTGCCACTACTTACCAAGATAAATAATGAATAATTGGATTATATTAGCTTTTCTTAGCATATTCATTATCGGCTGTGCTCATTCACTGTCAGAAGGCACATCGATCCAAGCTCATGGCAATGTTGAAATGAGCCGCAGTATCAACTAATTATAAACATAAAGACCAACACAGTATGTTGGTCTTTATGTTTAATCCCCTAACGCTACTCCAAAATGCTCATCACAGGTAACACCGCTTGGGCTACCTCCCGAATCGTAGCCGCAATAATCAACCTCTAATATATTGTACTCTTGACGTGTTTGTTCCAATAACTGCACAAACTCTTCTTTTGTCACCTTACGCTCTCGATAATAACTCGCGTATGTAGATGTTCCCATAAAGAAACCTTGAGCAGTACGTACTCGCGTATCATTCGGTGGTAGTGTTGTTAGCTGATTTTGGGTAAAACTTCCATCGGGTAAACGCACTTGATACAGTACAGTATCATCACCAATCAATCTCGTTGTTGTACTTAACGTCATACCAAAAGCTTCAAACGGTCCAGATAAATTACCGTCACAATCAGACGCACTTTGATCTGCACTAAATAGCTTTTCATTGCCGTTATCACCACAGATACCAGAACCAACAACATCTTGAACAGAATCACACTCAGCAGCATTTTTAGCTGGATATAAAAAAACATTACGCTGTTTAATACTGTTACCAATGACCTCTAAATGAATAAATCCGCGATAGTGATCGTAACGATATGGCCAACTCGCAGAAACATTCGGATCACCATCAGCACCTAAAAAAGTATATTCGCCAACCCACCAGCCTTCTTCACGTTGCCAAGGCACAAAGTCGAGTAAATTAACACTTTCTAAGTCGCATTCAGGTTCTGGAGCCGATTGAGTCAAAATCTCAGGCTCAGGCTCAGGCTCAGGCTCAGGCTCAGGCTCAGGCAAACTATCATCAACGGTTTGAACTTCAACCGATTCTGATTGCACAGGATCAGGCGTTGTATTTACCTTTACTGCATTTTCATTATCACTATTACAAGCCATTATTGAACCACACGCTATAAACGTTAAAAATATTCGCCAAGCCATAAACCACAACCTATTAATCATCTATTAATAGAACAATGTAGTTTGCAAATGTATGGTGTTATTACTCAGTTATAAGATTTCTTCACTTTTGCTAGAAACCTCATCAATAAACTCATTTTATATTTATAAAAAACTGCTGCTATATGACTATTTTTCAATCAGTTAAATAATTAAAAGTAGCCACTCTTATTTAGAACGTCTAATCTTGGATATGTTGTAAATTGCATGGAAGCGATATATGAAAACATCATTATTAACCGCCGAATTAATTGTAGCGGGATTACAATTTCAACCGACGTATAAAAATGGAGTCACGAATTATTTACCAATGTCTTTAGTTGCTCTTGATCAAATGGGGACTAACGATGAGTGTGTATTACATTTTTATCATCAATATATAACTCAGCTTGAAAACGTCGCTCGAAATGAGTCCTTTCTTATACAAGCGAATGAAATAGAACAACGTATTAAAAATGATAGTGTTGAAACAACACTCAGCGCCTATATGCCAAGGTTAATTGCTAGTTTTAATGCACAAGCTTTCCAGTGCATGATACGGTTATCTTATGCAATAAAAAGCCAACAACAACGTGAGATCGCTTATGCATTAGCCTATTGGGATCAAAACTATCAACTTATTACTCCATTATCGACAGCAGATAAATACAACGCAGAGCAGCAGTTAAAGCAACTGGCGCATACTTTTTCAAATAGCTCATTCCAAGCGAATAATATTAGTCAGCGTATTTTTGAAGTCGCTCAGCACCCTAACTATCTAAAGCTTGCCCCCGTTCCTGTTGATATAACAATAGAAAAAGTATTACAGTTAGTCGTTGATTATTACCGTAAGACAGATGACTCTACCTTATTACATGGTATTACTGCCCTTCACGCTTTTATCGAACTGTTACAATATTTCCCAGATCAACAAACAGCATTACAATGGTTTTGGCAAAGTTATACAGCAGCTTTTACGACAGTAGGAAAAAAACTTCAGCAACATCGTGATGTATTACCGACTCCCCCTCACCTAAGTTGGCTTGAAACGATCACACGTGGAGCCTTAAGTAAAAATGAACATACGATTACGCTGATATACAGTTGTAGTGAACTTTATAAACGCTACCCAATGACAGAATTAAAGTATATTGCGAATCAATGTATAGCCAATGAAAACCTTTAATCTTAAACAATCTCCAGCCATATAATCATGTTTATATGGCTGTTTTTTATGCAGTCCGTTTATGAAAGTTTCATTTATTGAACTTAATCTTATGTGCTACATAGCTAACCATTTCAAAAATAAAGCATCAGAGGTAGAGTATTACACTGTAGAGTTAAATTCAGATCTAAGTTATTTTATAAATAGCTTACGCTTATTTTACTATGTGGTAATTAACAAATGAAAATTGAACAAGACGTTATTGAAACGCTAGAAGAGCTAAAAACCTTTATTATCTCAATTGAAAATGGTGGTTTAGGCTTAAAAGATGTAGAAGGCATTGGCTTAGCTAAAAATAACGCTGATGGTCGCCCTTTCATCGCTGTTTTTGATCATAATCAGCAACTAATTTACGGACGCTGGTTAAGCCAAGACGTATACGATAATGGTAAAGATATTGTACGTAACGGTGTAAAACATCACTAATTAAACACTTTAGGATCTAATCTTTATCTTATTATTAATGCGTTAGATCCTAAATATTACACGCCATACTCTCACTATCGTTTTAGTACTTTCGGCTTAGAACTATATTGAAAGTAATTAGGCATAAATAATTTAGGCTCTGAAGTCTTATCGAGAACTTTAACAATAAACGTAGTAAGAATATGGCGCCCAATCTTTAATGTATCTTCAGTTAACGATAATGGCACTTTTGAATGTATTTTTACCCGCTGAAAATCTGAACGATGTCGTGCATTCGCTGCAACAATACTTGCTTCATGTCTTGTTTTACAAATAATACACACATAGCAATCAAACTTACCAGCACGCCCCCAACCACTTAAAAAAATATTCTTTGCGGTCACATAATACATATAAGTATGCTCGCACTGCAGTAATAATAGATACACACTAATGCAACTAAGCACTTATGTCACCTGCTATTTTGTTACTACTTAGAATCTATTTTTATTGATTGTTTTGTTAATATTTTCAACATGTTACCATTGATTACTTTGGTGGTTATAAAAATAATTAAGCCTCTATATATTCGACAAAAATGCCTAGATACAGAGGCTTTATTGGTACCTATTCAGGCTTTCTTTCACCAGTCATAAATGCATGAAGAATTTCTGGTGTTAATTCACCAGCCTCTTCTAATCGCTTTAATTCAGCAACAATTTTCTTCTGCTCATCAAGCTCTGGAATAGGAAGCTCTGGCTCTTTCTCGTAATCATCTGGTATCGATAAATTTAAATCATGCATAGGAAAACCCTAACTTTTAAATAGTATATTATTTGCTGATTATACACGTAAATGTTTCACGATAGCATCTTGTTTACCGTTTCGCATGCATAACCAAATGGCCTTTAATCTGCACGGCTAGTTCCAAGTTGTTTACCAAAGTCACCGGCATAAAAAATGCGGCAAAATAGATCATTGGTGATCTATTAATGCCGCACTCATCATCGTTCTACGAGAGCGATTTACCTACAATGACTGTTGGTGCTTTTCAATCAACATATCCATCGCTTCTTGAGCACGTTGCTGGGCATGAATCATAGTATCTTCATGTAACATTGGCTCTACTACTTCGTAGTAACATTTTATCTTAGGCTCCGTCCCAGAAGGTCTAACAATAACGCGAGCCCCACCTTGTAAGTGATAGATCAATACATCGCTAACGGGTAATTCAATACCTTCAACCGTACCATCACTAAATGTTCTCAACGATTGTTTATAATCTTCTGTACATACAATCGGTAATCCTGCAATCTCTGTTGGTGGTTGATGGCGTAATGTATCACCGATAGGCGCTGCGGTTGGATCCAGTGCAATACTACGTTGCGCATTTATATACAAACCATGCTCACGATAGATAGCTTCTAATTGATCCCAAATAGTCAGCCCTTTAGCATGCAACTCTGCAGTTAATTGTGCAAACGCTACTAATGCAGATAAACCATCTTTATCCCACACCTTGCTACCAATGGTATAGCCTAATGCTTCTTCGTATGCGAAAAGGAATTGATGCTCTTCTGTTTGTTGGGCCATAGCGACATTCGTTAACCATTTAAAACCCGTTAACGTTTGGTAATAACGCGCTCCAAGAGTCGGCGCAATTTTGCCAAGTAAACTTGAAGATACAATCGTATTCCCAACTAGATTTTGATTGGCATGTGCATGGCTTAATAAGTAATAGCCAAATAATGTTCCAACCTGATCCCCTGTTAGCATTTGATACTCGCCGTCTTCACGACGTACAGCAACAGCAAAGCGATCTGCATCTGGATCATTGGCACAAGCTAATACTGCATCATGTTTTTTTGCTTCTGCAACAACAAGATCCATCGCGCCAGTTTCTTCAGGATTAGGAAATTTTACTGTTGGAAAAGTACCATCAGGCTCTCTTTGCGCTGCAACACTGTAAACATGATTAAACCCAGCATCAGCTAATAATGTTTCTGCCATTTCGGCACCAACACCATGCATTGCCGTATAAGCGATGTTAATTGATTGTGGGTTAGTGTGATTCATCAGTAGCGGATTGGTATTCATCGTTTGGCGGTAAGCTTGATAGTAGTCTTCATCCAGCCAAACGAGTAGCCCTTTATCTACAGCCTCTTCTAGCGGTAAATACGCTAATTCGTGTTTTGTTGCTTTATCAATTTCATCAGCGATACCGGCATCTTGCGGTGGAATAATCTGTGCACCATTTTCCCAATACACTTTAAAGCCGTTGTATTGCGGAGGGTTATGGCTGGCAGTAACAACAACAGCAGCTGCGGTATGAAGATGTTTCACCCCAAATGCAACAACTGGCGTTGGTGCCACTTTTACCGTTAAATAGACTTTAATACCTTGTGCAGTTAATACTGATGCAGTGTCATGTGCAAATTGTTGTGAATCAGGGCGCCCATCATAACCAATAACAACACCTTTGCTGGCCGCTTCTGGGACTGAACGTAACAAATATTGCCCTAATCCTGACGCTGTTTCTTGAATGACTAAGCGGTTCATTCGGTTAGGTCCAGCACCAACAACTCCGCGTAACCCTGCTGTACCAAAGGCTAATCGACCGTCGAAACGGTCCGTTAACTCTGCTTGATTATTGTCTTTGATAAGCTGTTCTAATTCATTTCGTGTTTTTGGGTCAGGATCGCGTTCCAACCAACGAGCGATATCACTATTCATTATTATTGTCCTGCTATGTTGATGATTTTCTGAATCACAATCGAATTGATATGTTCAAGAAGTTGCATCATTAAGTACTACATCATGCTATCAATAAACCACAAATGATAAAAATTCTCATTATATACCATGCTATTTTTATCATATTTACATCTGTATGTTTAATTATTGCACACGCAAACGATAGCGTGAGTATTGCTCAGTGCCATTATTTAGCGGTAAAAAGAATTCAATGATGAGTTACTGTTACGAGCAATATAAACATATAAAAAAACCGATAATGCTAATAACCTACTTGTTTTAGCAATATCGGCTTTTTATCACTGAACCTATTTCTTCAGTAAGATAATTCTTACCACATCAGATCGTCTGGAATAACAAAATCTGCGTACGGATCATCTTCATCTGCAATACTGTCAGCAACAGTATTATTTAATACAATAGATTCTTCATCACGTTGTGCAATCTTATCAGCAACAGAAGCGGGGATCACTTCATAGCCATCAAGGTAACGTGCAATAGCTAAACGACCATTTACTAGCTGGTTTTGCATTACTTTATCAACATAGATCTTTTTAACTGTTGAACCATCAGTAAAGTTATAACCGATATCACCACTCTTACGATCCAAGCGATTCATTTCAATAAGCTGTTTAATTTGAGCACCCAGCTCTTTCGCTTTGATCTCTTCATCACGAGCGCGATTAAGCTCTTTATCTTTTTCTAGCTGTGCAATGCGATTTGCTTCAACAGCAGCTTTTGCTTCTTTCGCTTGAGTACGAGATTTTTTAGTGGTTTTACCCGCCTTTTTAAGCTTTTTCTTATCTATAAGCCCTGCTTTTAGCATCTGCTCTTGTAGACTTAGCTTTGCCATTGAAACTCCGTAACATTCATCATTATTTATCAGTGTAGACACACTAATTTATAGCTGTATTATCACGTTTAGCGCTAAAACAGGTCAAGCTTAAACAATAAAATTACTTGCCATACGTTAGATTCATTCTTAATGGTTAAAAGAAACTAATATTCACCCAATAAATCAATGTTCACAATTTAATAATTAAATGGAATGACATTCCATATAGATCATTAATTGACTTATTTGTCATGTGTCATTTTTACAAAATATGCTTTCCATTAGTGCTATAGCTTATCGATATTTAATAACCTAATATCAAAGTACTGCCATATCTCAATATAATCACAATAATATCTAAATTTAATGTGTGATTGGGGCTGTTATTATTTCGCCTTTATATTCACGAGTCATTGAGATAATGGTTCCTTACTCATAATTTAATTAATTGAGTTATTCTTAAAATTTCGTCTAGTATCGTTAGAGACTAACTTAAGATTTTGTCATTTATCATTAGGAAATATTTATAATGGGTTTGTTAGACTTCGCACGTAACATTGGCACAAAATTATTTGGTAACGAAGAAGAAGCACCTGCAAAAATCACTCAACATATTGAAGACAATAACCCTGGTGTATCGGGTCTGAATGTTGAAGTTAAAGATGGCGTTGCGACTATTTCAGGTCAAGCCGATAGCGCTGAAGCTCGTGAAAAAGCTATTCTTATGACAGGTAATACCGCTGGTATTGAATCTGTCGTTGACAATATCGAAGCTCCGGCTTCAACTGAAGCAGTGTCTTACTACGAAGTACAATCAGGCGATAGCCTATGGAAAATCGCTGAAAAAACATTAGGTAATGGCGCCGATTATCAGAAAATTTTTGACGCTAACCGTGAGGTAATTATCGATGCTGATAAAATTTTCCCAGGTCAAAAACTACGCATTCCTGCAACTGCTTAAGTTTACTGATTAAGGTTTAATGTATGGATATCGCACAAATATTACGTATTGGCGCTCAATTATTTGCTCAATCAAGTGCAAATACTGATGGTCTAAACGAAAACAACATTGTTTCGGCACTTGCTCGCCTTCTTGGTGGCAATAGCAATGGTGAAGGGATTGATTTTAACAGTATCCTTCAATCATTGAATGGTGCAGGTCTAGCAAATATTGTTTCATCATGGTTAGGTAATGGTGAAAACTCACCTATCTCTGCTGATGATATTGCTAAGATTTTCAATCCTGAACAGTTATCAGGCTTTGCTAACGATCTACAAATGCCACAAAATGAAGCGGTTACTGGTTTACAAGAAACATTGCCAGGTATGATCGATAAAGCAAGTCCGAATGGTGATATCGCGTCTGAGCTATTCCAAGCTGTAGGCGGTGTAGATGGCATCATGAATTTAGCTTCAAGTCTATTCGGTAAGAAGTAATCTTTAGCTTGCACAAGCAATTTCAGAGGCGATAAGTAATCACTTGACTTATCGCCTTTTATTTATTGCAAAGATCACTGCTGGAAATGATAGATCGAGCCTAAATTAAGTATCTGAGTGAGTTCATCTAATGCGGTACGAGATTCCACCAGCAAGTTGGGATCAGCTAAATCCGCTTCTACCAAGCAATCACGGTAATGCTTATCAACCCACTGGCTTAAAATAGCAAATTTTTCATCCGTCATTAATACATCAGGATTTACTGCTTGCAGCTCTTGTTCATTAAGCGCCACACGTAGTCGTAAACATGCAGGTCCCCCACCGTTAGCCATACTCTGTTTCAAATCAAAGATCATCACTTTATCAATGCCTTGCTGACTAGTTATTAGTTCCCCTAGATACTGTTTAACTTGGCTATTTTCTTCACACTCTTGCGGTAAAACCAGTACGGTTTCTCCATTGGGTAACGACAATAATTGTGAGTTAAATAGATAACTTGAAATCGCATTATCAATCGACACACTCGTAGTTGGCACTTCAATGATCTTAAAGCCCTCACCCATTTTCTGTTTTAACTCTGCATACACATTTGTTTGATCAACATAAGCTTGCTCGTGACAGAACAATATATTTCGATTACCAACAGCTATCACATCGTTATGGAATACACCTTGGTCAATCACAGCAGGATTTTGCTGAGCGATAACAAGATTAGCTTCGTCTAACTGATGCAAACGTGCTATCGCTTCACAGGCTTCAAATGTTTGTCTTGCTGGATATTTTTGAGGTTGAGTATAACGACTATCAAAAGCATGACGACCATGAACAAAAAATTCAACACCCGCTTCACCGTATTCACGACAAAAGCGAGTGTGATTGGCCGCGCCTTCATCACCAAAATGGTTCACTGAAGGTAAAGCGTTATGATGATGGAAGTGTTGTTCACTCGAAAACATTGCTTTTAAAATCTTACCTGTTGTCACATGCTCGATTGAACGGTGAAACTGGTTAACCAAATTAGCAGGAGTGAAATGTACGCGTTTATCAAACGTATCAGCTGATGGCGATACTGTTGCTGCATTGGCTGTCCACATACTAGAAGCTGAATAGCAAGATGCCAGTAACTTGGGACTGTGTTTTGCTGACTGCTTAATGATGTTTTGATCTGAGCCAGAAAAACCCAAACTACGAAGTGTAGCAATATCTGGTCTTTCTTGTGGTGCGATGATCCCTTGTACCAAGCCTAGATCTGCAAGGGTTTTCATTTTTTCCAGCCCTTGTTTCGCCGCTTGCTTAGGATTAGACGCTTTTGCGCTGTTCTTAGCTGACGCAAGATTACCGTAAGCTAGACCACTATAATTATGCGTCGGGCCTACTAAACCATCAAAATTTGCTTCAAATGCTTTCATTTTCCATCCATGTCATCCGCTAAATACATAGTAATTAACATAACAAAATTTTTACATTTACAGCAACAAAACACGTTTATGTCTAATTAGTTATTATTTATAGATTATTATTTTATATCAATCGTAAGTTTCCTTTGTATAGGCTTATTATTTTCACTTATCGTTAATTAAATGAATAACTACGCAATTTTAGATAAAAAAAAGCAGCCTCTAAGGGCTGCTTTTATATTCTATTTTTCTATTTAGTGACCGCTATCTATCTTAAATGCATTGTGATCAAAGAGTGAATTCATAATATCAACAGAAGAAAACCCATCCACTAACCCAAGATCATGGGCTGGGTGAATATTATCTAAGACAATGTTTTGCGTCTTACCGTCATCTGTTGTGATATCAAGATTAACATTGCCTTTATCATCAACACGTGCATCTACATGCTTCAATAAGTTATCCATCTCTTTACCACTATCATCATTACCAAGCAATTCACGGATATCAATCTTATCTTTACCAAGCTCAAAATCAGTAATGGTATCGGTATTATTGCTATTGGATAACGATGTTTCATGCCAAGTAAAGAGATCATCACCAGCACCGCCAGTTAAGATGTCATTTCCTGTACCCGCAAGTAAATTATCATCACCATCAAAACCAAATAAAGACTCACCTTGGCTATCTGCGATTAAGTCATTACTTGCGTCATCACCGAAGTTTTTAGTCAGTTCAAGGCTGCCATCATTAAATAGTGTGGTTAATTTATCAGTGTTACTCATCGCTGATGAGTGATCACCAAACAAGTCATTATTACTCACACCGTCCAGCAGAATATTTTGCACAACCTGATCTTGATCGTTCGATATTTGGATCAATGTACTGCCATCTTTTTCTGTGATATTTAAACGATGCTGTAAGTCATCAAGTGACTGGATATCTTTCGCATGTAATGAGTCACCTAAACTGATGGTATCAATACCGACTTCAAAATCCATGATCTTATCTGTCGCAGGGGCATTTGCCGTACCGAAATCACTTTCTGACCATAGGAAGGTATCTTTTACCCCATCACCATGGCCGCCTTGGTCCCCCCCCCATAGAATGTCATCGCCTGCACCACCGACAAGAATATCTGAGCCTAAACCACCAACTAATTCATCATCACCATCACCACCGTAAAGTGTTGCTGCTGCAGTACTGTCGATGATCAGATTATCGCCACTCACATTTGAATTTTGACCAATAACATTATGCGTGTGTGATAAATCATCAACCACAATGCTAATACGTACTGGTGCTGAAGTAGCTTGAGAGCTATCTGATTCAGTTGATACGGCTTGAACATCAATCATATAAGAACCTTCATCAAGGTTTTTAATATACAAACCATCAACTTTATCAGCAGGTACTTCCCAATTACCATTGCCTAAATCTGTACCTATAACATTACCATCTTTGTCAACAACTTGGCCTGAACCTAAATGACTAAGCTTAACGGTTAAGGTTTCAGATGCATCAGCTGATGCTGCGGCTAGTAATCCGATTAACGGCAGCATTGTTCCTAATGAACTTCGAATCGCAGCAGTTTGTAAATGCTCTTGGCTTAAAGTTAATGATGGTGCATCCGCTTTAGGCGTGACATTGATATCAACTTTATTAGTTGCATCTTGGTTACCACCAGAGCCTGTATTACCACCATCGTTAGTAGTAATGGTTAACTCATCTTTACCACTGTAATTTTCATCACCGGTATAACTTACCCCGCTATTAAGTACAGCATTAATATCATCCATTGAACCTTCAAGGATGACATTACCTGCACCATTTTGAACCACTTTCACTGGGCTGTTTTCTGGAAATGTAATCTTTAATGAACCATGATTCACATTTAACTGTACCGACATACCGGTATTATTTGGTAATTCATTAAAGTCGACGTCTGATACTTGTAATCCAGAGATCACAGTAGCAACGTCTTCATCAGCTGTAATGCTGGTTGGTACATGGTTAACAGGCGCATCGTTAACCGGTGTCACCGTAATATCAACGGTATCAGTATCTGTTAGCACGCCACCAGCCCCAGCGTTACCGTTATCGCTAGTGGTCATGGTTAACTGATCTTTACCTGCGTAATTCTCATCACCCGTGTATTTGATACCGTCAACTAGCAATGCGTTGATCTTATTAATATCACCGCTGATAACTAACTTGTCGTCACCGTTATCAGTAATATTCAAACCTTGCGTATCAGTTGCAATAATCGCTAATTGGCCATGACCAACTTCTAACGTCACCGTCATACCGCCAGATGCGCCATTTTCTTTCGCATCTACATCACTGATCTTAAGACCACTGATCACATGGCTACTATCTTCATCAACAGTAAATGCATCAGGTACTGTATTCACTGGCGCATCGTTAACAGGCGTAACCGTGATATCCACGCTATCAGTATCTGTTAGCACGCCACCAGCCCCAGCGTTACCGTTATCGCTAGTGGTCATGGTTAACTGATCTTTACCTGCGTAATTCTCATCACCCGTATATTTGATACCGTCAGCTAGCAATGCGTTGATCTTATTAATATCACCGCTGATAACTAACTTGCCGTCACCGTTATCAGTAATATTCAAACCTTGCGTATCAGTCGTAATAATCGCTAATTGACCATGCCCTACGGCTAACGTCACCGTCATGTCACCAGATGCGCCATTTTCTTTCGCATCTACATCACTGATCTTAAGACCACTGATCACATGGCTACTATCTTCATCAACAGTAAATGCATCAGGTACTGTGTTCACTGGTGCATCGTTAACAGGTGTAACTGTAATATCAACGCTATCGGTATCGGTTAGAGCACCACCCGCACCAGCGTTACCATTATCATTAGTAACCATTGTAAGCGTATCAACACCGTTGAAATTCGGATTACCAAGGTAGGTAACACCCTCTGCTAACACTGTATTAATTGTATTAATATTGCCATTAATGACCATATTATGGTCTTTGTCATAGCTAATATTAAGTCCATGAGTATCAACATTATCCGCAAAAGATACATGACCATCTTTAACCTTTAAGGTTACTGTCATATCCATCTTGGCATGGTTATCATGGCTATCTACATCAGAAATACTCAGCCCTTTAATCAGTAATGGCTTATCTTCATCAACGCTTAATTTATCTGAAGGTAAATGGTTTACTGGCTCATCGTTATCCGGTGTCACATCCACGTGGATTGTTTTATCCACTGCGACGCTATCTGTACCAACAATACCTTTATCCACCGCACGAATGTCGAAGTCTAGATCACCCGTCCAAACCTTACCGTCAATCACAGTTTGGTTGTTCGCATCACCAGGGTGGAAAATCAATTTATCAAGCTCAGAGCCATCAACTTTAATGATCCATGAACCATCTGCTTGTTTTTCACAGCTACCTTTTACACCATCCGGCAATGTAAATGAGCTTGAATCAGGCACATTAGTAATGGTGATTTGTAATGATTCCGCGCCATTTTCATGAACATTTGATCCATGCGTATTTAGGTGCGTTTTATTATCGATTGCATGAATACCTAAATCTAACGTAATCGGGCTGTTTTCTTTGCCTGAAATGTTTGGAGCAATATTAGTATCAACACCATCAGCGACCGGTATTACCTCAATCGTAATCGATTTGGAGTACACATTTTCATGTGGTAAACCTGTACCTTCATCTTGGTTATAAGCAATAACTTGAATATCTGCTGTACCACTAAAGTTATGAGACGGTGTAATGGTAATATGCTCTAAATTAAACGATTTACTGTCTTTTGGTACACTGATCGTCCATACCCCATTACCATTATTGACCGCACCATGAACAATAAAGCCATCAGGCACATGCTCTAACTTCACAGATGTGATGGATTCATGTGAATCGATAACCTTTCCTGATATACCACTCAGTCTAATAACAGAATCTTCAGGGCCAGAGATAGTCGTACTTTTTACATCCCAATGAATATCATCATGAATCGGCTCAATATTCACACTCGTATCAAATGAAAGTTGCTTAGATACAGTATTGCTACCTACCTTATCTACAACATCAACCACAGCCGTCATTTTCACTTCACCTCGGAAGTGCTCTTCAGTTGGCTTAAACTTAATCTTGTCGAGATCATCCCCACTCACAGTAATACTATTGAGATGCTTACCTTGACTATCAATAAAGTAGCCTTGTTGGCTATCCTTTAATGTTAGCGTCACGGTTTTTACTGTTTCTGAGCTGTCAGTAAGTGGTACATTTACGTGTAATATTACCGACTCACTATCTTCTTTATCAGTGGTGGTAATGGTGACATCTTTAGGGCCATCAACAACAGGATCAATCGTTACTGGAATTGATACCTCTTTCTTAATTTCAGCACCAGATACCGAATCAGTGTTGACGACACTCACACCAACATAAAATGTGCCAGCATAATCTTTTGGTGTTACCAATTTAACGTTAGCTAATGCGTCTTGTATTCTTTTTGAAGTATCACTCGGTGAATCACCCAATTTGATTGGAACAATATATTCACTACCATCAGAACCAGGCTTTACATAAGCACCTTCAATTTGAGGCACTCCTGAATAATTACCTTCAGTAACCTCTTTAGGAAGCTTAATAATGACAGATAAATTGTCATTCGCTGCATCTGAAACATTTGAAACATCGATATGAGACGCTAAATGTGCACCAAATGTTGTGCTCTTATTGCTATCTTTTTCGTCAACGAGGCCAGAGTCATCTTCAACCCCCTTAATAGGATCATCAGTTAATTTAATATCAGCTGCTTTTTGAGGTAATTCTGTTGTCGCTTCATTTTTATTATTTTCAAAAGACAAAACAATCGTTGCTTCCTTAGGCACAGGCTTACTCGCATCGTTGTCTTCGCCATTATCAATAACATCAGTCTTAATGGTTACACTAGCGTTTTCAGTGTAATTATTAAGCGCTTTTACTATGAGATTATTTAATGCATCTTTAGGTACTAACCATTGATTATTACCTAAGTTCATTGCCAGCTCGGTTTTACCATCTTGGTTATATTCAACAATTAAATCAGCAGCATCTTTGCCAGTTGGCGTAATTGTGATAACAGCATTCTGAATATCTTCTGATACGTCTTTGCTATCACCATTCAAATCCCATGCAACAGATAGATCAACTTTACCCTGTTCATCACTTTTAACAGGATTGGATACTTGTTCACCATAATGATCATGAGCAAACTTGCCATCATCTAATACATACGTATTGCCGTGAAGAATATCTAAGCCACCGTCTTCAACTACCGCTTTTATATCAACGTTGATTGTCTCTGTGATGTCTTTATAGATAGTAACGTTATTGCCACAATTCACAGCGACCTTAAACTTTAGCGTTAATGCTGTATCTGTATCTTTATCTGAATTGTGTGGTGCCGTTAAGTGTAATGAATCGGGATGGCTTAATAAAAATTCAAATTGACCCGGAGTTAAAACAATTTCCTTATTTTCATTTACTGATAATGAATTACCGCCATTAATAAATAACGAATAGCCTTTCTCCAACCCTGAAATCGTCAACTCTGCAAGGCTTTCATTACCATGCAAAGCGATAATTTTGCCATCGTCGCCGACAAATTGTTTTGGAGCCCAATCAACGGGGATTACCTGGTCTTCTTTACCATCAGATGTTAGTGGTGCTAACTGCGGTACAACATGGATATTAATATCTTGAGTAAACGCTTCACTCTTACCATCTTTTTCAGTGACAACCGTTGTCATCGTCATGTTGATCGTATCAGTACTATTTTTAGGCGCAACAATAATAAGTCCTTTTAAGGTATCATTGATCGATTCGCCATCACTTGCTGATAGTTTTAACTGATAACTTGCCTTACCATTCACTGATCCAGCATAGACCAATGGTAACTCTTGACCTTCTGCTGTTTTAAACGTAACCCCGTCAGGAATATCACTTAATACCACACTCAATGTTTCAGATTTATCTGGAGCATGGCCATGATGATCTTCACCTGAAGTAACATTAATATTAAGTGACGTTTCGCCATTTTCATTAATAACAGTACAAATACCGTTATCTTTTCCTAATGACTCCCAGCCACTACCTTTATTAGGTTCAATCACAGGCGCATCAGGATCACCTTTGATATTAATATCTAAAAGTTTTTCTCCAAACTTAATTGAATCTGTTCTATCTTCAGTTTTACCATCAATAGTAATATGAGCTGTATCTTTAATAATTCCTGTGACTGTGATGTGAAAATCGCCACTAATATCGGCTTTTGGTGATAGTGTTAAATGATCTAATTGATCGTAAGCAATTTCATACTTACCGTTATCCATTTCAACAGCATGACCATTTAGCTTTAATGTAAAACCTTCAGGTAAATTAGATATCTGGACATATAAATGTTCAGAACCATCACTATCAACAGATGGAGATAAATGGATTTTATCAGCTAATGCTATTTCCGTATCTTCAATAGATTCAATATGGCTAGTTGATAAACGTCCTTCATCAGCATCAGGGAGTACATTAATAATTAATTGTTTAGTATCTGAAAGTGCAACACCTTGATCCTTAACGACCTGTCCTGACTCATAGTTAATCGCTTGTACATTAACTTTAATATCACCACTAAAATTAGCTTTAGGAATAATATGTACATTTGCTATTTCGGAAGCAGAAACATCACTACCATTTTTTATGAATTTCTCAATAACACCATCTTTTATTATGGCAATATCACCATAAACTTTTCCATCCACATCAGAAGGTAAGCTAATACGATACCAGTCGACATGTTCTGAACCATCCTTATCTGTTGGCTCAGCAAGAATATTTAAATTCGCGCCATTTGTTGAATCTTCATTAATCGTATAATGATCAACTGTTTTACTTGACCAAACGGGTTTATCTGCAATTCCTAATACAGTGATATTCAAAGGCTGAGATAATTCCACCACAGGACCTGTATCTGTAGAAACCTTAACATCCATATTAAACGTTAACGGCTTATCTCCATTGTTATACGTAGAATAGTCATGAGTTGGTATAAACGTTAGTCCATCTAACTTAGAAGTAGATTTCGCTGTATCTGTCGAGAACTTATCACCAGATATTTCAATCTTTCCGTCAATAACATTTAATACTTTACCATCAAGCATAAATGTTCCTGGTACATGATCACCAACATGGATAACTAGATTATCTACCTTATCACCTTGATCAATATCTAATAAATCAACAGTGATCGGATCAATAACTATTCCTTTGGAATCTTCATTACCAATAACAGACTCAGGTTCTAAAACAGCAATACCATCTTGAACATTTATTTCAACATTAAATACTTTACTCTGATCATTATCTGCATCAATAGCATAAACAGGTATGCCAAACTTTATATTATCCGTTCCTTTTTGATCTAATTCACCCACCATTGTGAACGTATAATGTCCATTTGAGACTAATGTATATTTAAAAATAACCTCATTACCCACTTTCCCTTCATACATTCCATTACTTGTTTGGACTAGTTGTACAAGTTGATCATGAGAGGTAATGTGAACATTTTTATTAAACGATTCAATGTCAACTTTATAGTCAATAACATTATCAGAACCAACTTGAACGGTAAGATCGCCTTTTGCTGAGTCCAATTTTTCATTATGTTCTTGTACAGTAATACTTGATGCATTAGTTATAACAGGATCATGGCCATCTTTAATGGTGATACTAATCGCACTGCTTGTGCTGTCATTATCAAAGTCTGTCGCTTTAATTC
>NZ_JADQAQ010000012.1:28604-89537 GCF_022129445.1 Photobacterium sp. Ph5
CGGCTGACGTATAACTATCATGCCCTGACTCAAGGGTTGGCTCTGTTACCTCAGCGCTTAACTTACCGCCGGCCGCTAACGATCCATCTTGAATAGTGATACTAATCGCACTGCTTGTGCTGTCATTATCAAAGTCTGTCGCTTTAATTCCTAAATCAAGCTGAATATTATCGCCGGCTTTATTGTCTTGCTCTAACGCCTGATGCTGCGTCACCGTGTACTTACCATCCTTTTCAATGGTAATGGTTAATACCTCTGACTCCGGCGATGATGCCTTGCCCGTAAAGACATGAATAACATTCTCATCAACGGTGTATTCCGTTGCCTGATTATTCGATGTTAATCCCGCTAACGTAGCTTTCGCTGCATCACTTAACTCAAAGTTCAAACTCTTAATCGTGTCTGAGCCTAACGTTAAATCAATATGACTTTCATGCGTTTGGGTCTGATGACCCACTTCTTGGTAACTGAGTGCAGCATCAGTACCAAAGACTGGCGATGCGCCATCTTTGATGGTCACGTTAACATCAATCGGCTGTGATAATTCATCACCATCGGTGTCAGTTAACTGCACCGGTAACGTCAATGATAAAGAATGGCTGTCATCCACCGTTAAAGATAAATGCTCATTCACTTTATAAGTGCCTGTAGTGACCTCATCTAACGGCAGATGCTGCGCAATCTGCATCGCTACGGATACATCACCATCAGCTAACTGTGTCGAGGTTAATGTCACGGTGACAACCGTGTGACCTGACACATTCTTACCGGTTAAAACAATCGCTGTGCCACTACCCGTCTCTGATTCACTAAACTCAAACGTGACTTTTTCACCCGCTGAGGTCAGCCCCTTGAAGCTATTGCCCGCAAGGTGGCCATTAAAGAAATTCAGTACCGTGGCTTTATCAACAATGGCTAAGCTTGATGACACTAAATCATCGCTACCCGCCTTAATGGTTAAGTGAGCATCCGCTGTCGCGGCTGACGTATAACTATCATGCCCTGACTCAAGGGTTGGCTCTGTTACCTCAGCACTTAACTTACCGCCAGCCGCTAACGCGCCATCATTTATTATGATATTTAACTCGCCTTGCGCCGTATCACCGTCTTTATCTGTCGCAGTAACATCTAATTTAATATTAGCGATATCGTCACTGTTTTGGTCAATAGGCCCAGTCACTTTTACAGTGTAGGTACCATCATTCGCAATAGTCACCACCATCACAGGTTGCGAAGATGCATCTAAAACAGTTAAAACATTACCATCAACGGTAAATGTTGTTTCTCTACCATTACTTGTAATTGCCGTTAAGCCTGCTTGTTCAGCATTAAAATGAATCGTCGCAATTGCATCAGAACCAACATCAAGTGGAATCTTTCCATCAATAACCTGATCCGCTTGAGTACTCTCATTAATAGTCACTCCAGTATCAGTACCAAATTCGGGATTTGCACCATCAATAACACCAATCTCAACATTAATTGGCTTATCTAATGCATTACCACTGCTATCTGTCGCTTGAATTGCAACATCAATATTGATTTGATCACCATCACGACTGACTAAGCCAGAAGCATTATCACCAGAGTGGTCAATTGGCTGATTAATCGTAGTAGTCACTGTTACAGTTACATCACGCCCATTTTCTGACGTTGCTTCTAATGCAATAGACATAACAGGCTGACCATCTAACGTACCAACGATGGTGTTCGTTGCTGTATCATAGATAAAAGTAACAGCTTTGCCGCCTGAGGTGATCTGACTGTTTAATTCATTTAAAACGTTATTAATAGTAAGAGGGTCGAAAAAAAACGATGAAGTATCAAGAGGAAGCGTTGCAGCCTCTACAAAAATAGACGTTGAAGAAACAACAGGATAGGTATTATCACTGAGATCACCCTCAGTAATAAGTAAAGAGCCTAGTTCACCGCCATCAGGGACTAAAATAGCCAGTGGATCTAGGTTGTCTGTATTTCGACTTGGATCGTAAGCTGTATCAAAGCCAGCTTCTGCTAAAAGTGCATCGTTATCGTAATTAATCGTTATAAAACTAGCAGCAGATGATGAGCCATTAAGGCCAACGCTACCTGCAGATTCATTACCAGCCGCTGGCGCTTCAAATAGTTGAGTCGGATCTTGACCGTTTAAAATCGCTGATTGAATATCACTTAATTTACCAGAAGCGAATGTTGTATTTGCAGCCCCTTCATAATTGAAAGCAATTTTTTCATTAAGCTCAGAAGTTTTAGCTCCTTCAGACGTTATAATTGTACAAGTTGGACACGATTGATTAATGATTTGCTCAACGCCATTGTTGATAATAATAAATTTTGCATCACCATTCGCAACAAGAACTTCATCTGGCTGGAGTGCATGTTCATCGATAAGTGGGTGCACTTTATCCCCGGACTTAAGAACAAAACTATCCCCATTTATAGGCTTAACCGTACTTAAATTCTTACCATTAACGCTAGTCATACTTCCTCAATCTTAATTTTTTACTTAAATACAGTTTTCAAATATCAACAACCAAAAAAATTGAAAACAATTACTTACATAAACTTTTTCCATCAAACACAATACATCATTAAAAAGACGCCTTGAGTCAATAATCCAACATGCCACGGAAAAATACTTTATTGATATAATTCTTTAACTTTGTAATTATTTGTATCACAATTATACTAAAATACTATATGAAACACTATATGAGAATGAATATAGGTATTTGATTCTCAAAAGGACCATAAGACAGCGTTATCATCAAACGCAAAAAAGTAACATTTTCCAACAAATTAATAGCATATTTGTTAGCTACTACTACCCTTTAGTAAGTAGCTAACTTGGACAAGTAATGAACGAAAAAAACACATCTGTTTCAACTGATAATCTAGAATTTGTGGATGATAAATCCGCAGCTTTATTGCTTAATACACCTAAAAGTGCACGTGTAATCCTGTGGGTAATGATCTTATTCTTTATTACTGCTTTTATTTGGGCCTACTTTGCTAAGTTAGACAAAGTAACAACTGGTAGCGGAAAAGTCATACCTTCCTCTCAGCTTCAAATAGTACAGAATCTTGAAGGCGGTATCGTAAAAAAAGTGCTAGTAAAAGAAGGTGAACAAGTAAAGAAAGGACAAACCTTACTATTAATTGATGACACGCAATTTAAATCTGACTTTAAAGAAAAGACGCAAAGCTTAGCAGCTATGCAAGCAGACTATAAACGTTTAGATGCGTTACTTGCGAGTGTTACTGTAAGCAATAAAGCTGATAATACGCATTGGCGAAACAGTGTCACTGTTGAACGTAATCCTCCTGTTTTTGATGATGCCTTTACAAAAGCACATCCAAAATTAGTCCGTCGCCAACTCAATCAATTTACAGACAAGTTAAATAATTTACAGAACCAGCTTTCAGTGGCTTCTGAGCAAGCATCACAAAAAGAAAGAGAATTAGCTGAAACACAATCTCGTGTTAGCAACTTACGTAGCAGCTATGGTATTGCTTTAAAAGAATACAATATTACAAAACCACTTGCTGAAGAAGGCGTAGTTCCACGAATAGAATTACTTAAATTGCAACGTTCACTTAATGATACTAAACGTGATTTAAACTCAGCTAAAATGCAAATCCCTGTCACGCAAGCTGCCATTCAAGAAGCGGGCTTTAAGTACATCGATATTGCTTTACAGTTTCGTTCTGATATTCAAGCCCAATTAAATGAAACAAGCGACAAACTAAATAGTTTAAGTGAAACCCAAATCGGTTTAGAAGATCGTGTAAAACGAACAACAGTGGTTTCACCGGTAACGGGTACAATCCAAAAAATCCATGTCAATACCGTAGGTGGTGTTATTCAGCCGGGCATGCCATTAGTGGAAATTGTGCCAACGGAAGATACTTTACTCATAGAAGCTAAAATTGCACCTCAAGACATTGGCTTTTTACGTCCCGGTCTACCAGCTATCATTAAATTTAGTGCTTATGACTTTACTAGCTACGGTGGTTTACATGGAACACTGGAAACTATCAGTGCCGATACAATCCAAGATAAAGAAGGTAACAGTTTCTATCAAGTCAGGATTCGTACCGATGCGAGTAGCTTAAAAGGACCTAATGGGGAAGCTCTACCCATTATACCCGGCATGACGGCCACCGCTGATATCATTACAGGAAAGCGCTCTGTACTTGATTATCTTCTTAAACCAATACTCAAAGCGCAACATACCGCGTTAAGAGAATAAAAAATGACTATGAAATATAAATTTAAAAAAATTGCTCTTCTCATTGGTCTTCAATGTATGGCTGCGCCTGTTATGGCACAGTCATTGGAACAAGCAGTGGCGGAAACGCTTTCAAGTAATCCTGAAATTAAGAGTGCTTACAATGAGTTCCAAAGTAAGCATGAATTGATCAATGCCTCAAAAGGTGACTATCTGCCAAGTGTCGATCTTGAAGCAGGTGTTGGCTCTAACGACTATAACAATACCAGTCTTAATTCTGAAACGGAGCCTCGTAGCGCGAAAATCAATATCCGCCAGCTAATCTGGGATGGATCTATTACCTACAATGATATTCAGCGTAATAAGTCAGAAACAGAAGCAGAGCGTTATCAATTACTGTCTGATGCACAAGACAAAGCATTAAAGAGCACAGAAGCATATCTAAATGTTCTTCATGCTCAAGATGTACTCGCTTTGTCAGAGTCGAATTTAAAAGTTCACCAAAAAATGTTCTCAGATATTAAAAAACGCGCAGATTCAGGTATTGGCTCAACAGCAGACTTAGCCCAGGTCGAAGGTCGCTTAGCAAGCTCTAATACTAATTTATTAGCTGCAAAAAGTAATTTACAAGACAAGATCACCCAGTTTGTGCGTATCGTTGGCCAGTACCCTAAAGATCTTGTTAAGCCTGAAGTTGATGTTAATTATCTTCCGAAGTCATTAGATGATGCATTAGCAAAAGCGAAGAAAAACAACCCTGTTGTATACGTAGCATCTAATGATATTGATGCTGCTGAATACCAGTACAAGCAGGCAAAGGGAACCTTTTATCCATCATTTAGTATTGAAGCCTCACAAGAATGGGGGGATGACTTAAATGGCTCTGAAGGTAAAACTGACGAACTAAAAGCAATGCTAAAAATGCGTTATAACTTGTATAACGGTGGTAGTGACGTAGCGAAATCTCGTCGTGCCGCGTATCAAATTAACAAATCAAAAGACATTCGTGATCGTGCTCACCACATGCTAGAAGAAGGTACTCGCTTATCTTGGAGCGCATTAGATTTAGCGAAAAACCAAAAACTGTTCTTGCAAGAGCATGTTGATGCTTCTGCACGTACCGTTATTGCATACGAAAAACAGTTTAAAATTGGTCAACGAACATTACTTGATGTACTAAACACCGAAAACGAATTATTTGAAGCACGTAAAGCTTATTTAACTGCGGAATATGACGGTATTTTAGCAAAATACCGTGTTCTTAATGCAACCGGTCTAATCCTTGATGAGATGCGTGTTGAGATCCCTGAAACTTGGGCAAAGTCTGTTAAATAAGAGGATAAAAAATGAAATATATAATTACAGCTTTACTGTCTTTGTCGTTGTTTGGTTGTTCACTCTCAGTACCGCAGCCTCCTATAGCAAAACAAACCAAAGATCTTTTTGACGCAGATAGCGACGGGGTGATTAATCAGCGTGACCGTTGTGCTGATACGCCAATAGATGCCGTTGTAGATAATGATGGTTGCCCTACATTTGTTAAAAATTCTGAAGAAAATAATATTCACGTACTTTTTGCTAATGACTCTTCTGAAATTCCTGAAAGTTACATGGAAAATATTAGCAATATGAGTGACTTCTTAGCGAAATATCCAAAAACACATATTGAACTAAAAGGCTATGCGAGTCCTGTGGGTAGCGCAGCCTATAACGTCGCACTATCAAAACGCCGTGCTGCAGCAATTCGACAAGCGCTGATCACCGAAGGGGTTGCACCGTCTCGTATAAAAACGATTGGTTTTGGTGATAGCGATCCTGTGAAAGCATCAGATGTTGAAGAAAGTAATACACTTAGCCGTCGCGTTGTCGCGCAAGTTGTTGGATCTCAAGGTAACGTTGTGAAAGAATGGACAATCTATACCGTTCGTGAAAATTAATAAATAGAATCCACGTTGAAAAAAATAATCTTCTGGACTCTGTGTTTAGTCGTGGCAGTGAATGTATTCGCTGCCACGAACAAGCAACAGATCGAAAAAATAAAACACTTTTACGGAGAAAGAGCAGGTAAACGAGCGACTGCGTGGCGTGCACTCATCCAAAATTCTCAACACTTAAACGAACAACAAAAACTTCGAGCTGTTAATAACTTTTTCAATCAGTTTGTTTTCATCAATGATGAAAAGTTATGGGGCAAAGAAGATTACTGGGCGACGCCTTATGAATTTGTAGGTGTAGGGGCCGGTGATTGTGAAGATTTTAGTATCGCCAAATACCAAGCATTAAGAGAATTAGGTATACCAGATAAAAAGCTTCGATTAATTTACGTAAAGGCTTTAGAACTGAATCAATTTCATATGGTTGTTGCTTATTACCCGACTCCCTCTTCTGTACCTGTAATTTTAGATAACTTAAAAGGTGAAATTTTACCTGCTACACAACGAAAAGATTTACTACCTATTTACAGTTTTAATGGTAGCAAATTGTGGCTAATGAAGAAGAGAGGGCAAAGCCAAGTCGCAGGAAAAGCGTCACGACTTAGCCTATGGAATGATCTTCGTGATCGTTCAAATAAAATAATCCTACACCGCCCTAAAAATACTTATTAACGAGTGAACACCAATGACCCTTTACCGACAGCTTTTACTATGGATGCTAGTTATATTCTTCGCATTTATCAGTGCGGTCTTTGCAATTCAGTTTAATACAACTAAAGACTATCTAGTTCAACAGCAATCTACAGAATTAAGTAACGCAATAAGCTCTGTCGGTTTTGCCCTGTCTCCTTATATTGAAAATAAAGACATGGTTGCTGCAGAGTCTGTCATAAGTGCAACGTTTGACTCAAGTTTTTACAATGAAGTTAGATTAGATCTATTAGATTCTGACAAGAAAATTGTTCGTCAGTATCCCCAGTCAATTGCCGGTGTACCTAGTTGGTTCCAAAGCCTTATCCATATTGAACCTATTACACAATCAACAACACTTGCAAGTGGCTGGATGCAACTGGCTAATTTAACCGTAACAAGTAGTCCTGCTACAGCTTATCAGCAGTTATGGAAAGCGACCTTACAACTTATGCTGGGTTTTATCATTTGTTCAGTATTTGGTGCAATTGTCTTGTCTCTAGTGCTAAAAAAAGTATTGCAACCTTTAAAGCAGATTCAAAAAAATGCAAAAGAGATGGCAACACAGCATTTTACATCTTCTCTTCCAACGCCACGTACCCGTGAGTTAGCTGATGTTGTTACCGCTTTTAACTCTATGAATCAGCAGCTTCAAAGTCATTTTGAACAGCAAGCACAAGAAGCTGACAACCTTCGTATTCGTGCTTATCAAGACCCTGTATCAGGTTTGGCTAACCGCAGTTATCTTTTATCAAAAATTAATACTTGGCTATCACATAAGCCTAGTGGTGGTATGGCACTACTAAAAGCGGATGATATTGAAGATAGCTATTCCCAATCCGGTTATGAAGTAGGTGACCAATTAGTTCAAAAAGTTTCTTCTCGCTTGAAAGAACTCTCAAATGATGATGTAACCATTGCGCGTCTAAACCAATCAGAATTTGCTTTAATATCACCTAACGCAACCAAAGAAGAACTTATCGAAGCTGGTCGAAAAATGCTTAACATGACATCGGATCTCAATTCAGATCCATTAGGCATTGCACCATTACATGCCGCTGTCGGCATTGTGATTTGCTCAGAAAATGAAACAATTTCAACATTATTGGCAAGTGCTGATAATGCGTTAAACAAAGCACGACAAGAGCCCAAAGAGCCACTCGCGCTGATTGAATCTAGCGAGAAAAAAGATACGCTAACATTAGGAAAACAGCAATGGAAAGCACTGGTTGAAGAAGCCATTGCTAATAAACTGATCCACTTTACATTCCAAAAAGCAATTAATGTTGATAATCAAATACTGCATAAAGAAGCTTTTGCTTATATTAAAAAAGACAATCAGCGTTTCAATGCGGGCCAATTCTTATCTGCAATTGAACAACTCAATGAAGGCGCTAATTTTGACCGCTACATTGTTGAGCAATTATTTAGCTATATAGAGCAAAACCCTACTTCTGTTCCCATTGCTATTAACATTACACAAAGCAGTATTAATGATACCGGCTTCATTCGTTGGTTAAATAGTAAATTAAAAAGTTCACAACAAATTAAAAATCGCGTTTTATTCGAATTACCTGAAATTTGCTTTATCAAACAAATTGATAATGCGTCCTTACTATGCGAAATCATACACCAAAATGGCTTCCGTTTTGGTATCGACAATTACGGACATAACTTTAGTTCGGCAGGTTATTTAAATCGCTTACGCCCAAATTATGTGAAATTAGACTTTGCTTATACATCACAACTCGATGATCAAATAAAAACGGATGTACTTCAATCAATCACGCGTACAGCCAATAACCTTTCAGTTACCACGATTGCAACACGTGTTGAAACTGCAGAGCAGAAAGATAAATTAGCTGCGATGGATATCCTCGGTTTCCAAGGTTTTGTTACTGATCAATTGAATCACGAGAATTAAAATGAAAGATCCTTTACTTCAGTCACTCGTATATATAAGCCGTTTTTATGGTCAGGCAAATTCACCTGATGCGCTCGTTGCAGATTTACCACTCACTGATGGTTTGCTCTCTCCTTTTCTTCTTCCTCGTGCAGCAGAAAAAGCAGGACTACAAGCTAAAGAAACAAAGTTGGAATTAGAAAGTATTTCTTCTCTTCTTTTTCCTGTCATTGCTCTACTTAAAGGTGGAGAGGCATGTGTTGTTTTAAGTATTGATAAAGAAAAAGGCGAAGCCGAAGTTGTACTGCCACAAAATGAAGGTAGTGAACAATGGATAAAATTAAGTGAATTAAATGCTCAATATACAGGGCGATTATTTTTAGTTAAAAAGCGCTTCCGCTATGATGAACGCTCACCTGAAATTCTAAAGACCCGTGATGGTCACTGGTTTTGGAGTACATTATGGGAATCGCGTAGCATTTATCGTGATGTCTTAATTGCTTCAATTCTTATCAATATCTTTGCCATTGCAGCTCCCCTTTTCACTCGACTAGTGTATGACAAAATTGTACCTAACCTAGCGTTTGATTCATTATGGGTGCTAGCCATTGGCATCACAGTTATTTTTGTTTTCGATTTAATTTTAAAGTTATTGAGAAGTTACTTTATCGATCTTGCCGGTAAAAAATCAGATATTTTGATTTCTGCTAAAATATTTAGTCGAGTCATGGGAATTCGTATGGAAGCAAAACCGGCTTCTGTTGGTGCGTTTGCTCGTCACTTACAAGAATTTGAATCTATTCGAGAATTCTTTACGTCGGCAACGGTATCTTCGTTAATCGATTTACCTTTTGCCCTGCTATTCCTACTGATCATTTACATAATGGCAGGACCTTTAGCATTAGTACCTTTGATTGCTGTGCTAATTTTAGTGGCATATAGCTTCTTTATTCAAAGACCACTTCGCAAAAGTATTGAAGAAGGTTCGCGTCTATCTTCACAAAAACACGCCAACCTTATCGAAAGCTTATCCGGTTTAGAAACAGTAAAAATGTTTGGTGCGCAAAGCCAATTTCAATACCGCTGGGAAGAAGCTGTCGCCCACATGTCAAACTGGGGTTTAAAGTCACGTCGTTTGACAGACTCGGTACAAAATACCGCAGGTTTTTTGCAGCAATTTGTTTCAGTTGCGATGATTGTTGTGGGTGTATATTTGATTGCTAACGGTGATCTGACGATGGGGGGATTGATTGCCTCAACTATGTTAAGCGGACGAGCAGTAGGTCCTATGGTACAACTTGCCCTGCTCTCTACCCGATATAACCAAGCAAAATCTGCAATGACCGTGATAGAGCAGTTGATGGCAATGCCATTGGAGCAAGAAGACGGTAAACGTTACATTCATCGCCCTGTTATTCGCGGTAAGATTGAATTTGATAATGTTTCTTTTGCTTATCCCAATGCTACAAATGCTGCACTTAAAAATATTAACCTCACCATTAACCCTGGTGAAAAAGTAGCGATTATTGGTCGTATAGGCTCAGGTAAAACAAGTTTAGAGCGTTTGTTAATGGGGTTATATAGACCAACTGAAGGTTCAGTGTTAATCGATGATACTGATATTAACCAACTCCATCATATTGATATTCGCCGAAATATTGGCTGTGTTCCACAAGATATCACATTATTTTTTGGCTCAATTCGTGACAATATTACATTAGGTCGTCCATTAGCCAGTGATAATGAAATCTTGTTAGCAGCTGAGCGTGCAGGTGTAACAGCCTTTACGCAACATGACGCAGCAGGCTTAGAAAAACAGATAGGTGAAGGTGGTCATGCCATTTCTGGAGGTCAACGACAAGCAATTGCAATTGCGCGCGCGTTCCTATCCAACCCGCCAGTTATGATTATGGACGAGCCAACAAGTAGCATGGATAATCGTTCTGAAATGTATATAAAGCGTCAACTTAAAAATATGAGTCCTGAAGAAACGTTAATATTAATCACTCATAAAACCAGTATGCTTGATATCGTTGACCGACTGATTGTTATGGAGCAAGGTCGTATTGTAGCTGATGGTCCAAAAGATGCCGTATTGAAATCACTCCGTGAAGGTAATGTAAATCAACCAAAAGCAGGAAATTAACAAGCAATTTCTTGTAGCTTACTTAATTAAGTAATGGGTAAACGCCGATATCTTAACTTCAAAAGAAAAAGATACCGGCGTTTTTATTTATAAATAATTACTGAGCTGAGATTTCCCAAACTGCAATACTGCCAGAAATTTCATTACCAATAATCACTAATGGTTTTTGAGTTGGGCTATTTTTCGCTTCAACAAAAGTCATGCCTTCCGGCGCTAAATCACCACTAATGTCATTACCTTCACCAACGCCACGGTTAATAAAATAATCAACATAATGCGCTTTACGCGGCTCAGTAATATCATAAACAACTATTCCGCCCATACGCTCTAAACCAACAAAAGCGTATATTTTATCACCCACTTTACCGACAGTTAGTGCCTCAGGTTCTGCACCTTTAGCATCAGATCGTGCATCACCTGCATTTTCATCCTCATCATTATTAAATGCTTTACCGTGAATTTTAGCGGTTAGTTGCCCAATCTCATCACCTGAATCAAAAATCATCTGGCCTTGACTATCTAAAATAGAAAAAGAACGTCCGCCAAAAGTATATAGCTCTTCATATTTACCATCGCCATCTTTATCACCTAACTGAGGATTAACTTTAAGGCGACCAATATCTGTTTTATCATTTTTCAAGTAATCAAAATTAGGCGCTAATGATAATTTTTTTGCGCGAATATCATTAACAAATGAAATACAGCCATCTTTACTATCAAAATCGACGCCACCTTGTGCTTTACAAGACTTTTCATCTTTAGCACCAAAGAAATACTCACGGCCATCACCTTCATTGGCAATCACAACATAGTTATTTCCATCAACACTGTAACTTGCAATAGTGTCAGGCTGGAACATGCCATAAAGCCCCGGATAAGCCTTCATATTGATCCCACCATCTTTATCAGATGCATCCATCTTATACTTAGACCAATCTTTGAAACCTAAACCTTGTAAGGTGAGTTTATTTGTCACTAAATCAACAATAGCGATACCATTATTTTCCTGCAACGACACATAAGCCGTTTTACTATCTTTCGACACAGTGACATATTCGGGTTCAATATCTTGAGCAACAGTCGTCGTAATCTTCATACCTTTAATGATTCGACCATTAGGATTTGAAAAAACCATACCCTGCTTTTCTAATTCTATTTGTTGATCATTAAAAGAAGTAAAATCAAGTAATTCTGCTTTATCTGCTACCTTGCCATTATTAATAGTAATAATACCAATTGAGCCCACAGGATCAGTTAAGTAATCTCCTGACGGTTCACCTTCATTGGCAATGACAACTTTGGTTTCATCCGGAGTAAATGTCACCATATCCGGTAGGTAACCCACCTCAACATTCTTTATAAACAGGGGGGCATCTTTACTGATATCATAAAAAGCAATAACACCTTTTACACCCGTTTTATTGGCTGCCATAGCAACAGCGGCTAGTGATGATTTTTCCGCAATCGAAATACTATTGGCATTTCCTGCTGTGTATTTATTTAAATCAATCGTATAGCTCGATTTTAAATTGCTATCGTTAACAACACCTTCAGGTGTTAGTTCGAGTTTTTTAAAAGGGATATTAGAAACATCAACAATTTCTACTGTTGATGTCGAACCAGAGCCATTAATTGCGAAAATTCTTTTTTTGTTACTTTGATAGGCAACAATTTCTGCCGCACCTTCTGGCGATTCAGTATTAAGCAAAGCGCGCCCCACTAAATGTATATCAAATGAGTTTTCTGCATGAGCATAGTTAAAAGGTATTGATAACGATGAGATTAAGAGCGTGGTAAGTAATGGCTTTTTCACAGTTGATCCTTAACATAAATAAAAACCGCTACACTTTGGCAAACCAAAATGAAATTTTTACTACAATGAAAGGATATATTTATGACAAAAAGCAGAGTCATAATATTTTCTAACATAATTGCTTTACTACTAAGTCATTAATTTATTGGTTAAATTCCCTAAATAAAATGTAACTTAACACAGGGGTTCATATTAATAGATTGCGCTACTTCATTGATTTAACTAAAATCTACTCATCGGATGAGTTTTATTATGCGACACGAAACACAAAACTGTTTATGCGAATGTAATTTATCGCTAAAATACGCGCCCCCTATACAGTGGGTTATATCAACGAAGGTTATGCTCTATGAAAGAAAAAGTAGTCGATTTTATCAAACGTAAGCGTGAAGTCTTAGCGCATCACCAGTTTGAGTTTAAAGACTGGCTATCACCAACAATCCGAGATTACTGGGTTGAGTTCTTAAACAAAGCAAACAACAGCCATCTTGCCTCATGGGTTAAAGAGCATAACTTAGTTTCTGTAGCTAATGGCAATGCTATGGAAGTAGAAAAGCCAGATCCCATTGAGATGCATCCTGAAGCTGAAAAGCTAATGAACACCTTAACAGAAACACTCGGTGAAGAAATTCATGTTGGGCAGTGGCTAACAGTAGATCAGTCACGTATTAACCATTTTGCTGATGTCACTGAAGATCACCAGTGGATCCATACTGATCCAGAGCGCGCACAAACAGAATCACCTTTTAAAACAACCATTGCTCATGGATTTTTAACGCTGTCATTATTATCGGTATTAACGGATAGTGTCGATCCTAATAATCAAAAGTTTCCTACCGCAAAAATGACCGTGAATTATGGATTAAATCAAGTTCGCTTTCCTTATCCTGTAAAATCAGGCGTAAATGTGCGTGCTCGTACTAAAATTCAATCCGTCACGCCAATTAAACGCGGTTTGGAAATTGTGCAAGAAATTACAGTAGAAATTGAAGGATGTCGTCGTCCTGGGTGTGTTGCGGAATCAGTTGTACGCCTCTATTTCTAACAAATAACCGCATTAAAACGCAAAGCCGAACATAATGTTCGGCTTTTTTGTATAGAAAAATAGAAGAGTAATAAAGGTCATAATATGATCGCCATAAGAAACCTAACTTTTCATTTATAGCTCTTTATCGTAAATTTTTGCATGGTATGGTGAGAAGCTATCTTTACTATCGGTATATTAAAATGAAAAAGTGGTTTAAATTTCTTCCTCTTATTCTACTTGTTGGTTACTTCATCACTTATGATGTTGTTACACAAGTTGAAAGTACAACACCTTCTGCCCAAACTAGCCAGCAGTAAATTGATATCACAATTAGAGGCATGGTTTTAGCCATGCACTCATCTCCACTTTTTTAATTATTTGCTTTTCAGGTCAGTATTCTTTAACTACGCTTTATAAGAATAGGTTAGAAAATTAACATTTATGTTATCAACCTTACCTTTCAACAATAGCTATATATTCTGATAACTTGCAATGTTATCCTGCTTTTAAGCAATAAAATGCATTAAAATTCTCTATAGAGAAACATATACATTATTCCCAAATCATATATTCTTCCAGTTTATAATATATGATTTGGCTTTTTTTTAACTATTACTTTTGTTTAAATTAGCAATATAAGCCAAACCTTGCCTTTCTGGATAATAGAAATAGATTATTCCTCTGCTTTACCTCCATGACGTTAGCCTGTAAATTTACTACATTATCTATATTTGATCAGGTCTGTTAAATGTCCATAACAACACGTGTTTTTATCTCTCAATCAACACAGCCTTGGTTTAACCTTGCAGTTGAAGACGCTATTTTTCGAAATATGCCAGCAGATCAACAGGTTCTTTTTTTATGGCGCAATGCAGATACAGTTGTGATTGGTCGTGCTCAAAATCCTTGGAAAGAATGTAACACAAAAAAAATGGAGCAGGATGGGATCACTCTTGCTCGCCGTCAAAGTGGTGGTGGTGCTGTATTTCATGATTTAGGGAATACTAATTTCACTTTTATGGCTGGAAAACCCAAGTATGACAAAAACATCTCAACAGAGATCGTATTGTCTGCATTAAAACAGCTTGGAATTAATGCAAAGGCAACAGGTCGCAACGATCTTGTTGTACAAACAATAAATGGTGAGCGAAAGTTTTCAGGTTCAGCATATAGAGAGACAATGGATCGTGGATTTCATCATGGTACCCTTTTATTAAATGCTGATTTAACACGTTTAGCTAATTACTTAAATCCAGATAAAAAGAAGCTTGAGGCTAAAGGGATCACATCGGTAAGATCTCGCGTTATCAACTTAAATGAACTCCTTCCAAACATAGACCATGAAAGTGTATGTAAAGCAATTACAGCCTCTTTTTTTGCCCATTACGGTGAACATGTAGATCTTGAATATATTTCACCAGAAAACCTGCCAGACTTACCTGGATTTAAAGAAAAATACCAACAGCAAGCAAGTTGGGACTGGAACTTTGGTAATACACCACAGTTTATGCATTCTCTTGATGAACGTTTTTCTTGGGGAGGTATTGAGCTTCATCTGGATGTTAAAAAAGGCCATATTATTTCAGTAAAAGCGTTTACTGATAGCTTAGACCCTACGCCTATTGAACTACTTGAAAAAACATTACTTGGCATTGAGTATAATACAACCACAATAAATAATGCTGTAGCAGCATTAATAATAGAGCAGGAAAAATATAATAACGTACTACATGATATTAATTCATGGCTTAAAAACGTTATTATCTAATCATTAATAGCGGCTTTGCTATCTCACTCAGTAAATAGATCTAGCCGCTTATTCATTATCTTCCCAGTTAATCACATGACCTTGATCATATATTCCATCACTATAAGCAGGTGTATAGCTGATAAATACATTATTTTGATGAATTGGTAGATTTGAAGATATATCCACCGCAATCAATTCCATTAAGAATATAATATTTTCATGTGAATAATAATTAGGCGCTACTAGTTCAATTAAAACAGGATGACTTTGCTGTTGTTGGTTATCAACTACAGCACCCTGATGGACATAATGCTCATGACTCAACCACTCCCAAGTGATCATAATATGTTCACGACCTATTTTGCACTGAGTCGCTATTTGCTCTGACAAAGATTTTAATACACTGTCTATTTCAATATATGGCTCAAATGGTAATGCTTTAATCGATATTAAAGGCATAACGTCACCAATAAATCTCAGCTAAATTATAATAACTATAGCTTTTACGCCTAACTCTAGTTTGTAAGTGATGTCAGAATCTTGCTAATGATACATATGTTAAAAATATAAAGAGGTAATGTTCCACAACATCACCTCTTCATTTATTTCGAATTTATCATTTAGAAGCTGACTGTGTATCACCGTCACAATCATCACAGCAAGGATTTAATATTCGTTCTTGGCAGTTAAATGGTTCAATATGAATAATGATATCAACCACTTCATCTAACGCTTCAAGTAAGTGCATTTTAAAATTTTCAGCAATCATATGAGCTTTATCTACGCTCATTTCAGGATCGACAAGTAAATGAAAATCTAACAAAATTGTGCTGCCAGTACGACGACTGCGAATGGCATGCACTTCTTTAATATCAGGATCTTCTTCCGCATACGCTTGAATTTTACTTTCAATATCAGCGTCAGCTTTTGCTTCTGTGATTTCAAGTACTGCAGGCCATAATATTTCAGCTGCAGCTTTTAAAATCATAGCTGTAACAATTAGCGCGGCAATTTGATCAAGGTAGTGAAGTTCAGGTACGAAATAGTTAGCAATAACTGCAATAGCGACAGGAAGAGAACTAAGCGCATCAGAACGGTGGTGCCATGCATTGGCATGTAATGCTCGACTGTTAATTTCTTTTGCTTTAACTGCAGTCCAGCGATACAGCACTTCTTTAACAACAATTGAGATAACTGCAGCTGCAAACGCCAACATACCTGGCTGACTATGTGACTGCTCACTAATAGATGTCAGTGATTCCCACCCAATACCAATACCAACAAGAGCGAGCAATATACCAATAAAAATATTAGTTAAGGTTTCAAAACGCCCATGCCCATAAGGGTGTTCCTTATCAGCAGGTGCAGTCCAATAACGAGAGCCTATAAGTATTGCAGTATCCGTTACTAAATCAGAAAAACTATGTACACCATCGGCAATAAGTGCCTGACTTCCTGTCATTTTACCAATAGTGATTTTAATAAATGCGAGGGTAATATTGGCGATCGATCCTATCCATGTAACCTTTTGTATGACTTTTACTGCTGTTTTAGACATAATTAACCAATTAAGTAACTATTATATACCAGCATATAATAGCGAATTTTGATTATAAATGAGACAACTTTTCACTCATATCACATCTGGTTAAACATTCAATAATTTCACTCACCTTTTTTAGAGAATGATAGCTAGTCGACATAAAAATAATTTTGATTCGATATTGATTACCAAACGTTCAATTAATATATAATTCTTTCATCAGTATTAAATAACAAAAATATGCATACAATAAGCGCAATAAAAATAATTTTTATTTAAAAACCACAAAGAATCCCTTACACCAATAATGATTCCATATTGGAATGCTTTTTTGATGTTTATATGAAATATAATTGAAATCATTCCATGGTACATTTTACAAATAACATGATAATAAATGTTGATAAAAGTAATAATTACCTTAAATATAATTTCTGATCACATTATCCATAAAAAATTTCAGGACTATATTTCATAATTTAGTTTTTTGTACATAATGAAAGTGTGAATCAATATTTTATATTGATCAACATAAGGAAATTTTATGAGAAATCTAGCAGATTTTATATATCAAATGGAAAGTGAATCACACAACTTCACTACTTGGGTACATGATTCAAAAGGGCGTTATAAAAAACTGCATATTTCTGACATTGATTGCAAAATCACACACTTTACTGATTTTCTAGAAAATCAATTAAATGTTATTGTTGAAATTTTAGCAGAAGACGGTACCAATAATGCCTATTTACTGCTACCTGAAATCAACATTGCAGCCGATATCAATTTTGATAATGGAGAAGTTATCTCTATTATTGATGCAAAAGCAGCATAAACAAAGGAAACACGAACGATTAAGAAATACTACGGCTAGGCTTTCTTATTATTCACTCTAAAAACAGATCATTTGATCTGTTTTTTTTTACCTAAATACTGGTGTTTCCTTCTTAAAAGAAGATTAATACATCTATTTTCTTTCACCAAGCTATTTTATAAAACAACTTGATATAAGTCACACATTATAAATAATACAGTTTTCGTAGTGCTTGCTGCTTTAAATCGATAACTTATTAGCATTTATAACATCAATAACTTTCATCTCACCACTCGCACACGCTGACATGCCATCACCCCACCCCTTATTAAAATGAGAGTTTGAAGCGTCTAATGTCGAGTCTTTCTTAAAATCAGCACTCAAATTACCTCTTTGAGCCAGCGCAGACTCACATCCTTGGTTATAGCCGTAATAATAAATACTGTCGTGTTGAACATTACTGACATATCTTTCAGGTAAAAAGCGAATACCGTTATTAGCAGTATGTGTACAGCCAACAAGCGTCAAAACAACAAATACAACGGCGATCTTATTTATCATTAAACGCCTCCTATCAATGAATACTTCAGCTAATTAATTTTGGCTCACTATTCAATAAAGTGTTAATTTATTGTTTCCATTTTTGCTTTAATCATCACATTTATTGCAAAAAAAAGCTGCCTTTAAGATTTACCTAAAGGCAGCTTTTACAATATTACATTATCCGATTAAGGCTCTTCAGCTACTGGTTTCGGTTGGTAATGTTCAGGTTTCAAACCTAAGAATTCAGGTAATAATGTACCTACAGAAATTGAAGACCAAGTACCTGTTAAAATACCGATAAACATCGCAATAGAGAAACCTTGCAGTGACGAACCACCTAATAACCATAGTGAACCTACAGTCATTAATGTTGTACCTGATGTCACCATAGTACGCGAGAACGTTGCGATAATCGCTTCGTTGTTTGTCGCTTCAATATCTTGCTTTGGCTTTGCAATCAATAGTTCACGAATACGGTCTGCAATAACGATTGAGTCATTCAGTGAGTAACCTAAAATTGCCAAAATTGCAGCAAGTACCGTTAGGTTAAACTCCATTTGTGTCATCGCAAAAAAACCAACCGCTAAGATAACATCGTGTAATAGCGCAAGTAATGAACCAGCAGCTAGACGCCATTCAAAACGGTAGCTCAAGTAACCTAAGATACATAGCATAGTAACGAGTAATGCTAGGCCACCTTGCTCAGCAAGCTCTGCACCAACTTGAGGACCAACGATACTGGTATTTAGCACTTGTACATTTGCATGTAGTGGTTCAAGCACTTTAGTGATCTCAGGATACTGGACGCCCTTCGCTGGTGCTGCATAGCGTAATACCCAACGACCTGGTTCATCTGCAGCAATAACAACAACATCTTGGTTAAAGCCTGCATCCATTAATGGCGCTATTTCACTGTTAGTGATTTGGCTGTCCATCTGAACTTCACTGACCACACCACCAGTAAAGTCTAAGCCCCAGTTAAGACCTCTAACACAGATAAAGGTAATAGAAATAACCATTAAAGCGATAGAGACAATACCTGTCATATAACGCAATTTGGTTAAGTTTTTAATAATCCAATTTTTCATTGCGTTAAACCCTTACATCTCGACGCGAATCACGACCCCAAACCAAGTTAATAATGGCTCGAGAAGCGAAAATACCAGTAAACATACTTGTTAATAGACCAAGGCCTAACGTCAATGCGAAGCCTTGAATTGGACCATTACCAATAGAATAAAGCACAACAGCGGTGATCATCGTTGTGAAGTTAGCGTCGAAGATAGTACCAAATGCACTGCTGAAACCACGGTCAATTGCTTGAGCCATGCTTCGACCATCGCGGATCATATCGCGAATACGTTCAAAAATAAGTACGTTGGTATCAACGGCCATACCGACGGTTAATACTAAACCAGCAATACCTGGTAGAGTTAATACCGCACCTGGGATCAACGCTAATAGACCAAAAAGCATGATCATATTTGCAAGAAGTGCAATATTAGCAACCCAACCTAGACGACGGTACCACACAGCCATAAAGAGCAGTGTTACACCTAAGCCTAGTGCAAGAGCGGCAAAACCATTTTTAATATTTTCAGCACCCAGTGTTGGACCTATTGTACGTTCTTCAACAATAGTTACAGGCGCTGTAAGTGAACCAGCACGTAGAAGTAGAGCAAGTTGCTGCGCATCTTCTAATGAACCTGCACCCGTAATACGGAAACGACTACCTAATTGTGTTTGGATAGTTGCAACACTGATGATCTTATTAGTTTGTACTGTTTCGCCTTTCGCATTACGGCTGTACTCACTGTAAGACGTTGCCATTGGCTTGCCCACATTCATGCGTGAGAAGTCAGACATCATCTTACCGCCAGCACTATCAAGCGTAATGTTTACTTCAGGCGTACCGTTTTCACCAAAGCTTGCACGTGCATCAACAATATGATCACCACCAAGAACAGGCTTACGGCTAACACGTATAGGATTACCATTCTTGTCAGGTAGGATCATTGTGCTACCTGTACCTTCTTCTTTCACAGCGTAGAAAGCAAGGCTTGCCGTTGCACCGATAACGTTCTTCGCAGCAGCTGGGTCTTGAACACCTGGTAGCTCGATACGGATACGGTTTTCACCTTGACGCTGAACTGACGCTTCAGTAATACCTAGCTCTTCAATACGGCTACGCATTGTTTGTAGGTTTTGCTGAACGGTTAGGTTTCGAAGATCTGTTTTTTCTTTTTCACGAAGAGCAAGAACTAGGTTATCACCTGAACCATTAGTTGCTTGCCATTGTGGATATTGTTCACGAATAAACTGACGAACTTTATCATTTGCAGCTTCACTTGGAAGGCGAACGATAACTTCATCCATGCCTTTAAGTTCAGCACGACCACCACGAATATCCTGCTTACGGAAATCAATGCGTAAGTCATCAGCTAACTGCTGAGCATGGTTTTTGTAAACTTGCTTAACATCAACATCTAACAGGAACTGAACACCACCACGAAGATCAAGACCTAACTTGATTGGCTCAAAACCCATATCTTGTAGCCACATTGGCGCTGCAGGCTCTAATGCTAGCGTTAAACGCTCTTCATTTTTTACCAGTGTATTTAATGCAGCTTTAGTATCTGTTTGTTGCTTAGTACTATCTAAAACAACAATGGTACGATCAGGCTTTTGTTCAATTTTTAGCGGATCAATATCGTGCTCTTTTAACACCTTCTGAATTTCAAAAGGTGTTGGCATTACACCGCCTTTTTTACTGATTTGCACTGCTGCATTTTCGCCATACCACGTTGGAATAGCGCTTAATAACATTATCGAAACTGTCACAATTAACACAACATATTTCCATGCTGCGTAATGATTCAGAATCTGTTTAGTATTCTTTTTTCTCATTATTTTTAGCCATGTACCTTGCAACAGACAGCCTGTTGCAGTCGATAGAACACCTATAATTATACCTTTATAACAAGAGTTTGTTAAAGATACTCATCAATATGATCAATTCAAAAGGATCAATATAATTACAGGAACGATAAATAGAATTTAATAATCAGATGATTATTAATATATTTATTAAATAGTTTGAAAGGGTATTACTACTAGTCGAAGTGAAATTTCCAACTAATAAATAATATTTTAGACAACTTGACGTTGTTCGCCATACTGGGAGTAGATCAGATTTGTTTCTTTCCAACCTGAAATACGTGACGAAGATGATTTAGTTTTAAGTACCCACTCAACCGTTGGTGACAGTGGTTCTACATATCCTACTGTAAGTGATACAGCGGTAAGAATAGGAAACTCAAACGCTAATCGATAATCAGGTGAGACTTCTTCAGGATTAAGATGCAGCGCATTTAATAAGCGACTTGATGTCCCTAAAGCAATATTGTAATCACTAAATTCAATACGATGATGTTTATTGTTATCACTATTTCTATTTGGATTAGGAATTGGGAAATTCCACACTAACTTTGAACTATTAACAGAGACCGGCAAACCAACACTTTTATCGCTTTGTGTTTGTGTTAATGGGTGTTCTTTATCAGAAGAGTGATTAACTGCTTGAGTATGCTTGCAATTAAATTGTGCATTTTCCAAATGAAAAATCACAGAATGTGATTGCAACGGCATGTCATCACATTGAATAACCGTATGTTGTATTGCATGTAACTGAACATTTTCGTCAATATGCGTAGACGCCGAAGCTAATGACGCAGCTCCTAAGCAAATACTTAATATCAAAAAACGAAAAAAACTCAGAAACATAATACCTAAAAACAATGTACAAAAATAAGGTCTTGGCAATGATAAGGGGCGATACTCATGGTGACAAGGGAATTATTCATAAAATCTTTCTATATTTTAATTTTTATCGACTAAATCAAAGCCCCCTTTATTTTAATCTTTATTAAGAATCATTACATAACAATAAGATAAGAATTTTAATTAAAAAAACGTATAAAAAAGCCGCAGAGCAACCCCCACGGCAATAAATTTTTATGCTGTTAATAGCGCTTATAACGAAACAAAAATACCAGCAAGAGCAGCGCTCATTAAGTTAGCTAATGTCGCAGCAAGAACTGCTTTAATACCTAGTTTTGCAACATCACCACGACGCTCTGGCGCCATAACACCAATTGAACCAATCTGAATAGCAATAGAGCCAATATTAGCAAAACCGCATAACGCAAAAGTAATAATCACTTGTGTATGTTCTGATAGAGTCTGCTTAATCGCAGCAAAGTCCATAAAAGCAACAAATTCATTAAGAATCAGCTTCTCACCAATAAAAGTACCGGCTTTCATCATTTCAGTAGCAGGCACACCGATAACAAAAGCAAGTGGCGAGAAAATGTAACCCAAAATCGCTTGCATAGTTAACGGTGTTGTTCCGAACCAATGTGATAAAGAGTCAAGACCAATCGTTGCCGTGATACTTGCTAACCAATGCCCTACCCCTTCAAGACCCGCATTTGCCATTGCAATTACGCTAACAAAAGCAATCAGCATAGTACCAATCGCAACGGATACTTTCATACCATTCATTGCACCAGCAGCTAATGCGTCAATGGCATTACTGTGCTCACTTTTTGCCATTTCAATATCAGTTTGTTCCATTGGCGTTTCTTGTTCAGGTACAAGAATTTTCGCCATTAGCAAACCGCCAGGTGCCGCCATAAAACTTGCAGCAATAAGATACTTAAGATCAACGCCTAAACCAGCGTATCCACCTAATACGGAACCCGCAACTGATGCCATACCACAGGTCATTACCACAAACAGTTCAGAGCGAGTCATTTTTGCAAGGAATGGACGAATAAGAAGAGGTGACTCACCTTGAGAAAGGAAAATGTTACCTGTAGCAACTAAAGATTCTGCGCGACTCGTACCCAATAATTTTTGAATTCCACCACCTAAAACTTTAATTACCCATTGCATAATGCCAAAGTAATAAAGGAGGGAAATTAAAGCACTAATGAAAATAACAAGAGGGAGAACACGAATGGCAAAAACAAAACCGCTTTTTTGAATATTAGCTAAATCACCAAAAACAAAATTAATACCTACATCAGCAAAACTAAGAAGACCAGCGACACCGTCACTCATTGCACCTAACATTTTCTGACCAATGGGTACATATAATACAAGAGCAGCAAAGCTTGCCTGTAAGAATAAAGCACCACCAACGGTTCTCCAATTGATCGCTTTTCTATTATCAGAAAGCGCCACTGCACATAGAACCAGTATTACGATACCAGCTAATGTAATTAACAACTGCATTATTTCGTCCTGCTGTTTTTTAAATGGGTGTCGAATAATGAAGGTATTGCTGTTTGTTGCCATTGAGGAACAATTACTTTTGGGGAAAAAGCAAAAATGGTAGGGATGACATTATAAAATGCCAACAATATGAATGTGTTCGCCCAATTATGCAACATACGAGTCACCTAAATTAACAAGCTACAAATAACGCCGGTCCAACTCCGTGGGTCGTTCACTTATCCCTGGTGACAGCTTGTAAAATAAGGTGGCTGAACTTTACTGTTCTGACCGAGGCGAGAGTATATAGAGATCTTGCTCACAATAACAATATCATTTTCCATTATTTGCCTATTCAAAGGCCAAATGAATACTATATGAGCAAATTAGTGCGCAGATAAAGCCTTGAAGGAATAAATGTGGATTTGTTATTCTATATCTCAATGGATAACAAAAAACCGAACACAATCGTATTCGGCTTTTTATAATACATCATTACTCAGTGGCAACTACTTTGTAAGTGCTTCATTTAACCATTGATCGAAATGCGATTTAGGCATTGCGCCGTTTAGCATGTCAACCATCTTGCCTTCTTTAAACACCATGATGGTTGGAATGCTACGGATACGGTATTGAGCAGCTAACGCTTGTTGTGCTTCAGTATCAATCTTTACACAACGGATTTGACCATCACGCTCATTAGATACGTCAGCAAATACTGGTGCAAACCCAACACAGGGGCTACACCACGGTGCCCAGAAATCAACAACTACTGGCTTATCACTTTTTAATAACGTTGAAAAATTATCTTCAGTGCCTTCAATTGGCATACCATCAAATAATTTATCCTTACATGAACCACACGTCGCTTCATCATTGATACGATCTGAAGGCATGCGATTTAATGATTTACAGTGTGGACAGCGAGTTGTGATTGTAGTCATTGTTATAATCCATTCTTAAACTTACTTGTGATCACTCTACCCTTTGCAAAGTAAAACACAATACGATTCAACTTATTGGAGCAATAGCTATAAGCTATCAATAAAGCACAATGCCTACAACCAGAGGTACAAATGGGATGCAGACATCGCATCCCACAAAGGATTTAATTGCTATTATTAAATACGTTTACGCAGCCTATCTGTTAAATCCCCCTACAATAAAAGTGACAATGTAACAATAGAAAAACTAAGTCACTACTCATATACAGATCTTAATGTAATAGGCCTAGCTCACGGGCTTCGGCAATAGTAAGCCCACTCGCTTGAATATCACGGAAAAGCTCTATACGTCTTCTTGCTGCAGCTTGTTGTTTTTTACTATCAGCAATATTGGAAGCAGACTCATCCTTGTGTTCCCACTTAGATGATACGGAAGAAATCTCTGAATAATCGATAGAGTTAATAGACACAACAACCTCCTAAAGTAACCTGTGTCGTTATGACTTACTTAGTATCAAAGGTAATTCTAGGAGTTAAGTCTAGAAACACTAGTTTGTGATCTATTCGAGATTCAAACGAAAAAAGAGGCGTTATAAAAAGAAAGTAGTGGCTCAATGTTACTAACAAGCGTATTAATAAAAGTTTATCGAAAATAAAAAAGCACTTTTATTGTACACAATATAAACACTCTCACCGTGAAATAATCAACCACCAAGCAAATAAATGACGCTACAAAAGAGAATGGATACAGTTATACCTTTTTGGTATGAAATGCATTGACTAACACAGACTTAAAATAAATAATATCTTATTACATTCTATTAGCGTCATTTTTAGTACAAATGAAATTTAAATTTAACAGTAAGCTGAATCTGTCTGTAAGCATTATATTGCTATCGACATTAATGGCTTTTTTTATAATTAAATCAGTCGAATTAAATCAGATTAATAGCATATCAAATCTTCTAAAAAGTAAAATATATAAAGTTCAATTAGATATAGAACGTACCCATAATGATAAACACTCCATTACTAACTTAAAAAATCTCGTTTTATTAACTCCTGCGATCATATCTATTTCATATATAAATAATGGAATGTATATATATTCAGATAGAAAAGAGCATATAAATAAACCAATTGAGCATAATTTGAAAAATATCATCTCATTAGGTTATAACCCTTATCTACTATCACCTAAGAATAGCCAATCATTCTCATATTTATTTAAATTTGGTACTGGTTACTATAAGATCAATTATTATCGTAATTTATTGATAAAAAACATTCACAATAATCTAACACAATTCAAGATATATAACATACACGAAAAAACAAAAAAGCACTTATTCAGAAGCTATAAAATAATGGATAACTTAGACATTGTAATCTCAAGTGGTATCAATACATCCAAGCTATTTATCCTATTACTTTTTACAACTATATTATCATCTATAATTGTCATAAAATTAAATCGATTCATAAGTCAGTACTTTAATATCCATAATTCAGTTTTACGCTTAATTAATAAAGGTGTTAGTAATGATGAATTTATTCCTTACTATCAAAATGTTTATTCATTAACAGAAAATAAATTTATTGCTGCTGAAGTATTATGCCGTTGGGATCGCAATGGTAACATACTGACTCCTAACCATTTTATCCATCAGCTAGAACAGTTAGACAGTATAAAAACTGTTACGTTAAATTTAATAAAACAAGCTTTCGATGATCTAAATAGCATCTATCCTAATGAAAAATATCTACTCAGTTTCAACTTTACTGTTGCTATGATTTTAGATAAGCCATTTATAGATAAAGTCATCAATTTTATTGAAAACACACCAAATGTGAAAAATAAAATAATCATAGAACTGACAGAGAGCGATAACAGATTTAAACATTTAGCAGATATCAGAACCGTAATGTTAAGACTTAAAGAATACGGTGTACTTTTATCTATTGATGATTTTGGTACAGGGTATTCAAATTTACTCACAATCCAAGAGCTACCTTTTGATATTATGAAAATTGATAGAGCTTTTATTTCTAGTCAATACGCAGTTTCAAATAGTAACATGCTAGAGATGATGGTTAGTCTTGGTAAATCAATGAATTTATTAATAGTAGTTGAAGGTGTTGAAACTAAAAAAGAGCTTATAAGAGTAAAGGATTTGAATGTCGATTGCTGCCAAGGATTTTACTACTCAATCCCATCCAATAGTGAGAAATTTAAGCAATCATTACTACATATAAAATAACACATTTGCACTCTTTGATATTGAATTTTTATGCTTTAAATTAAAAGTAAATTTTCGCTTGTGTAATTTAACATTACATTATTCACACTACCGTTGCTGCTATTAAAGGCGTAGCGTAGTAGAAAAATTTAAAGGTTTCTATTATGAATATTCATTTATCTGAACTTGCACAACCTGGCGCAATTTCTAACCCAAACACTTTCGCTGAATACCTGACTTTTGTATTTAATGAAAATAGTCATAACAATGACGTAAAAGAGATCTTTGCTAAAATACAAATAATTGAAAAATCAATTGCACAAAAAGATTTAACAGCAGATTTATCTTTAACCATCGGTATTTCAAATCATGGATGGTCTACAGTTTTTCCTGATGTTCAAGCGCCATCTTTATTACATGATTTTATTGCTATGGCTGACGGTGAACGTAACTTCCCAAGTACACTGGGAGATATTTTCATCATGATAAAATCTGAACGTATGGATCTTAATTTTCAAGCAGCGAAATACATTGCCGCAGCACTCCAACCTGTTGCGACTTTAATTGAAGATATTCAAGGTTTTAAATACTTAGATAATCGCGACATGATCGACTTTGTTGATGGAACTGAAAATCCAAAAAATGAAGCTCGTTTTAATGCAGTTTTAGTCGCGAATGATAGTGGTATCCACCAAGGCGGAACTTACTTGACCGTGCAACGCTATGTGGACCGTCAAGGCTTATGGGATAAACAAACCACGGAATACCAAGAGCAAGTTATTGGTCGAACTAAGCTTGATGATATTGAACTTGATGATGAGCAGAAACCCGCTTGGGCGCATAATAATAAGAGTAAAGTTATTATTGATGACCAAGAAATTAAAATGCTACGTCAGAACCGTCCATTTGGTAATGCTATGGAACATGGCACTATGTTTATCGGTTTTGCAGCTTCACCAGAAATTTTAGATATCTCCTTGAAACAAATGATTTATGCTGATGAAAATGGTAATTACGACCGATTATTGGATTTTGTGGAAGCAAAAACAGGTACTCACTACTTTGTACCTTCACAAACATTAATGAATACTTTCGCCGATTAATCTATCGCCTCAGCAATGTGCCTACAAATGAAAATTTGTGGGCATTTTTTTGTTAAAAATCATAAAGTAATAAAAATATAATTTATTTTTAATTTAACCCATTGAAAAGTAACAAATACATTTTATTTTACAGAATAATTTCTTGATTCCTCGCACGTTCTGTTGTCCCCTATACACTTAATAATTAATTCTATCTTTTTATTTATATATACAAAGAGTATTTCTGGGGGCAAGAATGCGCAAAACCCTTTTAACCCGAGTATCACTAGCAGCTATTATTGCTACCATTGCGGGTTGTTCATCAACACCACCGCCGCCACCAACACCAACACCAACCGTTGAAAAAAGTTTCAAAACGATAGCTAGCCAATTTATGACTTCTGATACAACACGTAGCCAAGGTACCGTTGTTGATAAAGGTATGTTTTACCCTAAAGAAACCTTTTCTTTAAGTTATCGTTATTGCTCTGCAAGTGCCGAACAAGCGCAACAAGAAATTAGCCAATTTTATCAGTTAGCAAAAAAAACATGTAAAGCTAACTCTGGCACCATGATCAACCAAGATACAGATGCATGGTGTGTAAGCCACCCTAATACTCCAGATGAAACACCTATTTTCTCTGCACGTATAACATCTACGGATCTATGGGCTGATGTTTGTCCAACCGGGCCATTTGTCACAATGCGTGTTATTGAAAATAAAGATGTAGATAAAACAGCTTGGATTGATGGTGCTAAGCTCCTTGGTTACCAACCCTACTCTGTACATAGAAAGATTGTTCCATCGAACCAATCTCAGGCTGCACTCTTTAATGAGAAAGAAACGCCTGCACCAGAACAAGAACCTTGGACTGAAGAAACTGGCTTTATTGCTACACACATAGGTGAAACTGTGTGTATGTATAAGAAAACCAAAGACGAAGCTTATGGCGTAACTTACAAGGGTAAAATCCAGAGTGTGAATGACAACCGCGTTAGCGTATTAGCGACTGAAAAATTAAAAGGTGATATTCGTATTGCCCCTGAAATTGATCCACTACCTTGGTATAAAGAAGCGGTTATTGAAGCAGATGCTCGCTCTTGGTTTATTTGCCAATAAAAACAGAAATAAAAAGCCTATTTCTAAACTAACATCATAACGTTAGACATTTCGGTTAAGCGAATTATAATGCCTGATTTCGATATTCAATCGGAGTCAGGCATTTCTAATTTAACCTTGATCCATTTAGTTATAGTAATGGCTCAATATAATATTCAATTTTTTATAAGCTCATCAGCTATTTGAGAGATATTTCTATCTTGAGCAAAGCTATGTACCGCATCATCTAAGTAATTTCTCTTTCTCAGTACACTTTGTATTAACCCATTTTTGCGATGGTTTATTGATATTTCGAATTGTGGTATCTCTTACAGTAAGTACTATTGCGACTTTTCTTTACTTAGTAACGTTTCTTTCTCACACTAACTTTTTAGAATGCATTCTCGACCTTAAATAGCTAATAATTATTTAAGTTCCTTACACGTCATATCGTCATCTGATTTTTGATTATGTTGAGGTACAAAATTTTGAATACCTAGATTTCTATATTTTTTAGCCTAATATGAAGTGTAATAAAAGAACAAACATTTAATACAGCATTAATATGCGTTAAATACCAACTATTCACCCATATTAAACTAAGCACTTTTAACTTCGGTTGCAAAGACAAAAGAACAGGGACTATGAATGGTAAATACTTATTCCTGCAGTATATTTACTCGATGAAAAGTGATTTTTTTAGAAACAATAGATGAGACCTAGCTAAATATTGCTTTAACATAAGCATCCAAACTCCCAGCTCTATTTGGATATAAAACATCCTATAATTAGGTTCAATTCATTCTTATAAGCTTTTATTTCATTCTAATCTTCCAGAACTACCAACTCAATTGACAATATATTATCTGAAGTTGATAATATATTTTATAGATTAAAATAATTCATCTACATACGAAAAGTTTTTAACGACGCTATGACTCACTCAAAGAATACATTTTACTTTTTATTATTAACAATAACATTAACTATAATAACATCACTAACGTCAATCAATTACATTGAAAACAGAGAAACTAACAAGGTATTAGATATTATTGTTAATAGAATATATTTAGCAAAAGTAAATTTAGAAAAAAATCACTACTTTAACCACAAGAATAATCAGCTCAGTAACAAAGCGTTAAATAAAATAATTTTTAACAACCCCTATATTCAATCCATAGAGTATATTAATGATAATCATTATTTAAAAAATGGAAAATATATTATAAAAAACAAATCATTATCACCAGAAATAAAAATATTACTACACAAAAATAGAAGTACTTTCTTAACAACTCAACTTACTAAATCAAACATTTTTAGTTATATTTTTAGGTTTGGTACGGGATATTACCAGATCAACTATTACTTTTCCTCATTGCAAGCAGCGCTACATAGCAACATAACTGTTAACAGAGTTTCAGACATTTATGATTTTGATAATAATAATGACAAATTGTTATTATCAAAATATATTACTTTAAATGCCACTGGTTTAGTCATAGAAAGCGGCTTTAAGTTTAAGGCTCTTTCTATTTTAATATTGATATGTGTCGTCATTTCATCTTTATTTTCTTATTGTATTATCAAGCTATTTCTTTCATTTTTTAATCAAAAAAATATCATGTATCGTTCTATAAAAAAAGGAATTAAAAACGAACAATTCATTCCTTTTTATCAGCAGATATATTCATTTAAAGACAATGATTTTATTGCTGCGGAAGTTTTATGTAGATGGAAAAAGAACGATGAAATTATACCACCATACAAATTCATTTCAGAATTAGAAGCATATGATGAAATAAATGAAGTGACACTTCATTTAATGAAAACAGCATTCAGTGATTTAAAAAAGTCTCATCAAAAAAAATTATTATTAAGCTTTAACTTTACAGTAAAGATGATGCTTAATCATGATTATATATCAGAAGTCATAAAAATTATCGAAAAAAATCATCACGTTAAAAACAAAATCATTATCGAATTAACTGAAAGTGATAACAGATTTATCCATATTGATAAATTAAAAGAATCAATGCTAATGCTTAAAAGTCATGGAATATTATTATCTATTGATGATTTTGGTACAGGTTATTCAAATTTATATACAATTCAAGAATTACCTTTTGATATTATGAAAATTGATCGTGCATTTATCTCAAATAAATATGCCGTTTCAAATAGTAATATGCTTGATATGATGGTTTCCTTAGGTAAATCGATGAATTTACTTATTGTTGCTGAAGGAATAGAGACAGAAGATGAGTTATTACGAATAAAAAACCTTGATATTGATTGCTGTCAAGGATTCTATTTTTCAAAACCATGTGACTCAAAAAAATTCATCTTAGGCGAAGTAAAATAGTATGTTATTAAACGTAATAAAGTTTGAAAAAATCACTAAAAATAAATATTCTTTAGCCCTAGCCTTTGTTATATCAATCGGATTATGTGTTTTAACATTAAGCACAAATATATTATCAATACACCATCACAAAAAAATAAATGTTAGCTCATTTCATTTAGAAAAAAGTCAACTTTCAAAAAATGAATTAGCTGCACTCAATTATTTTCATTCTATCGATAGAAAAGATTATTCAAAAGAATATATCAACATAGCAGAAAGTATAAGGCCGCTTTTACAACAAGGTTATGGTTATAATATGGCTTTATTTATTCTAAGTAGCTTGTACAACAGTGATCAGTTAATACCAGTAGAAGAGATTTATGTGCTTGAAAAAATAATGTGTTTGCAGCAATTAACACATGATAATATTGGTGCCATAAAAACACTTTTTAGTTACATGGAACTAGCGAAACAAATTAACCAAAAATATTATTATTATTACGGTAAACTTTATTTTGCTATTATTGCTAATAATCTTGGAAACTCAGAAAAATCAAAAAAACTTACTAATTTTATACTTGAAAATGCAAAACCTATTAACTCTAGTTGGCAACAGCTTATTTATGACGCTTATTTATTAAAGGCTGATAATGAAATATCAAATAAAGATTATAGATTAGCTATAAAAACACTGAATAATATTGATAACAAAAAAAATTATATTAGTAATGATATGTGGGATGATTTCAAAGCATTTTCACTTATACAACGTTCTGAAGCTTATTATTACTTAAATGATACTAAACAAGGTCTTGAATTTTTAAATCAAGCAAAAGACATTATTAACAAGAATAATAAAATTTATTTTGTTGATTTATATCCAACTTATCAATCAGTAAAAATACTTTATGCTAAAAATAGTGAAATTACTGATGGAAAAAACATCAGTTCTATTTTAAACATTGTTAGCTCATTAAATTATCGTTATATGTCTCTTATATATAAGAATAAACTAGATTTATTATACAAAAAAAATGATTTCAAAACATATCATATCCTAAATACATCATTTATTAATGAATTAGAAAAGAGAAACAAATTATCCTATGAGCTATTTTATTTAAATGATAAATTATCAACTAACAATACGTTAATGAGTTATAAAATTAAAAAACTCACCAAATATAGCTTCTACTTTAGTCTTGTTTTGATTTTAATGATTCTATTAACCTTTATTCTCATAAAGATGATTAATCATTTGAAAAAAATTGAAAATATTGATGGATTAACACTCTTACTTAATCGAAGAAAATTTGACATTGATTACAAAAACAAATTAGGCACTGATACTATACTATGTATATTTGATGTGGATAATTTTAAAAATATAAATGATGAATTTGGTCATGATTTTGGTGATACTGTATTAAAAGTTATTTCTAAACATATTGCAAAATATATTGGGAAAGAACATCTTTACCGAATTGGTGGTGAAGAATTTGCAGTTATAATAAAAAACACTGAAGAAAATAAATTAAAGTTAAGTCAATTGCCAAATGTAATAGCGGAATTTCAGTGGATGAATAATCTTACCATTACGATTAGTGCTGGATGTGATAACTTAAATCAAGCAACACCTTTTAAGAGTGCTGACAATTTACTATATAGAGCGAAGGCTTCAGGTAAAAATAAAATTCTATTTTAATGCTCCTGTAGGCGATAGTTCATGCTAGACAAACGTAATATGCATAATTAATGAGAATGACTAGATTCGTATACATAGATCTGATTTTTAATCTAGTCGATCTAAATCAAAAATTATTGATAATCAAAAGTAATCAAGAAAATCGCATAGATGATTATGATAGTCCTGATTACTTCATATTAAAGTCATTTGTGTATATAAGTTTCAAAAAAATCTAACGTATCTTGTAATGCCTGATTACGTAAGCAATCTTTTTCCATTAACAACTCATGTCGAGCATGTGGGATCACTTTCATTTTACACTCTGCACACTTTGAGTAAAAAAGATGATGAGAATGGTTATCGACTACTTTATCGTCACCAGCCTGAAGCAATAAAACTGGCGTATGAATATGCTCAACATCCCGTATACAGTTTTTTGCGGCAGCTAATGCTTGCCATACCCATCTAGCACTAGGACCACCAACTCGAAGCTCTGGATGACACTGATACAAATGCTTTGCCCAAACGTATCGTATTTGGCTTTGACATTGATCATTTTCTTCAAAAGGTGCTTCATGATACGGCTTATATCCAAACACATAAGACGGTTGTGTTTGATAATGCTCGATAATTTTAGCGATTGAAGAAGCAACTAATTTTAATGGTATAGGAAGGTTGATACCAAACATTGGCGCATTAAGTACCACAGCATTAAAATGCGTCTGATAATGTTCTAAATATAAGGTTGTTATCGCTCCTCCCATTGAATGAGCCAATAAAAACCGTTGTCTGTATGTTTGTTTTTCAACGACATTTATAATAAATGAATTAAGATCAGACACATAATCATCAAAACAGATCACATGACCAAGTTCACTATCATTTGTTAATCGCCCTGATGCGCCTTGACCGCGATGATCATAGGCGTACACATCATAGCCTTTACGAGAGAACTCATAGCAAAGCTCCTGATATTTCCAGAAACTTTCATTACGCCCGTTAACAATGACAACACAACGCTCATTTTGAGGATGTCGGATACTTATCCATCGAATAGGTATTCCATCCACTCCTTTAAATTCACCTTGCTCCCTCTTTTGCCACATATAATGGACTTCACTCGCCATTAAATGGGTAAAAACCGACTCCTTGGTAACAAAATCCCTCTCACAATTTTGTTTAGCCATGACAACTTCTTATAATTATTATGCAAATTTACACAAATCACTGACATCTTCTCCCATTAAATGGGACACATCACAATGGGGTTCTTGAATATCAATATGTCGCCCCACCGTATTTAAAAAATACTTACCTGATTGATAACCAACGCTGTAATCTTCTTCTAATGATGGCATGTCGCTACCAATCATTTTTGACTTCAGTGCTTTTTGTGGATGAATCTCATATATTGTTACATCATCAGGAGGATTACTAAGAAATTCTTGTGTTTTCCTATAGTTATCTTCATGCTCTAACAACATTTCAATCATACCTGCGGCTTTAGAATGACCTAGCGCACGGCGAATATTACTCATCCAACAATGATCAAATGATGTATCAATAGGGACTGTTCGAATCACAACAATATGACGATAGCCACGCTCATAAGCTTCTTGAACAGGAATGGGGGCTGATAAACCACCATCAACCCAATATTCATTTTGTGAGTAAATTGGTTGTCTATTTAAAACAGGAATTGCACAGGAAGCTTTTAATGCCAACGACCAATTATCAGTATTTAAATTAAAATAAGCTGCTTGATGGCTCACCGTATTACTTGCTGATGCGAGTACAGTTCTATGACGCATATTTTGTCTGCCTTGATGCCAATTAAGTTCAAAGCGTGTTTGGGTTTGCTGCATTAACCAATCAAGATCAAGCCCCTCTCTACCAAACAAAAAGCGATAAACATCAAAGAAATGGTGGTTTGTTGTTGCTTCTGTGATTACCTTAAAAGCATGCTTCTTTTGACCACAAATATAAGAAGCTAAATTAAGCGATCCTGCAGACGTGCCAATCATTAATGAGAACGGATTAAAATTCTGATCTAAAAATGCGTCTAATACTCCCGCAGTGAAAATCCCTCTTTGACCTCCGCCTTCCGTGACAAGTGCTATCTTTGATATATCCTGAGGTTCATAGGACAATGCGTCATAATTTTGTACCGCATAAGATACATGCTTGCCTGTCATCTTACTCTCTCAACACTATACACGTTCAATGTAAATTCATCATACAATTATTGAAACGCATACTATCAAACAGGGGTCTAATGTCTAATAACAAACGATCAATTTTTGATTGTAAAAATATATGCTCTGATATCTAAACAATAACAGCTTGAACTTTAGATTTTATGTGATTTTACAAGTTAATATTATTAGAAAATATTTAACTGGTTATTCAACATTACCTAATATAAGGATGAAATAACGCATGAACATTCACTCTTGCTTTAAGTTTGGCTGCTAACAGATATAAACCGCCTAACTTACGGTGTAAAAAAATAGCATCGGCCGGTGGGGTATGCCAATAACCATTATTCATACTCAAGGCGCTACCGGCATCGCGAATGCGTTTTCCCATATCTGTTACGCCAAAATCATACACACCATCAAACGCTAATGGCTCACAAGCTTCTAAACACAAGTTTACAACAGCTTGTTTTGCGACATCTTCAATTTGCTGATGGAAAAAGCCTATTTGCTTCAGTGCAGTAAGCATAACTTCACGATCCTTTCTAACCGCACCGGACATTAATTGACGATAACCTTCTGAAACACGCTCTGGATATTGGCGGGTGGCTCCAAAATCTAACAAGATAAACTGTTGGCTGGTAAGGTTATAACGATAATTAGCAAAATTAGGATCGGTTTGCACTAATCGAAATTCAAACACTTCTTTGAACAATAAAGTAAAAGCAAGTGCCATCACTTCATCACGTATTGCTTGGGGCTGCTTAGCCAGTTGCTCTATTTCGATTCCTTCGACAAAACTCATCGCCAAGATCGTTTCACATGTTAAATCATCATATATCTCAGGGATCAGAAAACGATCATCATCTGACAGTAATTGGCGAAATTGTTTAAGGTAGTGTGCTTCTTGCTGATAATTAGCTTCGGCATGTAACTGTTTTTTCGCTTCGTCTAATAGCTCTGACACATCAATAGACTTAGGGATTAATCCTGATAGATTCAGCAAGGTTGAAACATTATGTACATCGCTATCAATGCTTTCTCCAATACCTGGATACTGTATCTTCAAAGCAATATCTCGACCGTCTTTGGTTTTTGCTCTATGAACTTGCCCTATTGATGCCGCAGCGACAGGATAAAACGAAAACTGAGCAAATTTGTCTTGCCAATCTTCCCCCCAGTTAGCAATGAGCACATGATTCAATTGGCTAATAGGCATAGGTTTAGCATCAGCTTGCAAACGAGATAGCAGTTCAGTTAATTCTTTCGGGAGTAAATCACCAGCATCCATCGATAACAGTTGACCTACTTTCATCGCCGCACCGCGTAACTGTGCTAATTGATCAGCCACACGTTGAGCATTTTTCGGCGTTAAGAGCAACTCACTGGCTTTGGGACGATGTCCTGACGCTAACTGTTTCACCCCTTCAGCAACCATGCCAGTTGCGACTCTTGACGCCAACGAGCCTAATTTCGATAGTCGTGATAATCGCCCTTTAGGTACTTTTGAATACTGATGTGGATCTTTCATGCTTAAACCTTATCTTACGATGATGTGTAACAACGTTATTAATGGCGATTAAACACGCCTTTTCTTTATAGTGAATTTATATGGCGTAAATAATACTCGGCTTGCTCTACAATAACAGCTCGCTCACTATCATCTAATTTATCCCAATGACTATATAGCATACCTACACGAGGATTGTTTGCTAATAATCCTCTATGTTTATCCATAAAACGCCAATATAAACTATTAAATGGACAGGCATTCAGCCCAGTTTTCTTTTTAACCTCATACTGACATGATGAGCAATAATCGCTCATTTTATTAATGTATGCCCCACTTGAAGCATAAGGCTTTGTTGCTACCACACCACCATCAGCAAACAGCGCCATACCAAGCGTATTTGGCTTTTCTACCCACTCAACCGCATCAATATAAATACCTAAATACCACTGTTCAACTTCACTCGGTTCAATCCCCGTTAATAAACAAAAATTACCCGTGACCATTAAACGCTGAATGTGATGAGCGTAGCTATAATCAAGCGACTGTTTAATCGCATGATACATACACTGCATATTGGTTTTAGCATCCCAAAAAAAATCAGGTAACGAACCGCTAGCTTCTAGCGTATTCTCTTTCCCATAATGGGGCATATTGACCCAATAAATAGCACGAACAAATTCACGCCAGCCTAATATCTGGCGAACAAACCCTTCAACTTGGGCAATATCAATCTTTGAATCAGGCTGAGAGTAAGCATCAATAGCCGCTTGGATCACTTGCATGGGATGCAACATTTTCGCATTCAAAGCAAAAGATAAACGAGAATGGTATAAGCTCCATGCTGACTCACTTTTCGTGGTCATTGCATCTTGAAAGCGTCCAAACAAAGGCAATAAATCACGACAAAAGTAACTCAGTAGCGCTTGTGATTGTTTACGGTTAGTCGGCCAAAGTAACTGCTCACAAGATTGACCGATTGTGTTGATTTCGTGTTTTTCGAGTCGTTTAGAAATAGCACTAACATCATTACTAAACATTAACGGTTGAGGAATGGCTTCAATATCAACAGCCTTTAACTTATTTCGATTTGCACCATCATAATTCCATTTACCACCTTGAGGTTTTCCTTCAACCATCAAGACATCAAATCGTTTTCGCATAGCGCGATAAAAATGCTCCATACGGTGATGTTTGTTTGGTGTTATGTACTGATCAAGCTCAACCAATGTCAGTAAGAAATGCTCGCTATCACACGCTTGAACGATTACATCAGGAATCTTTAAAGCCGCTAACTGTTGCGATAATCGGTATTCATCTGGTTGTTGATATTCAAATGCTTGGCAATGATATTGCTGACAAAGTGAAATAATTAAATTAGGTAAATCATGATAGGTATGAGTATCGTCTAATGTTAAATATAAAACGTCATGTCCTGCTTGTTGCAGCGCAATTGAAAAATTTTCCATTGCAGCAAAAAAAGCACAGATCTTTTGATGATGATGAACAACGTAATCAGTTTCTTGCTTTAGCTCTGCAATAATATACAGCACATTTTCATTGGGGTGTTGATACCAATGATGACTCGCATTAAGTTGATCACCTAAAATCAAACGAAGTGTTGTATAACGTGATTTTATCATTACCTTCTACCACTCATTGGCCAATCATCAATGTTATAGTTATCTAAAGTATTAAGGTTTTCATCCCCTCGCCAATGACGAATAAAATGATGATTGGGATCAAAAATTCGTGTTTGTTTTTCTAAATCAAACCAACGTTTTTCTCGACTATCGGTTCCAACACCTGCAATGTACTGCCAATTGCCCCAGTTTGCCGCGACATCATGATCTATGAGTTGTTGCTCAAAATAGGCGGCACCGTAGCGCCAATCAACGGATAGCTCATTAACCAAACAACTTGCAACTATTTGGCGCCCACGATTAGACATGTAACCGGTTTGGTTTAACTGTTTCATAAACGCATTAACAATAGGATAAGGCGTTAAACCCTCACACCATTGTTTAAAACGAGTAGGATAAAAACTGTTTAATAACCTTTTATTTTGCACACCACTGAAACGATACAGTTCTCGCCCAACAGCATGCGCATGCCATTGAAAAAACTCACGCCATAACAACTCAAAGAAGATCCAATAGGTTGATGAGTTTTTCTCTTTATATTTTTCATAACCTGCCAAAGTAGCCATAATCATTTTGGCTGATAAAGCACCACAGGCTAACCACGGTGAAAATTTGGTTGAATTATTCCAACCCTCTATAGCATTACGTGTTTCTTTATAACTTGACGGCAAACGAGAAGAAAAATACTGCTGTAAATGCATCAGTGCTGCATTTTCACCACCATGCCACTCAACCTGATCATTATTTGGGATGTGAACATTTCGAATATCTATATATTCAGAACAATACACATTGGGTTGTGGCGGTAGGTAATCAGGTACAGATAGAGGCGAATATACAATAACGTTTTGCTCCATCTGTTTACGAAATTTAGAATAACTCTTTGGCATATCTGAAAGAGGAAACGGCAATTGATCTTGTGAGTACAACGTATGCGTATCAACTTCAACAAATCGCAAATGGGGATAGCATTGTTTTAGGTAACGCCATTGCTGTTGTTCATACCAACCGCAATGACGACTACGATAAATAAGGTTAATGCCGTATTGTTCTATTAGCACTGGCATTGAAACCATAGGATCGGCTTGCATTACTAATAAGCGCTGACCTAATGTCGCTAGATTAGATTGCAGTGCTTGTAACGCTTGCAGTAGAAAACGATGGCGAATAGATCCCATCGAGACAAGTTGATAACGATTAAACTGCTGTTTTTGTGGTTCCATAAAATAAACACACAGCAAGCTGTCACAATGCTCGTAAGCTTGATGAAATATCGGGTTATCATGCAAACGTAAATCATTGGTGAGCCAATAAAGAGCTTTTACCGCCATAAGTTATATGCCTTATTTTTTATCCTTTTTCTATTTACGAAACAAATAAGCATATCGATCGGTTTACATTGTTACGGTAATCACGCTGAAATAAAATTTTAGTCAATAAAAAAGCCAGTATTATTAACAATAAACGTAATAATACTGGCTGAAAATGTAATTAGTCGTTAATCATATTCTGGCTGATTACGGTTTTTAAAATTCACCAATAATCCCATCACAAGTACCACAACCGTCACAATTAAAATTGATTGGAATACATGGTGATATTGTGCAGCAGAAGTAATTAAATCTATTGCATCGCCTTTCGGAGTATTAGTTGCTGTTAGCTCAGCAATGTTTGCTGCTAAGTAGTTTGCTACCGAACCACCCATTAACATATAAATACCTGCAACCGTACCCGTTGCACCTTGTGGGTTCATACGCGTAATTGCTGCTAATGCCACAGGGTCAATAAAGAGCTCTGCAATACCAATTAAGAACAAACCAATAAATAACCATAGGAATGTTGTATGTCCAGTTGCCATTGCAAGCTTCGAAGATAACGTGATTAAACTAAAACCAGCCGTTAATAGAAACAAACCCATATTTAGTTTTGTTAACGTTCGTACAGAGATCTGACGTGACGATAACACTTTCCATAACCATGTAACTGCAGCACCACCTACGATAACCGCAACAGGGTTAACAGATTGGAAGAACGCCGTTGGAATATGGAAACCAAAAATATCAGTATCGATATTACGTTCGATGAATAAGCTAATTGAACTACCGCCTTGCTGATCAAAAGCCCAGAACACCATACCAAAAATCATAAAATACATGATTGAGTGAAGCTTCTTACGATCTTCGACATCACTCTTACGGTATAAACGCAACATTTGTAGTGCCGAAAATGCAAGGATCACGGCAAGAATGTAACCTGCTAGTAAGTCTTTAAGTACAAACACAAGACCTACCGCAGCAGCCACTACGCCAAGAATGATTAAGAACCAGTGACTAATACCTGCTGTTTTTTGTGTTAACGCAGCTTTATTGGCTTTTTGTACATGGGCAAAGTTTTTACGACCCGTGCTAAAGATAATTAAACCAATAAACATACCAATACCCGCAAGAGCAAACCCCACATGCCATCCCCAACGGCTTGCAGCATACCCACAGAAAATTGGCGCTAAAGCAGAACCAAGGTTACCACCTATATAAGATATCGAGAATCCTGATTCACGTGCACTTTCATGACCTTTATATAACTCACCCAATAAACAACTTGAGTTAGTTTTAAAAAAACCATAACCACAAATAATTAATGCTAACGCTGAATATAAAGTTGTATGGTCATTACTCGGAATACTCAATACAACGTGACCAGCAACCATCAATAAGCCGCCAATAACAACAGCCCAATAATTACCCAAATATCGGTCTGCTAGATAACCCCCTAAAATGGGTGTCACATAAACTAGCGATGTATACGCACCATATAAGGCATAAGCATGTTCATCTGACATTAAGAGTTTTTGGGTTAAAAATAGAATTAATAGCGAACGCATGCCGTAATAGCTAAAAAATTCCCACATTTGTATCGCGATGAGGTGAAAAAGCCCTTTAGGCTGAGAGGATAACTGCATATTGATTCCTGTAAAAAGGCCCGTTTAGCTAACGGTTGTCATTCTTATTGGTGTGTTAATACCGAGGTATTGAAGAATGAAAATACACTGAACTCCCCTAAGCTCAAGTATATTCTTAACCCATATTTAGTATCTTAATTTTCACCGTTTCACGTATTAATTTATTGCTTCTGTGAATATTTTTATTCTATTCACATGCAATAAACAAACATCATTCCATTTTTGTATTTGACGATACATCATTTTTGCAAATATCTTTTTTTTCATACTGTTATCTTTATTTTGTAAATTTACTTCATTATATAAAACCAATTTTTTGTGATTCAAATCACAACATAGACGTAACAAAAAAGCCGCAACTGTTATTAGTTACGGCTTTCAATAAAGATGCATTCAATATATCACTAAAGCATTAAATCTAGCTCATTCTGAATTAACACGATACATTGAGAGGCAAATAACATCTTAGGACCTAAGCTAATTTTTTGTGCACCTAAGCGTTTTAAGCTGTTATAGCTTTTTTTAGGCATTGGCATGTGATCGGTTAATAAGAAGCAAGGATTCGATGCAAGTTCGATATCACGAACAAAATCGCCTTTCTTATCTAACATGTATAATTGATAATCTTCAGCAAGTTCAACCACCAGCTTTTCAAAACTGATCGTACGAACTGTAATACCAGGTTCTACATTACGACATTGCTCTTTACCCATACCTAATGATTTATCAAGCGCATGAGTGATCTTATCTAACCATGCTTGCTCATGAAAACCCGTTAAGTTAGTAATATCATTTGAATTAAAGCTAATGGTACGAGAAAAGTCTTGCGTACTTTCAAGCACTAAATGCACCATAATATCTTCGCGGTGAGACTGCGCCACAAAAATAGCATTCATTAAAACGTGAGCCAAAATTTCAGTGTGAGCATCTTGACCAACAGACGCTAACAGCATTTTACTGTCGGTGGGTGCAGAACGGGCTCTTAATACGAAAGCGCGCATAGTTAATATCCTAGAAGTTGAAAGTGACACCAGCATCGCTACACAAGGGTATATACCAATCATATACCTACAGCGAGCGCGATATTATCCCCGCTTTTCATCAATATGTAACCCCCATTGATCAGATTCCTATTTTTAAGCGTATTAAATTAGTCATTCAATAACGACTAGGTAATATGAACACCATCATTCGATCCCCCACCCACACTCTTGGCTATCTAGGTCTTATTCCTTTTGCTATAAGTGCACTTGCTATCAGCTTTGAAATAAGTATCTTTAATACCTCAGCCTTACTTATTTTCGTCAGTTACAGTGCCATTATTCTCAGTTTTCTTTCTGGCGTTATGTGGGGAAACAGTCTTAACCATAACGACAGTTCAACCTATCGATATGCTCTACTCTTAAGTAATCTTTTTGCGCTACTCGCTTGGTTTTCGCTATTACATTCAACGAGTAACTACACTTGGGCTATTGTTGCATTAATGCTGGGGTTTATCTGTATTCGTATCGCCGAGTTAAAATTTAACTCCGCTCATCAAGATGAGTATTATCAACAATTACGTAATCGTCTCACCACCTGTGTTTGCGGATTACATGCGGTTGTATTTGCAATTACGTAAACAAGGAATAAGAAACATGGAAAAGATGATCATCTTTTATGATGGAAGTTGTCCACTTTGTATCGCTGAGATGAAGCAACTTCGACAACTAAATGAACATCACAAAAAACTACAATTTGAAGATATTCTTGTGCCTGATTTCAACCAGCGCTTTCCTGACATATCAAAAGAAAAAGCTAGCAGCATTTTACACGGTTTACTCACTACTCAAACAGGCGATGAACAACAACTTTTACTTGGTCTTGATGTCACTTATAAAGCATGGAACCTTGTTGGTAAAAAGAAATGGTTAAAAATACTTAGGCTTCCAGTGATACGTATCGTTGCGGATAAAGCATACTTGTTTTTTGCCAGAAACCGTTATCGTATTTCCTATTTATTAACCGGAAAATCACGATGTAGTAGCTGCTCAATTGATTAATTGTCCTTATCGCTATAAGACCAATTTCTAACACTACTGCAACGACTTATCTCAGTTTTTACTGATAGCCATCTTATAAACACCAATGAAATAATCCCCATATTACATAAAGTGGGATTATTAAAAGAAATAGCAAATAAAGCGCCACTATGTCGGCGCTAAATAGCCATTAATTCATCATTTGAATTCTTTTTAGCGATACCTCTAATTTTTGCATTTATTAACAAGCATCAAAAAATAACACTCTTTCCTAATCCTTGTAATGCCACACACTCTCGTTATGTTATGAATCAACAGGGCGGTACTGTTGAGCTGTACCCCCCCCATTTGGTCACGCCCTTGTTGTAATACGAGTCTTTGCCATTACATTACACCAACATCTTGATAACCAGATCGCACAAATAACTCAATAATTGGACACAGAACACTAAGCACTTAATCATGAACCTATACAGTATTTTATGATCAGTTGTTTTTTTCTAAGCATTGATATTATTTACATAACAAAAAAATACGGGCTTATTTTAGAGGTAAAAATGATCAAACAATTTCTTTCGTCAATCGTAATTGCAACAACTTTGGCAGGCTGTGCCAGTTCACCTAGTTACACGAGTGTTTATGACCAAATCATGATTGGTAACAAGCAAACACCTGAAGACTACAGTTACATCGATGACAAGTCGTTGAGTGATGAAATGCAATTTATGTACTACATCGGCAATCCTGACGTTAAACCGATCAAAGCGAATGATTTGGACAAGTTTGGCAAAGATTACAATCCACATGCAGTAAGTGATGCATCATTAATCGGCGCATCCGTTATTACCCTGCTTGGTGGCGCTAACATTTTTCAGCTTGGCATGTTTGGGTTAGGTAATCTAGGTGGCCGAGTTGATATGGATAATCAGTACAAAGAGAATAAAATTTTTGTTCTTGTTCCAACGGATAACCTTACAAATGATCAAATTAAAACAAAGGTTGCTACTAGTGTAGCGAAAACCACTTCAGCAGTTAAAAAAGCAATTGAAGATGATGGTCTTAAATTCGTTGAAGATAAATATTTATCGGGTGATAAAAGTTTAGATGTGGCTTATTTCTTGTCACATAACAAAGATAACTATGTTCCTGATTGTGCAGATCCGGGTACGTTAAACTCTTTCGGTCGCGTAGGGGGTGGATTCTGTTCTAGTTCAATTGAAATGTTGCGTTCTCAATATCGCACTACCTTTAATAATTCTTATTTACCTAATTCTAATTTCATTGCATATAGTGTCACCCTTGTCCCTGGATTCCCGATTGATAAATTAAAGACTAATAATGATTACAGCTACTTATACATGGCACCTTTCAGTAAATATTTAGACTATCGTATCAAATCCTATAACCGTACAGATGAGCAATGGAAAGCCATTTATGAAAAAGGTCGATTATCCATGTTCCCGTACATCAAAAACCTTAAAACAGGCGATATTAATTACTTTAATAAGAAGTTAACTACATTGCAAAAAGACAATAAAACGCCAATCATTTAGTTTGATCATTGCTCAATAGGGTAAATTCTATTGAGCCACATTAGGATTAATCAGCAAATATTTTCCTATTAAACGCCCTGTCCAGTTTTCTACAACATTATTTTGTAGTCGGCGTTCAAACACACCTTTAGTTTCTTTAGCTAACACATCTAAATCAACAAGCTGCTGCATTGCCGTTTTATTTTCAGTATCGACATAAAGGTAATGCTGTACTTTTGCTACCGTCCATTCTGGATGTAAGCGTTCAGTCACTTCGATCTTATCGCCAGCATTCATTGTTCCCGTTTGCACTACACGGTAAAACCAACCCGTTTTAAAATTATCTTGAACATAACGAGACAGCGTGGGTTCGCTAAAACGGCTATTTAGCTTAAAACATGGTTGACGAGGTTGAGTAACTTGTAACACTACCGAGCCTACCTTCACAATGTCGCCAATACACATGTTGTGTTCATTCATTCCGGTCGCTACAAAGTTTTCACCAAAACCACCCTTTACAAAATAGGCTGTTGACTCAGGAAACTGTTCTGCTAAATCAGCATAATGATCAAAATCATATTGCAGCACAGCACGATCTTCACCACCATGAAAGCTTTCAGCTTGCTCGTCACCAGCAAGCCCCAAGGCAGATAAATCACAAGTATCAACAGTGTGCTTATCAATCGCTGTATTGCTGTTATACAGCGATTTCACTTTACCTAATCGAAGCTCATCAAGGTTTGATACTGGGTACATCGCATGTTCCTATTATTGATAAATAAAACCGTAAGCAATGTATAACAAAGTGTGGCGGGAAAGTAGGTAAGAAAAATCGCTATCTATCATCTAACAATCACTTTATCCAAATTATATTTACTAAATATCCTCCTATCAGGCTAACATCTCGTATCCTTTCTTTACCAAGCATTCGATCACATTCGTAAATACAGGGTGTATATCTTTTCCTATTGGAAAGAACACATTTAGCCCTATCATTTTGCTACCCGGCAATTCTTGCAGCGATAGCTCAACCAATTGACCTGATGATAAATACGCACTCATGTACTCTTTTGGCATCACCGCCCAACCATCTTGCTTGATCAGCTCACACAATACATCGTTATTACTCACCACATGTAAACGAGGCGATACCTTGGCAAAGTCGACATTCAGTGTCAGAAAGTTCTCTGAAATATATTGAGTTTCAGATTGTAAGTGAGCCAGTGAAATCTGCTCCATCTTTGCAAGCGGTGATTCACGTCGGGCGTAACAGTTAAGATGAATATTACCTAAGGTTTTCCACGCAATTTCGGTTTCAGCAAACACCTTCCCTCTATTTAGCATCAACGCAAAATCTGCGGTTCCCGCTTTCAACATTGCCAACGCTTCTTGACGTGTACGATGAAGCCAATTCACAACAAGATGCGGATAGGTTTGCTTGAGACTTTGCTCCGTTTCCACCATAAAGCTAAGTGGCACAAAAACATCATGAGTGATCGTCAGCGTATGAACGTCACTGCTAAATAACGCCTGACTATAATCAAACAGCTCTCGGCTTTGTTTCTCTACCACCTTGGCACGAAAATACAGTTGCTCTGCTTTATCTGTTGCGACTGCTTTCTTGCCAACAATCTCAAACAGGGGATAACCCAAAGTATCTTCATACGCCATTACATGCTCTCGCACCGTAGTACGGGACTTGCCTAATGCAGATGCTGCCCCGCTATACGAGCCATTTTCATATACCGCAATAAACGTGGCTAACTGCTCAAAGGTATGCACACCAATTCTCTTTCGCCAGATAAATGTACGTAAAACCCTATCAAAAGTGACTGTAATGTAAATTTTAACTTGCGCAAAATGTGAACCATCAAAGCAGAAAACTATTTCAATTTGCTGTGTTCAGGAGAACAACATGATGAAAACACCGCTTTCTCTTCTTACTTTGGCACTGACTTCCAGCATGGCATTTGCAGCACCCGATCTGATCTTAACCAATGGTGATATTGTGACTGTCACAGGGGAGAAAGTGCGTGCGCAAGCTGTAGCAATTAAAGACGGTAACATTGTCGCTGTCGGTACCAACCAAAGCGTACTTAAAGACGTTAACAACAGCACCAAGATTCGAGATCTAAAAGGTAAAACCGTCACTCCCGGCTTTATCGATGCTCACGGTCATTTTGCTCAATACTTACCACTGATTGAAAACGAATTTCTCTACCCTGCTCCAATGGGCAATATCAGCTCGATTAAAGATATCGATGACAAAATGCGTCATTACTTTAGCCAAGACGGGCTAGATAAAAACATTCTTCATGTTGCTTTTGGCTATGATGATGCAGAGCTTGCAGAAAAACGTCATCCAATTAAACAAGAATTAGATGCGTTCAGTGAAGATTTCAGCTTCTGTGCGGTACATGTATCAGGGCACTTAGCGACCTGTAATAGTAAAGGGCTGGCGTTCATTGGTTATGATGCGAATACCCCAAATCCTGATGGTGGTGTTATTCGTCGTGATGTCAATGGTGAAATGACAGGCGTACTTGAAGAGTCTGCTATTTACGCCATTCTTGGCGCTTTACCAACAGAAACCAAAAGCGATGCCATTCGTAAGTTTCTCAAAGTGCAAGACATGTTCGCCAGCTATGGCATTACCACCGCCCAAGAAGGATTAGCGACCTTACCAGCCTTAAAAGCAATGAAAACCATGGCTGATGATAACTTAATGAAAATTGATTTACTCGCATACGCCAAATGGGTGGATTTGGATGAAGCGGTAGAGATCATGCCAATGAAAAGCACCCACAATGGTTTCAAGCTAGCAGGTGTCAAGCTGGTTGGTGATGGCTCACCACAAGGTAAAACCGCTTATTTATCGTCACCTTATTACGAGCCACCACATAACCATAGTTTCGACTATCATGGCTATCCCGTACTATCACAATTAGAGGTCAATCAATGGGTCGAAAAAGCTTATGCTATGGGCGCACAAGTATTAAGCCACAGCAATGGTGATGCGGCAGCAGATATCCTGATGAATGCTGTAGAGCGTGCAAACAAGATCTACGGTAACGATGATCGCCGTACCGTGATGATCCATGCGCAAACCACACGCTTAGATCAAATCAAGCGCATGAAAGAAAACGCTGTGATCCCCTCTTTCTTCCCAGCTCACACGTATTTCTGGGGAGATTGGCACAAAGAATCGGTATTAGGCCCTTGGCGAGCAGCGAATATCTCACCTATGGGTTGGGCGAACTCGAATGAGTTAATGTTTACCATTCACATGGATGCACCTGTGCTGTTCCCTGACATGATGACCAATATGTGGACAGCGGTAAACCGTGTGACACGTAGTGGCGAAGTGTTAGGCGAACACCATAAAATCACCCCGTACCAAGCACTACAAGCCATCACCATTAATAGCGCTTATCAGAACTTTGAAGAAACAAACAAAGGCACCATTGAAGTCGGTAAGCGTGCTGATTTAGTGATTTTAGATGCCAATCCACTAACTGTTGATCCAATGAAAATTAAAGACATCACCGTACTAGAAACTATCAAAGACGGTAAAACAGTATATCAAAAGAGTTAACCTTCGCTTCTCATCAATCAGCACAAAGCCAGCGTGAAGTTGGCTTTGTGAAATCACTGACGCTTTCCTCTCAAATTGTATTGCCATTACATCAAACCTTCTTTCAATAATTCTGAAAAAAACAGCAATAACCGTTTGTTATAAAGTGATATTACTCACAACAGAATAAAGGATAGACAAAACACTTTTTTACTTGTGAACCGATGTATTCATATGCGCGTAGCAATTTTCCAATAATCAAACAGGAAAGAGGCTTCATATGAAAAAATCAACACTCACATTACTAACAACGGCGGCATTAATTTTAAACGGCTGTGACAGCGATTCTCATGATGGTAATGAGGAGAAACAAATTGAAATGTCTACTTCACAATTAAGGGTAACGCATGCAAGTGCTGATGCTCCGCTTGTTTCTATTTTAATGGATGGTGATGTGTTAAGTGGCTTATCTAACGTTGATTATCAACAAGGTAGCCCGTTACTCAACGTTGATTCAGGTAGTCATGATCTGATTGTACGTGGACTACTCGCAAACGATGCAACTGCCGATGTGATCACAGCAAATGCGGTTAACCTTGCACCAGACATGCAATATGACGTTTTTGCAGTAAACAATGTGGGTGCTATAGAGCCAGTGATCCTCTCTCGTTCTAATGAAGCCCCTGATGACCAATCTATTCGTGTCGATGTGTTACATGGTCACCCAGACGTTGGCGGTGTCGATATTCACATAACAACCGACCCTAGTATCAGTGCTGATACCGTCGCGGTTTCCGATCTTACCTTTAAAGAAGACGAAGCGAATCTACCCGTTACACTTCCCGCTGGTGAGTACCGAATAAGGATCACGTTAGCAGGTAAGAGTACTGATACCGATGTGGTATATGACAGTGGCAATATCGCATTAGATGGTGGTAGCGACTTGATGGTAACAGCAGTACCTAATGTAAGCGGTGGTGCAGTTTCTCCTGTAAATCTACTGGTTGCAGATGGATCGACCGTTAACGTACTGCGAAATACTGGCGAAAAATCAACCGTGCGCGTTGGTCATGCCGTCGCTGATTTAGGTGATGTCGATGTAAGAGCCAGTGGCAATGTTGTCTCTGGGCTTGATTCTATCAGCTATGAAACCATTAAAAGTCTTGATTTAGCACCGGACAGTTATGATTTAACGGTCACGCCAACTGGAGCAACAACACCAGATGCCATTAAAGCTCCTGGTACTACTTTTACAGCAGGATCTGAAACAACCATTTTTGCCGTCGGACAATTTGCCGATGAATCGGTAGAGCCTATTGTTATTAAAGATGATTTAAGAAGTATTGCGGCATATGCAAAGCTAAGAGTCGTTCATGCTAACCCAATCGCTGGCACAGTAGATATTCACGCCGCCCCTACTGGCACCGGCTTCTCAGCCAATACAGCAGTATTAAAGAATGTGAATTTCAAAGACTCTGCTGTACTTAACGTGGGTGATGGTAATTACGATTTCGCTGTTGCAGCAACAGGTACAACCAATGTACTGCTAACAGGGACCGATGTAGCTCTTGCGGGAGGTAACGTGGCAACCGCATTTGCAACTGAAGACTCAATTGCGATCAACGTAGATAAATAAAACCTATAAAAAACATAATAAAAAGTCCGCAACCTTTTACTACTAGGCACTAGTAATAAATTAATTGCGGACTTTTTCATTGGTATTACGCTATTAAAAGCATTGCCTTATAATTGCAACGCTAAATTAAACTAGTCATCAATACCGCAATCAGTGCAACTTAGCAGTACGATTTCGTGTTCAAATACACCCACATCGCTACCATCAGCAAAAAGCTCAGCAATTTCTTCTGCTACTTCTTGTTCATCTTCAGCTTTAACTTGGTTCGCTAATTCTTCTTCAGAATAACCGTAGAAATTAAGCAATAGATAATCGCGAGCTTCATCTTTTGTACACGTTACGTTCACCGACACTTCTGGCTCAACATTATCTTGCGCTATAATCGCAGACGCTTGGGCAATAACATCTTCTTTCATCGCAGCTGTTAACCAACCAAGATCAATGCTTACTGTATTTTTTTTACAGTTAAAACAAGGCAGTTTCTGAAAGTAATATTGAAAGTCAGTCATAGATAATTTCTTCTTTAAATGTTGTTTTACAAGATTATGAGCGTTTTGTAGCAAAATACTAGCGTAACAGGCAGTGAATATTAATTATCGTGGGTGGTTTGATGAAGCATTAAGCACGAAATAACCGTTTAATAAAGCGTTCAATACCAATAGATAGTGTTTTCTCTTCTAGATACGCTCTTTTAGAACCTTTTAATAAAGCTAAATGCTCAGAATTGGTTAATAACTCATCTTCACTCTTAGCGTTCTCATAACAGATAGACACATAATATTGACCACGCTCTTTACCGGTAAACTAAAGAGAAGTTCATTAAGACATCAATCGGTTTGAGTAAGCAAAAAGACTTACGACCTATTGCTTGACCCTCTCGATAATGGGAGATGTTGCGCAAGCTATATGTTTAAAGTTTTTATGTTCAAAACATAACATCTTGAACGTTTTATCTTTTGATAAATACAACGTCAATAAAATCTAAAAGTGACATTAAAACAATTAAATTAGATATTAACTAATTATTGTCAAACACTTATACCCTTGAAAATATAATGCTATATCTAATTTAATTTCATGCTAAATACTTTACGAGTCTATAATTTCTGATGTATTGTTAACGTCGTCAATCTTTACTTCTAAAGGGGTATATAGTTACAACTGACGATGACCATCAAATTTGGCGTGTAAATCTGTTATAAAATATTCCAGAACTCACCCTACACTATTAATTCCAAGTTGAATGAAAAAAATCACTTAAACAAAGCGGTTTAGAAAATAAGTATCCTTGGTAATATGTCACTCTTGAATATTGTTCTAAAGATGCTCGCTGGGACTCATTTTCCACCCCTTCAGGTATCAAATCCAAATTAAAGCGTTCAGCCATCGCACAAACGCACTCAACCACATGCCTTGAACGCTGATCAGTACAGATATTATCTATGAAATGTTTGTCAATTTTCACGTAATCAAATTGGTAATCAAGCAAATAAGACAAGCTACTATTGCCAGTCCCGTAATCATCAATGGCAAATTTAATTCCAAATTTACGGTACTTTCCCATCACTTCATTGACCTTTGGATCAGAAAACAATGAGGTTTCAGTAAATTCCAATACCAAATTACACTTTTGAGACAATTTAGCGCACAACTTAAAGACTTCGTGATCAAACAAACACTCTTCTGTTAAGTTAAAACTCAGTCTTAATGGCGCTACATTCATTCCTCTAACATAATGGCTTACTTGCTCAAGTAAAGATCGAGTCAGCAGCATAATGATATTGTAATTTTCAAACGTCGGAATAAAGTACGCAGGAGAAACAACCTTACCCTTTTCATCCACCCATCGGGCCAATACTTCACCACCAATATGCTCTCCATTTCGATTAACTATTGGCTGAATGTAAGGTATTATCCATTGCTTATTAAGAACATAAAGCAACAATCGACACTCAATAATTTTTTGCAGTTGAAATGAAACGCCTAACAAGATGAACAACATCAATACCATTTTAATACGATGATGTTTGATCATACTTGAGAACAATAGCGGGTAATCTATTTCTACTAACAGTTCCAAGTCACTCAAATCAAAATTAAAAATATCACTTGTCAATTCATTTAAAGGCTCGTTACCTTCATACAAATCTATATCCGACAGTCGAAAATTAATCTTCGGGATACCCATTTCCTTTGCATGTGAAAACTCAAAAGGCTTTAGATATAATTTGATCTTCGTGTTTTCATTAACGGGAAAAACATACTGAATCGAAGGAATGTCATTAATGCTGTTTTTAGCCCTTAGTGCAAAGCCACTATCAATGTTATTTCCGGTCATAGAAACCAGCCCCATAAACGTCGAATATACATACTTCCCTTTATAAATAACGGCGACGCTAGATATGTGGCACTTGCAGCTTACGAGTTTGATAAGTTCTTTCTCATCATTAACAGTTGGGATTGTTAACTGTTGAAACTTATGCTTTAAATCTTTTTCAATTACGAAGAGCTTATCGAACTTAGATCGTTGCAAACTAGACTCGCTCTCGATGGTTATATCTTTGTGATAAACTACTAACCCAACAAAAAAAATCATAAAAACTAGAAAGCTCGCCAAAATGCTTACCATCCAAGAAGAATATCTAATGTGCCTATTATTCATCCAGTACTTTATCCTGCCTAATAATAAAAAGCGACGGATTATATAGACCATATACCAAACTGTAAATCATAAACTGCAAATGTAACCAGCAATAGATCCTTTATATAATTAACGCAAAACAGAGACTAATAAATAAGTTATTAATACAGAAGTGAGTAACAAAGAAACTTAGAAGCTAACCGTGAAACAATATAGAAAAGAGCAACTATTGCATTAAAAACAAAAAGCCAGCCTCAGAGGCTGACTTTGCAATCTCTTATTAAAATTAACGCTTACAAATACTTCTCTATAGGCAATAACTGTAAGAACTCTGATTTCATACGATCCCATTGCTCAGTTTTCGGTTCACTATCCCATGTTTCGTTACCCGAATGCCAATACACATCGCCATCATCAAGGCTTAAATGCCAACTGTTATTATCTTGCATTGCGCCCTCTAAGGTCGTGGCAAGCTCTGCTGCAACCTTAGAGTTTTCAATCACCAATAACGATTCAGTATTGAGATAAGTAGAACGTAAATTGAAGTTAAAAGAGCCAATCGTCGCGATTTTATCGTCAAACACCGCTGATTTAGCATGTAAACCGTATACCGCGTTCGGTGCACATTTATCGCTATCTTGAGTAACAATCTCGCATAACTTAGCATTTGGTTTTAGTTCAAATAAATCGATGCCACTTTCAAGCATTTCTTGTCGTCGGCCTGCATAACCTGAATGGTTGGTTACAAGATCATTAGAAGCCATTGAATTCGTCAGTGCTTTGATCTCTACCCCTCTCTGGTTGAGCTGCTGTAAACCAGCTAACTGGTTATCATCAAAGACTAAATATGCCGATTCAATAATGATGTCATTTTTTGTATTTTTCGCCAGCTTAGATAAATACTGCGCGGTGGCTTTTGGCTGTTCGGTATTATCAATATCGTCAGGAATTGGCTGATCGGCTATATAGGTTGCTTTCACCCATGTCATATTACCCACCAGCGGCGCTAAGTACTGCGCGGCTGACGCTTGGCTTTGTGGCAATGCCGGATAATGTTTATAGTAAGGAACTGGACTGTTAAATAAATCCGGTTGATCAAGAGTAGGATCATCACTTAACAGATCAACATCATATGCCCATTCACTGTTCCAGTAATCATTAAAGCTCTGTTGAACCTCAGAAACCACTTTCCCTCTTGCTAATACATCTCTATCACGCAAATTTAACTCATGAGAAAGATCGAAATATTCATCACCAATATTGCGTCCACCTACTACGGTAAATACGCCATCTACGGTGAAAGACTTATTGTGCATTCGACGATTTAAACGCGAAAAGTCCCCTAAGAAGCTTATCCACTTACCCGCATTACGGGTTGGGATCGGGTTGAAGATACGTATTTCGATATTCGGATGTGTATTTAACCCAGCCAACAAAGCTTCACGCTCGTTTAAATTAATATCATCAAGTAGAACACGAACATGGACACCACGATCAGCCGCAGCCACTAAACGACTCGCCAAGTAGCTACCAGAAATATCGGAATTCCAAATATAGTATTGAATATCAATGGTATGTTCGGCAGTTTCAACCAAAGCTAAACGTTGAGCAAGCGCGTCCCAGCCTGTGTTTTGCACCAATACCGCACTCGGCGTTTGTAGGTTTAACTGCTGACGATGGCCATCATCTAACGTGGATAATAAACTCGTCATCTTGGGGGTTGTAGGTGCTGTAGGGTGCTTAGCATCTTCAGGTAAGGAAGAGCACCCTGTTAGCATGACGAAACAAAATAACGGGACAAACATCCCTTTATTGGCTGGCATATAAAACGTCCTTGTACTTCACATCAGCAATCGGTTTAACTTAAACCACATTATTCATTAATTGCAGATCGTGATTTGATCTTCTTTCTACACAAACAGCGTAGTATTGAGTTTCCGTTACGTATTGTGCAGCAAGCCAAATAAATTATATTACTGACTTACCCTTGCTAACTGATTTCTTTAATAAAAACTATAAACGCTATCGGTTAATACACCAACGCATTAGATCTTAATTTTGACTAAATTGATACAAAATTGACGTTAAATTCATGGCTTGGTGGTTCACAACAACCTTTCGTGAATTGTTGAAACGAATTTTGATAATTATCACAAAACTTCACATCGACCAATTTATCACTTCACGCTAACCACCACTTAAAATTCTCACCATTTTTTAACACTATTACTTAAAAGCATGACAGCTATGCCTATAAGGAAACAAACTTCAATAAAAACAAAATGTTAAATGTTTTATTTATGTTTAATTTTAATGCATTAGGTAAACAAAAAGTAACTACCGCTGTTTTTTGCATGGCTTTTGTTAACGTCTAATGTGACTCTCGTTGCATGTTTTTTATGCTTTTTCATTAGAAAACCAAAGCGTGATAGAACAAACAATTTCGAATAAGCAGATACGTATACTTTTCTCCAACGAAAATGGAGTTTGAGAAATTTTATGCTATCTACTTTAGTTAATACCAATCTAATCAAAATAAATCTTAATGCAGCCAACAAAGACGAGCTATTCCAAGAGCTGGTTGATGTGCTACACGCTAATGGTCGTATTTCAGATAAAACACAGTTTCTAGCTGATATTCAACAACGTGAATCCGACAGTATCACTTGCATGGATGGCATTGCTTACCCTCATGCCAAATCAAAAGCCGTATTAGCACCAGCTATCGCCGTTGGGATCAAAAAAGACACGATTGAATATGGCGATGAAGACGGTGTAGAGCCTTCGTTATTTTTCATGATCGCTTCACCTGATAACGGTGCCGATCACCATATTTATGTACTTCAAGAACTATTCGGCAAGTTCGGTGATGAATTTCTTGAAGCCATGCATCATGTCACGACGGAGCAACAAGCCTTAGATGTGCTGCTGTCTGATCAATTTTCATAACAAACCATTTTATTACCCATTCTAATTTTAATAATAAAAAGAGCTATGTACCCATGACAACGACAACAATGACCAACGGTCAAGGCCGTGATTGGAAACAAACACTATCAACCATGAAACAACACTTATTATTTGGTACTTCCCACATGCTACCTTTCGTTGTAGCCGGTGGTGTATTACTGGCCTTAGCTGTAATGGCAACAGGTCAAGGTGCAGTACCAGATACTGGTATTTTGAAAGATATCTCAACCATTGCTATCAAAGGCTTAGTGCTATTCCCAATCATTCTTGGCGGCTTTATTGGCTATTCTATTGCTGACAAACCTGCACTTGCGCCAGCCTTTATTGCATCAGGCATCATGGCTGACATGGGCGGTGGTTTCCTTGGCTGTATCATTGCCGGTTTCATCTCGGGTTTTGTGGTACTTCAGCTAAAAAGAATTCCTATTCCTAATCACTTATCAGCACTTGGTGTGTACTTCCTATACCCTCTTGCAGGTACCTTGATCAGTGCAGGTATTGTAATGTGGGGCTTAGGTGCTTTAATTGCCGGCTTCATGGCTGGTATGAATGAATTCCTAGCATCAATGGCAGGTTCTTCTAAAGCGGTATTAGGTGCAATTCTAGGTGGTATGACAGCGTTTGATATGGGTGGCCCTATCAACAAAGTAGCAACCTTATTTGCTCAAACTCAAGTTGATACTCAGCCTTGGCTAATGGGTGGCGTGGGTATTGCTATCTGTACTCCACCACTGGGTATGGCACTGGCTACGTTCCTATTTAAGAAAAAGTTCTCAACTGAAGAGCGTGAAGCAGGTAAAGCGGCTGCGATCATGGGTTCTATCGGTATCTCTGAAGGCGCAATTCCATTTGCAGCTAACGACCCAATGCGTGTACTTCCATCTATCGTGATCGGCGGTATGGTGGGATGTGTATTTGGTTTCACAACGGATGTCCTACTTCATGCACCTTGGGGCGGTTTAATTACAGCACCTGTTTCTAGCAACATTCCAATGTATGTGGCTGGTATTCTAGCGGGCTCATTCACTACCGCTATCATCGTTGGTTTCTGGAAGCCTGAAGTAAAAGAGGAAGAAGAAACAGCAGAAATCACAACAAAAGCAGAGCAAGCAACACAAGTTGAAGCTGCACCAGTAACTGGCGAAGGCGAATACGATGTTATCGCTATCACTTGTTGCCCTTCAGGCGTAGCGCATACCTTCATGGCCGAAAAAGCGATTTACAAAGCAGCGAAAGAGCTTGGCTTGAAAGCGAAAGTGGAAACTCAAGGTCAAAACGGTATCCAAAACCGCTTAACCGCAACGGATATTGCCAATGCGAAATACGTTATCTTGGCACACGACATTGCAGTAAAAGAAGCTGAGCGTTTTAATGGCGTAAACGTGATTGAATGTTCAACCAAAGAAGCAATGAAGAAAGCAAAAACCTTTATGAGCTAATGCCGTAAAGTTAGACAGAAAAACGTAAAGGCTATGAGCATATTGTTCGTAGCCTTTTGTTTTTGATAAGAGCAGTAAATCAGACTGATTACGCTTACTCACTCATCTCCACTAGCCAGTTTTTGATCTTGATGATTTTAAACAAGGTACTTCCAGCACGAAAGTGCCCCATTATGCGTAAGACCTTTTACTCATTCATATCGTGTTAACTTGGTTTTGGACTAGTTATATGTACTGTATATATAAACATTTTATTGATCTGTGGTGATTTGAACGCATGAGTTCCGTTTTGTATTTAATAAGACTGATTAAATACATTTCTTACTTTTCACATTCTCTAATAAAGTATTAGGTGTAAAAATGCTATTAACCTCATAATATATAAAGATTATATCGAGTATGATAAAGGCATTTATGAGTATATTTTTGCGCAAAAATAAGAATGCTTACTAATAAGCTGTTAGCTATACCACAAGGAATGTCATATGAAAAAAGGTTATATCTTAGCATTAGTATTAGCATTACCTTGCTCTGTTACAGCAGCGAAAGACAATAAAGTCATAAGTTACTCAAGCAAATCTCGGGTAGATCAAGAACATTTTTTTCTAATTGGGACACAAGAAGGGAGCTATTCAGTTAAATCTTGGCAGTTCGATATGGAAAAAGCTACTTGGGATGGCAAGGGAGAGCCTAAGTTAGCTATCGGTAAGGCTATTGATAAAGCATATAATTATTTTAACAAAACAGAGTCTGAGCTTGGCGTTAAAGAAGTCGAATTTAGACCTGCCTTTAGTCGAGAGGGAACGATTATTTGGTATTACCTTGTCACTCTGACTACTTTACCTTACAAATTTAACTCTGATGAGTTTGAAATTGTAGTATTACTAAGTGGCGAACTCCTTGAGCCTAATGGTAAATAGAGCTAACAAAAAAACAAGGCGGACGTATCAAGGTTGGCTTGCGCTCATTCTTCGCAAATTATAGTCACCTCTCTACGTCGCTTATTTTAAAGAGTTACTCCTACTTTTCTTATTACTTCCAGCCTAAATAAGCAAATTGCCTAACACGTTTTTGTCCATCTTCGTTTCACTCTGGTCTGGCTGCTAACATTGGTCACACTGTAGACATAGCGACACATTTCGTTCCATCAAGAAAACAACCATGGAGAGGCAGATCGATTCAGTTACCTGAGTGCAGTATCTACTTAAAAAGCATGGCGGAATAATAGATAATTACGACAGGACACCCAAGGATCTGCATGTCCTTAAAACATCACGCCTTTTAATAGATACTTATCTCACGACAACGATAAGGGTAAATATAATGAAGCGTGAGACGAGACAGTGGTACGAAAGACCTACAGGTATTATCTTGTTGAATATTGTGGCTGGACTCATTGTCGCCATAGTATGCGGTCTAGTGGTGTGAGGATGCGATGGAATATAAGAATTTAGAAATAGCAGATGAAACAGTAGAAGAGCTTGAGGATATGTGGGAGGAACAAAGGTCTTCCCACTTCTCATGGTGGGATAATAGTGAAGACCGTGCTCCTATTGCTGAACATCCACTTGCTGCCTTAGCTTACTGCTTAGAGGCTGGCGTCTACCCACCACCGTCTGTCTTATTACAAATCGCGGAAACGTATAAGGGGTACATCCATAAACAAGGAGAAATAAGCCTTGAGGATGCTTTCTTTGGTAAACCAGTAAAAGGCATAGGTAATTATGCCGCTAAGAAAGCCAAATCTCGTGATGTGACTATGCTTCACATGATGGTTCAATTGGAAACACTAACTGTTGATGCCAACAAGCGGAGGTCTCAGATAGAAATAGCAGAAGAATACCTTGACAAGAAAAGGTCTGATGATGACCCTGATCATTTACTTAGAAAGCTGCGACGTTTGAGACAGAAGATGAAGTAGTACATTGTGATCTCAAAGTTGATGCTGCTCTCCTTAACAATATTAACACACCTCAAGTTATGCGAATTTGGTCAAAGTACTTGTTACCGCTAACTCAGAAATGTCCAACAACGAGCTAGCTATCTTGGCTAGCTTTAGGCCTACTTCTAAACTACTAATCGCTCATAGTCCGATTGAATAATATTGATTTAAGGTGATATTAAATACGGTTTACTAGCTTTATCTGAATAAAATCACGAAAATCAGACTTTAAAACTGAAGATCATAGGGAAGTGTATGACATTAATACGTAAGGTTGATAAATGCGATGTGAGCTGAATATGGGAAATTAGAACACAAGCAATCTTAAATACCTGTATATCGCATTATTCTAATGAAGTTGTTTATTCTTGGGCTAACTCGCCAATGCCTGACGACTTTGATGAGATACTATTTAATCTTGATGCAATTGTGCTAGAAGAACAAGAATACATAGTAGGATTTGGGTTTGTAGATACTAAAAATGGCTCTCTGGAGTCTATCTTTGTTGATCCAAGATTTATTGGGAGAGGTTTTGGAAAGCAAATCGCTAATGAGCTTATATCTATTGCAAAAAAATCTGGTTTATATACCTTAAAATTAGCTTCTTCTCTAAATGCAATTAAGTTCTACGAAAGCATGGGGTTTGTAGCAGGTAAAAAGACGTCTTGGAAGCATCCATCTGGTTTTGAGTTAGCGTGCATTCCAATGACAAAAGTAATTTAGTTAACATTCCAGTAGGTGTGGTTTAACCGTTCTCGTTGACGCAAGAGCGATTGAGGGATACTTATTTGAAAGGTGTATTTACCGTAGTAGAAATTGTGCATTTTCACTTTGCCGCGTAGCGACTTTTGCATTGCTCATCCCTTAACAGGGCTAAATTGTAACTAAGGATGATGGATTATCAAATTAGATATTTATGATGTGTTTAGTAGTGAATCAGCTTCTGGTAACCCTTGTGGTGTATTAGAGCTTGATAGTTGGCTGTCCGATGAAGAGTTACAGAAAATAACTTGTGATGCAGAACTGCCAGTTACCTCTTTTATTATAAATTTTGATGGGCAATTTTATATCCGCTGGTTTGCAATGGATGGAGAAATTAACCTGTGTGGGCATGGCAGCTTAGGGGCTGGGGCTGCTATCATCTCTAAGTACAATCTCGATAGTGTACTTTTTAGTAGCAAATACGGGGATGTCTCAATAGCTAAAAATAATGGTATATATACTCTTGAGTTACCTAGTTGGAAAGGTGAAACATGCAGCATTCCAACAGAAATATCGGATATTGCTGTTGATGCTATTGATGTATTTTCAACTCGAGACTTAGTTTTAGTCTTACCTTCTATAGAATCTGTAAGAAATTTTCAGCCCGATGATATGCGCTTTAAACAGCTTAGTAAGTACCATGCTTTAATCGTGACTGCAGCGAATGGTGAAAATGGGTATGTATTAAGATATTTCGCGCCCAAGATTGGCATATCTGAAGATCTGGCGACAGGTTCTGCTCAATGCTCTTTAGCTCCATATTGGTTTGACAAACTTAACTCAGATTCACTTCAGGTACATCAACTTTCGTCGTCAGGTGGCTATTTTGGCGTACAGCGTATTTCAGCTGACTCAATTGTATTATTAGCAAATGCAAAACTGCGAAAATAGCAATTCAACAAAGTATTTAAGGATTCAAGATATTTTTCTAATTCGCCATTACGCATAAATATTTTTACTGTTAAATGACTGCTCTTTTTCTAACCTGATTACCACTATTTAACAGCTACTGTTAAATTATCTCCTATACTTCAA
>NZ_JADQAQ010000111.1 GCF_022129445.1 Photobacterium sp. Ph5
GCTGATGCAACTAGCTCAGGCAGTAGTGTTTCGATATCTGCGTTAGCATCGTAGTGACGCTTGAATGACAACAATGTGTTGATCAATGTGTCACGCTTACCTTTAGTAATACCCATTGAGAATAGGAACATTACTTGGAAGTCAGTAGTACGTGTTGGTACGATACCGAAACGACCTAGGTATGCAGTCACAAGCGCTGCTGGAACACCTGTTTCTAGGAAGTTACCGTTGTCGTCAAGTCCAGGAGTTAGAAGACTAACTTTGATTGGATCAAGCATACACCAGTCATTGTCGATTTCGTCAAAGCCGTGCCACTTGTCTCCAGGAGTTAGTTTCCAGTTCTCTTGGATAGTCATTAGAGACTCAACAGATGCGTCTTCAAAGTTAACCTTGTCACCGTTCATTTCTGTAACGGTTTCAGCGTTCCAAGGTTTGAAGAACCAATCGTTGTCATTGGTGTAGTTGTTGAATAGCTGACGCATGTTTTGACGGAAGATGATCGCTTCGCGGTTTACTTCGTCAGTCAGTGTTTTACCACTTTCACCTTTCATCATGTTAGCTGCAACATCGTTAGACGCACAGATTGCGTATAGTGGCGATGTTGAAGTGTGCATCATGTATGCTTGGTTGAAACGGTCAAAGTTGATCGCGTCTTCACCGTTACGTACGTGAATGTATGATGCTTGAGACAATGCATTCAATAACTTGTGAGTTGAGTGAGTTGCAAATACTGTTGGACCTTTGTGGTCTTTAGCATCGCCACGCATTGCGAAGTGACCCTTGTAGATAGGGTTAAAACGTGCGTAACCGAACCATGCTTCATCCATGTGAATACGGCTAGAGCTTTCGCCTAGTAGCGATTCAGTCACTTCAGAGTGGTAACATAAACCGTCGTAAGTACAGTTAGTTACAACCGCGTAGCCTGCTTTTTTCTCATCAGCGTTGAAAGGAATGCCAGCATTTTTAGCTTTAAGTGCAATGCCTTCTTTGCTCATTTGAACTTGGCTGATTGGACCGATAATACCGTAACAGTTACGGCTAGGTACCATGTAGATAGGGCGTGCACCCGTTAAGATCAGACCTTGCTCGATTGATTTGTGACAGTTACGGTCACAAATAGCGATGTCGTCATCTTTCAAACATGCTTGCATGATTGTGCGGTTTGAACCAGAAGTACCTACGATACCAGAGTAAGATTGGTGAGCACCAAATACTTTAGCCGCTTCAACTTCTGAATCTTTGAATGCGCCGCTGTGGTCAAGTAGAGAACCTAGTGCTGCACGTTCGATACCCATATCGGTACGGAATAGATTTTCGCCGAAGAATTCGAAGAATTGGTTACCAGCAGGGGTCTTAGTAAAACCGATACCACCTTGGTGACCAGGCGCAGACCATGAGTACTCATGGATGTCGTTGTAGTGCATCATCGCTTTCATGAAAGGCGGTAGCACTTGTGAGCGGTAACGACGCATAGCAGCAACGATACGACCTGCAACGAAATCTGCAGTGTCTTCTAGTACAGAGTAACACTCATCAACACGTTCCATTAACTGGCGGTTGTTAAGAATAGAAGTACGAGCGCGTTCTGCTAGTAGAAATACTGGCACTTCAGGTTGACGTGCTTGTAGTGCTGCTAACAAATCAACTTCTTCATGAGAGTTAACGATTTGCTCTTCAGTTTTTTCTAGTGCTAATACAAGGCTATCGATTTGAGATGCCATGATAACTGCACGTGCATCTTCGTAAGAAGTTGCTGTAACGATTTCGATAGTGCGGCTTTCTAATTCAGCGATTAATGATTTAGTTGCACGATCTGCAAAGCTGTTTGGAGTAATGTTTTGGTGCTCAATAACGAGAGCACGCATTTTATTTGTACTATTATTGTTGTTCATAATAACGCCTGAATA
>NZ_JADQAQ010000013.1 GCF_022129445.1 Photobacterium sp. Ph5
CACGCCGGGGGTCGCGGGTTCGAGTCCCGTCCGCTCCGCCACTTATATTAAGCCCTAGTCGAAAGACTAGGGCTTTTTTGCATTTTGACTAAATGAGTTAAATATATTTGAGTGAGTTAGTAGTTCAGTTGGTTAGCCTCTTTATTGTAGAGCTTAGCGGCCTGTCAGATTGAAGGTTGCGGGTTCGAATCCCGTCCGATCTGCCATTTCTTAAGAAGCCCTGTTTGAAGTCACAGGGCTTGGGTTTTTCTTTAGTTGTTATTGAAAATAGTTAAGATGATGTGAGACCTCCTTTCCTACTTTATCTGAGCTTTAATAAGTGAAGCTCTGAGCTTTGGTAATACTATCGTTGTTAGTTATATTTACCTCCTTGCTCTTATTTCAATGTTATACCTTAAATTTGTTCATAGAGACCTGTATGTAATATCTCCTTTTGTTGACTATCACTACGATCACGACAGTACGCACGGTAACGTGATGCTAGGTAGGTAATGAGAGCTGAAAAAACAGTATAAGCTACTAAGAAAGTGATTGGTGAATGAATAACGTTGTTAGAAAAGATCCAAATAACGCCACTAATAGTGATAGCTAATTTTGTGAGTACAGCAAGTACAAGGTAGCTCATGACATATTGAGGTTGGCGAATTGCTTGATAAGCAATGAAATAGCTTATTCCAACCGCGATAATGGCCAGGCTAAAACCCACTGTAAATGAGTGGAAATGTTCGGTGAAAAGTATGGCTAAAACAATAGCGATGATACTAAAGATAATCTTTTTCATACCGATTTCCTTGATTGCGATAAATTTAACGCCTAATAATCATGGACCCAAAATCGATATTTTTATGTGATTGGGCTATCTATTTTTATTTTTAGATGGGGTTATTACTGTAAATGGGCTGGGTATCAAATTTTCATATGGAGGTAAAGAGAGTGACAAAAGATAAAAGAAAAGGGTAACTGAAAAGTTACCCTCTAGCAAAGATCAGCGGTGTGATCTGCTAAAACAACAGCTATGTTTTTTAAACAGAAAGGAATGCTTTTAATTGAGCAAGTACTGCTTCTGCTTGCGCTTGATCTTCCATTTCAACAAAGATACGGAGTAATGGTTCAGTACCTGAGAAACGTGCAATCGCCCAACCGCCATTCTTAAAGTAAACTTTAGCGCCATCGGCATAGCTTACTTTTTCGATTTCATAGTCAAAATCCGGCAATGCTTTTTCTACATAGATCTTGTTGTACAGACGGTCACGATCAGCTGGTTTAAAGGTACAATCGCCTTCTGCTGTGTAGGCATAGCCAAAGCGTCCGTAGATCTCATCAAGTAATTCAGACAATTTCTTACCTGTAGAGCTGATCATTTCAACTAATAGACTTGATGCAAATACACCATCTTTACCTTTGATATGACCACGGATCGTTAGACCACCAGAGCTTTCACCACCGATTAAAGAGTCATCAGCTTCCATTTGTGAACTAATGTGCTTAAAGCCTACCGGCACTTCAAATGATTTCTCACCATAAGCTTCTGCGACCTTATCTAAAAGGTGGGTGGTTGCGATATTACGCACTACCGAGCCTTTCCAGCCTTTATATTCAAGCATGTAGTAATATAGCAGTAGTAGTACTTCGTTCGGGTGAATAAAGTTACCTTTCTCATCAATAATACCTAAACGATCGGCATCACCATCAGTACCAATACCGATATCGTAGCCCTCGTGAGCGACAAGATGCTTTAAACGGTAAAGCGTTGCTGCACTTGGAGATGGCATTAAACCACCAAAGCCTGGGTTTTCACTATCGTTGATCACGTCCACATCACAGCGAGCACTGATCAGTACCGTTTGTAGTGCATTTTTTGCCACCCCAAACATAGGATCGATAAGAACGCGAAGATTAGCTTTTTTAATCGCTTCCATATCGATGAAATCAATAATTGAATCAACGAACTCGTTCATTGGATTGATTATTTCAACTAACTTATCGTTTTGTGCTTGTTCAAAGTCGACACGTTTTACATCCGCATCGGTTAATACTGCGATTTGTTGTTCAATCTTTTGAGTAATGATTTCATCAGCATCACGACCGCCTTCAATGAAGACTTTTATGCCGTTGTAATCTGCTGGATTGTGAGACGCAGTAATACAAGCTGAATAGGTTGCACCTGTTTGCTTGGCTTTAAACATCACAACAGGGGTTGGTACGAACTTATCGATGAAGCTACATTTAATGTTGTTACCCGCTAAAACTTCAGCAAACCACGTTGCGGCTTTATCGGATAGAAAACGACGGTCGTAACCAATAATGAAACCATTTTCAGTTACTGACTCTTTGATCATGATGTTAGCAAGGGCTTGAGCCACTAAGCGTACATTTGCTTGAGTAAACTCTTCACCAATGAAGGCACGCCATCCACCTGTTCCAAACTGAATCATGGAGGAACTCCTATTTCTCTCTCAAATAAAAAGAGGGAGGTGAATTCACCTCCCTAACCGTTTTAGCCCATTACTACTGTAACAGTATTGGTTGTGCCTTCAGCTTGAGGGGCGATTGCGCCTTCGACTGTTTCACCGTTTAGCGTTATAGATTTAACGCCTTTACTTACACCATTTGGGTTTTCAACTTTAATGTTGTATGTCGCGCCACGCCATTCACGAGTCACTTCAAAACCAGGCCAGCTTGTAGGAATACAAGGATTAACAGTTAGACCTGCAAAGCCTGTTTGTACACCTAGGATAAAGTTAGTCACGGCAAAATATGCCCAACCAGATGTACCTGTTAACCATGGGTGGTTTGCACGACCGTGATCTTGGTGATCACGTCCCATGATGAACTGAACGTATGAGTAAGGTTCTGCAATACGTTTTTCAATGATGTCGTTTTGGTTGTATGGGTTAAGTGCATCGTAGAACTTCATTGCACGATCACCACGACCTAGTTTCGCTTCAGCCACCCATGCCCATGGGTTTGGATGCGAGAAGATTGCACCGTTTTCTTTCACGCCTTGATATACACGCGTAACGAAACCGATATCATCGTTAGGGGTTGCGAATGATGGTGCATTTAGGTGTAGACCGTATTCAGAGAATAGGTTTTCATCAACGGCATCCATTGCTTTCTCACCACGATCTTGTGATGCCATACCAGAAAGCACTGCTAGGGTATTTGACTCTAAGTGAATACGACCTTCAGTTTGTTGCGCTGTACCGATCTTGTCACCGTCTTTTGTTAGACCACGGATGTACCAGCCACCTTCGTCATCCCATAGGTGTTTTTCACACGCTTCACGTACGTTTGCTGCCATTTCAGTGTATTTAGCAACATCGGCATCTTTACCTTGATGCTTAGCAAGCTCGATGAATTCTTGTAGTGCCCAGAAGTGAAGGAATGACACCATTGCTGACTCACCGCCACCAAGGTTTAGACAGTCATTCCAGTCTGCACGAAGACCTTTACAGATACCTGTACGGCCTACGTATTCCGCTGAGAAATCGAGTGCGGCTTTCATGTGATCATAAACAGATGCATCACCGCCGTCAGCGTATGGGATCACTTCGTCAATGAAGCTCTCTTCACCGGTTTCTGTTACGTACTTACAGATTGTTGGTACGATCCATAGGTGGTCATCAGAACAGGTATCTTCGATACCGTGGATCTTATCTGCATCACTAGGAGTTGGAACAACTGTTGGTGATTTTGATGGCTCAACATCAGCCATGTCTGGATCGAACCAATCTGGATCAAATAGGTGTAGGCCGTAACCTGCTTTAACTTGTCCACGTAGTAAGTCAACAAGACGCTTACGTGTCATCTCTGGGTTTGAGTGAGGAACCGAGATTGCATCTTGTGCGGTATCACGGTAACCAAGGCCTGTACGACCGCCCACTTCGATAAATGATGCGAAGCGTGACCAAACCACACATGTTTCAGCTTGGTATAGAGTCCATGCGTTGATCATGGTATCTAGACCTTCGTTCGGTGATGTCACCTTGAACTTGTTACAACGGCTGTTCCAGTGTTCTTTAATTTCAGCAAATGCAGCATCGACGGCAGCAATATCTTGGTATTTTTGACGTAGGCGTTGACCTTCGTTTTTACCGACACCTAGGATGTAGCTAAAGCGTACTTCTTCACCTGGTTGGATAGTGAATTGCTTGTGTAGTGAGCCACAATGGTTGTAACAGGTTTGTACGTGGTTAGAACAACGTCCTTTTTCAACCGCAATAGGGTTAGCTTCATCACGGTAAGCACCAAGGAAAGTGTCACGTTGACCATCATAGCTATCAGGATCAAATGTAGAAGCTAGGTAGTAGAAACCTTCTTTCTCATTTGTGTTGTAGTAAAGATCATATTCAATCACGCCAGCTTCATAAGACGTACCTGCTGAGTACAGGCTCATCTGGTGGTTTTGGTTATCAGATTGAATATGGCTGAAAGAGAACTCAACAAATGAGAATGCACTAATAGTGCGCACTTCATCTGTCGTGTTTTTAATTACAACATCCCAAACTTCAGCATCTTCGCCTTTTGGTACGAATAATGTTTTAGTTGCTTCGATGCCGTTGTAGTCACACTTAAACTTAGAGTAAGACAAACCGTGACGCACTTCGTATGTTGCTTCGTCTAGGCTTTTTGCTACTGGTTGCCATGAGATTGACCAGTAATCACCTGTCGCATCATCACGAAGGTATACGTAGTGTCCAGGGCGATCAAATGTCGCATTTGGACGGAATTTCGTTACGCGATTGTACTCTGGAGATTTGTAGAATGAGTAACCACCTGCGTTTTGTGAAATTACTGTACAGAACTTCTCTGTACCTAAGTAATTTGTCCATGGTGCTGGGACATCAGGACGAGTGATAACATATTCTCTGTTGTCGTTGTCAAAATAACCGTATTTCATTGCTTTTTAATCCTTAAAAAATTTCACTCTACTGTGCGTGGTTATTCACAGTGGCGGTAATTAATACCCGCCTTGTCCAGGTAGCTAAGTTGACCTTTTAAACGTGCTTTGAAGTCATCCCAGTTACGATGTTTAGGGTCGCTCCAGCAAATCTCCGAGACTGCCAGTAAGCGGGGGTAAATCATATATTCAAATCGGCTTTGGTTATTTACTAATTCTGACCAAAGGGCGGTTTGAATGCCTAAAATGTGCTGCCGCTCAGAGTTTTCCTCGGATAGATCACTGAGTGGGTAATAATTGTAAACTTTATCGAGTGGTAATTTTCCAGCCCAATCAACACCAGCTTCGTCAGCTGAATAGCCTTGAGCTAAATCTAAGTAAGTCTCTTGTGCTGGCTGCATCACAATGTCGTAGCCTTTTTGAATGCACTCTAAACCTGCTTGCTCATTTTGCCATGAGAAGATGATGGTATTTTTACTTACCTTTTCACCATGGGTTGCTTCTTCCCAACCCATCATGCGTTTGCCTTTACTTCCAATAATTTCTTCAGCAAAGCGAAGTAGGTGACCTTGTAGCTCTTTTGGATCGTCGTAACCATGATCAGCCATCAGTTTTTGACAAGCTGGGCTATCTGTCCATACGCCGGCTGGAACTTCATCCGCACCAATATGAACAAAAGGTGCTGGAAACAAATCACAGACTTCATTCAATACATTACTAATAAAACTGTAAGTACCTTTTATTGCAGGCGATAAAATATTATCGTTGTAATTTTGAATACTGCGATAGGTAGACATATCTTCTGGATCAATTAACAGATCCGGAAGTGATAAAATAGCGGCACGACAGTGGCCTGGGATATCAATTTCAGGAATGATCATGATCCCACGATCAGCAGCGTAGTCGATAACATCACGAATATCTTGTTTTGAATAAAAACCACCATAACGGTTAGCGATATTTGTAAATTGCGGAGCGATCACTTCATTAGGACCTCGCCAAGCACCAATACGGGTTAACTCTGGATAGGCATCTATTTCGATTCGCCAGCCTTCATCATCGGTTAAGTGCCAATGAAAGGTATTAAATTTGTAGCGCGCAAGTTGATTAATAAGGTGCTTAATGCGTTCAACGGGATGAAAATGACGACCACAATCAAGCATCATACCGCGATAACCAAAATGTGGTTGATCATTAATATCTACCATTGGGATCGGATAGGCACAATCAGCCTGATGCGACGGTGTGCTTGGTATCAATTGAAGCAAGCTTGAAGTAGCGTAAACAAAACCAGATGCTGAATTTGCATGGATCCAGACGTTATCGTTTTCGACTAATAAACGATAGCCTTCATCCACGATGTCTTTATTCAAAGCGTAATGAATATTGCCTTGTTGATTAACCGCGACAGGCTCATTTAGTAAATTATTGAGCTCTGTCTGTAGCCAATTAACAGCACCTTGTGCCAATGTTGGTGGTGTTGAAATTGCAGTCTGTTGGTTAATATGAAAAGCGCCCTGCAACGGCAACATTTTGTTAGGTTTAGGGATCAAGGCAATATCAGCAGCTTTCACTGGGAGAGATGTGTTATAACGCTCCAGTGCAGGTTGGTCGAGATTAATGGTACTGATATCGACTTTTAATGGTTTAATGTATTCATCGGTCGATGCTAATGAGATAAAGGCATCTAAAATACCATCGTCATACAGTGTGAACGGCGCAGTACCAACAGAAAATTCGGTATAGAACAACCCATTTGCAGGTAAAAAATCCGTTTCTGAAAGTGTGCAATAGCTGCCAGTTTGACTCACTACACCGTTAGATAAGGTATCTGCTTTCACGTAACGGTTAAAGAGGAAATGCAGTGACCAATCATGTAACGGTTTATCAGTTAAGTTATGTAAACTTAAGGCAAAACGAGATTCACTTTCAGTTTTTTCTATAACAGTAAAATCAAGGCGGTAACTCATACTTCCCCCTTAAAGCTGATATAAATCATGATTGCTACGCGCCATAGCGATAGCACCATCCATTGCGTCACCTTGAGGTGTCGCGATACGTTGTTGCATTGGCGGTACAAGCCAAGCATGAATGCGTTCTGCAATGCTTCCCATCAAACAAATCTTGTCTGCGCCACGTTGGATAAGTGCGTTCATCCACATTTCAATATCGGCTGCTGTTTGCGATAGCATCTCTACCGCTAGTTTGTCGCCTTGTGCTGCGTGAGCAAATATACTTGGTGAGAATTGCCCATAATCACAAGGACGAGCAGCCTTAGACCATGACACGATACTGTCGACATCATGGTTAAAGTATTCGAGAACTGAACGTGCAAGGGGCGTTTGTTCAACAATACCATCAACGCTTAATAGCACTTGTTGGATAAGACGTAGCCCCATCACAGCGCCACCACCTTGATCTGATATAGGGAATTCACGACCGCCAACCACATGTTGTTGACCATCTTTTAATAAGATCCCGCAAGAGCCAGTACCGGCAATTAAGATCGCACCATCTTTCCCCCCCCAAGCTCCTAAACATGCACCATAGGCATCGGTATTTAATGTCATTGCGGCATAAGAATGAGGCTGTTTCATAAAGGCGTACCATGCGTCTTGTTGTTCAGCACCTGCGAGTGCTAGGCCTACTGACATATAACCAAAATGGCTCTTATTAAGACTCGCTTGGCTGGCTGCAGTTGCTATTGCATCATTGATTGATGCCATAGCAACGCTACTGCCTAATAGAATATTGGCACTACCCGTTTTTGCTTCACCTAAAATATGTCCGTTGATATCGCAAATACGTGCGCGGCAAGAAGTGCCACCACCATCAACGCCGACTAAGTAACGAATATCAGCCATGGTGACGCTCCTTAAACTGCATGGTTATTGCTAGTAAGTACCAACCACCATGAGGGATCCATTGTTCACCCCAACGCCAGTTTTGCAGCATATCGTCTTTTTGGTCTTTTGGATTGAATGCGATGTCGTCCTCGTTTTCAAAGCCTGAGGTGATGCCATTACACACACCACCCTTAGCATTACTGAACCCTAAGTGAGGCAAATAATCAGGGTTGTTATGACCGTGACCGTCTAACATACACATGTCATACGGGTTTAAGCCGACGATCCAGTCAAGTGCATGTTGACCAAACTGCATTAAACCTTGGCGCAGAGTTAGGTCTTGAATATAGTCTTGTGCCATGAAAGCCATGGTTGCTAATGAAGCAAGACGCGCATTTTCACCTTGCCACCAGTAGCCTGACTCATTGTTATGAGCAACAAAGAAAGCCGTTTTCTTTTCACCATCTACCGCTTTGGTGTATTGGCGAGGATAGTTAAATGGGTTAGTTACTTCATTTGTAATCGTTAATTCAAAGTTCAATGCATTAACTAAGACTTGCTCAATCGCTTGTTTTGCTTCTGCATCAGTTTCCGCACTTAAATATTGCATCAGAGCAATGGCAGGAAGGCCTGCTTCTGCGGCATGGAAATAAGGACGTTCACCGTTTTCAGTCGCAGACCAGAAATATTTAATATTCTCATCTGACATTTGACGCTTAGCTAAACGTGTAGCCCACTCTCGCATTTCTACTAAATAACGATCTTGGTGAGTACTGCGGAATAACTCAACGGCTGCCAACAATGCACAATACTCATCAATAATATTTTCCGTACCATCGTTTAAGTATTCAGTGTTGTGTTGTTTTAAATGCCAATAGCCCAGCTCTGCCGCTTGAAGGTAGCGCTCAATATCGATACTTGAAAATGCACCAAGACGCTTACTTGAATTCAGTTGAGCAATACGCGATAAACTTGCAAGGGCAGCGATGGTTACTCCGCCACCTTGACGGAAACCGGCTTGGTAATCGTCTGATTTAATACCTTCTTGAGTTGCATAAGCACAAATCTCACGTTGTTGTGGAGATTTGCTCCACTTGTCGAATACCGTCATATAGAAATAGCCCTGCGCGTGTTGCATGCGCAGTAAGAAATCGGCACCGAAAGTGGCTTCTTCAAGGAGACGTACACGAGTAAAATCTGCGATATCGTCTTGATGATCTAATTCGTCATAGGCTTTTAGCATGTTCCACACAATCATTGGAGTCTGTTGCGGGTTTAAGAAATTACTAAAAGATAAGTGGCTTAGGTACTTACTCACATCGCCTGATGCATCGTACCAACCACCATGAACATCGACGGTTTGATCTGAATTGAGTACAACAGCATTTTTATCCGCTTGATCAAAAATACCGCCGCAACGTTGAGATTTAAAGTAGTGCAGAACATCACTGAAGGTTTGTTGCATTAACACGCCTTCAGCTATGGTAAAAATAGTTGATTCACTGTTTGCATAGCGAATACGGAACTCACCAACTTGTTGGCAAGAAGAGAAGTCAATAAGGTAAATATTACCAGTATGCCATTGTGCTATGTTGTCATAGGCATGTAATGGCAGCTGCATGATAGTTGTATTCGTCTGGTTACAAACAAGCTCTGCAGTACCGGTTAAAGTTTGAGAGTTAGTTTGTAATAGAGCGTGTTTAACGTTGAAACGCTCATAGCCCAGATGGTTAGTTAACAGCTGCATGGATCCTCCTAGTGTCGCCAAATAAAGGTGGTTTCAGCATTGTGAAACCACCATTTAACAGCTAAGGCGACCAATAACGCAGATAAGTCGTATTTAGTAACGAGCTATTATTAATTTTCGTATAAGTAACAACGTACAAAGTGGTTATTAGATAGCTGAGTTACACCTGGTAGTTTTTCACGGCACTTATCGGTAACGTGAGTACAGCGGCCTGCAAATGGGCAGCCAGCACTTTCTGGTGTCCATAGCGGGATTTCACCTTTATTACCTTTTAGCTTTTCATGGATCGACTTACTTGGATCAGGAACCGCAGATACAAGTAGTTGGGTATACGGGTGTTGTGGATCGTGAATGATTTCTTCCGTATCACCCCACTCAACCATGTGGCCAACGTACATTACCGCTAGGTCTTCAGCAATGTAACGTGCTGTTGCGATATCATGCGTGATGTAAAGTAGTGCCATTTCACGCTCAAATTTCATTTCTTCCATCAGGTTTAGTACACCTGCACGAATAGAAACGTCGAGCATTGAGGTTGGTTCATCAGCTAGAACGACTTCAGCCCCTACGGCAATGTTACGTGCTAGGTTAACACGTTGACGTTGACCGCCAGACAGCTGGTGGGGGAACTTCGCAGCAGTCTCTTTTGGCGGGATCAAGCCAACTTGTTCAAGTAAATTGTAAACCGTCTCTTCTAACTCTTTTTTATTGCCTGATTTCACTTTGTTGTGAATCAGCAATGGGCGTGCAATGTGGTGGAAAATAGTATGAGTAGGGTTTAAAGAACCGAATGGGTCTTGCCATACCATTTGTACACCTTGGCGATACTTCATTAAGTCATCATGTTTAGTGATTGACTGGATATCACGACCAAAATATTCAATTGTGCCATCTGTTGGCGCGTACATTTTTGCAATCATTTTCGCTGTTGTTGATTTACCAGAACCTGATTCACCAACAACGGAAAGACCACGACTTTTGTACATTTTGAAAGACACGTCGTTGATTGCACGCATCTTTGATTTCTTTAATGAATTACTGTTAACGGAAAAATCTTTAATTAGATTTTTACCTTCAATAATTGGATTTCCGACAGGTTTGCTCATAATGCCTCCTAAATACTGCCTATTATTTTATTAACCACGTTTAGTGAATAGGTGGCAGTTTGATAAACGACCTGGTTCAATTTGCGTCAGTTGGGTTGGTGTTTTAAAACAAGCATCGGTTGTTTTGCTACAACGTGCCTGGAAACGACAACCTTGTGGTACTTCTAGTAAGTTCAATGGGTTACCAGGAATACCTGTTAACTTTGTTTTTGGACCAGTCAGAGGAGGGAATGAGCTACCCAAGCCCTCAGTATATGGGTGGAACGGTGTTTCTAGAATTTGCTTAGAAGGGGCAACTTCAATTAACTCACCGGAGTACATGATGCCGATACGGTCAGAGAACTCGACCATTAATGACAAGTCATGAGTGATGAATAGAATTGAGAAACCAAACTCTTCTTTTAAGGCATAAATCTTTTGTAGAATTTCACGTTGAACTACAACATCAAGTGCTGTTGTTGGCTCATCCATGATGATCATCTTAGGATTTAGCGCAAGAGCAATCGCGATAACCAAACGTTGACGCATACCACCAGAGAACTGGTGAGGGTAATCACGTAAACGGCTTGGGTGGATATCAACTATTTCTAATAGGCCTTCAGCACGGCGAACCGCTTGCTGACGAGACATATTAGTGTGACGCATGATTACGTCACAAAATTGTTCTTCCATGGTTAAAACAGGGTTCAAGGCATTCATCGCACTTTGAAACACCATCGACATTTCGCTCCAACGGAAGGCTGACATTGCCGCATCCGATTTTTTCAAAATGTCACCGTGGCCTTCAAAAATCACTTCACCACCGGTAATGAATGCTGGCGGCTTATGCAGGCGCATCAGTGAGAAGGCAACAGTGGATTTACCACAGCCTGATTCACCAGCAAGACCGAATATTTCACCTTTACCAATGTCAAAGCTGACATTATTTACTGCGCGAACATCACCTGCATCTGTAATGTAATCAACACACAAGTTACGAATTGAGATTTGTGGATTGGTCATTATTTATCTCCCCCTTGTAGGGCTGGCTGAGGAGCGTCCACAGCGTTTGCTTCTTTTTCTTCTTTTGCGTTCTTAGCATTTTCTTTTGCTAAGTTTTTCCAGCGGCGCATGCCTTTATGTGAACGTAACTGCGGGTTGGCAATTTCATCGACAGCAAAGTTAAGCATTGCAAGGCCGACAGCAATCAGTGTTAGTGCAATACATGGAGCTAATAATTCCCACCAAGCGCCAACCAGCATTGAAGATGATGTTTGTACGTTGTACAGCATCACGCCCCAGCTTACTGAGTTCGGGTCGCCTAAGCCTAAGAATGACAGTGTAGCTTCGGTCATGATGGCAAGCATTACCGAGCCAATGAAACTTGCACCAACGATAGAGATTAGGTTAGGCAAAATTTCAATGAAGATAATACGCCATGAAGATTCACCTAGTACTTCTGCTGCTTTTACAAATTCTTTTTCACGTAGTGATAAGGTTTGTGCTCGAACAACACGTGCCCCCCATGCCCAGGAGGTCATGGCAATAACCACCGCAATAGTTAGAGGACCTGCTTGACCAATAAAGGCTGCGATAACAAATAGTAAGGGGAGCTGCGGTAGAACTAACATGATGTTCATGGCCGCAGTTAAGATTTCATCGACTTTACCGCCGAAGTAACCTGCTGAGATACCAATGATGGTCGCTAAGAAACACACCATGAATCCAGCACCAAAGCCTACTGCTAGTGATGTACGTGCGCCATATACTAGCTGAGACCAGATATCACGACCCATACGAGATGTGCCTAATAGGTGCTCTGCATCTTTTGACATCAACATACGACGCTTGTTATCTGCTAAGTTTTCAGCGATCCAACCGTCTGGATTATCTTGTGCCGCTTTTACTACAAACGAAGGGTACTCGTGAGGTTTTCCTGTCCGTTTGTCTGGTGAAAACTGTGTAATAAGAGGAGCAAAAATAGCACCTAGAATAAAAATAGTGATGATGCTAAGGCCAAACATAGCCTTAGGGTTACCAGATAATAATTTAAATAAGGCTTTCATATTATTTGCCTCCTTTACGTAGGCGAGGGTCTAGCACAACGATCAGGATGTCGGCCATGAAGTTAAAGAACAGCATGAACATGGTCATAATCAGTAATTGTCCCTGAAGAACTTGGTAATCACGTGAGTGAATAGCATTAAGCATTACAGTACCAAGACCTGGGTAGTTAAAGATAATTTCAACAATCAACTGACCACCGATAGCCATACCCAATGCCATAGAAAGTGCAGTTACACTTGGCAGCATTGCGTTACGAGCCGCATAGTTAAAGACAACACGGTTTTCGCTTAAGCCCTTACCTTTTGCCATTGTGATGTAATCTTCGTTTAGCAGGTTGATCATGTTGTTACGCATGTTGATCAAGAAGCCGCCGATTTGAATTACTGTGGCACAAAATAGTGGTAATGCAGCGTGGTACATTACGTCTTTATAGAAAGCCCAACTTGACCAGTCAGGAACAACACCTGGGGTAAATGCGTTGCCCGTTGGGAACCAACGTAAACCAATAGCAAAAGTGAACATAACAAGCATTGCGATTACAACCGGTGGTACCGCTTGAATAACCAACATACCTGGTGAGATGAATGCATCATAAGTACTGCCGCGTTTCCATGCCGCGAAAATACCTAAGACAGAACCAATACAGAAAGAAAGGATTACTGCAGAGCCCGCTAAAAATAGTGACCAGCCTACAGCACCACCTAGCAGTTCATTAACTGATAGAGGATAAAATTTGATTGAAGTACCTAGGTTCCACGTAAATACGTTAGCTAGGTAAGAAAAGTATTGTTCATATAATGGACCATCAACAAAGCCTAACAGCTTTTTCATGGCTTCAATACGCTCAGGGGTTACCTGTGCAGTTGCGTTTGCGAACATCATGGTAACTGGGTCACCTGGCATCGCACGCGGAAGAATAAAGTTTAGCGTTGCCGCGAAAATTAGCGCGATAAAATAAAACGATAAACGACGTAGAAAAAATCCCATAACTCACACCTTACACATCCAGCTTGCCTTCCTGAGCTGAATTCAGGACGTAAAACCCCCTGACGCACGGCGCCATACCTTTTATAGAAGAAAGGATTGAGGGGAAGAGGCGGTGCACAAGGCGTGCACCGCAAATATTAAGCAGATATTATGCTTTTGGTTTTAGATCCAGTACTTGAAGTAGACGCTCAGGAACACCTGCCCATACCATTGGACGGCCTTGAGGGTTCTTCTCATTCCACCAACCAGTGAAGCGAGTTTCGTTGTATTGGAAGTTGTTCGCACCAGACATTACTGGAATCGTAATTTGATTTTCAGCGATGATTTTCTGAATGCCATGAGCAATCTTCAACTGCTCATCTTTGTTAGCTGTCTTATAGAAGCTATCTAGTAGCGTGTCTAGCTCTGCATTCTTGAAGTAATGCATAGCAAAACGAGGCATACCTTCACCTGATTGTAGGCGTGAGTTGTACGCGCTATCCCAGTATAGGTGTGGATCAGCACCGTGGAAGTAGTTTGTGTAAGCTACATCGTAAGTACCGTTTAGCATTGCTTCGTTGTAAACAGCGAAGTCAGGTGTACTTGCTTTCGCGTTAATACCCGCTTCTTGAAGCTGCTCTACACCTAGCTGTACTGTGTTGTTGAAGTCAGTCCAACCGTTAGGAGATTGAACTGTAAGTTCGATCTTCTTACCTGTTGGTGATTCTACAAAACCATCACCGTCAGTATCTTTAAAGCCAGCTTTCGCTAGAAGCTCTTTAGCACCTTTCACATTGTATGTGTTGAATGCTTTGTACTTGTTATGTACAGCTTCATCAGACCAAGTTTTAAAACCATCACCTAGACCAGACGCGTAATCGTTTGGAGTACCCGCACCGTAGAATGCGATATCGATGATTGTTTGACGGTCGATAGCCATTGAGAAGGCACGACGGAAGTCAACATTGTTGATTGCTTCTTTGTTGCCATCTTTTGGCGACTTGAAGTTCAACATGAATGACTGAGTGCCCGCTGCTGGGTACCAGTATTTGTGATTTGGGTTCGCTGCAGCGTAAGTGCTGTCGATGTCAGGAATGAACGATGAAGTCCAATCTAACTCTGAGTTGATGATTTTTGTTAGCAACTGATCGTTGTTCGCGATCTGAGGTACACGTAGACAGTCAACTTCTAGGTTGTCGTTATCCCAGTAGTTAGGGTTACGACATTGAACGTAAAGCTGAGGAGTAAATGTATCAATCTCAGTAAACGGACCTGTACCTACTGGGTTTTCGTTGGTGAAAGTTGTTGGATTTTCAACTTTACTCCAGATGTGCTTAGGCACTACTGGTACGAAAGAAATTTCGAAAGGTACGTTCGAGTTCGCTTCAGTTAAATCGAAGATAACTTTGTTACCGTCTTGCTTAACTGATTTAACCCACTTGTTGATACCACGTTGGTCTAGTTCAGGGTTCTTCTTAAGTAGATCAAAAGAATAAACTACGTCATCAGCAGAGAACGTTTTACCGTCAGACCACTTAACGCCATCGCGGATTTCAAACGTCACTTGCATTAGGTCGTCAGACATGTAGTAGTCTTTCGCCAAACGCATTACTGGCTCGTTACCTTTCATTTGGTTGAAAACAACCAATGGCTCGTAAACAAACTCAGTTGTAGTACGTAGGTTTGTTGCTAGGAAAGGGTTAAAGTTACGTACCATTGTAGGGTAGAAATCAGGTACGACTGTTAGTTCACTTTTTTCTGCTGCAGATACTACTGGTGCTGTAAAAGCGGTTGCTGCTGCAACAACGGCAAGTGCTAACTTAGTTTTGTTAATATTGGCAAGCATAGCTGTTCCTTACTCTTAGCTCTGTTTCACTTAATGGAAATTAAAGTTGCTCCATCATTGGAGCCCTTGAACTTACTTCATCGGAACTGAGTAACGCTGAACCGGTGAATGGCCTTGTAAGCTCTCAGTGGGTTAAATATTCGCTGTAATCGATAAATCGTCAATCGAGCTTCTCGTCAAAAACGTTAAAATAAAGCAAAACAACGTTAAAAACGTTAATTTTGGTTTTTTTAGTAGTAAATTAAAACATGTTAACTGTGTGTTACATCACACTTGTTGTTTCAGTTTTAGTTAGTAGGTAATAAAATTGGTGTTAAATAAGTCATTGTTTTTTATGGTTAATTTTCTTTTGTTCCTGTATCTATATATGTAACAGACGCTTTTTATTGTGGTTATTTCTGTGCGTAAAATTTATCACCAAGGTTTGTTGTGATTCGCTTCTCATAAACAAAAACTAATTCGTTAGTCTAGCGTTATGGGCCTTAAATAGCGGTAATTGCTTTAAAAATAGTCAAAAAATAGAGTGTGACTCATGTCATTTTTATGCTTTTTAATGAGATATTTTCTTATTTAAAAAAACAGATTTATTCGATGGTGTGATAAAGATTTAACCCGAAAAAGAAGAGCTTGTTATGGCGTTATTATTGTATTTGTAGTGAGGCGTGATGTTTTGAGTTTGAATATTATGGATATAAAAAAGGCTCACGAGAGAGCCTTTATATTTGGTGTAAAGCATTCAATCAGCTAGTACTAATGGTGTGGTGTAGTTTGTCTCGCATAGCTACCACATTTTGACGCTCTATTGTTGTTTGAGGGCAGCGTTCTAGTACGTAATCCATCGTATGGATAACAGTTCGCCAACGCGGTGTTTTGGGTAACGTATCGATATGTAGATACTTATCAAGAGTACGTGTTTGTAAGGTGCTACGATCAAGGTATACTCGCCATAACCCACTTTCTTCTGCTAATTCAAATTTGGTTTTCTTGGTATCATTTTCCCATAGTGAAAGAGTCATACTCATCGACTCAACCAAGAGTTGGCGAATAAGATCCCCTTTATTTTGTCCACTACCATCAAGTTTATCAGCCAGACGCGTGAATTCGCCACCAAGCTCTCTGAGTTGCTGCAAGTTATTTTTATCCCCGTTAAAGGCAAATTCTGACAACATATCAACAGCATTTTCGAGTAAGCCAATACGATGGTCTGCTGAAGGGCCTTGGCTATCAAATACAAACATTTGTTTAAGACCTGATTCTTCAGGAAGATTAATGATATCGGTTGATAATGTTTGGATCTCATCATTAATAAAAAAGCTTAATTTGCCATTGTAATGATGGCTGTCATTAATACTACTCGGTAGATCTGCAGCGATAATATCCGAGATTGTATGTCGCTCTAGTTGTTCTGGTGATCGTTTAAATAACTTACCTGCAGCACTGTTAACGTAACGAATACGACCTTCATTTTGAACACAGATAATTGCTTCGCTGGTTGAATCAAGGAGCCCAAGCAAGCGGCTTTGTGCCTCAATTAAACTGACTTCTACTTGCTCTCGACGATGAATCTCTTGCTGAAGAGTCAGGTTTTTCTGCTTTTCTTGTTCGGTTTTTCTGGCTTGCAAGTAAGCTTGGATGCGTGCAATTAATTCTTCTTTATTAAAGGGTTTGGTTAAATAGTCATTGGCACCACACTCAAAACCTTTAATACGATCTTGGATCTGTCCTAAGGCTGACAGCATCATTATTGGCAATTCAAAGATTGAATATTGCTTCCTTAACGTAGAACAGACTTCGTAACCGCTCATTTCTGGCATCATAATGTCGAGTAAGATTAGATCTGGGCGTTGTTGGTGCACCATTTCTAATGCTTGATGACCACTATCAGCCGTTTTGACTCGATAGCCAGCAAGACGTAAAAAATTATTTAAAATTTGAAGGTTTACGGGCTCATCATCAACAACAAGAATAAGATCACCGTTAGGATTTTCAGGTAAATTGGTACCATCATAGTAACGTTGATCTAATGATGGCGCTTGAAAATGCTGAAGCATTGAATCATGAGATATCGCATTAATTTGTTCATCAGTTGCAAGGTTTAAAGTGAAACTAAAGGTGGTACCAATCATTGGTTGACTGCTGACATATAAGCGGCCTCCCATTAACTCAATGAGTTGTCGACTAATCGATAAACCAAGACCAGCCCCTTGGCGATAGTTTGCCGAGTTTGAGTTTGCTTGAATGAGTGGTTCAAAGATATGCTCCAGTTGCTCACTGGGAATACCTTGTCCGGTATCGACGACTTGTACTCGTAATTGCTGTTCTAATACAGTCGCTGAAATAATGATCTTACCTTCAGAGGTATATTTAATCGCATTACCGACAAGGTTATAGAGCACTTGTTCTAAACGTTGTTCATCTGCATCAACGAGTGGTAAATCTGCTGGGATTTGATTGATGATCCTTACTGGTTTATTGCCAAGTAAATGACTAGAAAGCTCCAGAACCAATCTCACCGCAGCAGACAGATCAATCGCATGGCGATGAATATCTAAATCACCATAACGCATTTTGTGGTAATCCAGTAGATCATCCACAAGGTTAGTTAAACGTTGTCCACTGTTGATGAGCATCTCTAATTGACGACGTTGAGAATCTTTTACTGGTCCATTTGCTCCTGCAAGTAAAGATTCAGCAATACCCACCATGCCATGGAGTGGGGTACGTAATTCATGGGATGTGGTTGCAAGGAATTCGTCTTTAAGTTTATCTGCGGTTTGTAGCTCATCGTTTTTTTGCTTGATAATCTTAAGGCTTTGCTCTAATTCGTCATTCTGAGTTTTAATTAAACCTATTTTTTCGCGAATAGATCGTTGCATACGTGAAAAGCTTATCGCAAGACGACCAATTTCATCACTACGTTCAGTACCTTCGATGACTTGATCTAAATCGCCCCCAGAGGCTTTCTCTGCTGCCCAAGTTAATCGTAGTAATGGTGCTGTAATTGAATTCGATAATAAATGAGAAGCAAAAATCACCAAAATAATAGCGGTGACCATTGCCACACCGAATATTTTCTCTAGTTCAGTAATTCGAGCAAAGGCTTCTTTTTCTGGTAATTCAACCACTAATGCCCATTTATTGTTAAGGATATCGAGTGGTGAAAAGGCACTAAGTACAGGTATGTTATCGTAGTTTTGAAAGCTACCTACACCAGATTTACCAGCGAGTGCTTCACTGATACTCTCACTTTTTAGTGTGGTGGGAACCCCAGTTTCTGCTGAAAAACGGAGTTTATGATCTTGACCAATCAATAAGGTTTGAACGTAGTTTGCATTATTACCAAGATCTTGAATAAGTTCAGAGATGGCCTTATTGCTTAGCTCCATAAAGACATAGCTATGCAAGTAACCTTGTTGGATGATTGGTGCAGCAAACCATGCAGTAGTATCACTAGTGTTGGCTGTTTGACTAAAGTCGGTAAATGTCACCGGTACTTGATCTGGTTTCGCCTGACTTTGCTTGGTTTTTTCGGTTATCGTTTCAAAGGTTTGCTTTAATGCTGGTGATGCTTGTGTATTCGTGAGTAGATTGACACCAAATAACTGGTGATTATGAACGGAGTAAACCACGTTACCAGAACGATCAACTAGCATGATGTCTTTGAAGTCAGACCGCTTTAAATACTCTTTATAAACAGCATTGTAGCGCTTGTACATTAAACGATAGCGCTCATGTCCCACATAAGTTGTTTTGTTATGAGTGTCATTTTTTTTGGTGAGAGTTTGCGAGAAATAATTGGCATGCCCTTGAGAAGCAAGTTGCTGTTCTATATCACCAAGTTGATGGTAGGCACCGACTAAACCATAAAAGCGACCGCCACTGTTATTCGATAATTCTGAGCGAGCGAAGCTCTTCACCTCTGATTCTTTTGCGGCAAAAAAACTGTAAAGCTGCTTTTGCTTATTATCACGTAAAGAAGCTAAGTGATTGATGCTTTGTTCAGCAAGATCTTTGGTATGAGAGTTAAGAAAATATAAGGCAGATAAAACCAAAGGAGTGATGCTAAGCACAATAAAGGCCAACATTAACGTATGTTGGAGACGTTTAAATCGTTTAGTATTCTGCATTCCGGTGCCTGAATAATATGATTGTAATTCGACTTGGATTGAGGATTAGAGACTAACGTTGAATTATAAAACGTTTTAAAAATGACGTTTTTGACAATTTTTCCGTTCGTTAGAAATCACTAAGTCCATATATCTTAATATGATACTGCTTATACGGACTTATTTAAAGCGATCAAGTACAGCGATAATGAAGCGTGTCGTAAAACACAAAATTAACGGTTTTGACGGAGTTTTAATTATAAAAAAGGGACAACAATGCCCCTCTTTAGATAAACGTTCCGTTGAAATAAATTAACGGTTATTTGGTTGCAGCGTAAATATTAAATTTGTTGGTCTTAGCCGTAATGTTGCACTCACCAAGGCTTGCTTCAATTAACGGCGGATATTGTAAGAAACTGTTGGCTACAATGACGAGTTGACCGTTATGGCTAAGGTATCGTGGTGCATCGTTGATAAATAGCTCTGTTGCGGCATAAAACGTTTTTAACCCCGCATGAAACGGTGGGTTACTGATCAAGAACTGGTAAGGGCCCGTTAACGTCTTATAGACATCGGTAGCAGTGAACTTGATCGCTTCAAGGTTATTGACCTTAAATGTTTCTTTTGCCGATTCAATGGCTAGCGCACTAATATCACATAGTTCTAAATCAATGGCTGGGTATTTGGCTTTCATCACTGCGCCAATCACACCGGCACCACAACCAAAATCTAATACTTTACCGTGTAATTTTGGCAGATTGTTTAGCAGTAATTCTGAGCCTTTATCAAATTCGCCATGGCTAAATACCCCAGGTAATGAGCGAACGGTGAGTTGTACACCTGCAATATCGATAGGGTAGCTGCGGAACCAATCTGATAAATTAAAAGCTTTTGGTGTGTTATCACAACGGCCCCAGTAAAAACTGCAGCGACGTGCTGAATCATATTTAGTCAGTGGGCCATATTCTGCAAAAAGTTTTTCTGCACTACGTACCCCTGAGCGGTTTTCACCGACGATACAAATTTCAACACCAGTACCGAATTTACTCAGTAACATAGTTAACAAGTAATCAGCTTCTGCTTTTGCTTTAGGCCAGTAAAGCAGGATCATATCGATATCTAATGTTTCTGTTAACTCAGCCCCGAAGTAACTACTTACATTATTAAAACGTTCGATATCTGAGTAGAAGCCATAGTTTGTGGTAAATACCGATACCGTTTGAGCGGTTTGACATAGCTCTGATGCGAAGGTATCACTTAATTCGCCAGCGATAAGGACTTTACGGTTTTCAAAAAACTCAGATTGACGAGCAACAACCTGGCTCGCGGCGCAATAAGACATGTAACTGGCCTCAATGTAGACATCATAAATTTGGGAGCGAATTGTTCCATAATTATGTGCCGTTGAAAAGAAATCAGCAGTAGAGAGGAAGATTGAATAGAAGAAAAATGCCGCCTTAGAATAAAGGCGGCATTGTAATGAAGGGTTAGTGAGTATCTTGTTGTTCTAAGAAGTCTTTAAATTCAACTTCATACATTTTAAATAACACTAATGTTACGCCAAAAATGATTGGACCGTAAATCATACCGATCAAACCAAATAATTGGATACCACCAATGATAGAGAAGAAGATCAGCAAGGTATTCATGCTTGAACTGCCTTGCATCAATAGTGGACGAACAACGTTATCGATTGAACCAACCACAATAATGCCCCAGCCCGCTAAGAATAATGCCCACTCCCATTGACCGATTAACAGTAAGTATAGAGATGCTGGTAGCCAGATAAGTGCGGTACCTACAACTGGGATCAATGAAGCAAATGCCATCATCGAGCCCCAGAAAAGTCCTGGAAATCCACATAGCCACATGGCGAAACCACCGGCTAAGCCTTGTGCTATGGCGGTTAAAAATGATCCAAGTACGGCAGATTTTGCCACTTGCTCAACCTCATTCATGATTTCATCTTCTTGACTACGAGATAGTGGGATCACATGACGGATTGCGGCAATCATTTTGTCGTTATCGCGTAAAAGGAAGAAAAGTACAAATAGCATCATCATAAAGTTCACTAAAATACTGGTTGCATCGCCTAGAATGCGTGCGCTGATATTTAGTGCTTGAGAGCCCACTTGAGAGGCCGTTGTGGCAATTTTCTGGATAATGACTTGTGGATCAAAATCATGGAATGGCGAGTACTTATCAATATAGAACAGCGCTTTTTGAGCGTAAGGATGGGCAAAGAGTTCTTTCGGGCCACCGGATGTGATCCATTCATAGCTTTCTTTAGAAACGGTTGTGCCTTGATGAACAATGGACGAAAACACCACAAGTAACGGAATCACAATGATCACGGTAAGTGTAAAACATGACAGCATTGCAGCGGTATTGGCGCGGGTTGGCATCAACGCAAGTAGGCGTTTATGTAGTGGCGCAAACAGTAATGAAATAATAAAGGCGAGAACAATTGGCCCTAGGTAAGGTTCGATGAGCTTGTAACTGGCAAATGCCGCTACAAATAAAGCAATAATAAGGAGCCAATGGCGAGGCTCTATTTTAAATGGCTGTGGCACGGTATATATCCTTTAATTAATAAGCATCATCATTACTGCTGTTATTGATAAAGATTATCATTATAATCATCATCGCTATAACTTATCGATTATACCCTTTATCGTGGAGATGGCTTATGGGATGTTGTAATTGTGGCTGTGATGACAAAAAAAAGCGCAAACCACCGATTGCACTAATTATTTTAGTTATCATGGTACTGCTTGCATTGTATTTTTGGCAATAACTTAGCCGTATCTATGGTTGTAGTTAAACGCAGTTTCTGTATTTTAGATACTAAAATAATGTCATAAAAAAAGGTCACAGATTGTGACCTTTTTTATTTTTATTTATTTGAGGCTTCTGAATTATTCAGGGCTTTTTTCACTAGCAAGCGTTGCAAAAGCAAAGTCAGCCGCTTCAAGTGTTGCATCAATCACTTGATCTGTATGTGCTAGCGAGGTAAAGCAAGCTTCATACGCTGAAGGCGCTAGGTATACCCCTTTTTCTAGCATTAAATTGAAGAAGCGTTTGAAACGTTCTACATCGCATTTCGTTACATCTTCGTAGCAGGTTACGTTTTCTTGATCAGTAAAGAAGAAGCCAAACATTGCGCCAACTTGATTAATAGCAAGTGGAATACCGTGTTTATCTGCAAGTGCTTTAAAGCCATCAGCAAGACGTTTAGTGGTATTAGCAAGACGTTTTTCATTACCGTCTTCAGTTAATACTGTTAAACAAGCATGACCTGCCGCCATTGCAACAGGGTTACCTGATAGTGTACCGGCTTGGTATACTGGACCTGTTGGAGCAACAAATTCCATCACTTCACGACGACCGCCGAATGCACCAACTGGCATACCGCCACCGATGATTTTTCCTAGTGTTGTTAGGTCCGGCTTGATGTTGTAATACCCTTGAGCACCACCTTCTGACACGCGGAAGCCTGTCATTACTTCATCAAGAATTAATAGCGCGCCAAATTCATCACAGATGTCGCGTAGCCCTTCAAGGAAGCCAGGTACAGGTGGAATGCAGTTCATGTTACCCGCAACAGGCTCAACGATAATACAAGCAATTTCCTCTGGGTGAGCTGCAAACGCTTCACGGACAGAATCAAGGTTGTTGTAGGTTGCTGTTAGAGTATGTTTTGCAAAATCTGCGGGTACGCCTGGTGAGCTTGGTTGACCAAGAGTTAATGCGCCAGAGCCTGCTTTAACGAGTAGACAATCTGCGTGACCGTGGTAACAACCTTCAAATTTTAAGATCTTATCGCGACCAGTAAAACCACGTGCAAGACGAATAGCGCTCATGGTTGCTTCAGTGCCAGAGCTTACCATACGTACCATTTCCATCGATGGCACAAGTTTCGATACAAGATCAGCCATGGTGATTTCCATTGCTGTTGGTGCACCGAAACTTAATCCTTGTTGTGCAGCATCGATCACCGCATCACGAATAGCTGCATGGTTATGGCCTAAGATCATTGGACCCCAAGAGCCAACAAAATCGATGTATGCATTACCATCAGCATCAAAAATATAAGCGCCATCAGCACGCTCGATAAAGAGTGGTGTGCCACCAACCCCTGCGAATGCTCTCACTGGAGAGTTAACGCCACCAGGAATTTTTTGTTGTGCTTTGGCAAATAAATCAGCCGATTTGCTTGTTCTGCTCATTGTTAGATCCTATATAAAATAATCAGGCGTAAATCCAATCCACATAGTTTTCTGTCCTAGGGATTGAGGCCAGAGAAGTGTGTAGATTGTTATTAGCCTATTGTACCTAAAAGGATGTAATTTAGGGAGAACGAATTACGGTGGTTACTTGCGCGAATTGAATAATTTATTACTGTTATTTTGTTATACAAGTCACAGCTGCAAAGCTATTTTTCAACATTAGCAGTATAATAAACATCCATCTTAGATTACCCTTCTAAATCCATAGTTTCATTTATCCTTCCTGCATTCTATATGCAATCTTTTGACAATACGGCCGAAAAATGACTGATAAAACGCATGGTATTCACATGCCTCCTCATCTTCAACCTCGCGTTTTGGTAAGACAGTTGCTTACCCGTGATAAAACGCCTGTTTCTGTTCTATTTTTATCAGCACTTGTCGGTACTCTTGCGGGTTTAGTCGGCACTATGTTTGAAATTGGTGTCAATTGGGTAACGGATCAACGTACAGACTGGTTACGTAATGAAATAACCAGTGTACTTCCTCTTTGGCTCGCCGCGTTTATTGTCAGCGCATCACTTGCGTTTGTTGGATATTACCTTGTCAGTCGTTTTGCGCCTGAAGCCGGCGGTTCTGGTATTCCTGAAATTGAAGGTGCAATGGAAGAGATGCGTCCGGTTCGCTGGTGGCGTGTGATTCCTGTTAAATTCTTTGGCGGTTTAGGTGCGTTAGGCTCCGGTATGGTATTGGGTCGTGAAGGTCCAACCGTGCAAATGGGTGGTAATATTGGACGAATGATCTCTGATATTTTCCGATTAAAAGATAAAGAAGGTCGCCATTCTTTACTCGCGGCGGGTGCTGCAGGTGGCTTAGCGGCGGCATTTAATGCGCCGATGGCAGGGATCATGTTTGTGCTTGAAGAGATGCGCCCGCAGTTTCGCTATAGTTTGATTTCTGTGAAATGTGTGATGATCTCTGCAGTAATGTCGAATATTGTCTTTCGCCTTTTACGTGGCCAAGAAGCGGTTATCTCTATGCCACAATATGATGCACCAGCATTGAAGTCATTATGGCTATTTTTAGTCTTAGGGATGCTATTTGGTGGCTTTGGTGTCCTATTTAACCGTATGATTATTTTTGCGTTAGATGGTTTTATTAAAATCCATCGTAATGAGCATAAGCGTTACTTAATTACCGGTGCATTAATTGGTGGTTGCTTTGGTTTACTTCTGTTGTATTTCCCTGAGTTAACTGGCGGCGGTATTTTCCTTATTCCTCATGCGACTAACGGCGATTACGGTTTGGGGATGTTAATGCTGTTGTTCTTTGCACGTATTGCAACCACATTACTCTGTTTTGGTTCTGGGGCTCCAGGTGGTATTTTCGCTCCAATGTTAGCCTTAGGCACCTTATTTGGTACCTTTTATGGCATGATCACACAAGGCATTTATCCTGATTTAGGGATTGATCCTGGACTGTTTGCTATTGCTGGAATGGGGGCACTTTTTGCGGCAACGGTACGCGCTCCGATTACGGGGATTTTGTTGGTTATTGAGATGACTAATAACTATCACCTTATTTTACCATTGATTGTTACGACTCTCGGTGCGACTATGCTTGCTCAGATGTTAGGCGGTCAACCGATTTATTCGCAGTTGCTACACCGAACAATTAAAAAAGAGCGTTTACGCCATGATTCTCCAACAAGTGAGCCTAATACTTGAACAACATAGTCAGGTATTAGATAATCAGCGTAATTAACAGAAGTGTGTGAGAGGTTTTGTAATGAGCGATGCTAATTTGCCGCTAACTTTTTCTGATGTTGCAGCGAATAAAGTAAAAACACTGATCGCTGAAGAAGAAAACCCGAATCTAAAGCTACGTGTGTATATCACTGGTGGTGGCTGTAGTGGCTTTCAATACGGCTTTACTTTTGATGAAAAAGTTAATGACGGTGACATGACCATTGAAAATAGCGGTGTAACGTTAGTGGTTGATCCGATGAGCCTACAGTACTTGATTGGTGGTACTGTTGATTACACTGAAGGTTTAGAAGGTTCGCGTTTCTTCGTTAACAATCCAAATGCAACAACAACGTGTGGTTGTGGCGCATCATTTAGTGTTTAAATTGTGACTTTATAATCATTGGGTCAAATAAAAGCCGACAAATATGAATTGTCGGCTTTTTTGTATCTAAACAAAGGGTTAGTTTAATAATATGTCATTGTTAGCAACTAATGTGCTCAATTGTTGAATATGCTCAAGTTGTTGTTTTGCTTTCTTTTTGAACGTTATTTGTTCGTTACCTGATAAGGAGTTGGCTTGCGGTAAATCTACTGTACGTGGATTTTTATGCTGGCCATTAACCAAAAATTCATAGTGTAGATGAGGCCCTGTAACACGACCTGTACTTCCTAAAGTACCGACAGTATCACCTTGTTTTACTCGCTGCCCTGTTTTTACCATACGCTTAGTTAAGTGGAGGTATTTGGTAACATATTTTGAGCTGTGTTTAATAAATACGTAGTTACCGTTGTATTTGTTATAGGCAGATTTTAAAACTACACCATCACCAGCAGCCCAAATAGGTGTACCTACAGGAGCGACATAATCAGTGCCTCGATGTGCTTTTACTTTTCCTGTTACTGGGTGTAAACGGCGAGGGTTGAAGTTGGAACTTACATAACGGAAGTTAACCGGAGAGCGAAGAAAAGCTTTACGCATCGCTTGACCGTTTTTGTCGTAATACTTGCCATTTTGATGACGGACAGCGGTAAAAGTTTGTCCCATATTGGTAAAGGTTGCCGCTAAAATTTCACCGCGATCGATTGGATTGCCTTCTAAATAATGCTGTTCAAATAACACTTCAAATTTATCACCCTCACGAATATCGAGTGCAAAATCAATATCCCAACCAAACAGTGCGGCAATTTCCATAATTTGATTAGCGGTTAATCCAGCTTTATCTGCCGCACTCCAAAAACTGGTTTCAATGGTGGCATGAGAGAAATTAGTCTGTGTTTCTATTTCTTTTTTATCCATCTCACTGGTGAAGGTATTGCCATCATGGCGCACAATCAAGGTTTCTAAATGATTACGAGGTTGGCGAAGCTCAACTAACGCCCCTTTGTTATTAAAGCCAAATTTAAGGAGATTACCTGGACGGAGTCTTTCTAATTGCTTGGTATTGTCATCAGTATTGATCAGTGTATGCAGAGTCTTGCTATCTAGGCCAATATTATCAAATGCGATCGCTAAACTCTCACCACTTTCAATAACATGTTTTTTCCACGTTAATTCTGCTGTTTGGTTTTTATCCGAAAGAGGTGTAGTCGAAGTGGTTGAAATAGCAATAGGGTAAGGTTTGCCTATTTTAAATTTACGCTCAACATGAGAAACGGTTTCTTGTTGAGAACTCGGCATTATCGCAAGTCCTAGCATTGCAATGCTGATCACTATGATAAAAAAGAGATTCTTCCGTGGAAAACGAGATGATGAAGTTCCTTTCATACTAAATTTTTCACATATATTCCGAAAAAATAAACGACCTTCAGTCTAACTGGTTTCAAAAAAGCGTGCTATTCAAGTAAGATGGTCGGCTTATTATTTTTGCCAATTTTGTGGGAGCGAACAAGAATGGCCAGCATTGAACAAGCACTTGTTGAGATAAAACGTGGGGTAGAAGAACTTATCCCAGAAGCTGAGCTGATTGCAAAGCTAAAAGAAAACCGTCCATTACGGATTAAATTAGGTGCCGATCCTACAGCCCCTGATATTCACCTTGGACACACGGTTATTCTTAATAAGTTGCGTACTTTTCAGGAATTAGGCCACGAAGTCACTTTCTTGATTGGTGATTTTACCGGTATGGTTGGCGATCCTACGGGTAAGAACGCAACACGTCCGCCATTAACGCGTGAAGATGTATTACGTAATGCGGAAACGTATAAAGAACAAGTATTTAAGATCCTTGATCCAGCTAAAACTACGATTGCGTTTAACTCGACATGGTTATCAGAGTTAGGTGCAGAGGGAATGATCCGTTTAGCGTCTAATCAAACCGTTGCTCGTATGCTAGAGCGTGACGATTTTAAAAAGCGTTACGGCGAGAATCGTCCAATCGCGATCCATGAATTCATGTACCCATTACTACAAGGTTACGATTCAGTAGCAATGGAAACAGATGTAGAGTTAGGCGGTACTGATCAGAAGTTCAACTTGTTAATGGGTCGTGAGTTACAAAAATCACATGGCCAAAAGCCGCAGGTCGTACTGACGATGCCATTGCTGGTGGGTTTAGACGGCGTGAAGAAAATGTCTAAATCGGCACATAATTACATTGGTATTGCCGATGCGCCAAGTGAGATGTTTGGTAAGATCATGTCTATTTCTGACGATCTGATGTGGAGCTACTTTGAATTGCTTTCATTCCGTCCAATGGATGAAATTGCTCAGTTTAAAGCTGATGTCGATGCAGGTAAAAACCCACGTGATGTGAAGTTCCTACTAGCAAAAGAGATCATTGCACGTTTCCATTCAGAAGAAGCGGCAGAAGCGGCATTGCAAGAATTCATCAGTCGCTTCCAAAAAGGTAACCTACCTGATGAAATGCCGGAGTTTGAATTCGAAGCCGGTCTTCCTATTGCGAACTTATTAAAAGAAGCAGCACTGGTTAATTCAACCTCTGATGCAATGCGTATGATCCGCCAAGGTGCTGTAAAGCAAGATGGAGAAAAAGTAGAAGACACGAAACTAGTACCAACTGCTGGCAACTATGTTTTCCAAGTGGGTAAACGAAAGTTTGCTCGTGTGACGATTAAATAATCACATTTATCTCGCAGCGTTATCTAAATAAAAAAGGACGTATTTGCGTCCTTTTTTATTATCGAACAAATAGTCTTTATAAATAACAACTTGGCTTTAAATCTTAATGTTGAATGGTTTGTGAAAGCTTACTTTCTAGCTTTGATCATTATGCCGACGACAATAGACAAGCTACTATAAAAAATTACTCTTCTTTTTATATCGACTGGCTATGGAATCGATTCAACATATTATTACTGAACTTACCCCACTGCTGCAGCAATATGGGTACTACATTTTGGCATTGGCAATTGCTGTTGAAGGTATGGGGATTCCAGCTCCTGGTCAGTCGTTATTGATTGTTGCAAGTCTATTAGCATCTACCGGTAAAATGTCATTACCTATGGTGTTATCTGTTGCTTGGGCAAGCAGCTTTATTGGTAACTGCATTGGTTATTTTATTGGGCGCCAGTTTGGTCATATTTTAACGAAGAAAGAATGGATTAAACCGCGAACGCTGACGAAGTTGCATCAGTTTATTGATCACTATGGCATGTTAGGACTTGTGATCAGTCGTTTTGTTGAAGGCATTAAACAGTTCATGTGTATTGGTTGTGGTATTGCACAAATGCCTGTACAACTTTTCCTATTAGGTAACTTCTTAGCGGTAACGATTTGGCTCTTGGTATTTGGTGTTGCGCCTGCTTATTTACATGATGAATTAGGGCCTATTTTAGCTTTCTACCATAAATATCAAATGCAATGTTGGTCTGTCGTTGCAGTACTTGTTTGTATACTTGGATGGTGGCTTGTTCGTCGATTTAAACGTCGCCAACCCTCGATTGAAGAATAAGTTCGCCTTGTTTGTATAGCGTTAAAAAAACCGCCAGTGTTGGCGGTTTTTTGTTAATTACGCAGTGCAAAAACAGGCAGAGACAGATTCCACTTAATGGCTGCGAGCCTTATTGTGAGTGTGGTAAAGATACCGATCACTGCAGCAACAGAAGGCAGTACACCTAAAGATAATCCAATGGTATGTACCATACCGCCTAGAATACAGGCTGTTGCATAAACCTCGGTACGTAAAACCATTGGGATCTCACGGCCGAGTACATCTCGGATCACACCGCCACCACAACCTGTTATCACCCCCATGATCACAGCGACCATTGGTGATGCGCCATAACGTAATGACTTTTCAACCCCGATAGCGACAAAGACCGCTAATCCAATCGCATCAGCGACAGGAAGAAAATACCATGGCATACGCTTGGGACGTTGGGTGGCGAGCATAGTGATAATACAGGTAATAAAAATTACCCATAAGTAATTGGTATCAGTGATCCAAAATACAGGGGTCGCACCTAACGCCATATCACGAATAGTACCGCCACCAATCGCTGTGACGCTGGCTAGCACGACAACGCCAAAAGGATCCATGCGTAATCGCCCCGCCATGAGTACTCCCGAGGCTGCAAAGATTGCAGTACCAAACATATCGAGAATATAGATGAGCATGTTTATCCCTATTTTAATGGAAAAGGGGGGAAAGTAGGCAGGCGATTGTACTGTCTAAATGGTGAGGTACAACTATAAATTCCATCTTTAGTGAGATTATTCACAGCAAAGATCAAGACTTTCGCACATTATCCAGTCGTTGACACACTTGTTCTATGGCCTTAATCGTACGTAGTGTAGGACGGTTTAACCAATCGCTATTGAGTTGATAAAGATGATGATTATCGACTGCAGGCAGCTTTCCTTGCCAATTTAACCATGGGCTATTTTCTTTTGACGTTGCATGACTTGAGCCGAAAATGACATTGGGTTGGCGCACAACAACTTGCTCTTGGTTGACTTGTGGATAAGCAGCACTGCTGGTGGCAAAAATATTTTCTCCTCCACAAATATTAAAGACAGGAGTCGGCCAGTTGCCATCTGAAATCGTCAACATTGGGCTATCACTTAATTGATAAAAGTAACGTACAGGAGACTTGTTCTGATAGCGTGCTTTAATTTTGGCGAGTTGTGTTCTAAATGTTGTAGCTGCAGTAATCGATTGACTTGGATCATCAGCAAATTTACCCAGTTTGATAATCGTATCTGCAATATCGGTTAATTGCGTTGGATTTGAATAAAAGATCTTAATCCCAAGTTGTTGTAAGCGAGCCATTTCACGACTAGGGTTCCCTCCTTTCCACGCCAAAATTAAATCAGGCTTTAAAGTAAGAATTCGTTCCATTTTAATGCCGCGATAATTTGCAACACGTTCTAATTTTTTCGCCTGATCTGGGTAGTCACTGTAATCACTGGCGGCAATCAGTTTATCCCCCAAGCCCGCACTGTAAGCCAGCTCCGTCATGTGTGGCGATAAGCTAATAATGCGTTGAACAGACAGTGATTGTTCTGCAAAGGCTGAGGTGAATGGGAATATAACCGCAATGAGAAGTAGGAAGCGCATTAAGCTAGTCCGTGAAAAATGATCAGTAAGCCGCTTTCGATAATGATCCAACACCATAAACGACTTGTCATTAATTGCTGAATTTGTGCAAGGTGTAACGATGCGGGGGCAATTTTCCCTCCGATACGCGGTCGTTCCATTTTCACTTGGTTGTACATTGCAGGGCCGCCAAGGGATAAAGACAGTTTGTGTCCGGTTGCGGCTAATAACCAACCCGGCCCTGGTAGCTGCCAATTTTCACCTTGCTGCATTAAACCATGAAAAGCATTTTTGGCATTTTGGCCAAGGGTAATTAATAGAGCAAACAGGCGCAGCGGCACAATATCTAAAATAAGTGCGATGCGAATCGCGGGTAAACCAAAAAAGCGGAACTGTTCACGGCTTGGTGACCAAGATCGCGCAAGGCTAATGGCTAAACGATACATAATCGCCGCAATACCACCACCAATGGCATACCAGAATAAGACGCCAATGACATTACGTCCGTAACCAAGTAATAGGGTTTCAGCACCCGCTTTACCTAGTCCAAGTAGTGATAAATTTTCAGTATTACGATTAATGTGATCGGCTAATAACTCACGACACCTGCCTTTGTGTTCAAGGTTATAGGCTTGGTTAAATTGTTTGCCTAATTTAGCTGATGTTTGCCAGTCTATTGCCATCCACAACAGGGTCATTTGGAAAATTGTTTGATACCAAACCAGTTGGCTAAAAGCGAACAATAAGATCAGTACCGTGCCTGACATTAAAAACCAAGCAAGTGAGCCTGCAAGAATACGTTGAGAAGGATTTTCTTTCGGGTGATTAACACGCTCTGCAATGAGCAGTGCGAGACGTTGCCAAATAACAATGGGATGAAGTGGGTAGGGAATGGGTAAAACCCAGTGCAATAATAACGCTCCCCACAAAGCGAGTAGGGAGCTATTAGTTGTGAGTAACGCAACAAGTGATTCCATCATCCGTGACAGCTATTCTCGTTTTAGGCTAGATGCTAAGCAAGGCCACTTAAATTAGTTACTACAAGGAGATTACTTAAGTAACTCAACCATTTTCTCAACCATGATTGATGAGCTTTTTGCTGCAAGTGGCAGGAACTCATCAAAGCTCATTGGCGATTCTTTATCTGCAACATCAGAAATAGCACGAACCACAACAAATGGTACTTTGAATTGGTGACAAGCTTGAGCAATTGCTGCCGCTTCCATTTCAACTGCAACTACTGATGGGAAGTTAGTACGAATGAAGTTTTGTTTTTCAGCGCTACATACAAATGCATCACCAGTACAAATTAGACCGCGAACAGCGTGTGGCTTTTCAGGTAAAGCAGCCAGTGCTTGCTCTGCTACATCCATTAGTTTTTCGTCAGATAGGAAAGCGGCTGGTTGTTGTGCCATTTGACCGATCTCATAACCAAATGCCGTTACGTCTGCGTCGTGGTAGCGAACTTCCGTTGAGATCACAACATCACCAACGTTAAGGCTTGATTCAAAACCGCCAGCAGAGCCTGTATTGATCACAACATCAGGTTGGAACGTTTCAAGTAATACGGCTGTGCCTACTGCTGCTGCAACTTTACCAATACCAGATTGTAACAAAACAACATCAGCACCATTTAGCGTACCGGTGTAGAGAGTACAACCTGCTTTGTTGTGTGTTTCGCAGTTTTCTAGTTGTGCTTTTAGGATCGCAACTTCTTGCTCCATTGCGCCAATAATGCCGATTTTCATTGATTCGTTCTCTTGTTGTTCAAGCGGTGCACCGAAGGTGCTGTCGTGTAATTAGTGTACCATGAGCGATAGAATTTATACCAAAAGTTATCGAGCGCTAATTTTTAATCAATAAAAAAGCGGAAGGTTACCCATCCGCTTTTGTCTGTTTAATTAACGTATTTAGACGTTGAGATAATCTAGTATGCCATCAGCTGCTTTACGGCCTTCATCAATGGCTGTTACCACTAAATCTGAACCACGAACCGCATCACCGCCGGCAAAGATTTTCGGATTTGTGGTTTGATAGGCAAAGTGTGCATCGAATGAAGTTTTGATCCGTCCCCATTGATCCAGTTCAACATCATATGGTGTCAGCCATGGCATCGCGTGAGGTTGGAAACCAAACGCCATGATCACAGCGTCTGCACCTAATACGTGCTCACTACCAGAGACAGGTTCAGGGCGACGACGTCCAGCGCTGTCTGGTTCACCTAACGCTGTTTTCACAACTTTAACGCCAGTTACTTTGCCTGAATTATCCACTTCAATACCTAATGGCTGAAGGTTAAACATAAAGTTTACGCCTTCCTCGCGGGCATTTTTTACCTCACGTTTTGAACCTGGCATATTGGCTTCATCACGACGATAAGCACACACCACATCTTTTGCACCTTGGCGGATAGAAGTACGGACACAGTCCATCGCGGTATCACCACCACCGAGTACGACCACGCGTTGATCTTTCATATCTAAGAATGTCGATGGACTTTCTAGTTCCATGACTTTGTAGGTATTAGAAATTAAAAATGGCAGTGCGTCATAGACGCCAGTTGCGTCTTCATTTTCCAATCCTGCGCGCATGTTTTTATAAGTGCCAACACCTAAGAACACCGCATCGTAGTCAGCCAGTAGCGATTCCATCGTGACGTCTTTACCGATTTCAGTATTGAGCTGAAACTCAACCCCCATTTCAGTAAAGATTTTACGACGGTTAACCATTACATCTTTTTCAAGCTTGAATGATGGAATACCAAAGGTCAGCAAGCCACCAATTTCAGGGTAGCGGTCAAACACCACAGGTTTTACCCCGTTACGCACAAGAATATCAGCACAAGATAATCCGGCAGGGCCTGCGCCGATGATCGCAACTTTTTTATCTGTCCACTCGACCCCTGACATGTCTGGTTTCCAGCCCATCTCAAAGGCTTTATCGGTAATGTATTTTTCAACATTACCAATTGTCACCGCACCAAAATCTTCGTTTAAGGTACAAGAACCTTCGCATAGCCTGTCCTGAGGACAAACACGTCCACATACTTCCGGTAAGGTGTTGGTTTGGTGAGATAGCTCAACCGCTTCAATAATACGCCCCTCATTGGCCAATTTTAGCCATTGAGGAATATAGTTATGAACAGGACATTTCCATTCACAATAAGGGTTACCACAATCTAAACAACGATCAGCCTGTGCACCTGCCTGCTGTTTGGTAAACGGTTCGTATATTTCAACGAACTCTATTTTACGTACATTTAGCGGTTTCTTTGGTGGGTCGATACGTTCGACGTCAATAAATTGGTAAACATTCTGGCTCATTCGGTTTCCCTCCCTTATTGCGCCTGAAGACGTAGTTCAGAAGCTGAACGACTTTGGTGACCCAGCAGGGTATTAATGTCTGCTGACTTCGGCTTCGCAAGATAGAATTTCGGGATCCATTGATCAAAGTTCGCCAAAATTTCTTGTGCTCGACTTGAACCTGTTTCTTGTAGGTGACGGTCGATTAAACCACGTAGATGTTCTTGATGGATCTGTAGCTCGTCAAGAGGTAATGTTTCAACTAGCTCTGGGTTTACGCGTCCTGCGAAATCGCCATCTTCGTCAAGAATATAAGCAAAACCGCCTGTCATACCGGCACCAAAGTTAACGCCTGTTTTACCTAAAATAGCAACGATACCGCCGGTCATATATTCACATGCGTTATCACCAGCACCTTCTACAACGGTAATGGTGCCTGAGTTACGCACAGCAAAACGCTCACCCGCTTTACCTGCAGCAAATAACTTACCGCCCGTTGCGCCATACAAACAGGTGTTACCAATGATGGTCGCCTCACTTGATTTAAATGCAGAACCTTGTGGTGGACGAATAGTAATAATACCGCCCGTCATGCCTTTACCGACATAGTCGTTTGCATCACCTGTTAATTTCAGGTTTAGACCACCTGCATTCCACACCCCGAAAGACTGACCCGCAGTACCGGTTAAGTGCAGTGTTACTGGACTTGCAGACATACCTTGGTTGCCATAACGCAGGGCGATTTCACCAGATAAACGTGCGCCAATAGAGCGGTCGGTATTACAGATATCAAAGTAGAAATCACCACCACTACGACTTTCAATCGCAGGTAAGATTTGATCGACTAAAGTCTGGCTTAGCTCTGCGTTATCAAATGGTGTGTTAGGCTCGCTGCAGTATAGTGTTTTACCTTCTTTCGGTGTTGGAGCAACCAAAATTGGGCTTAAATCAAGCTTGGCTTGTTTCGCTGTAAAGCCTTCCAATGTTTCAAGAAGATCGGTACGACCAATCAGATCAGTGAGCTTTTCTACACCTAATTGCGCTAATAGTTCACGTACTTCTTGCCCAACGCCGATGAAGTAATTCATAACTTGTTCAGGCAAGCCTTTAAAGAAATCACGACGTAGTTTTTCATCTTGGGTCGCAACACCTGTCGCACAGTTATTAAGGTGACAAATACGCAGGTATTTACAACCTAGAGCAACCATTGGCGCGGTACCAAAACCGAAGCTTTCCGCACCTAAAATTGCTGCTTTTACAACATCAAGGCCGGTTTTCAAGCCACCATCGACTTGCAGACGGATCTTGTGACGCAAGCCATTACTCACGAGTGCCTGTTGAGTTTCAGCAAGACCAAGCTCCCATGGGCTACCGGCATATTTAACCGATGTTAATGGACTTGCACCTGTACCGCCGTCATAACCTGAAATGGTGATCAAATCAGCATAGGCCTTAGCTACACCCGTTGCGATGGTGCCAACCCCAGGTTCAGATACCAGTTTGACCGATACCATGGCACTTGGGTTAACTTGTTTTAAATCGAAGATCAGCTGAGCTAAATCTTCAATCGAATAAATATCATGGTGAGGCGGTGGTGAGATCAGGGTAACACCCGGTACCGCATAACGCAGTTTCGCGATTTCAGTTGTCACTTTATGGCCGGGTAGTTGACCACCTTCCCCTGGTTTAGCTCCTTGTGCTACTTTGATTTGAATAACATCAGCATTCACAAGGTAGTGTGGAGTTACGCCAAATCGACCTGATGCGACCTGCTTAATGCGTGAGTTACGTTCGTTACCAAAGCGACGAGGATCTTCACCGCCTTCACCTGAGTTTGAACAACCGCCTAAACGGTTCATGGCGATAGCTAACGCTTCGTGCGCTTCGGGGCTTAATGCACCAATCGACATTGCGGCTGAGTCAAAACGCTTATAAAGCTCAGTTGCAGCTTCAACCTGTTCAACCGGAATCGATGTTGTGCCATCTTTTAGCTTAAATAAGTCACGAATAGCAGCCACAGGACGCTCATTCACTTCTTTAGCAAAGGCTAAGTAATCTTGATAGTCGCCTGATTTTACGGCTTTTTGCAGTGTACCGACAACATCAGGGTTATAAGCATGGAATTCACCGCCGTGCACGTATTTCAGTAAACCACCATGTTCAATGGGTTTACGTTTCAACCATGCTTTACGCGATAAGTTAAATAGATCTTGTTGGAAGTCACTAAAGTCAGCGCCTGCAATACGGCTCGAAACACCTTTAAAGCAAAGCTCAACGACTTCATCACTTAAACCGACAGCTTCAAATAGCATTGAGCAGCGGTATGAAGCAATGGTCGAGATCCCCATCTTCGACATGATCTTAAATAGACCTTTATTCATGCCGTTTTGGTAATTACTCATCACTTCACGGTAAGACTTCTTAATTGCTCCTGCATCGATCAACTTACCGAGTGATTCATAAGCAAGGTAAGGGTAGATAGCTGTGGCACCAAAGCCTAGAAGTACTGCAAATTGGTGAGGATCGCGGGCGGTTGCTGTTTCAACCACGATGTTAGTATCACAGCGTAGGTTATTATCAACCAAACGTTTTTGAACCGCACCCACAGCCATTGCTGCTGGAATTGGCAACTTATCTTTATTGATCCCGCGATCTGATAAAACAACCAGCACTGCGCCATCTCTTACGACACGTTCAGCTTCATCGCATAGATCTATTAGTGCTTGCTTGAGATCTTTTTCATTTGGATTGTAGTTAATATCAATAATGCTGTTGGCATAATATTGATCATCTAACTCAAGTAATTGAACAAGATCAGAATACACTAACACTGGCGATCCAAACGCTACACGTTGTGCATGGCTATCGGTTTCACAAAACACGTTAATTTCGCGACCAATACAGGTAGCGAGCGACATGACATGCTTTTCACGTAGTGGATCGATAGGTGGGTTAGTGACCTGTGCAAACATTTGACGGAAGTAATCGGTGATCGGTCGTTCTTTTGAGGATAATACTGCCATTGGCGCATCATCACCCATCGAACCAGTGGCTTCTTGACCATTTTCACCTACAACACGCAGTACCTGATCTAACTCTTCACTGCTGACCCCAAATTGCTTGTGATAAACCGACAGTTCGTCATCAGTGAGCGATCGGCAACCTACTTGCTCATCACCTAATTGTTCAAAGGGAGTTAAGCGTTTAACGTGACTATCCATCCATGCTTTATAAGGATGACGCCCCATTAGTTCGTTATCGATATCGGATGAATGCCAAATTTTGCCAAACTTTGTATCAATAACTAATAATTCACCGGGACCAACACGGCCTTTTTCAGCGACTTCATCTGGGGTGTAATCCCAAATGCCGACTTCAGATGCTAGGGTGATCAATTTATCTTTGGTGATCACATAACGGGCAGGACGAAGACCATTTCGGTCAAGGTTACAAGCAGCATAACGTCCATCAGACATTACGATACCAGCAGGGCCATCCCATGGTTCCATGTGCATCGAGTTAAAATCGTAGAAAGCACGCAGTGCTGGATCCATATCAGGGTGGTTTTGCCAAGCGGGTGGAACAAGCATGCGCATGGCACGGAATAGATCCATACCACCAGATAAAAATAGCTCTAGCATGTTATCAAGGCTAGAGGAATCAGAGCCTGTTTCGTTAACAAATGGCGCTGCTGTTTTTAAATCAGGCAGCAATGGGGAGTTAAATTTATAGCCTCGTGCTCGTGCCCATTGGCGGTTACCGGTGATGGTATTGATTTCACCATTATGGGCTAAATAACGGAAAGGCTGTGCTAACGGCCAGCGCGGCTGAGTATTGGTTGAGAAGCGCTGGTGGAATAGACAAATCGACGACTCTAATCGAATATCACCCAAATCTAAATAGAATTTAGGTAGATCAGAAGGCATGAATAAGCCTTTGTAGACAATCACTTGAGTAGAAAGGCTACAAATGTAGAAGTCACTATCTTCGGTAATACGTTTTTCAATGCGACGACGAGCGATGTAGAGGCGGCGATCAATATCGCGAGGCTTCCAACCTGCAGGGGCATTGATAAAGACTTGCTCAATATTAGGTAGGGATTCTTGAGCAATAGGACCGAGAACGGCAGGGTTTACAGGCACTTCACGCCAACCTACTATCGATAATGTTTCTGTTGCCAACTCTTCATTAATTATGGTTCGAGCTTGCTCGGCGAGTACCGGATCTTGGCTTAAGAAAATTTGTCCTACGGCAAATTCACGGGATAAATTCCAGTTTTTTTCATCAGCAATAATGCGGTAGAAATTATCTGGTTTTTTAATCAATAGGCCACAGCCATCACCTGTTTTACCGTCAGCGGCGATACCGCCACGGTGAGTCATGCGATCTAGTGCGGATATAGCGGTACGAACAAGTTTGTGGCTGGTTTGGCCTTCAATATGGGCAATCAGACCAAAACCACAGTTATCTTTTTCCAGTGATGGGTCATACAGTGACATTGCAACTCTCCCTTGCACCTGTTTGGCATAAACAGGTTTACTGCATCAATATGATAATCATCCTGATCATCAGTATGCTTCCTGCGATTCATCAAAGTACCCATAATTTACAAAAAGGTCAAATAGACATAACAACTAGCGCTAAATATTATGATGTACATTAAAATAGTAATAACATCTTAAACTTCAATTAAATATAGTGAATGGCAAGTGTTTATCCTGATTGGAAGGGCGTGATTAAAGTCTTAATATTAATAATTAAGTATAGGTTTTCAGGGAAGTATGGGGAAATGTTGAGGCTAACATTGAATATTGAGAGTTATAACAGTAAAAAAGCCAGCTCATTTGAGCTGGCTTTATATTAAAGATTAACTTTACGTAGAAGTTAAGAAAGCATTAATGAATCAGCTTTTGCTTCAAGGTTTGTATTACCCATAAGGTAAGCATCAACTGCACGAGCCGACTCTCGACCTTCGTTAATACAACGTACAACCAATGATTGACCTGTACGCATATCACCAGCGGCAAATACACCGGCTTGGTTAGTCGCGAAATCTTCAGTTGCAACATTACCACGCTCATCTAATGCGATATCAAGTTGAGCGAGAACACCTGTTGGTTCTGGGTGTAAGAAGCCCATAGCTAAGAAAGCAAGATCACAGGCAATCACACGCTCTGAACCTTCAACTTCATCAAATCCTGGGCGCTCGCCTGGTTTTGCTTCTTGCCAAACGATATCAGCAATACGTAAGCCTTTCACATTACCGTTATCATCAGAGATAAACTCTTTGGTTAAGATGTTCCAGTAACGATCACAACCTTCTTCATGTGAAGTTGATGTTTTCATGATCATTGGGTATGACGGCCATGGCTGATTAGCTGGACGCTTTTCAGGTGGAACAGGCATGATCTCAACTTGAGTAATACTTGCTGCACCGTGACGATTTGATGTACCTACACAGTCAGAACCTGTATCACCGCCACCAATAACCACAACATGTTTACCTTTGGCATGGATTTCTTCGGTTTTTAAATCCATATCGTTGGCACGACGGTTATTTTGCGCAAGAAATTCCATCGCAAAGTGTACGCCATTTAGTTCACGACCAGGGATTGGCAGGTTACGAGGAACGGTTGAGCCGCCTGTAAGTAATACGACATCAAAGTCTTGACGTAATTGCTTAGCATTGATATCTACACCAATATGCGCGTTAACTTCAAATTTAACGCCAGCTTCAGCCATTAGGTTGATCTTGCGATCAATGATATCCATACCTAGCTTAAAGTCAGGAATACCAAAACGAAGAAGGCCACCGACTTTTTCATCACGCTCAAACACTGTCACAGTGTGACCTGCGCTGTTTAGCTGCTCTGCGGCAGATAAGCCAGCAGGGCCTGAACCGATAATTGCAATGGTTTTACCTGTTCGAGAACGTGGTGTTTTAGGCTTGGCATAACCTTCACGGTAAGCTGTTTCAACAATTGTTTTCTCGATATTACAAATCGTGATGGGATCTTGGTTGATACCTAATACACAGCCACTTTCACAAGGGGCAGGACACACACGACCAGTAAATTCTGGGAAGTTATTCGTTGAACTTAGGATGTTCCACGCTTCTTCCCAGCTATCGCGGTAAACCGCATCATTAAATTCAGGAATAATATTCCCAATTGGACAAGAGTTATGGCAGAACGGTACACCACAATCCATGCAGCGTGATGACTGTTCATTGATCTTGTCACCAAATTCATCGTTTAAAACGAATTCTTTGTTATCTTGAATACGAACACTCGGATCCAATTTTTTTGGCAATTCACGGCCAAATTCTAAAAATCCAGTTGGCTTACCCATTGATTGCCTCCAACGCTTCCTTGTCTTGAGCTTCAGCTTTACGCTTTAGTAATACGGCTTTGTAATCCCTTGGCATAACTTTCACCATCTTCTTCAAGTTATCTTCGAAGTTAGATAGGAAAAGCTCTGCAACCGTACTACCTGTTAATGCAACATGTTTAGTTAGCATGTTCAGTAGCAGTGCTTGATCTTCTTTTTCGATTGGATCTAAATCGACTAACTCAGGGTTTAATTTGGTTTCAAAGTCATCGAACTGATCCCAAACATAAGCAACACCACCACTCATACCAGCAGCAAAGTTACGACCTGTTTGACCAAGGATAACGGCAACACCACCTGTCATGTACTCACAACCGTGATCACCGACACCTTCAACCACAACTTGTGCGCCTGAGTTACGAACACAGAAACGCTCGCCAGCAAGACCGCGAATGTAAGATTCACCTGATGTTGCGCCGTAGAAACAAACGTTACCCACAACGATGTTATCTTCAGCAACGATGTCAGATTTCGCATCAGGGTAGAGTACTAGCGTACCGCCTGATAGACCTTTACCCCAGTAATCGTTCGCATCGCCTTCAACTTCAAATTTCACGCCTTTAGCAAGGAATGCCCCGAAGCTTTGACCTGCTGAACCAAAGAACTTCACGTTCATCGGCTGTGGTAAGCCGCTGTCTTTGTATACTTTCGAAATTTCATTCGACAGCATAGTACCTGCACTTCGATCGGTATTGATGATAGGCAATTCAGCGTTGACTGCTTTACCTTCTGTCAGTGCTGGCTGTGCAAGTTCAATCAATTGACGGTCTAGTACGTTATCCAAACCATGATCTTGAGGACGCTGGTTGTAAATACCATCTTCAGCACGTGGCTTTTCAACGTAAAGTACAGGGCTAAGATCGAGATTCTTGTATTTCCAGTGACTGACATTATCACGGACTTTCAGCTTGTGAGATTGTCCTACCATTTCTTCAATAGTGCGGAAGCCAAGCTCTGCCATTACTTCACGTAAACCTTCTGCCATGTATTGGAAGAAAGTCACAACGTCTTCTACACGGCCATCAAAGCGCTCACGTAATGTTTTGTTCTGTGTTGCGATACCAACAGGACAAGTATTCTTGTGACACTTACGCATCATGATACAACCTTCAACAACCAGTGCTGCGGTTGCTACGCCCCATTCCTCGGCTCCCAGAAGAGTGGCGATGGCAAGGTCACGTGGTGTTTTCATCTGACCGTCAGATTGAACTACGATACGGTTACGTAAGCCGTTCTTCAGTAGCGTTTGGTGCGTTTCAGCAAGACCTAGTTCCCACGGTAAACCTGTGTGGCGAATCGATGACATTGGTGATGCACCTGTACCGCCATCAAAACCTGCAATAAGAACAACATCGGCTTTGGCTTTAGCAACGCCTGATGCAATCGTACCTACACCTGCTTCTGATACTAGTTTAACGTTGACACGACCCGCACGGTTGGCATTTTTCAAATCGTAGATCAGCTGGGCTAAATCTTCGATTGAGTAAATATCATGGTGAGGTGGCGGAGAAATTAAGCCAACCCCTGGTGTTGAGTGGCGTGTTGCACCAATCCAGTCATCGACTTTATCACCTGGAAGCTGACCACCTTCACCCGGTTTCGCACCTTGAGCCATTTTGATTTGCAGCTCATCAGCGTTAGTTAGGTAATAAGAGGTTACACCAAAACGACCTGATGCCACCTGCTTGATAGCAGAACGTTCCCAATCACCGTTGTCTTTCTTCTCAAAGCGAATTGGATCTTCACCACCTTCACCTGAGTTAGATTTTGCACCGATGCGGTTCATCGCAACAGCCAGTGTTGAGTGTGCTTCGTAAGAAATCGAACCAAAGCTCATTGCACCTGTCGCAAAACGCTTAAGGATATTCTCGATTGGTTCTACTTCTTCTAGTGGAATAGAGCCTGCAGGATTTTTGATGAAATCAAGTTGGCTACGAAGTGTTGCAGCGTTATCACCTTGATCATCAACAGCTTTCGCATATTGCTTAAATTGCGCGTAATCTTTTTCACGGGTTGATTGTTGCAGCAGTGAAATGGTTTCAGGGTTAAACAAGTGTTTCTCACCACGTTGCTTCCACTGATATACACCACCTACATCAAGAACTTGTACTGGGATTTCACGAGTAGGGTAACCAACACGATGACGGACTAAGACTTCTTGCGCGATATCATCAATCGTTAGACCTTGAATACGCGTTACAGTGCCGGTGAAGTACTTATCAACCACAGATTTACTGATACCAAGAGCTTCAAAAATTTGTGCGCCGTGGTATGACTGTAGCGTTGAAATCCCCATCTTAGAGAAGATTTTCAGCAGACCACCGTTAACCCCTTTACGGTAGTTATCAAATAAAGTGTCTGTCGGTAATTCAGGATCCAGTTTACGCTTGCGTTGTAAATCAACCAGTGTTTCAGTGACTAGATATGGGTTAACTGCGTTAGCACCGTAACCAACTAGGGTTGCAAAATGGTGTGTTTCACGTGCATCACCGGTTTCAACTACGATGTCACACTTCGCACGAAGACCTTTGCGGATCAGGTGGTGGTGAACCGCACCAACAGCCAGCATTGCAGGAATAGCGGCATGGTTAGAGTTAACCGCACGGTCAGTTAGAATAATGATTGAATAACCATCAATGACTGCATCTTCTGAATACTGACAAATACGTTTCAGTGCACGCTCTAGCTTGCCTGGTTCGCCACTTGCACTAAATACGATATCCAATGTTTTCGACTGTAGATGTTCATTATCAATCGCACGGATTTTCTCAAGTTCAGCATTAGAAAGAACAGGAGATTCAAGTTCAACTTTTTGGCAATGCGCAGGTGTCTCAGCCAGCAGGTTTTGATCTTTACCGAGGTAAGTATTCAATGACATTACCATACGCTCACGAATTGGATCGATTGGCGGGTTAGTCACCTGTGCAAATAGCTGTTTAAAGTAGTTTGATAAGTGCTGGGATTGATGAGAAAGCACGGCTAGCGGCCAGTCTGCACCCATTGCACTTAGTGGCTCATAAGCTGTTTTCGCTAAGGGAACGATAATGTCGTTCACTTCTTCTGAGCTCACACCAAACGCTTGTTGATGATGTAATAAACGCTCAGGTGTTGGCTGATGATGCATATTATCAGCTTCAGGTAGCGTTTTTAGGCTTAATAGATTGTCTTTAACCCATTGCTCATACGGTTGTGCTGTCGCAATGCTGTCTTTTACTTCTTCATCAGAAATAATACGACCTTGCTCTAGATCAGCAACGAAGATACGACCCGGTTGCAGACGACCACGGAATTGGACATTCTCAGGCTCAATTTCAACCACGCCTGATTCAGATGCCATGACAAGGAAATCATCTTTAGTCACGGTATAACGTGATGGACGTAGACCGTTACGGTCAAGCGTTGCACCTACTTGAACACCATCGGTGAAACAAACAGAGGCTGGGCCATCCCATGGTTCCATGATATTGGCGTGGTACTGATAGAAAGCACGACGCTTAGGATCCATGTTTTTGTTTTCTTGCCACGCTTCAGGGATAAGCATCATTAATGCATGTGGCAAACTACGACCAGAAAGCACTAGCAGCTCTAGTGCCATATCGAAGTTAGATGAATCTGAGCTACCTTCCTGACAAATCGGTAGTAGCATATCGATTTCTTGCTGACTAAATAAATCAGACTCAAGGATCGCTTCACGGGCTTTCATCCAGTTCAAGTTACCACGAACGGTATTGATTTCACCGTTGTGAGCAATGTAACGGAAAGGCTGTGCTAAGCGCCAACGTGGGAATGTATTGGTTGAGAAACGAGAGTGAACCAATGCAAGTGCGGTCACCATCGTTGGATTTTGTAGATCAAGGAAGTACTGAGGTACTTGCTCTGTGGTTAACTGGCCTTTGTAAACCAAAGTTTTGTATGACAGAGAGTTGATGTAGAAGTCATCGCCAATATTCGAGACGCTTTCCAGACAAACACGTACAGTATAGTTACGTAATACATAAAGTTTACGTTCTAATACGGCTGGATCTAAGTTTGCGCCGCCAGTGATGAAGACATGCTCAAATTGTGGTTCTGTGCTTAATGGATCTTCACCGATCATTGAGTTATCAACTGGAAGCACACGGTAGCCGATCACTTCAAGATCAAGGCGTTTAGCGTTACGTTCTAAGATCTCACGACATTGCTGACGTTTATGCTCATCTTTTGGAAATAGCACCACACCGACGCCATATTTATCGAAGGCGGGTAATTTAATACCGAGTGTCAGTGCTTCTTCTAATAAGAATTCGTGGGGCTTTTGCAGCAAAATGCCTGCACCATCACCACTGCATGGATCACAACCTTGACCGCCACGGTGCTCCATACGCGCTAGCATATCGAGAGCCTGAGTAACAATCTGGTGAGACTTACGGTTTTTTAGGTGGGCGACAAAGCCGATACCACAGGCATCGTGCTCCATTTCAGGTACATAAAGTCCCTGATCGTTCAGCTCTTGATCTGTCATAGATACATCCTTCCAGTTGCATCAAGCCATATTCCTAAGGCTTGGTTATCCCTAATTTATTGTCACAATCATGCGGTATTGAAATGAACTATCCTGTTCTACCCTGCATGATTGAGTGTTTGCACAAGGATGAAATCGTCCTTTATTGGCAAACTTAATTTTGCTGTTTTCGCTTTGCTATGAACGAATACACTGTATTTCTTGAGAAAGGGCGACACAAATCACTTTAAAGTAGGGTGATGGCGTCGCTTTTATTGTTCAGAAATTGCACACAAGTGTAACTATCCTACAATTTTGATACATTAATTACCAATAAAAATTAACACTTAGCTATCATAATATTGCTATTTTGTTGCATTGTTAAACATAAAAAAGCCTAGTTAACGATGATAATTATTCGCAGTTGCGTTTAAATGCAAAAAACATTTTGTTGAGTGGATATTCATAAGAAGACAATATCGTGTTGTAAGAGAAGCATTTTTGTATTTTATTTACGATTAAGTGTCTTTTTTGTTGATGAAAGGAAAGGACTTTGTTTGTTTTAGCACAAATTTATTACTTGTAATTGATGTTATCTTGCGGCTCTTTTTTAATATTGCTCGCTATTCATCGCGGTGTTTACGGCTATTTATTTGCAATCAGGTAACGCAATGCAACTGCACGAACTCGTCAATACATTTGGTCAAGACTTACAACGTCGTTATGGAGAAAAAGTCCATAAGTTAACTCTGCATGGTGGTTTTAGTTGCCCTAATCGCGATGGAACGATCGGTCGGGGCGGTTGTACTTTTTGTAATGTTGCCTCTTTTGCGGATGAAAATAGCCAGTTTTTGCCTATTCAACAGCAATTAGCAGAGCGCGCTGGTGAAATTCATCGTGCAAAACGTTATTTAGCCTATTTTCAGGCTTACACCAGTACTTATGCTGAAGTGCAAACGTTGAAGAAAATGTATGAAGAAGCATTAAGAGCTGCTGATATTGTAGGTTTATGTGTGGGGACTCGCCCTGACTGCGTGCCTGATGCCGTATTGGAGTTATTATCTTCTTATGTACAACAAGGCTATGAAATCTGGCTAGAGCTTGGGCTGCAGACTGCGAATGACAAGACATTAAAACGGATTAACCGAGGCCATGACTTTGCCTGTTATACAGCGATCACTCAACGTGCGCGAGCATTAGGGATCAAGGTTTGCGCTCATTTAATTGTGGGTTTACCGGGTGATACCAAAGTAGATAATATCGATACCTTAAATAAAGTCGTCGCGGTAGGAGTTGATGGTATTAAACTTCACCCTCTACATATTGTTGAAGGCAGTAAAATGGGACAAGCATTTAAAGCGGAACGTTTAGATCCTATTAGTCTTGAAGCATACACCGACATTGCGAGTGAAATGATTCGATTAACCCCTGCAAATGTGATTTATCATCGCGTTTCAGCAGCAGCACGCAGGCCAACGTTACTGGCACCGATGTGGTGTGAAAATCGCTGGTTAGCAATGACGGAAATTGGGCGTAATTTAGATAGTTACGGTGGGCAAGGAACCCTAATTAATGATGCTTTTGTGTATCAACAACCACAATTAAAATAGAATAGAAAACAAAGCCTACGTGATGTGGGCTTTTTTGTATATAAAGGTTACAGTTTCAGCCTTTTATTTTTGCGCAATTGATATCAGCGCTTATGATTAACAGGCTTACTTGTCGCGTTGACGGCATCTTTCTTCTTTTGGTATTCAGTGATGAAACAAGTCAAAATATTAGCTCAATTTTATGTCGATCTTATGGTTAAGTTAGGGATCGTTCGTTTTAGCCTACTTCTTGCGTTAGCCTTAGTTGCACTAGCCGTTGTTGTTCAGGTTGGCGTAACTTTAGTGTTACATGGCACCGTGAATGATATTGATATTGTGCGATCAGTGACATTTGGTTTATTGATTACGCCTTGGGCGGTTTATTTTCTATCTGTTGTGGTTGATCAGTTAGAAGATTCACGTCAACGCTTATCTAAGTTAGTGACAAAACTAGAAGAGATGCGTTCGCGAGATATGGAGTTAAACAAACAACTTCAAGACAATATTGCGCAACTAAATTTGGAGATAGAAGAAAGAGAAAAAGCGGAAGAAGCCCGTGAAGAAGCGATGCAAGATCTCGAAAATGAGGTGTATCAGCGTGAAAATGCTCAAGTGGCAGTGGCTGAACAAAGTGCGTTATTAAAGTCTTTTTTAGATGCTTCTCCTGATTTGATTTACTACCGTAATGAAAAAAATCAATTTTCAGGCTGCAATCGTGCAATGTCGGAGTTAGTGGGTAAAACAGAAAAAGAGCTGGTGGGGTTAACTCCGTGGGATGTTTATCCTGAAGACGTTGCTAAACGAATCATTAAAACAGATGAAGAGCTGTTTAATGAAAATAATGCGATGACTGATGAGCAATGGTTGGTGTACCCAAACGGAAAGCGTGCATTATTTGAACTACGTAAAGTGCCATTTTATAACCGTAACGGACGTCGTTTGGGATTGATGGGATTTGGACGTGATATTACTGAACGAAAAAAATATGAAGATGCGTTAGAAAAAGCCAGTAGCGATAAAACCTCATTTATCTCAACTATTAGTCATGAGTTACGCACCCCACTTAATGGTATTGTTGGTTTAAGTCGAATGTTACTTGAAACCGATTTAACGGATGAACAACGTGGTTATTTACGTACTGTACATGTTAGTGCGATCACTTTAGGTAACATTTTCAACGATATTATTGACTTAGATAAATCAGATCGTCGACGCTTAGAATTAATGCCTAAGCCATTAGATTTCCATGAATTTATCGATGAAATGAGTAATATTTCACAATTGATGGCTGAACAAAAAGGCTTACGCTTTGATTTGGAATGCTTATCCGATCTACCAAATAATATTGAAGTGGATAGTACGCGTTTGCGACAAGTGCTGTGGAATTTAATTGGTAACGCGACCAAGTTTACTAAACAAGGTGGCGTGATTTTATCAGTTAGCAGCGAAATTCATGAGCACGATGCTGATATTATCTTTGAAGTTGAAGATAGCGGTGTTGGTATTCCTAAGTCTGAAATCGATAATATCTTTGCCATGTATTATCAAGTTAAGCAAGGTGATGACAATATTCATGCGGTAGGCACTGGTATTGGTCTTGCTGTCTCTCGTCAACTTGTTCAACTTATGGGGGGAGATATTACCGTTGATTCTGAGGTTGGTGCAGGTAGTACCTTTACTGTGAAGATCCGCGTACCGCTGGTTGAGGGTGTGATTGAAGAAGAAATCGTGACAGAAGTAAAACCAGAGCTTACCGGACTCAGTATCTTTATGGTTGAAGATATTGAGTTAAATATTACGGTTGCTAAATCTTTGCTTGAAAGTTTAGGTCATGAAGTCACGGTGGCAATGCGAGGTGATGAAGCCTTAGCGATGTTTAAACCAGAAGATTATGATTTGGTCTTATTAGATATTCAGTTACCCGATATGACAGGCTTTGATATTGCGCAGAAACTACGAGAAAAATACCAAGATCTTCCAGCGCTAGTGGCGCTAACAGCAAATGTGATTAGTGATAAAACCGAGTACATCGATAAAGGTATGGATGAAGCACTGAGTAAACCATTGAGCGTGAAAGCTATCACCAGTGTGATTGAAAATTTAGTATTAAGTTGTAGCTATGAAGAAGATGAAGTTGCAGCTCAGGTTGAAACTGAAACAAACGTTTCTAAGCCGAGTGATACCATGGTTGATAAATTGCTTGATTTAGAAATGTTGACATCGTATGTCGATATCGTCGGCACTAAACCTGTTTATGCAAGCATCGAAATGTTTGAAAAAATGATGCCAGATTATATTGCTATTTTAGATTCAAATATGGTGGCAAAAGATCAAGATGGGATTAAGTTTGAAGCACATAAGATTAAAGGAGCAGCTGGCTCTATCGGCTTAAAGCACATTCAGCAAGTTGCACAAAAAGCACAGTCTCCTGAACTTCCTGCTTGGTGGGAGAATATCAATGACTGGGTTGATGAAATTAAAAATGGTTATCAAAACGATATTGATGTGCTGAAAACATGGTTAAAGCAGTACGAGAAATAGAGTGGTGGTATTACATTAAATATAAAAAAGGCTCCTTAGGAGCCTTTTTTATTATGGTCTGAACTTAACGAATTACTCTTCGCCAAGATCACCACAGAAACGGTAACCTTCACCGTGAATTGTTGCAATGATCTCTGGCGTATCAGCAACAGATTCGAAGTGTTTACGGATACGACGAATAGTTACATCAACTGTACGATCATGTGGCTTAAGCTCACGCCCCGTCATCTTCTTAAGAAGATCTGCACGAGTTTGGATCTTGCCTGGGTTTTCACAGAAGTGAAGTAATGCGCGGAATTCAGAACGTGGAAGCTTGAATTGATCACCGCTTGGGCTTACTAGTGAACGACTGTTGATTTCAAGAGACCAGCCGTTGAACTCGTAACGCTCAACCAATTTCTTATCTTCAGTAGGAAGACCTTGGTTCATAGCACGAGTCAGTAAGTTACGTGCACGAATAGTTAATTCACGAGGGTTGAAAGGTTTTGTGATGTAATCATCAGCACCAATTTCAAGACCAAGGATCTTATCTACTTCGTTGTCACGACCTGTTAAGAACATTAGCGCCATATCGCCTTGTTCACGAAGCTCACGAGCAAGTAGAAGACCGTTTTTACCTGGTAGATTAATATCCATGATCACAAGGTGAACAGGGTTCTCTGAAAGCATTTGGTGCATTTCTGCGCCATCATTCGCTTCAAAAACTGTGTAACCTTCCGCTTCAAAAATACTTTTTAGGGTGTTACGTGTTACGTGCTCGTCTTCTACGATAAGAATGTGAGGGGTTTGCATTGGCAGTACCTAATATCAAAAACCAAATCTGCGATGAACAGAGTAAGTTAAATTCTATAAAAAAAATTCACATATAGGCAAAGTATTAACAATAATACTTATTTGTTACGAAATCGCTGCCTATGTTGGTACACCGTCCTTTTCCCGATAGTTAAAACTATCGAAATACCTCATAAACTGAGGTGTTGGCTACACTCTCCCTAATTGATGCAGCGATTGTATTCACTTAACAGCTCTCTAACAATGTTGTGTGTTTGTTTAGTATAGCTATTTATATGTTTGTTGATTTATATCAAACAGAATGAGAAAGATAGATTATTCACTCTTATTTTTAACAATATAGACAAAACTCAAGTCTGTAGATTAATCTCACGTTAAATGTTCATGAAAAATATACCGATTGTGTGTTTTTCAAGCTATAACTTACAGTATCGACAACATGTTATTTACGTTATGTTTTTAATTGTAACATTGACGTCGTTGTGTTGCATGTTTTATGTGTGATGAATTTAAACCCGATTTTTTATTAGATTGGCGCTAAAAGTCGTTAAAGCCTCGTCTTCATAACTATTTTGTTTATAACGAAGTCTTTATTTCGAGTGGTACTGTTTTTCTGCAGCTAACCATTAATGGGTAGATAGCATTGTTAATCAGCTTTTTAATGTTAGACAAAGTAAATATTGATGACGTTAACTGATATCAAGGAGAGTGATAATGAAAGATTTATTGCCTGATTTATGCGATCACTATGAACAAGATATCCATTTTTTGGCAATGGCTTGTCAGGATTATGGTGGAAAAAATATCTTTTACGGACAGTGTGTCACGCTCCGATGTTTTGAAGATAATAGTTTAGTACGCGACATATTATCTCAAGACGGCACAGGTAAAGTGTTATTTATTGATGGTCATGGTAGTTGTCGACGTGCGTTACTTGGTGATCAATTAGCCTTGTTGGCGATTAAGAATAATTGGCAAGGGATAATTGTTAATGGTGCGGTTCGTGATATAGCAACATTAGCGACATTAAATTTAGGTGTTAAAGCATTAGGAGGGTGCCCTATTAAGACCGTCAAGCGTCAAATGGGAGAGCTTGATGTGACATTAAATATCAGTGAAAAGTTGGTGTATCCTGGTGATTATATTTATGCCGATTTAAACGGAATCATTCTCTCTAAACACGCATTAGATTTATCTGTATTAGATTCGTTAGGGAGAGGCGTTTAGAAGCTAAACCCTAATCCAAATTCTATGACTTGTTCGAGCTCTTCATAATCAACAGTCGCTCTAAGGTTTAGTTGGTCTGATACATCATATTGACTACTGACCTCTATTCCTAATTTTGTTTTCTCTTGAGTTGTGGCTGTATTTATTTCACTTTGTAGGCTGACTTTCGGCGTGAGATTGTATTTAACACCTGATGCAATTCCTCTCGAACCTCGCTTGACTGCTGTACCTGATGTTAATTGAGTACTTAAATAAAGTTGAGTGTTTTTGGTTATGGTATATGCGTAGCCGCTGTCAATTTGCCAAACATCAAATGCCTGTTGATGACGAGATTGTGATGATAGAAACCATCCTGAAGATTGTTCTTTATTGTCACTATAAGTAAGTTCTAAGTCATCGAATTCAGAAGCAAATACAGGCTGAATCCCTAATAATAAAATCATCCCTAATAACAATTTTGCCATACCATTATCTCTAATTATTATTTTATGCTACTAACTTTAGGGCATTGGTAGATAAAATGGCATTTCAGATTTGAGAAATAGACATCCGGTTTCACATTGTATGATCCAATGCGCTTAATTTATGTAAATAGTGCTTTTATTATTACAATGTTATGGCGTTTTTGTGGCGATAATTAATGCTGCTGGAATCGATACTCCGACGGATAAGGGATCACATCGGGATAATTTTCCTCAGTAATATTTTGTTGTAACTTTTGCCAATAGCTTGCTTCAAATAAGTCACTATGTAGCTCGTCAAATAACGTGCGTACTTTAGGATTTATTAATAAAAAAGTACGAAACTCTTCGGGAAACACATCATTGATTCCTACGCTATACCAAGGCTCTGCCGCCAGCTCATCTTCTGGGTATCTAGGTGGTGGGATTTTACGGAAATTCATCTCTGTCATGTAGGTGATTTCGTCATAATCGTAAAACACCACACGTTTATGTCGAGTCACGCCAAAGTTTTTAAATAGCATATCACCTGGAAAAATGTTGGCTGCTGCTAACTGTTTAATCGCTTGACCGTATTCATTAATGGCATAGCGTAGATCATCATCGTCTGCTTTTTCGATATAGAGGTTAAACGGCACCATGCGTCGCTCCATATATAAATGCTCAATCATAATCGTATCATCTGTGATTGTAATAATTGAGGGAGCGATGGACTGTAGCTCTTGGATTAATGCTTCGCTAAAACGCTCTCGAGGAAAACAGAAATTACGATACTCCTGTGTATCAGCCATACGACCAACGCGATCATGTTCTTTTACTAGCTGATACTTTTCTTTGACAGTATTGTGGCTTATATCCTTTTGAGGTGCGAATTTATCTTTAATGATTTTAAATACAAAGTCATAAGATGGGAGAGTAAAGACCGACATCACCATGCCTTTGATGCCAGGAGCAATAACGAATTGATCGTTAGTCGAGGCTAAGTGGGCTAGAAACTCACGGTAAAGCTCTGTTTTTCCATGTTTTTGGCAGCCAATCGCAGTATAAAGTTCAGCTAAGGTTTTATTGGGAATTAACTGTGAAAGGAAACGTACTAATGCTGCTGGTGCTGGCGCATAAACCATAAAATATGAGCGCGCAAAGCCAAAAATAATACTGACATCGTTTACATCACAAATACATGCATCAAGATAAATTTCATTATTATTATCGTTTAAAATCGGAACGACAAAGGGACAGAAGCTCCCATTAGAGAATGTGAGTTTTCCTATTAAATAGGCGGCTTTATTACGATAAAAAGGCTCACGAATAAGCTCTAGCGTTGTACCTTGATCGAACTTATTACCCAGATCCCGTTGTAAGTGTTTAAGTAATAGTTGTATATCTCTCGATTTATTTTGCCAAGTTAACGTAAAGGGCGTGTCATCAAGCATTCTTTCAAACATTGCACTTAGTGTCGTTTTAACACGATAGTGGCGCGTTAGTGATGTTGGGTAGGGGGGGACTCGATCTTCTTGTGAAGTATGAACAAACAATTTATCGCGATTAATATTTCGGTGTTTGAATATACGGCAATATACAGAATTAAAAAAACTCTCAGCAATATCGTAACGAGGGTAGTCCAAGAGTAAATCTTGGTAGGCCATTTTGACAGCCATTAAAAAATCATGGTTGGCGTAACGTTCACCTAACATGATTTGAATTTGGTTTGTAACTAACTCAACATGATGATCATAAAAGCTGATCCGCTTCTTTAATGCATTATGCACAAGCCCCCAATGCTGTTTTTCAAAACGCTCTTGTGCTTCAGCTGTAACATCGAGAAAGCGACCGTACATGGCATCAAAGCCTTGCAAAATAGTATGGGCAATTAATGATTCCATGGCTGCGCTCATTCGGTACTCCTCCCGATGCAATATATTCACACTTAACTATGCAACGTAGTCCGCATGACTGCAAATATAATAGCCATTTTTGTTAATGAAAATGACTGATAATTGATTCAATTTTGCTGGCTATTGTGTTGTGTAATTGTAAAGATATTATTGACTCTAATGTATGATTGCTGTAAACGTAAGCTATTAGCAAAAAAGAATTTGTAGACCAATGAAGAATGTATTCAGCTCTCACGCCATCACACGCATTATTATTACCATTAACATCTTCGGTGTTAGTGCGGGCTGATATACGCAAAGATTAACAATAAGCCCGCAACTCATAATGAGCTGCGGGTTTTTTTTTAACGACTTTAAATTCACATATTTGAGTATATCTAGATGCGATAACTAGGTAGTTCAGGATAGTCACTCGGGAGTAGGGAATGCGAGTATTTAAGTTTGGCGGTTCATCATTAGCCGATGCAGAGCGATTTTTAAGAGCGGCAGATATTATTGCGAGTAATGCTCAGCAAGGTGATGTTTCTGTTGTGCTATCAGCACCGGGGAAAGTAACAAATAAATTAGTTTCAGTAATTGATAACACTGTGAAAACAGGTGAATCATCATTACAGTTAGCTGATCTTGAACAAGTATTTACTGAATTGTTCAGTGGTTTAAAAACCTTGGAGCCTAAGTTTGATAAAGTGGCTTTAGATGCAAAGCTGGTAAGCTCTCTAGGGCAGTTAAAAGAGTATGTTCATGGTATTAAGCTATTAGGTTTATGTCCTGATAATGTGTATGCGACGATCATCAGTAAAGGTGAGCGTCTTTCTATTGCGGCAATGAAAGCTTTACTTGAAGCAAAAGGACAACCTGCTAGCCTGATTGACCCGATTAAATATCTCTATGCTGAAGGTGATTACCTTGAGGCACATGTTGATATCGAAATTTCAACGCAAAATTTCCGCCGTGATCCGTTACCTGCAGGGCATGTTTGTATTATGCCTGGCTTTACAGCAGGTAACAGCAAAGGTGAGTTAGTGACACTGGGCCGTAATGGTTCTGATTATTCTGCTGCAGTACTTGCCGCATGCCTACGCGCAGATTGTTGTGAAATTTGGACGGATGTTGATGGTGTCTATAGCTGTGATCCTCGTTTAGTCCCTGATGCACGCCTACTGAAATCTTTAAGTTATCAAGAAGCGATGGAATTGTCTTATTTCGGTGCTTCTGTTCTTCACCCTAAAACTATTGCTCCTATCGCCCAATTTCAAATTCCATGCTTGATTAAAAATAGCTTTAGCCCACAAGCGCCAGGGACATTAATTGGTCAAGATACTGGTGAAGATCAATTGGCGATTAAAGGTATTACCACCTTAAAAGATCTTACGATGGTGAACGTGTCTGGCCCTGGTATGAAAGGGATGGTCGGTATGGCTGCACGCGTATTTGGCGCTATGTCATCTGCGGGGGTTTCTATTGTTTTGATCACTCAATCATCATCTGAATACAGTATCAGTTTCTGTATTGAAACGGCAGATCATGTTCAAGCTGAAAAAGCGTTAAACGAAAGTTTTGAACTGGAATTAAAAGAGGGCCTGCTGGAGCCGGTTGAGTTTTCAGATAACGTATCGATCGTTACTTTAGTTGGCGATGGTATGCGCACTTCTCACGGCGTTGCATCGCGTTTCTTTACTTCTTTGGCAGAAGTGGATGTCAATATTGTTGCGATCGCGCAAGGTTCATCTGAGCGTGCTATTTCAGCAGTTATTCCACAAAATAAAGTGCCAGAAGCTGTCAAGGCGTGTCATGAGAACTTATTTAATAGTCAGCATTTCTTAGATGTTTTTGTGATTGGTGTCGGTGGTGTCGGTGGTGAGTTGATCGATCAGATCCAGCGTCAACAAAGTAAACTTGCCGATGACGGTATCGTGATTCGCGTCTGTGGTATGGCAAACAGTAAAGGATTACTCCTGAGCAGTGATGGCTTTGATTTAGATAACTGGCGCGATCAAATGGGGGCGGTGAATGAGCCTCTCAATCTTGCTCGTATGATCCAGCTTGTTCAGCGTAATCACATTATCAACCCAGTGATCATTGATTGTACGTCAGATCAAACAATCGCAGAGCAATATGCCGATTACCTTGCTGCGGGTTTCCACGTTATTACACCGAATAAGAAAGCGAACACGGCTAGCATGGCTTATTACCAACAATTACGCCAAGCGGCACGTTTAAGCCGTCGTAAGTTTATGTATGACACCACTGTTGGCGCGGGTTTACCGGTTATTGAAAACTTGCAGAACCTGATGGCTGCAGGTGATGAGTTACAGCGTTTTTCAGGTATTTTATCGGGCTCAATGTCATACATCTTCGGTAAACTAGATGAAGGCATGAGCTTTAGCGAAGCGACAACCGTTGCGCGTAATAATGGTTTTACTGAGCCCGATCCTCGTGATGATTTATCAGGTATGGATGTGGCACGTAAGCTACTTATTTTGGCTCGTGAATCAGGGCTTGAATTAGAACTTTCAGACGTTGATGTTGAGCAAGCACTACCACCAGGCTTTGATGCTTTAGGCTCTGTAGATGATTTCATGGCGCGTTTATCACAAGCGGATGCATACTTTACTCAATTAGCTCAAGAAGCGGCAAAAGAGGACAAAGTCCTGCGTTATGTTGGTGAAATCGATAATGGCCATTGCTCGGTGAAAATTGTCGCGGTGAACCCTGATGATCCAATGTTTAAAATTAAAGATGGTGAGAATGCCTTAGCCTTCTACAGCCGCTATTACCAACCGATCCCACTGGTTCTTCGTGGTTACGGTGCCGGTACGGAAGTGACAGCGGCGGGTGTTTTTGCCGATCTAATGCGTACATTAGGCTGGAAGCGAGGGGTATAAAATGAGTGTTGTTGTTTATGCTCCGGCATCGATTGGTAATGTGAGTGTTGGTTTTGATGTTTTAGGCGCGGCAGTATCGCCAATTGATGGCACGTTATTGGGCGATCGAGTAAAAGTGGCTGCGGGTCAAGCATCTTTTAGTTTGCAATGCGTTGGGGCGTTTGTTGATAAACTGCCGCAACAGGCTGAAGAGAATATTGTCTACCGTTGCTGGCAAGTGTTTGCACGAGAGCTGGATAAAAAAGGGGGCGCGTTACTCCCTGTTGATGTGACATTAGAAAAAAATATGCCTATTGGATCTGGCTTAGGTTCGAGTGCTTGTTCGATTGTTGCAGCATTAGATGCACTTAACCGTTTCCATGATCAACCGCTTAATGAAACAGAGCTATTGGCGCTCATGGGGGAAATGGAAGGCGAGATCTCAGGGAGCCTTCACTATGATAACGTTGCACCGTGCTTTCTTGGTGGATTGCAATTCATGGTGGAAGAATTAGGGATCATAAGCCAGAAAGTCCCTTGTTTTGATGATTGGTATTGGGTAATGGCTTACCCGGGGATTAAAGTACCAACCGCTGAAGCGCGTGCGATTTTGCCAGCACAATATCGTCGCCAAGATGTGATCACTCATGGTCGTCATTTAGGTGGTTTTATTCATGCCTGTCACTCAAACCAACCACTGTTAGCTGCGAAGATGATCAAAGATGTTGTGGCTGAACCTTACCGTGAAAAGCTGTTACCTGGCTTTGCGCAAGCACGTCAGCATGCGTTAGATGCAGGGGCGATTGCGAGTGGTATTTCAGGCTCTGGACCAACCATGTTTAGTGTTTGCACCGATTTAGAGGTCGCTAAACGACTTGCACGTTGGCTCGAAGAACATTATGTTCAGAATGATGAAGGATTTGTTCATGTTTGTCGATTAGACAACTTGGGCGCAAAAGTAACAGGAAGTGAGCTATAACAATGAAATTGTATAATCTAAAAGAACATCAAGAGCAGGTTTCATTTGGTCAGGCTGTACGTCAAGGATTAGGACGTAACCAAGGTCTATTCTTTCCATCAGAACTCCCTCAATTTAGCGATATTGATGCATTGCTAGAGATGGATTTTGTCACGCGTAGTAGCAAGATCCTTTCCGCGTTTATCGGTGATGAGTTAAGTGAAGAAACTGTTAGCCAAATGGTTGATAGCGCATTCCAATTCCCAGCACCTATCAATAAAGTAAAAGACGGTGTGTATGCATTAGAGTTGTTCCATGGGCCAACATTAGCATTTAAAGATTTTGGTGGTCGCTTTATGGCGCAATCACTAGCAGCAGTAACGGCTGATAGTGAAAGTGATATCACGATTTTAACCGCGACATCAGGCGACACAGGTGCTGCGGTTGCGCATGCTTTCTATGGTATGGATAACATCAAGGTTGTGATTTTGTACCCGAAGGGCAAGATCAGTCCATTACAAGAAAAGATGTTCTGTACATTAGGTAAGAACATTACAACGGTTGCGGTGAATGGCACGTTTGATGATTGCCAAGCGCTAGTGAAACAAGCATTTGATGATGCAGAGCTGCGCAAAGAAGTGGGTTTAAACTCTGCAAACTCCATCAATATTAGCCGATTAATGGCGCAGATCTGTTACTACTTTGAAGCTGTTGCTCAACTGCCTAAAGCGGAACGTGAGCAATTAGTTATTTCAGTACCAAGCGGAAATTTTGGTAATTTAACGGCAGGCCTATTAGCTAAATCGCTAGGTTTACCCGTTAAACGCTTTATTGCGGCAACGAATGAAAATGACACGGTTCCACGTTATTTACAAACGGGTGAGTGGTCTCCAAAAGTAACCGTTCCAACTATTTCAAATGCGATGGATGTTAGCCAACCGAATAACTGGCCACGTATCGAAGAGCTTTGTCAGCTAAAAGGCTGGGGCTTAAATGAATTAGGTTATGGTGCGGTGACAGATGAGCAAACAGCTGAAACCTTAAAACAAATGACTGCAGAAGGGTATTTATGTGAGCCTCATGGTGCGATTGCTTATCGGATTCTTAACGAGCAATTAGATGATGGCGAAACAGGTTTATTCCTTTGTACTGCGCACCCAGCGAAATTTAAAGAAGTGGTGGATGAGATCTTAGATAAAGATATTCCATTACCTGCACCGTTAGCGAAGCATAATGCGATGGAATTATTATCTTTAGAACGTGATAATGATTTTGAAGCAGTAAAAGCGGTATTACGTTCAGTACAATAATGACGAATAGTATATAGCGTTAAAAAAGGAGCTAAGGCTCCTTTTTTTATTTTTCTGTTATTACAGATAATAAAAAACGGCACATTGATCGTGCCGTTTTTTTATTGCTACGTACCTAATAAGGCAAACTAACAGAAAATTATAGGCTGCTAGTGAAAGTACGTGCGATAACGTCTTGTTGTTGCTCACGAGTTAGTGAGTTGAAGCGTACAGCGTAGCCAGAAACACGGATTGTTAGCTGTGGGTATTTTTCTGGGTGCTTAGCAGCATCTTCTAATGTTTCACGCTTTAGAACGTTTACGTTTAGGTGCTGACCACCTTCGATTTTTGCTGGTGCTTCGATAGCAAGTTCACGGTACTCGATGTCACCTAGATCTGCTTGAGCAACAACTTGGTCTGCTTCAAAACCAGATAGCGCACATACACAACGTGCTTCGTTTGTTTCGCTGTCTAGGATCCAGATAGTATTTAGTAGATCGTCGTTTGCTGCTTTAGTAATTTGAATACCAGTAATCATAACTTATCTCCGAGAAATTGGTGTTAATTTATTCGTTTCTGCCGAGCTAATAATTGTATAACCCAGCATGGTTACTTGTGCATTGACTTAGATCAAATTACAACAAAAAACCTTAAATAAAGTAGGGCTGTTTTATTGAGCTAAGTCAATCTAACGCCATTTTAAGGGTTAATCAACAACAAATTTTAAGTAATAAAAAATAGTTTAACGCACTAATGTTGTAAAATTACAACATTAGTGTTGTCCGTTTGTTTTTGTGGTGTTTATTTGGTGTTCTGTTTTGGCGTGAAATGCCAAATGATATAAATGAGGTTAAAATTATTATGAAGCTGATTGGTGCTCATGTTTCTGCTGCTGGCGGTGTATTTAATGCGCCAGTAAATGCTGAAAAAATTGGTGCGAATGCGTTTGCTCTGTTTACTAAAAATCAACGACAGTGGGTGGCAAAGCCGCTAGATACCGATGTTATTGCAGCCTTTAAAGCGCGTTGTTCTCAACTAGGATTTAATGCTAATGCTATTTTACCGCATGACTCTTATTTAATTAATTTAGGTGCGCCAGAGGCTGAAAAGTTGGAAAAATCGCGTGCTGCTTTTATTGATGAAATGTCGCGTTGTAAACAGCTTGGATTGCACCTTTTGAACTTTCATCCGGGGAGTCATTTAAAAAAAATTTCTGAAAAAGAGTGTTTAAAGTTGATCGCAGAATCAATAAACCTTGCGCATGAGCAAGTAAGTGATGTTGTTGCGGTGATCGAAAATACGGCGGGACAAGGTTCAAATTTAGGTTGGCGGTTTGAACATTTAGCGGAAATCATCAATCAAGTTAAAGATAAAACACGGGTAGGTGTCTGTATTGATACCTGTCATACCTTTGCGGCTGGATATGATTTACGCACTGAAGCTGCAACAGATCGAACTTTTGCTGAATTTAATGATGTTGTTGGAATGCAATATCTCCGAGGTATGCACTTAAATGATTCCAAAGGTGATTTAGGTAGTCATTTAGATCGCCACCATAGTCTAGGTGAAGGCGCGATTGGCTGGGATTGTTTCCGCTATATCATGCAAGATGATCGTTTTAATCATATGCCTCTTATTTTAGAAACGATTAATCCTGATATTTGGCATCAAGAGATTGCGACATTGCGAGATTTTGTCGATCAAAAATAAGTGGTTATAGAGAAAGGTGGCGTTTATCTATCTCGCCTTTGATCTGATTTTGTTATTCTTACTGAGTAAATTTTATTGATGAGGAAACATTTATGACCGCTAGTTGGTCTACATTTATCGAGCAACAACGAGCACAAGCGTATTTTTCTGAGATTGAACAGGCGGTTGACGCTGCTCGCGCATCTGGAAAAGTGGTATTTCCTCCTCAAGAAGATATCTTTAATGCATTCACCTCGACGCCATTAGAGAGCACTAAGGTCGTCATTCTAGGACAAGATCCCTACCATGGGCCAAAGCAAGCCCATGGCCTTAGCTTCTCGGTATTGCCGGGTATTAAGACACCACCGTCATTGGCAAATATGTATAAAGAGTTAGCCACTGACATTGAAGGTTTTATAGTACCTGAACATGGTTATTTACAGCCGTGGGCAGAGCAAGGTGTTTTATTGCTTAATACAGTCCTAACAGTAGAGCAAGGTAATGCTCACTCGCACGCTAAGATTGGTTGGGAAACATTTACTGATCGCGCAATTGAATATATTAATGATAATACTGAAGGCGTGATTTTCTTGTTATGGGGCGCACATGCGCAAAAGAAAGGTAAGAAGATAGATAAAACGCGTCACCACGTATTGCATTCAGCGCATCCGTCACCGTTATCGGCTTATCGTGGTTTCTTTGGCTGTCAGCATTTCTCTAAAACAAATCAGTTATTAGCTGAGATGGGGAAAGCTCCGATCAATTGGCAAGTATAAACTTAGAGATTCTCCAGATAACAAAACGCCAGCGAGATGCTGGCGTTTTATTTTTTGTTTAGGTTAATTAGATTAAAAGTCGAATTCATCCGCATCATAACTGCCGCACATATCCATGTCCTGAAGCTCGCGGCGAAGTCGTTGACGATCTTTTAAGGCTTCAATTTCACGCCATTTACGTTTCTCTGGTTTTGCTCGAGAGCGACGAGAAACGGTATCTGTTGTGAACATATCATCAAATGCAAAGCTATCCATAAAGCACCTCTTCCTATGATATAGCTAAATATAAGCTACAAGGTCATTAATTATCACACTATGGGGTAGAGTAAAATTGAAGTGTTTCTCATTTGTTGCTTAAAGATGAAATTTTTATGTGCGAAAAGTCAAATATATCCTTTTTATGACCGAAAACGTAAGGAAATGACTCGCAGTAAGGTGTTTTTTATGTTTGGATTTAGTCAGTGTATTTTAGAGATTTACTTTAAAAATATACCCTTAGTGTATTTCATGTGATAATAACGGAACTATTAGTGATATATCTCATAATAATGTATGTGCATTAGCAGAAAAGAATATATCGACGTGAAATTGCTTTGTGTTGTTGCTAAATCGTTAATGGTTTAGTTTTCGCTAGTGAAATGGATACCACATTCATTGTCATTATTTATTCGATACACGCGGCGTTGTAGAAGGAACTCATTTGTCCAGCCAAATTAACTTTTTAAATGACTTACTCTGGGGCTCAGTATTAATTTATTTACTGATAGGAGTCGGTATTTATTTTACCTATCGTTTGAGCTTTATCCAGTTCCGTCATTTTGGACATATGTTTAAGGTAATGAAAAACAGCCGAAAATCAGATAGTGCTGGAATTTCTTCCTTCCAAGCATTATGTACGAGCTTAGCGGCTAGAGTTGGCACAGGTAATATGGCGGGAGTGGCTGTTGCATTAACCTTGGGTGGCCCAGGTGCAATTTTTTGGATGTGGTTAATTGCTATGCTTGGCATGGCAACTGCCTTTGCAGAAAGCGCATTAGCTCAGTTGTATAAAACCCGTGATGATGATGGTAATTATCGTGGTGGTCCCGCGTATTATATGGAAAAAGGATTAGGCATGCGCTGGATGGGCGTGATGTTCTCGGTCTTTTTGATTATTGCTTTTGGTTTAGTGTTTAACTCGGTTCAAGCTAATTCTATAAGTCAGGCTGCTCATGTGGCTTTTGGTTGGTCACCGATATATGTTGGTATTGGGCTTGTAATAATGACTGGCGTCATCATTTTTGGTGGTTTACGTACTATAGCAAGAACCGCGGAAATTTTAGTTCCTGCCATGGCATTATGTTATCTGTTGCTTGCCCTTTATATTATGGCGATCAACATTGAAAAATTGCCTGATATTATCATGATGATTTTTCGCAGTGCTTTTGGTTTAGAAGAAGCGGCATCGGGTGCATTGGGGTATACCATTGCGCAAGGAATGATTAATGGATTAAAGCGTGGTTTATTTTCGAATGAAGCCGGCATGGGATCGGCACCGAATGCGGCAGCATCTGCAACACCTTATCCGCCTCATCCAGCTTCGCAGGGGTATGTGCAAATGCTCGGTGTGTTTATGGATACAATGGTGATCTGTTCATCCACTGTCGCGATTATTCTGATGTCAGGCGAATATGTTCCCCATAGTGAAGTGACAGGGATTGAGCTAACTCAGCGCGCCTTGAGCTCACAAGTCGGTGACTGGGGCTCTGTGTTTATTGCGATTGCAATTTTCTTCTTTGCGTTTACATCGCTCGTTGCTAATTATTCCTATGCTGAAACCAACCTTATTTTTCTTGAGCATAACCATAAAATCGGATTGAATATTTTTCGTGTTGTGGTGCTCTTTATGGTGATGTTTGGAGCGTTAGCAGATCTTCCAACGGTATGGGCAATGGCCGATGTATCAATGGGAATGATGGCACTGATTAACTTAGTCGCGATTGTTTTACTGTCAGGCACTGTGGTGAAGTTGGCCACTGATTACAATAAACAGTTATCGCTGGGTAAGGTACCGACGTTTGATAGTAATGATTATCCAGAGCTACATGCACAACTGGAAGAAGGGATCTGGGATAAGCAGAAATCCTAATTATTGTTAAAGCCTATTATTGAAATAACTAAAGCCACCTAGTTTCTAAGTGGCTTTTTTATTGTTTAGTGGTAGTCTTTTTGAGTCAGACTTTAAAGGAAAAAGCCTTATGTTAATTGTGGTTTCCCCCGCTAAAACCCTTGATTATGAATCGCCATTGGCAACATCAACATTTACCTTACCAGAGCTTACGGATCATTCTGCTGAACTGATTGATGTATGTCGTGAACTTACGCCAATGGATATTGCAAGCTTGATGAAAGTAAGCGATAAAATTGCAGGTTTGAATGCTGCTCGTTTTACCGAGTGGCAGCCACAATTTACGCAAGACAATGCTCGTCAGGCAATATTGGCTTTTAAAGGTGATGTGTATACTGGTCTTGCAGCTGAAACCATGACAGAAGAACAGTTTGCTTATGCTCAACAACATTTACGTATGCTTTCTGGTTTATATGGTTTGTTGCGTCCATTAGATTTGATGCAACCTTACCGCTTAGAGATGGGCACGAAATTGGCGAACCCTCGCGGTACTAACCTGTATCAATTTTGGGGTGATATCATTACCAATAAATTAAACCAAGCATTAGCAGAGCAGGGCGATGATATTCTGATCAACCTTGCATCTAACGAATATTTTAAATCGGTGAAACCGAAGAAGTTGAATGCTCAACTGATCACGCCAGTTTTTAAAGATTGTAAGAACGGTAATTATAAAGTGATCAGCTTTTACGCTAAAAAAGCTCGTGGCATGATGGCACGTTACATTCTTGATAATCAAATCACATCGATTGAAGCATTAAAAGAATTTGATACCGCGGGTTATTATTTTGTAGAAGCGGAATCAACGGCGAAAGAATTAGTATTTAAGCGTGAAGAGCAATAGTAAAAACAATTGTTTCGAAAGGAAAAAAGGCCAACTCATGAGAGTTGGCCTTTTTATTTTATTTATGTGGTAAAAGAGACATTACGACTTAGCTTGGTTTTTTTTAGCCGCTTGTTTTACTTTCTTTTTCGCTTTCGCATCTTTTACTTTTTTACTCACTTTTTTCTTTTTCTTGGCAGTGCTTGGTTTTTTTGTCTGTGGACGTAGGCCATGAATAAAGCGTTCTTGCACTTCTTCTTTCATGTAGCGGCTGATACGTTCAATCATGCTTTGATCATGTGCTTCAACCAAGGAGATTGCCGTTCCTTTCTTACCCGCTCGCGCTGTACGACCAATACGGTGGACATAAACTTCAGCTGTACGAGGTAGATCAAAGTTGATCACATGGCTTACATCAGGTAAATCAATACCACGTGCAGCAACGTCTGTCGCAATTAATACGTTTACAACACCATCACGAAAACGAGTGATCATGTTTGTACGTGCAGCCTGTGCCATTTCACCTTGGATCCAGTTACAAGGGATGCCCATGGCTTCTAGTTGACCACGAAGGATACCTAGACGCTCACGTGTTTTCACAAAGATAATCGTGCGTTCAGCTTGTTCTTTAATGATATTTTCTAACAGAGCAAGCTTGTGATCCATGTTGTCACAACGAAGGTACATTTGATGGATCTTTTTACGTTCGCGGCGAGAAGGATCTGCATTTACTTCAACAGGTTCATTCAAAATTGTTTCTGAAAACTCACGTACACCTTTACCTTCTAAGGTAGCAGAGAACAATAAGCTTTGACGACGCCAGCGACACTCATGGTTAAGACGCTCAACAATTTTACCAAAGCCCATGTCTAACATGCGATCAGCTTCATCAAGGATCAAACACTCGATAGCACGACAGTCAAACTTTTCAGCTTCAATGTACTCCATAAGACGACCCGGTGTCGCCACAACAATATCCTGAGTTTTACCCAGCATTTCGGCATGTTCGTCATATGAAATACCACCTGTGATGGTAAATACTTTTAGTGTTGTATGTTTTGCTAATGCTCTTGCTTGATCGGCAACTTGAATCGCAAGTTCACGCGTTGGCGTTAAGATCAGAATACGTGCAGGTCCTGGTCTTTTGCGTGGAAAATCTTGCAAGTGTTGGATCATCGGTAGAAGAAAGGCTGCTGTTTTTCCGGTCCCTGTTGGCGCAGAAGCCATTACATCTTTACCGTCAAGGGCATGAGGGATAGCCTGCGCTTGAACCACTGTTGGGCGGCTATAGCCGATTTCTTCAATCGCTCGTAACAGCTCGCTATCTAACTCTAATTCGGAAAAGTCTTTCACCAGTTATCTCTCCCAAGACAAATGCTATGTGTCATTATCGTATGCCAATTGCAAAGAATAACGACAAGGGTATTAATATTTAAGGGGCGGCATTATAGCCACTCTTGGCGTAAGTGACACCGATTAAAACATAAAAACTTCAATCATTGATGATTATTACAACGTTTACAGGGTATATAAGTGTCGTATTAGGTTACATTTTTAGATAAAACTCTTTCGTTAATGCTTTGAATTCAATTGAATAATTACCATCTTTGTGAATACAAAGGTGAGATGAATGACAAGCTTGTTTCTTTTTACTTAATTGCAAAAGTAATCGAATAGGTGCTTTTTTCTCGGTACTTTGGACATCGCAACGTTCTATACAATATAAATGATATTCAGCTGCCGCTTCAATTAAGCGCTGTCCTTCGTAACTTGGCAAGATAATACTGGCGATCCCTTCTTCTGTGAGTAGCCATTGAAGCGTTTTAAGTAGCTGCTGGTGGCTAAATGTATCAGTATGACGGGCTGTTGCACGGTGTGATTGCTCAGCTTGTTGACCAAAATTGAAATAGGGGGGGTTACAAACAATCGCATTAACACTGTTAGGGGGCTGTGTATGTCGCCATTCAGTGACATCTTGTTCAATACACTGTAAGCGTTGATGCCAAGGTGAATTTATGAAATTTTGGCGTGCTGCCGCTGCAGCTTGTGGATCTATTTCGATAGCTTCGATAGTAATAGGTAAAGCTAACGTGCTTGTTCGCTGTGCGGCCATAAGTGCTAATAAACCACTGCCTGTACCAATATCAACCACTCTACCTTGTTGAGGCATGGCTGCCCATGCTCCTAGCAATACACCATCGGTACTGATTGGCATTCCGCAGCCTAAATCATTGATGTGAAATTGTTTAAAGCTAAAGCCGCGTGACATGGCTATTTCTTCCTGTGTTTTGAACTAAATAATGGAATAAACGATTAATCGTAATGGTTATAACGCTAACCATCACAGTTGCTTGGTTATTGAACGTTTTTGTTTCGATATGGTTAACTGTTATGTTTAAATTTTGTTTATATATTAATCTTTTGTTTTTGATTGGGCTTATATTCTTATTTATTGGCTATATGTGGTTCTTTATTTTGGTTTTAACCCTTTACATATAGATTATGTGGTGTTTATTTCTACACTATTGCCAAGAATGCTGTTTTTATCCATTATGTTTTCGTTGGTTATATATGTTTAATTTTGTAGTCAACGCAGATAATTATAAAAACACAACACATAACCCATAGAAGAGTGGAAGGTGCAGTTTGAAAAAGACACTCAAAGTAACAGACATTATAGCGTTAGGTTTTATGACTTTCGCTTTCTTTCTTGGTGCTGGAAATATTATTTTTCCACCATTAGCTGGTCAACTTGCCGGTGAAAATATGCTTTCGGCAATGTTTGGCTTTTTAGTCACTGCCGTTGGTCTACCTTTAATTGGCATTATTGCTGTAGCAATGGCTGGAGGTGGTTGGCAGGGGTTAACCCGTGATTTACCCTCAAAAATCGCAACATTAATGGCGGTGCTGATTTTTATTATTATTGGTCCTGCTTTTGCTGCGCCGCGAACAGGTTTAGTTGCTTATGAAATGGCAGTAAAACCATTTATGGCTGCAGATGCTGGTCAAGCAAGCTTAACGACTTTTTCTGTGCTCTTTTTTGCAGTAGCCCTATTTTTTGCTTGGTCTCGTGGCAAGCTTATCGACATGATTGGTAAGTTCTTAACACCTGCATTGTTCATCGTATTGGCTGTACTAGCCATTGCAGTATTTGTTAACCCACAAGGTTCGGTTGTTGCAGCACAAGGTGAGTATGTAACACAGGCCTTCACTAAAGGTTTCCTTGAAGGTTATAACACCATGGATACTTTCGCTGCCTTGATGTTTGGTATGCTGATTGTTGATGTGATCCGCAGTAAAGGTGTTAGTGATGAAAAGACAACCTGTACCTATCTGATTTACGCTGGTCTCATTGCTGCTGCAGGTTTAGCTTTTGTATATATCTCATTATTTTACTTAGGCGCGACCAGTACAGCAATTGCACCTAATGCGGGTAATGGTGGCGTTATCTTAACTGGTTATGTGATGGCGTTATTTGGTGCGCCGGGTCAGGTGATCCTATCTGCAATTGTATTACTTGCCTGTTTAACGACAGCGATCGGTTTGATCAGTGCATGTGCAGATTACTTCAGCTCTTTAACATCATTGTCTTACAAAAAGTGGGCGGTGATCTTAGCGGTAATATGTGCAGTGGTAGCCAATGTGGGTTTAAACCAGCTGATTGCGTTATCTGTACCTGTGTTATTTGCATTGTATCCAGTCGCTATTGCACTGGTTGCACTAACTTTAGTCCGTAAATGGTTACCGAATCCACGTTTAGCATACCGTGTTGTGCTGTTGGTTTCTTTTATCTTTAGCATGATTGATGTGGCGAAGTACTTGAAGTTTGATGTATCAATGTTCAGTGATTTACCACTATTTAATTATGGTATGGGGTGGGTATTACCGACTTTGATTGCGTTAGTGATTACACGCTTCATTGGTGGTAAATCGATAGGCTCGCATCAAGATAAGTTAGCGTAATTTGTTGTGAGAACGATATTGAAAGGGATGCCATGTGCATCCCTTTTTGTATATATACGATCTGTGATTGCTCACAAGGTCTCGGCGTACTCAAGCATAATTTGCTCACACCATTGGGTGATTCGCTGGTCGGAGAGTTCATATTGACCATCTTCATCTAACGCTAAACCAACAAAAAATTGTTTATCTTCAGTAAGGGCTTTTGATGCTTCAAATTGGTAGCTATCATCATTAGGCCAGTAGCCAATAAATTGAACGCCAGCTTCCAATAGTTTGTCATGCAGCATTCCCATCGCATCAAGAAACCACTCGGTGTAACCTTCTTGATCGCCTAAGCCAAATAATGCAATGGTTTTATTGGTTAAACGTAATCCATCAAGCTGCTGCCACACGGCTTCCCAATCTTCTTGCAGTTCACCAAAGTCCCAGGTTGAGATACCTAAAATAAGCATATCAAACTGGTTCATCTCATTGATATCTGCTTCTTTAATATTACGCAGTTCAATCAGTTCAGCGCCAATACAATCACGGATCTTTTCTGCTGCCATTTCGGTATAGCAGGTGGTTGAGCCATAAAACAAACCGATTTTCATGCTGAGTATCCTAGTATTTTTATTTATTGTTTGAGTGTACCTGTAATGCCCTTATAAGCTCAATAAAGTGAATAAAAGCATTAGACATTTCCCAGCTTATTTTCTGTTGTGATAAGCCTCGTTACTTTTGGCTTAAAATACCCTATGATGAATGAAACTACTGTGTTTTTATCCATGTGTTAAAGCTTTGCTAACACAGGTATTGGAGTGATAAATGGAAAACGATGACGTTATTATCGAACGTTTTCTGGATGCGATGTGGATGGAGCGAGGATTATCTGAAAATACCTTATCGTCTTACCGCAATGATTTAACCAAGCTATTGCGCTGGTTAAAACAAGAATCGCGGAATGTCATCAGTGTTTCAGTTGATGATTTACAGCGTTATCAACAATGGCTATTTGATAAAGACTATAAGCAAACCTCGCGTGCGCGTATGGTTTCTGCGATTCGTCGTTTATTTCAATATTTACATCGTGAAAAGATGCGAGACGACGATCCGAGCGCGATGCTAGTGACACCTAAATTACCCAAACGCTTACCCAAAGATTTAAGTGAAGCGCAAGTGGATGCGTTATTAGAAGCGCCCGATGTTAATGATCCGATTGAGCTACGTGATAAAGCGATGCTTGAATTGTTGTATGCAACAGGCTTGCGTGTGACCGAACTTGTGACATTAACCATGGAAAATATTAGCTTGCGCCAAGGTGTAGTGCGGATCACAGGTAAAGGTGATAAAGAGCGATTAGTCCCGATGGGAGAAAATGCCGTCGATTGGATTGAACAATTTATTGAAACAGGGCGTCCGCAATTACTGGGTGAGAAAAGCTCTGACGTGTTATTTCCGAGTCGTCGAGCAAGACAAATGACCCGTCAAACGTTTTGGCACCGGATTAAACATTATGCTGTTTTAGCTGGAATTGATGCCGATACATTATCACCTCACGTAATGCGTCACGCTTTTGCAACGCATTTATTAAATTACGGTGCGGATCTTCGTGTGGTACAAATGTTGCTTGGACATAGTGACCTATCAACGACACAAATTTATACTCATGTTGCAACTGAAAGGCTAAAACAATTACACCAAACTCACCATCCTCGCGCATAATTATGAGAGAGTATTAGGTAAATTAGCGAATACTATTGGCGTTCTGTTAGAGTTAACTTATGCTTGCCTAACAAATAAAAGTAGAAAGCTTGAAACTATTTTACGATGAATTAGGTCTCATAGAGATTGAGAATCTCATCTTTAATTAAGGATAAATTAAATGCACTTTATCAGCCGAACAATTGTGGCAACTGCGGTTGCTTTAACGGCTTTTTCAGCGGCAGCAAAGCCAGATGAAGCGGCGATTAGTCAGCAGCTAGCTAAAATAGGTTTAACACCTTCATCGATTGAAGCGTCTCCGATTTCAGGATTAAATGAAATCATGACAGAACGTGGTATTGTCTATGCTTCTGATGATGGTAAGTATTTTGTCGTTGGTCACTTATACGAAAATAATGGTGTACAGCCTGTTAACTTAACAGAGCAAAAAATGGCAAAAATGAACAAGGACAAAATTGCAGCGATGGAAAAAGACATGATTGTCTATCCTGCAAAGAACGAAAAATATGTCGTTACCGTGTTCACTGATACAAGCTGTGGCTACTGTCGTAAATTACACAATGAGATCAAAGGCTATAATGATGAAGGCATCACAGTTCGTTATCTAGCTTTCCCTCGTGGTGGTGAGCGTTCTAGCAACTTTAACCAAATGAGTGCGATTTGGGGGGCTAAAGATCGTGCTAAAGCGATGGATGATGCCAAGAGTGGAAATTTTGATGCAAGTAAGATCACACCACGCCCAGATCTAGTTCGTGCACAATACGATCTTGGCGTTGCAATGGGTGTTAACGGTACGCCTGCTATTGTTCTCGCTGATGGTACGATGATCCCTGGTTACCAACCACCGGCAGCATTACGTCAGCTACTTGATAGCCAACCAAAAAGCTAATTGATTGTAGTCGATAATTGAAGAATAGAAAGCCTGAGCACTGTGTTCAGGCTTTTTTGTTATAGGCTATTTCGTTACTATGAAAAGATAATAATACTGATAAGAAGCCTGATTATGATTGAAATTAAACGTCGCCCTTTAGCTGATACCGATGGATTCTCAGATCAAATTCCTCTGATCTTACAACGTATTTATGCGAGTCGCGGAATTAAAAATGATACGGAGTTAGAGCGTAGTGCCAAAGGGCTACTTAATTATAATCAGCTTCATGGTATGACTACAGCAGTTCAGTTGTTAGTGGATGCGCTTACGCAAAACACACGAATTATCATTGTCGGTGATTTTGATGCTGATGGCGCAACAAGCTCAGCGTTGTCTGTATTAGCGCTTCGTATGCTCGGCTGTCAAAACGTGGATTATCTCGTTCCTAACCGTTTCGACGATGGTTATGGTCTAAGCCCTGAAGTAGTAGAACAAGCTATTGAACGTGGCGCAGAGCTGATTATGACCGTGGATAACGGGGTCTCTTCGATTGCTGGTGTTGCAGCAGCTAAAGAAAAGGGACTTACCGTATTAGTTACCGATCACCACTTGCCAGGCGATTGTTTACCGATCGCCGATGCAATTGTAAATCCAAACTTGAATGAATGTGGTTTCCCGTCTAAAGCCTTGTGTGGTGTCGGGGTTGCTTTCTACCTCATGCTGGCACTGCGCGCTGAATTGCGTCAGAGAGGCTGGTTTGAACAGCAAGGTATCGCCATGCCTAATCTGGCTGAATTACTCGATTTAGTCGCACTGGGAACTGTAGCTGATGTCGTTGCACTGGATGGCAATAATCGTATTTTAGTACATCAAGGCTTACAACGTATTCGTGCGGGTAAGTGTCGTCCTGGTATTCAGGCGCTAATTGAGGTTGCCAATCGAGATCCAGCGCGTTTAGTGACCAGTGACTTAGGATTTGCCTTAGGGCCTCGTATTAATGCCGCAGGACGATTAGATGATATGTCGTTTGGGGTTGAACTCCTGTTGTGTGACAACATTCAATCAGCGCGTCGTATGGCATCAGAGCTAGATGGCTTAAATCAGACTCGAAAAGAAATAGAGCAGGGCATGAAAGATGAGGCCTTAGCGATTTGTGAGCGTTTGAAGTTTAATCAGCAAGATATGCCTTATGGTTTAGTGCTATTCCAGCGCGATTGGCACCAAGGTGTGATTGGTATTTTAGCCTCACGTATTAAAGATAAATATCATCGTCCAGTGATCGCCTTTGCCGATGCGGGTAACGGTGAAATTAAAGGCTCATGTCGTTCAATTGCGGGTTTACATATGCGTGATGCGTTAGATCTTGTTGATACCCAAAATCCAGGGATGATTTTAAAGTTTGGTGGTCACGCGATGGCGGCAGGACTTACTATCCCTGAAGATAAATTAGATGCTTTTAGCAAAGCGTTTGATGCGGTGGTACGCAATGTACTTGATGAGGAAGCATTGAAAGGAGTATTGATGACGGATGGTGAGTTAGGCTGTCATGAATTAAACCTAGATGTGGCTGAAATTCTTCGTGCTGGCGGTCCTTGGGGGCAGCAATTCCCTGAGCCAACTTTTGATGGCACTTTTCGATTGTTACATCAAAAGTTAGTAGGGGGGAAACATCTTAAGATGATGGTAGAGCCTCTGAGTGGCGGTAGCGTAATTGATGCGATTGCGTTTAACGTGGATCTGAAACGCTGGCCTGATGCATCAGTTCAACAAGTTGAGTTAGTTTACCGCTTAGATGTTAATGAATATCGAGGTAATCGCAGTGTGCAATTGATGGTTGAGCATTTGAACGCGAAATAAGTATTATTTTCAACTTTTGACAATGAATACCTTAGCGGCGAGGTTTTCAAGACTGATTAAGCCTAGAATCTCGCCATTTTATTATTAATTTTCTTATAACCTTTCTCTCCCTCTGTATATTCTATCTACAATTCGATAGAATCTTTCGGTTATGTCCATTTCGACAATGAAGAGTGGCAATGTTCGAGATTAATCCTATTAAAAACCGACTTGAGGATGTGTCAGCACGTACTGATACCCTTAGGGGGTACCTTTGACTACGATGCTAAGAAAGAGCGTCTAGAAGAGGTAAACGCAGAATTAGAGCAACCAGATGTATGGAATGAACCTGATCGCGCACAAGCGTTAGGTAAAGAGCGTGCATCACTGGAAGCGGTAGTTGAAACCATTGACCTACTAGATCAAGGCGTTGAAGACGTTGAAGGTTTATTAGAGTTGGCGGTGGAAGAAAATGATCAAGAAACATTTGATGAGATTGAACCTGAGTTAGCTGAGCTTGAAGCTAAGTTAGCTAAGTTAGAGTTTCGTCGTATGTTTGCAGGCGATCACGATGCCTCTGATTGTTACCTTGACCTTCAAGCAGGCTCTGGTGGTACAGAAGCACAAGATTGGACTTCAATGATGCTACGCATGTATTTGCGTTGGGCTGATGCTAAAGGTTTTAAAACCGAAATCATTGAAATCTCTGATGGCGATGTTGCTGGTCTGAAATCAGTTACAGTTCGAATCAGCGGAGAGTATGCTTATGGCTGGTTACGTACTGAAACAGGCGTTCACCGTTTAGTGCGTAAGTCACCGTTTGATTCAGGTGGTCGTCGCCATACTTCTTTTGCTTCAGCATTCGTTTATCCTGAAATTGATGACAATATCGTGATTGATATTAACCCATCAGATTTACGTATTGACGTATACCGTGCATCAGGCGCGGGTGGTCAGCACGTTAACACCACGGAATCTGCGGTACGTATTACCCACCTTCCAACTAATATTGTGGTGCAATGTCAGAACGATCGCTCTCAGCATAAAAACAAAGATCAGGCAATGAAGCAGTTAAAAGCAAAATTGTTTGAATATGAAATGCAGAAGCAAAATGCTGAAAAGCAAGCCAGTGAAGATACAAAATCCGACATTGGTTGGGGTAGTCAAATTCGTTCATACGTACTTGATGACTCTCGCATTAAAGATTTACGTACTGGGGTGGAAAATCGTAACACCCAAGCAGTACTGGACGGTGATTTAGACCGTTTTATAGAAGCAAGCCTGAAATCAGGTCTTTAACCGAATTTCGGTAAAAATTTAAGGGTTACCCCATGACTGATCAATTACAAGATGAGAATAAGCTGATTGCTGAGCGTCGCGCTAAATTAGATATGATCCGCGAAAACTGCAAAGCAAATGGCCACCCCAATGATTTCCGTCGCGATAGCTTAGCGGCAGATTTAAATGCAAAATACGGTGAAATGACCAAAGAAGAGCTTGAAGAAGCAGGTCATGTATTTGCAATCGCGGGTCGTATTATGGCTAAGCGTGGTCCTTTCTTAGCTATTCAAGATGTATCTGGTCGTATTCAAGCTTACGCATCAAAAGATGTGCAGAAAGAGCTAAAAGAGAAGTATTCAGGTTTAGATATCGGTGACATTATCGGTATTAAAGGTGCGCTTCATAAGTCAGGTAAAGGTGATCTTTACGTGAATATGGATGAGTACGAGCTGCTAACAAAAGCACTACGTCCTTTACCTGAAAAATTCCATGGTTTAACTGACCAAGAAATGCGTTACCGTCAGCGTTATGTTGACCTTATCGTGAACGAAGATTCACGTCATGCATTTGTGGTTCGTTCAAAAGTGGTATCTGCGATCCGTAGCTTCATGGTAACGAAAGGTTTCATGGAAGTTGAAACACCAATGATGCATGTGATCCCTGGTGGTGCAACAGCTCGTCCATTTATCACACACCATAACGCACTAGATATCGACATGTACCTACGTGTTGCCCCAGAGCTTTACCTTAAGCGTCTAGTGGTTGGTGGTTTTGAGCGTGTATTCGAAATCAACCGTAACTTCCGTAACGAAGGTCTATCTCCTCGTCATAATCCTGAATTCACTATGATGGAATTCTACATGGCGTACGCAGATTATAACGATCTGATGGATTTGACAGAAGAAATGCTAAGCAGCATCGCAATTGATGTTCTAGGTTCTTCTAAAATGCCATACGGTGAGTTTGAAGTTGAATTTGCAGGTCCATACACACGTATGAGCATGTTAGATGCTATCAAGCAGTACAACCCAGAGCACGCTGAAATCCAAGCATTAACTTACGAAGGCGTTGCTGATCGTGAGCTAATGGTGAAGATTGCTAAATCTGTACACGTTGATGTGGAAGATTTCTGGACTTGTGGTCAGCTGCTAGAAGAGATCTTCGGTGAAACCGCTGAACCTCAACTAATGCAACCAACCTTCATTACTGAGTACCCAGCAGATATTTCTCCACTAGCTCGTCGTAACGATGAAAACCCATTCATTACAGATCGTTTTGAATTCTTCATTGGTGGTCGTGAAGTAGCAAATGGTTTCTCTGAGCTTAACGATGCACAAGATCAAGACCAACGCTTTAAAGCGCAGGTTGATGCTAAAGATGCGGGTGATGATGAAGCAATGTACTACGATGCAGACTACATTACTGCACTAGAGCACGGCTTACCACCAACAGCGGGTCAGGGTATTGGTATCGATCGCCTAGTGATGCTATTTACGAATACGCACACTATCCGTGACGTGATCCTATTCCCTGCAATGCGACCTCAAAGCAACTAACTTTAAGCGCTGATATAAAAAGCCACCGTTTATCGGTGGTTTTTTTTCCTCAAAATAAAGTAATACAATCTAAGTGATGCCGTTTAGTTGTTTGGTTTTTATTTTGTTGTATTAAAAATGAATGTTATTTCTAAATTCATTGAGACTGTGACGTCTTTCGATAAAATGTAATTTTTAGGATAAAAATAAGGCCTGTAGTTTGAATTTAATAGTAAACATGTTGCGCACTAGTATGGCGTACATATAGTATTGTTATGGATTTGGTACGGTTATTATTAAGACAGATTACAACAACAGTCGTGCTACGTAATAACGTTATCAAGGGCGATTAGGGATGGATAAACGAAATAAGATCGGGGCAGCCAATTCTATTGTTGTCTTTGGCGGTGTGAACCAAAAGTGGCTTCCATCAATGGAAGCGGCGGGATGGTCATGTCACCGTTGTTATGATTTACGTGCGGCAGAGTCTTTATTGTTAGAAATGGGTCCCTGTATTGGCGTTGTTGATCTCAGTAATGATGATTTTAGTTTGCATAGCTTAGCTGCGCTTGTGAATCGTAATAAGCAAGTACGCTGGATAGCGATTGTTCGTGATGAACAATTAAATAATGAAGCAATAAGCCAATTTATTGTGAATTTTTGCTTAGATTATTTTTCTACCCCAGTTCCTTGCGAGCGATTAAAACAAACCATTGGTCATCAAAGTGGTATGCTAGCGCTAGAGCGTCAAGTTTGGCCTCAACTAGGTCAATTTGGACAGCAAGGCTTACAAGGCAATACACCAGTGATGAGGAAGCTTCGCGATCAAGTTAAGCGTGTTGCATTAAGTGATGTACCTGTTTTGATTAATGGTGAAATTGGTACAGGGAAACTGGTGGTTGCAGAAGCATTACATCAAGCTTCAATTCGAGCCAAAAAGCCGTTAGTGCGTGTTAACTGTGAAAACTTGCAAGCTGGATGGATAAATGAGGTTGGCAAAAATTCTTATCTTGAATATGCTGATAATGGCGTGTTAGTGCTTGATGAATTCACGTTACTTGCAGATGAACGAAAAAAAGAAGTATTGAAAATACTCAGTGATGGTATTTATTATCGCCCTGATGGCAGTACTTTAACGTTAGATATCCGTTTTATTGCAACCAGTAGTCACAATTTTGAAGATTTATCAGAGTTAGATACATTAACCCGTGATTTGTATTTTAGATTAAATGTGATTTCACTCTCGGTACCTGCTTTGCGTGAAAGGGGCAGTGATATTGTGCTATTGGCAGAGTTTCTATTACTAAAATATGCAAGACAATATAATAGCGTCGCTAAAACGTTTTCAGAACAAGCGCAAGCTATGTTGCTACAGTATCAATGGCCTGGCAATGTTCGTGAGTTAATTAGTCAGATTAAACGTTCGGTATTATTGGCTGAAACCAAGTGTATAGAAGCAGAGCATCTAGATATTCCTCGTATTACTGAAGATAAGCAAAGTTTAAAGAAAATTCGTGAAGAGTCAGAGCGTACGGCACTACTGACAGTGTTAGAAAACAATAAAGGACAGATCTCAGCAGCTGCTAGAGAGTTGGGTGTATCAAGGGCAACCATGTATCGACTCTTGAACAAACATGACTTGATCCCACCGCCACGTTGTTTCCGACAAGGCTAATACAATTGGATATTCTTACTTAACAGCTACCGAAAGGTGGCTGTTTTTGTTTTAGATCTCAATAGAATTAACCCTATTAATAGTCATCAATTTTTTATGCTGATATGAAATATAGCTATTGGTTTAAGATTGGTTAATATATAACAAAACAAGATCTTGTAGCATAAAGGATGTATTTAAGCGGGTGGTATAAATAGTCTTGTTAAGTGTTAATGATTGGTTAATATTTGCTTTGGGTATATCTAACTCAACTGAAAACCAAGAAGAATATTATGCGCCAGTCTATCTATATCCGATTTGCTATTTTTCTGATCCAACAAGATGTTAAACGTAGAGATACCTTGTGGCGGCATCAACAGCGACGAGTTCGTGTTTACCTGCCTTATCATTCAGCACATTTACTACGAGATGTGGGAGTGGAAAGTGATGGGCGTATTGCTGTAAGCCATCTTGTTCATGCTGAACGTAAAGTACGTCATTTAAGGCAAACGCTGCGGTTTAGACACAACACGTAAATAGAAAGGCCAGTAAGTATTTCAACTTACTGGCCAACGTTTATGTGATATTTAAACGCTAAGGGCAAGGGTTTGAATATTGAATACCAACTTGCTCTAAATCTTTCATGATTTCTTCAGACAGTATTAGATCAATACTATTTATATTGTTCTCTAACTGCTCCAGTGTGGTTGCGCCAATGATATTTGCAGCAACAAAAGGACGTTGGTTAACAAAAGCGAGGGCCATTTTGGCAGGATCGAGTCCGTGATTATTAGCGACATCGATATAAGCTTGTGTGGCTTGAATACCTTGCTGATTAAAATAACGTGAAAAACGAGGAAACTCAGTGCATCGCGCCCCTTTAGGCTTGGCATTATTTAAGTATTTACCGCTTAATGCGCCAAAAGCTAACGGGGAATAGGCGAGTAGCTCTACACCTTCATGATGGCTAATTTCAGAAAGTCCGACTTCAAAGCTACGGTTAAGTAAATTGTAGGGATTTTGAATAGAGACAATACGAGGTAAATTATGCTTATCAGCTAATTTAAGATAAGACATCACTCCCCAAGGGGTTTCATTAGAGACACCGATATTTCTGACTTTTCCAGCGATGACTAATTCACTTAACGCCTCAAGTGTTTCAATTAATGTAACGCCAGAATGATCTTCTTCATAATGATAGTTTAACTTACCAAAGCAATTAGTTTGTCGTTGGGGCCAATGCACTTGATAAAGGTCGATATAATCGGTTTTTAGACGCTCAAGACTATCATTCACCGCATCATGAATATGACGACGGTTGAGTGACATATTATCGCGGATATATGGCACATTATGTGGACCTGCTACCTTGGTTGCGATGATTAGCTTGTCGCGTGATCCTGATTTCTCTAACCAATTACCAATATAGCTTTCAGTCAGTCCCTGAGTCTCTTTGTTAGGAGGGACCGGATACATTTCTGCGGTATCAATAAAATTTACGCCGCGTTCGATGGCTAAATCCAGCTGGCTATGTGCTTCGGCTTCATTGTTTTGTGCCCCGAAGGTCATGGTACCTAAACATATTTTACTGACGTCTAAATTTGAATGCGGGATCGTGTGATATTTCATTTGCTGTCCTTGCCATTACTGTCTTTTATTTGACTATAGCTTGAAGCATTTGGACTGAGAAGTTTAATTAAATATGAGATTAATTTTATATTACGAACTTGATAGGGGGAGAAAACTGACACATAGTTAATAGTAGAGTCTTTATTTTTTAGTGTGGATAAACAATGAAGCAATCTCAATTAAAGCCTTGGTTGAAAGCATCACCGAATAAGATCCCCCTTTGTGTATTAACATGTTATGCGGGCTATTCCGATTATCTAATGGAAGTCGAGTATAAGAATAAATTACAGCCGCTTAAAGATGATCAAGATAATTTACTGCATTTTAAGACAATTGAGCAGGCACAGGCACTGTTGAAGTCAGTTGGGATCAGTAATATGACATTACGTTTAACCGATCCTTATGATGAATTCTTACCGGAAGGGATCACTTCTGGTTGTGAAGAAGATATGGTGCTGTATTTTTAGTCCTGGAATACAGGCTAAATAAAATATTGAGCTAAAATTTCAGCGGTAAAGTGCGTTTTTAAATAAAAACCACGCGGTAAAGTTTTAATTGGTTGCCCATTTGCACCATAGGCTTCTGTTAGTACTTTACTATTAGCAGCTTTTGGTCGTAGTTGAAGTACGTCGCCATGGCGTGCCGTAATGTGCTCGACTTGGCCGAGTACAATCATATCCATTAACTCTTCCCAGTCTTGTTGTAACTGCGCTTCTTCAGTGATTGATGGGCTCCAAATCAACGGTGATCCAACGTGACGATCAGCTAGGGGGATATCACGTTCACCTTCAACGGGGATCCATAATACTCGTGATAGTTTATGACGAATATGGCTGGTTTCCCAGCGTAAGCCTTGCACCCCAATCAAAGGGGCTACACAGACAAATGTGGTTTCTAATGGTTTCCCATTATAACCAATAGGGATCGTTTTAAGCTCAATACCAAGCTCAATAAAGTCAGGAACGGGCTTGCTTCCAGCTGTTGCTCCTAAGTGCCATTCCAACAGTTGTCCAACCCACCCTTTATCTCTTTTTAAATCTGGTGGGGGAATAATGCCTGCAAGATCAGCCAATTCTCCAAGTGTTAATCCTGCCAATTGTTGGGCGCGATTGAGTAGTTCTTGTTCAGTGAGAGGTGCTGATGGTTGCTCAGATTTTGACATAGTGCTGTGTGATGATCATGATCTAAAGAGGACAATTAAAGATCATAACATAGCTTTTTCAACTTTGAGTCGCTAAAGAGCAACAAAAGGATCGTATTAAAAGATATCCACAGAATATTTTTATGAAATATTTTTTTTGTAATGAACTGTTTAAATAGACAGGTATAAGTTGATATTTTGTGCGTCTTGATTGGCTTCTATGCAATCTTATTTTTTGTCTAATGTGGATAAAAGCCTAATTGGTCGATCTTTGACCGATCGTTTTTTTGAGATGTGAATATTCGATTTATTTAAATTTATTATGTGTTTTTTATATTTGTATAATATTGATTTTTAATGGTTATATTTATTTTTTTGTGTTTTAAAACCAAGGCTAATTAAGTGGTGGGTGTACATAAATTCATGCTTTTTTTATTTTCTACACAAATCTATCCACAGAAAGAGTGAATAAATGTGGGGTATGTCTCATTTGAATGTTTATAACCTCTTGTTGAAGGACGAGTTATCCCAAATTTGAGGTTTCGATAGGAAAATATCACGATCTGATCGAATCTTTGTTTACCGATCTCTTCTACTATGAAAAAATCACTATTAATAGATATTTATACTTGAGGTCGTCCAGTGATTGATGGCGATGGATACCGCCCTAATGTAGGGATCGTTATCTGCAATAGCCATGGCCAGGTATTTTGGGCTCGACGATATGGACAACATTCTTGGCAGTTTCCGCAAGGTGGTATTGATGATGGTGAAACACCAGAACAAGCCATGTTCCGTGAATTGTACGAAGAAGTAGGATTAACCAAAAAAGATGTCAGGATAATTGCGTCAAGCCGTCATTGGCTACGCTATAAATTACCGAAACGTTTAGTGCGGTGGGATTCGAAACCTGTTTGTATCGGGCAGAAACAGAAATGGTTTTTGTTGAGCTTGGAATGCGATGAGTCCAAGGTCAATATGCAGCGAGGTGCTACACCTGAATTTGATGGGTGGCGATGGGTAAGTTATTGGTATCCAGTTCGACAGGTCGTTTCGTTTAAGCGTGATGTTTACCGTCGTGCGCTTAAAGAGTTTGCGCCTGTAGCCATGCCTTTTAAAGAATGGAAAGAGCGAAAATTCAAGCGTAATAATAAAAAGTAAACAAGGTAGTATAGAGGTTATTGGCAATATAGAAGGATAATAAGGCTTGTTATGCTGACACAGCTTAGAGAGATAGTTGACAAGGTTGTCAGCGCTCAGACCTTGATAGAAGCGCTAGATCAATTAGTGATGAGCACTTGTCAGGCGATGAAAACAGATTGTTGTTCGGTCTATATTGCTAATCATGAGCGTCAGCTTTATACATTGATGGCAACGCAAGGGCTGCATAAGTCGCAGCGGCGTGTAAGTTTACGCTTTAACCAAGGCTTAGTTGGCCTTGTTGGTCGTAGTGCGGAGCTCGTTAATGTTGCTGATGCTCGTGTTCACCCTCACTTCAAACATCTTCCAGGGATCGGCGAGGAATCCTTTCGATCGTTTTTTGGTACTCCTATTATTCATCAGCGCCAAGTGCTGGGTGTACTCGTTGTACAGCAACGAGAGAAACGTGAATTTAATGAAAGTGAAGAATCTTTCTTAGTTACCCTTGCCGCTCAACTATCGGGTATTTTAGCTCATGCTAAAGCGCAAGGAATGTGGTTTGAGCAAGGTAATAAATTACATCTTACTGGATCGGCTGCTTCTGCTGGTGTTGCTGTTGCAAAAGCATGGTGGGACGATACCCAACCACTATTAGAACATGTTGCTCCTACATCTTGCCTCGATGTGAATTTTGAGCAAGAACGTTTAACTATCGCAATAGAAGCGGCCAGTACTGAGTTTCGTCGTTTACGTAAACGCTTTGATAGTGAACTGCAAAAAGAAACCCTCGCTATTTTTGATTTATTTAGCCATTTACTCAATGATCCTATGCTCCGCAAAGATCTGAAAGCTCGCATTGCTTGTGGTGATCAGGCTGAGTGGGCTGTTCGTCAAGTGGTTGAATCTTATTCTGCACGTTTTGCGAATATGAAAGATCAATATCTCAAAGAACGCGCACAAGATATTCGTGAACTAGGCCAGCGATTATTATTCTTCTTACGCGATGAAGATGTCGATGAGTTACAGTGGGATGAGCCTGTCGTTTTATTAACCCGTGAATTAACGGCAGCTATGTTAGCGACTGTACCTTTAGGAAAGCTTGCTGCAGTTGTTGCTCAAGAAGGTGCGGCCAATTCACATGCCGCTATTTTGTCTCGAGCGCTAGGTATCCCTGCGATTATGGGGGTCGATTTTGTTCCTCATACAGTACATAACAATTTAGTTATTGTTGATGGTTATCGTGGTGATTTTCTTGTTAACCCTAATCGCCATGTATTAGTTGAATATCGTCGTTTGTTACGTGAAGAACATGAGTTAGCCAAAACGGTTGAAGGCGATCTGGATAAAGAAGCCTACACCAAAGATAATCAACGAATTATGGTTCACTTAAATGCGGGGTTAAGTGCAGATACCAGTATTGCAGTTAATAAAGGGGTCGATGGGGTTGGCTTATATCGCACCGAAGTCCCTTTTTTATTACAGCGTAGTTTTCCTTCAGAAGAAGAACAAATTAATCAATATCGTTCTATTTTACAGACCTACCCTGATCAAACCGTTGTGATGCGAACGCTCGATATTGGTGGCGATAAACCGTTACCGTATTTAACTATTGAAGAAGATAACCCTTTTTTAGGTTGGCGAGGGATCCGTTTTACGTTAGATCACCCCGAGATTTTTTTAATTCAAGTTAGAGCAATGTTACGCGCCAGTATTGGCCTAAATAATATGGATATTTTACTGCCAATGATCTCAGGGATAGCAGAACTTGATGAGGCAAAAATACTTATTGAGCGGGCTTACCAAGAAGTAGCAGCACAATATGATGGTGAGTTAAGAAAACCCCGTTTAGGGATTATGATTGAAGTACCGTCAATGCTTTACCAACTACACGCGCTAGCCGATAAAGTCGATTTTATTTCAGTCGGTAGTAATGATTTAACTCAATATTTGCTTGCCGTTGATCGAAATAACTCTCGGGTCGCCAGTGTTTATGATGCGTTTCACCCCGCTGTTTTAAATGCGTTAAAGCATATTATCGAAAGTGCTGAACGTTACCAAATTCCAGTTTGCGTTTGTGGTGAATTAGCTGGCGATCCGATTGGTGCAATTTTATTAGTCGGAATGGGGTATCGATCATTGAGTATGAATACCCGCAATGTAGCCAAAATAAAATATATATTACGTCATGTGTCAGCACTTGATATGGAGCAACTGGCGGATGATGTTCTCGCGGTACATTTATCTTGTGAAGTAAGAGATAGAACAACGTTATTTGTTGAGCAGCATGGTTTAGGTGGTTTCATCCGCGCAGGTAAATAGAACACTTTTTGATATTGGTTACGTATTATGTATGAAACAACACTTTGGCTATTTAGCATGTGTTTGCTATTGGGATCTGTCGTTGGGCTGTTGGCTGGTTTATTAGGCATTGGCGGTGGTTTATTGGTTGTGCCAGCTCTAGTTTGGTTATTACCGAAAGCTGGAATTGCATCGCATCTTGTGATGCATATTGCCTTAGCGACATCACTTGCCAGTATTGTTATGACTTCAATGGCCTCTGCCCGTAATCACTTTAAGCTTGGAAATATTGATTTTTCAGTGGTTAAAATATTAGCGCCAGGGATCATTGTTGGTGGATTAGGGGGGAGTGTTGTTGCTGAGATCATCCCGTCACATTATTTACCTAAAATTTTTGCTGTCATCGTATTGTGCCTAGCAATTCAGATGTTGCTATCAATGAAAGTGATAAACAATAAGCCTCTGCCAAACCCACTAGCATGTGTATCAAGTGGCGGCATCATTGGTTTGATCTCAAGTCTCGCTGGCATTGGTGGAGGATCATTAACGGTGCCGTTTTTAAGTTATTATGGTATTGAGATGCGACGTGCTATCGGTACCTCTTCGCTCGTTGGTTTCTTAATTGCTGTTTCTGGAATGATTGGCTTTATTTACGCAGGTGTTGGCAGTGAAGCGTTACCTGCGTTTAGTGCGGGTTATGTATATTTACCGGCTTTATTTGGTATTGCTGCAACATCAATGATCGCAACTCGTTACGGTGCGGCGTTAGTGAGTCGACTACCGACCCCGACACTGAAAAAGCTATTTGCGGTGTTATTGTTAGTGATCAGTATAAAAATGTTTTTAAGTTAACAGCAGGGCCAACAGGCTTCTGATAGAATAACAATTACTAATTTTCGCGCCTAGCTTTTGCTGGGCGTATTCAATTTACGAGTAGGACTATGAAACAATATTTAGCCTTATGCCAACGCATCGTTGACGACGGTGTATGGATTGAAAATGAACGTACAGGTAAGCGTTGTTTAACGGTTATCAATGCTGATCTGACTTATGATGTTGCTAATAATCAGTTTCCGTTGATCACTACTCGTAAAAGTTTCTGGAAAGCTGCAATCGCAGAGCTTCTCGGTTACTTACGTGGCTATGATAGTGCAGCGCAATTTCGTGCGATTGGCTGTAACACTTGGAATGCTAACGCCAATGATAACCAAGCATGGCTGAACAATCCTCATCGTAAAGGTGAAGATGACATGGGGCGCGTTTATGGTGTTCAAGGTCGTCGTTGGCAAAAATCAGACGGTACGCCAATTGATCAATTAAAGAAGATTGTTGATGATTTAACTAAAGGTATTGATGATCGCGGTGAGATCTTAACGTTTTATAACCCTGGTGAGTTTGATATGGGGTGTCTGCGTCCTTGCATGCATACACACACATTTTCACTACTGGGTGATACGTTATATTTAACGAGCTACCAGCGTTCATGCGATGTGCCACTAGGATTAAACTTCAATCAAGTACAGGTATTTACCTTGCTGGCGTTAATGGCACAAATTACAGGTAATAAAGCGGGTCAGGCATACCACAAAATTATAAACGCACATATCTATGAAGATCAGTTAGAGTTAATGCGTGATGTACAATTAAAGCGTGCTCCATTCGCCTCACCACAACTTAAAATTAACCCAATGATCAAATCATTAGAAGATTTAGAGACATGGGTAACGCTAGATGATTTTGAAGTGGTGGGTTACGAGCATCATGATGCAATTCAATATCCATTTTCTGTTTGATTTTTCACGAAAGTTTACTAAAAAACAAATTTAATCAGAGTGATAAGTGAAAAATAAAAAAGCCCAGCATAAGCTGTAATGCCGATCAGTTAAGACAAAAATGATCAGTTGAACGATCCTATAGATGTGTA